>CAYWFG010000017.1:43671-49261 GCA_964458185.1 uncultured Zetaproteobacteria bacterium
CGTCGCAGCATTACCACTTGGCACTCCATGCTGCCATACGTTGCTGTCTGAAACAGCATAATAATCCAGCAAACCACCTGTCAACGTTACGACATTAGGCATCACGCTGACATTGATGTGCCGTAACGCCGTAGCTGCATAGGGATCAGAAACACGAACATCAAATGCGTCCACTCCTGCAAAATTAACGTTGGGAATATAGGTTACATTGCCATAGGCATCTACCGTTACGGTTCCATTTGTCGCCACAGTATAGATATCCCATGTCAACGTATCTCCATCGGCATCAGTGGCAACCACAACCAAATTTGTATAACTATCAATATATCCATTTAATGTATAAGGGTCATTTGTAGGAGAACTAATCACAGGACTATCATTCACTGGAGTCACCGTTACATACACATCAACAAAGTCTGAATTTGTATATGGGTCTGATACACGTACAGTAAACAAATCACTGCCATTATAATTTAAATTGCTGATATAATTGATATTGCCATAGGCATCGACCGTTGCCGTACCATTGCTTGCCGCCGTATAAATATCCCAAGTAAGTGGATCGCCGTTGGGATCAGATGCTGTTGCTGTCAAGTTGGCATACACATCTTCAGCGACAATCAAGCTGTGAGGGCTGGTTGGTGTTGAGATGATTGGTGCAGTTGGAACACTTGCACCGATTAATGGATTGCTGCCGCTGCTCACCTCAAAGCCATCGCTAAAACCATCGCCGTCGGTATCTACATTCAGTGGATCTGTGCCGTAGATGTTCATTTCTTGCGCGTTCGTTAATCCATCCAGATCATCATCAGCATACGGATCGAACACGTTGATGGTGACATTGGCCGATGCCGAGGACGCATACGGATCAGAAGCGTAGAAATCAAAGCTGGTGTACGGCGCACCCACTGCTGCCGTCACTGGCATGAAAATTACACGGCCATAGCCATCAGCCACCAAAGCATTGCCCGCAGTCATCACTGCTGTGGGGCTAACACCATCCACTGTTTGCGCCAATGAGCCATTGATGGGCAATACACCTACAGTGAAGCTGAGCGCGTCACCTTCTGCATCAGAACCACCCAACCAGAGCGTGGCATAACTGTCTTTAAACATATCCACACGGGCAGGTGCTTGTAGCATGGGTGCGCCAGAGGCTACCCAAAGCGGAGTCGCTGGAGCTACTGCCAACGTAGCATCATTGTTATTAGCCGTTTTATCAAAAGCTGTGTTGCCACCACCTTCATTGAACGTCCAGTAGCCGTTTAAACCTGCTTCAGCCCCTGTAACACCTGCATACATATCGGATTGAATTTGTGCCTGCGTACGCGCCCCCGTCCATATTTGAACTTCATCAATCGAACCATTAAAGCTGCCGTTCACCGCGCCTGAACCACCTATGCGCAAGGCGTTGGCAGAGTTAAACATTGCCACACCATTCATGGAGGCAGCGGATTCGTAGACACCATCAATATAGAGTGTCATATTGTTAATATTGCTGGCACTTACCACAGCCACATGATACCAACGATTCGCCTGCAAGCTGATACCTGTAGACATGGATGCGGATATAGAAACAGCACTACTCTGACGAATAGTAAACTGAAGCTTATTGGTTGTGGTAAACTCAAGCAGGTATGGCGAAGAGTTCACTGTACCCACTGCATCACCTTTCCAAAGAATTTGTTGATTGGCAATGGGGTTTAATGCATTAACCTTGACCCAGGCTGAAAGTGTGAAGTTCTGATACAGATCAAGCCCTGCATTATCTGCCACCTGTGCATAATCATCGATGCCATCAAATTGCAGTGCCATCTCACCCAGATTCACACCTGCCACAGGTGCAGTATTGGCAACAGTTACCGTAACATTCACCAACAACAGATCACTCAATCCTGTCGAATCCGTAACACGAAGGGTAAAGTTATCAGTGCCTATATAACCAGCATTCGGGGTGTAATTCACCACACCATAAAAATCCACCGAAGCCGTACCATTAAAGGGGATCGCATAAAAATCAAACACAGCCGTATCCCCCACATCAGGGTCGGTGACATTCAAGGCGAAATTAGCGTAATTATCTTGCGTAACATTTAAGGCATAAGCTGCCGCAGGGTTAATGGTATGATTAACAGGAGCGGTAATGACGGGTGGGTTATTGCCCGCGCCTTGAACATTAATAAACACCGTTTGCCCAACAATAGAAGAGGGTAAGCCGTACACATCAACCACATTAAAGGTAAACTGTTGGGTAGCTATCGCAGTCGCACCATAATAATCAATGCCTGCGCCTGTCACCACAGCATAACCATCGGTTGGTGCGGCAAGGATTTGTACTGACCACGTATCACCATCAGGATCAGAAGCAGCAACAGGGATAAAGGTGTGAACTCCGATATTATTCACTGCTGTGTAGTTATCCGCAGGGGATAAGATTACGGGGGCATCATTCACTGGCGTAACCGTAACATTCACATTCAACAACGCGCTTGCACCATAGGGGTCAGACACCCGCACGATAAACGCATCTCCGCCATTATAATTTACATGACCGATATAACTGACATTACCATACACATCGACGATGGCTGTTCCATTTGCAGCAACCGAGTACATATCCCACGTTAAAGGGTCGCCATCAACATCACTGGCAAGAGCAACAATACTGGCATAGCTATCTTCAGCTACAATAAGTGCATGAGGGTTTGCAGGCGAAGTAATCACAGGTGCATTGTTCACAGGGGTGACATTGATGGTCACAGTGGCAGGTACAGAATCTACTAAGCCGTCATTTACCACATAATCAAAGGTGGTGTAAGGTGTGCCGTTGCCATTAAGTGCTGGTACGAAAATCACACGGCTGTAAATGTCGGAAATGACTGTGTTGATTGTTGTAATGGCTGCGCCAAGGGTGTAACCATCTACTGTTTGATACAATGTACCAATTGTTGGCAAAATGCTAATCTTGGCAGTTAGCAGATTACCATCTATATCGATTCCACCCAATGTAACCGTAGCATAGGAATCTTCAGCAATAGTATAGGTATTGCTGGTGATCGTCGCACCACTGGCAACCCAAGCAGGCATTTCTGCTACAACACCATTACCCAACAAGCCATTACTTGGATTCATCGTGCTACCAAAAGTTGACGCACCCACGCCCTCTGCAAAACGCCAGTAGGCGACAAGAGAGGTCTCATTGCCAAGCAGAGCTTTATTCATATTGGCTTGAATCTCTGCTTGCGTTAAAGCACGGCTCCAAATTCGCGCCTCATCAAGTTGACCTGCATACAGACCATAGATTCCCAGATTGCTTTCAAAACTAGGGAAAACATTGCTTCTTAAACTGGTTAGCCCCGTGAGTACCAACGTACCATTAATGTAAAGGCTTGGTGTTTTATTGTTGTACACAACTGCAATATGTGTCCAACCGTTAATACTTCCCTGCCATGATAACAATGCAGGAAGGTAATTAACGGAATGTTCAAATACCTGTACACCATTGGTTCCCACCGAAATGCCTGCCCCCGCATTTGGCGCATTGTGAAAGGTCGGACTAAGCGCATAACGTTGACCACTGCTGCCTCCTAGACCTGTTGTCGATTGATTAATCAACGAATGTGTAGCGGTTGGGTTCGCCCACATCTCCATGGTAAAGGAGTTGCTGGTTGTGGTTAGCTGTGTGGATTCGGCAACCACGACAATATCATTGACACCATCAAAGCTCAAAGCATACATATCCTGTGATGCGCCAGCTATTGGTATATCATTCACTGGCGTAACCGTGACATTTACATTCAGCAGCGCATTTGCACCATAAGGATCAGACACCCGAACAACAAACGCATCCGCACCATTATAATTCAAGTTGCCGATGTAGCTGATATTCCCGTAGCCATCCACCAAAGCCGAACCATTGGCTGCCGTGCTGTACATATCCCAAGTCAACACATCACCATCAATATCAGATGCAATCCCACTAAAGTTAGCATAGCTATCTTCGGCGACGGTCAATGCATGCGGCATGGTTGGGCTGGTGATCACAGGTGCATTGTTCACAGGGGTTACATTGATGGTCACAGTGGCAGGTGCAGAGTTTAATAGCCCATCATTCACTACATAATTGAGGGTGGTGTAAGGCGTGCCGTTACCATTGAGTACAGGTACGAAAATCACACGGCTATACACATCGCTTACCACAGTATTTGGCGCAATAATCGCTGTCCCTAGGGTATAGCCGTCCACCGTTTGATAGAGTGCGCCAAGTGCTGGCAAGGTACTTATTCTTGCCGTTAATAGATTGCCATCAACATCCGTACCACCTAAGGTAATAGTGGCATGGGTATCTTCAGCAATGGTATATGTATTATTTGCAATGGGCGCACCACTGGTAATCCATTGTGGCATTTGCGTTGTCACGCCATTGCCTAGCAATCCTTGGTTCGCATTGATCGTGCTATCACCCGCTGTGTTGCCTGTGCCTTCGTTAAAGTTCCAGTAACCGACTAGCCCGATCTCATTGCCGATAAATGAGGCATACATGTCTCGCTGAATTTGTGTTTGATTACGTGTATAGTTGAAGATGCGCAAATCATCCAGTTCACCGCTGTAAACACCATACTGCTTACCACCAATGCCATAGGCGTTGCCATATGGACCAGGACGAACCAGTGTTTTCGTACTTAACAACCCAGTATGGACAAGTGTTCCATTGATATAAAGGCGCGGTGTTTTGTTGGAATAAACCACCGCGATATGCGTCCAGCCAGCAATCGAACCAGACCATACAAGAACAGATGGATAGTGGCTTACAGCATGTTCAAAAACAGAAACACCGTTGGTTCCCACAGATATACCAATACCAGCAGAGTTGGTTGCTGGCCAATTCAAATCACCATGTGGTGGTGATATAATAAAACGGTATGGTGCAGAAGAAGTAAAGTTTCCTGTTGCCGTTTCAGTCGTGATGGTCTGTGTGCTGGTGGGATTTACCCATGCTTCAATGGAGAAGTTATTTGTAGCATTTCCAATGGCTACAGCACTACCAGGTTGAACGTAATCATTCACACCATCGAACAAAAGCGCACTGCCAGATCCTGATCCTGCATTTGCCACTGGCGCATCATTCACGGGCGTAACGGTAACGTTCACACTCAACAATGCATTTGCCCCATATGGGTCAGATACACGGACAATGAAGGTATCTACGCCATTGTAATTTAGATTGCCGATGTAGCTGATATTGCCAAAGGCATCAACATTTGCCGTGCCGCTGGATGCAGCCGAGTAAATATCCCAACTCAAGGCATCACTATTGGCATCGGTAGCAGTCGCCGTGACGTAGGCGTAGTTATCCTCCAGCACATTTATGGCATACGGATCAGCAGGCAGGGTAATCACTGGCGCAACATTTTGATAAACCACCGTCACCGTGGCTGTTGCAGTCCCCATATTGCCTTGCCCATCCATGGCAGAAAAGACCACCGTTGTACTGCCTAGCGCAAAGTTGGCAGGGGCATTGTGCGTTGGAATTATATTACCACTGACCGCATCAATGGATGTTGCCCCTGTTAAAAAAGCAGCGATAGCG
>CAYWFG010000018.1:0-40011 GCA_964458185.1 uncultured Zetaproteobacteria bacterium
ACTTTCGGGCAGCAGCGCAATATCAATATCGGAAAGTTCACTGGCATCCCCCCTTACCTGCGATCCAAACAGGTAGACCTTGACCCGCCAAGGCTTTAGATACTCCAGAACAATTCGGCGCACTTCGAGCAAGTCATTCCGTGCATCGGCATTCGCCTTGACCTCATCCGTGGTTCTCCAGTTCTTATAAAACATCGGCAAACCCTCTGCGTGTCTTCTGAAACCATGCAAAGCCTAGCCACGCCACAAATAAACTCACTATAAAATAAATCCCTAACCCTTCCCAGTTCGGCATATGCCCCCACAGTAACACTTCTCTTGATTGTTCAATCATAAAGGTAAGTGGATTTAAATAAAAGAATATACGATAGGATTCAGGGAAAGCTGTAGCTGGATAGAATATAGGGCTTAAAAACATCATTGCCATCACCACAATACCAATACCTTGCCCAATATCACGAATATATGTTCCCAACGAAGCAAGAACCCATGAAATACCCATGGTTAATAACAATAGTGGCAACACAATGATTGGAAAGAACACAATCGTCCAATGTAAGCTTCCACTCAATGCCAGCATAAACCCAAGCAAAACAACGATGCTAATCACCGCATGAAACAAACTAGAACCCATCGCTATCCATGGCAATATATCCAACGGAAAAACAACCTTTTTCACATAATTCACATTGCTTAAAATTAAATTAGGTGCTCTTGATACACATTCAGAAAATAGCGAATAAACAATCAGCCCTGCAAATAAAATCCCTGCAAACTCTAAATTATTCGTCACACCAGGCCAGCGAGCCTTAAAAATCATGCTAAACACAAACGTATAAACAATCAGCATCAAGACAGGATTAAAAAATGACCACAACAAACCCATTGCCGAGCCTTTATAACGACCAATGACTTCCCGTTTACTCATTTGATAGATAAGCGATCTGTTCTTTATCAAGCTTTGAAGCATCGCTATCGGTGACGTAGAAAAATTTTGCATTATATGTTTAAATACCATTCGACAGTTTTTCTAATTCCTGTTTCAAACGTTTCAGCAGGCTTCCAATCTAACTTATCATTCATTTTAGTCGCATCAATCGCATAACGCCAATCATGTCCAGCCCTATCTTGCACAAAGGCCATCAGCTTTTCATGCGGTGCATGCTCTGGTTTATGCTCATCCATGAGCTGACAAATCAAACGACAAATATCAATGTTTGCCCACTCATTGATACCGCCGATATTATACACTTCTCCTAATGCACCACGACGCACCACAGCGTCAATACCTGAACAATGATCAGTCACATAAAGCCAGTCACGAATGTTTGAGCCATCACCATATACTGGAATTAGCTCTTGCGCTAAACACTTACAAATCACCGTAGGTATAAATTTCTCACCATGCTGGAAAGGACCATAGTTGTTGGAGCAATTGGTCGTGGTCACAGGTAAACCATACGTATGAAAATAAGCCCGCACCAGATGGTCTGATCCTGCTTTGGAAGCTGAGTATGGGGAATTGGGTGCATAAGGCGTCGTCTCGCTAAAGGCAGGATCATCTGCCTCTAATGTACCATAAACTTCATCAGTCGAAATATGATGGAATCGGCATTCATTCTTGCCCCAGTTTTTTTCACCCTGCCAATATTGCCGTGCTGAGTTTAACAAGGTAAATGTACCCATCACATTGGTCTTTACGAAAATTTCGGGACCTGAAATAGAGTTATCCACATGACTTTCTGCCGCGAAATGTACCACAGTATCAATGTCATGCCTGCTCATAAGCTTATCAATCAGTTCGCGATCACAAATATCCCCTTGCACAAAGGTATGGCGTGATTTACTTGGTAAACCTTTGAGGTTATCCAGAGAACCTGCATAGGTGAGTGCATCTAGGTTGATGATTTTAACTTGCTTATCTGTTTCCAGCATATAACGTACATAATTACAGCCAATAAAGCCCGCGCCACCTGTAACTAGAATATGCTTGGGTGTAAAATTAGACATCTTTTAATTCCTTGATTACTTCAGATAATGATTCTTGCCAAGGCTTCATTTTTAGCCCAAATGTTTCTTCTAGTTTTGTGCAATCCAATGCTGAATTTTGTGGACGTTTGGCTGGTGTTGGATAATCAACTGTGTCTATCGCATTGAGTGTTTTCAAGCTTAAATCCACATCTTGCCTTGCTGCTTCCTTAAAAATTCTCTGCGCAAAGCCATGCCAAGAAATCGCATCAGGTTGAGCGAGATGATACGTTCCCCAAGCATGCTTTTGACTACTTAACAATTCATAAATAACACGCGCAATTTCTTGCGCAGATGTTGGTTTGCCAAATTGATCTGCAACCACGCCAAGATCTTCACGTTCTTTTCCCAAACGCAACATGGTTTTTACAAAGTTATTTCCATGTGATGAAAACACCCAGCTAGTCCGTAAAATATAATGACTGTCGCACAACTTACGCACAGCTTCTTCACCTGCAAGTTTACTCTCGCCATATACGCCCAATGGCGACACTGTATCTTCTTCACGGTATTCACCCTGCTTGCTGCCATCAAACACATAATCCGTGGAAATATGAACCAAAGGAATACTATGTTTGGCACATGCGTCTGCCAAATAACCCACCGCCGTCGCATTCACCGCCCATGCTACTTCAGTATCCTCCTCCGCTTGATCTACCGCTGTATAGGCAGCCGCATTCATCACTGCGTCGGGCTCATGCTGTTCAATCATCTTTTCTACTGATTTTTGATGGGTAATATCCAAAGTATCACGATCAAAACCTGCAGCTTCACAGCCATATGTTTTAGCTAGCTTCATGAGCTCCGTGCCAAGCTGTCCATAACAACCTGTAATCAATACTTTCATCTTAATATTTCGGTAACAATGCTGTATCTATTTCGGATAAGCATGCATACACTTTATCTTTCTTAGACAACAGTGGCGATTCAATTGGCCAGTCGATACCAACTTCAGGATCACTCCACAACAAACCACCCTCATCTTCGGGGCGATAATAATCAGTACACTTATAGACAAAGTCAGCTGTATCCGACAACACACAAAAACCATGCGCGAACTTGGGCGGAATCCAAAGCTGATGATGATTTTCATCACTCAATACACAACCGTAGCATTGTCCAAAGGTAGGGGATCCCACACGAACATCCACGGCTACATCAAACACGGAGCCTGTTGCCACCTGCACCAATTTACCTTGCGGGTGGTTTAGTTGAAAATGCAAGCCACGCAACACACCCTTACTTGAACGGGAATGATTATCTTGTACAAAGTCCACATCAGGAAAGCCTGCTGCCATATATCGCTCTTTATTATAGGTTTCCAAAAAGAAACCGCGCGCATCGCCAAACACCTTAGGCTTGATCAGAAGTACCTCTGGAATAGCTGTCTTAACAATCTGCATTATTTACCTTCTTTCAAACGGCTCAAGAGATACTTGCCATAACCATTTTTCTTTAACGGATCTGCCAATGCCGCTAACTGCTCATCATCAATATAATTCATATCCCAAGCAATCTCTTCGGGACACGAAATTTTCAGACCTTGACGCTTTTCAAGAATCTCCACAAATTTCGCGGCTTCCAACAGCGAATCATGGGTTCCTGTATCCAGCCATGCAGCTCCGCGCCCAAGATATTCAATGCGAAGCTCCCCTGATTCCAAGTATTCTCGGTTTATATCGGTAATTTCCAGCTCTCCACGCGCCGATGGCTTCATGTTAGCTGCAATATCAACGACTTTGTTATCATAAAAATACAAGCCAGTCACAGCATAGTTTGATTTAGGAGCACTGGGTTTTTCTTCAATGGACAAAGCTTTGCCATTGCCATCAAAATCCACCACGCCATAACGCTCTGGATCCGTCACATGATACGCAAACACCGTTGCACCACATTTAGATGCAGCGGCTCTTTGCAACTGTGCAACCAAACCATGCCCATAAAAAATATTATCGCCTAAAATCAGGCAGCAACAGTCATCGCCAATAAAGTCTCTGCCAATCGTAAAGGCTTGTGCCAAACCATCAGGTTTAGGCTGTTCTGCATAAGAAAGCTGAATCCCCGATTGCGAGCCATCACCAAGAAAATGCTTAAAATGCGGCAAATCATATGGTGTTGAGATCAAAAGAATTTCACGGATACCTGCCAGCATCAATGTTGAAAGTGGGTAATAAATCATTGGTTTATCGTATACTGGCATCAGCTGCTTGCTTACTGCCAAGGTTAGTGGGTGTAAGCGTGTGCCCGAGCCGCCAGCCAAAATAATACCTTTCATAAATACGTCACACTGAAAAGAGTTGTAACTCCCATAACTCCCATAATCAAAGCCATGACAATTCATGATTTTTCATCCAGTGTTTTTTTAATATGTTGGCTCAACAACTCAAAAGGCATCGGCTTGGACAGCACTGTGCAGTTATCTATCGGTGCATCTTGATGGCTTACAAGATGGCTGGTGTCATACCCTGTCATGAGAATAATCGGCGTATTATTACCCATGGCTCGAATGCTTTTTCCTAATTCCACACCGCCACAACGCGGCATCACCACATCCGATAGAATCAAATCAATGGTTGCATGCTGCTTTAACAAGCTCAAAGCCTCAATACCATCTTTGGCTTCCACGACTTGATAATGCAACGATTTTAATACTGTTGCGGTGGTTTTTCGTAGGCTTTCTTCATCATCAACCAGCAAAATGCATTCATGATTCCCTTTACAACTACGCTCTCTTGTCGTCTCAACTGTTGCTACTGGCTCTGGTGTTAATAATGGAAAATACAAATGAAAGGTCGTACCTTTACCAACGGTGCTTTCTACTTCCATCATGCCTTGATGCGATGTGATTGCGCCAAACACCATTGATAAGCCAAGCCCTGTGCCTTTGCCCTGCTCTTTGGTGGTAAAAAACGGTTCAAAAAGGTGCTCTAGGTGTTTGTCATCAATGCCACTGCCATTATCTTGAACGCTTACTTGGGCGTAATGCCCTTGACGAAGACCATGTTTCTTTTTTGCCGATTTTTCATCTAAATAGCAAGATGTTAAGGTAATGGTAATGGTCGGGTTAGAACTATCTTCAACGGCATCACGGGCATTATTGATTAAATTCATCAACATTTGATGAATCTGGGTAACATCACCATGAACATACAACATATCACGGCAAATACGTTGTTGTAATTGAATGTTAGCAGGCACGGATGTTTTAACCAATTTAAACGATTCTTTGAGCAACGATGTCAGCAAGGTTTTTTTCATCGCTACGGTGCTTTTTCGGGCAAAGGTAAGCAATTGCTGAATCATATCAGCAGCACGAAAGGATAATGTCTCAATATTATCTAAATACTCGACGACTTCTGATGGTTCATGTAACTGATAGCGTGCCAAATACAAATTTCCTGTAATACCAGCCAGCATATTATTAAAATCGTGGGCAATGCCGCCCACCAAAGTACCGATAGCCTCCATTTTTTGTGCTTGACGAAAACGACTGTCCAAGGCCTCGCGCTCGGTCAAGTCACGTTTGATGCCAATAAAGTGCGTAATCGTACCCTGATCATTTTTCACTGGCGAGATGGTCAATTCCGCAGGAAAAAATTGACCGTTTTTACGGCGATCAACCAGCCGTGAATGCCAAGTCTTTCCTTGTGTGATCGTCTGCCACATCTCACGGTAGAATGTGGCATCTTGTTCACCACTTTTTAAAATGGAAGGCTTATTGCCTAAGGCTTCTTCTGCACTGTAGCCCGTGATGCGTGAAAATGCTGCATTCACAAACTTAATTGCGCCCGTTGCATCAGTGATGGTGACAGAGTCCCCCGCTTGCTCCACTGCAACTGCCAACAAATGTGCTTTTTCTTTGGCTTTTCGTACTTGTTGTTGGGCTTTCTTTTGTGCTGTAATATCGTGCATGATACTAAAAATATGATGCAATTGATGGTCAACGTAAATCGGGTGATAGCTGTTAAACACATGAATCACCTCACCTGATGGTCGCAACACACGAAATTCAGCATGACCACTTTTCCCTTCGATCGCTTTTTTAAAACTTTCTTTGGCACAATAAATATCATCAGGATGAATAAAAATATCGGCTTGCTGTACAATCAATTCTTTTTCAGAAAAACCCGTTAAAGCAATGCATGCAGGGTTTATGGAAATGATCGTTCCATCAAGATGATGATTAAATACAGCATTAGGATTTTCTGCAAATAATATAAGGAATTGATCACATGTATCTTTTTTTGTACTTTGTTGTTTAACTAAGGCTTGTAAAAAGGCAAGGTAAGAAGCCTCGATGCGGTGTTCGATATTAGATTGACTGATTAACCCCTTCATCTTCCCTTGATGATCAACCACCACCAAATGACGAAACTTTTTTTCTTGCATGATGGCACGCGCTTCGGGAATAAACATGTGTTGATCAATGGTATAGACAGGGTGGCTCATGATTTGTTTCAGCAATGCATCTTTTTTAATGCCCTGTGCATAGAGTTGCATAATATCTTGCTCAGTGACAATACCAATGGCTTGTTCATGTTGCATGATAACAACACAACTGCTGCCTTGCTGATTCATCACCATTAAGCCTTCATCCACGGTGCTGCTACCATGTAAAGGTGATACCTGCTGGGTCATCACATCTTCAATCTGTTTTAGTTCGGTGAAATGCTCAATGCTAAGCCCACCTAAAATATGGGTTCGGGTTAATGCCCCTACCAAATACCCATTATCTTTAATGACAATAATATGATTAACTTTATGTTCGCTAAGTAGCTGATAAGCAGTGAATAATGTCGCGCTTTCAGCGACTACGATAATAGGTGCTGACATGACATGTTTAACGGCAACTTGATCAGGGTCAATATGCTCGCCAGCAAAGCGTACAATATCGCGCTCGGTAACAATACCGATGGGTTTATTATCTAAAGTAACCACAAGAAAAACAACATGTTGGCGCTGCATGGTCACAACGGCTTTTTTTAATAAACAGTTTGGCGAAGCCGTGATCACTTCTGTACTCATGATATGCTTGATTGTATTGCTTTTCACTTCATTCCCTCCTACTGTTTAAAAAAGTTTGTATGCCTTTCTTATGAACTGATGTTATGCATCATCATCCAATGCGATGGCTTCTATAGCGCGTTTAAAATGGTTTAATTGATCGCCCATCATGGGGGTGAGGGGTAGGCGAAAGCTATTATCCATCCAGCCTAACAAATGACATGCTGCTTTCACTGGTATCGGGTTGCTTTGGCAAAATATAAGATCCGACAAGGGTTGCAATGCCATGTGCGCTGCTCTTGCGCCTACTAGATCACCATCATGGATGCAACGCACCAATCGCCCCATGGTTTTGGGTGCAATATTGGAAACGACTGAAATAACACCACGCCCACCAATCGCCATAAAGGGGAGTACGCTGGCATCATCACCTGAATAAAACTCCATATCAGCCCGACACACATTCATCGTTTGGGTTAAACGCCCCATATCGGCAGTGGCATCTTTAATCCCGACAACATTGGCTAGTTCTGCCAACGTCGCCACAGTCTCTGGCAATAAATCCGCTTGCGTGCGCCCCGGTACATTGTAAAGAATCAACGGAATATGCACCGCGTCATGAATACAGCGGTAATGGGCAATCAAACCTTCTTGGGTCGGTTTATTGTAATAAGGGGTAATCACCAATGCCGCATCCGCGCCTGCATCTTTAGCGGCACGGGTTAGCTCAATCGATTCTTCGGTGTTGTTGCTGCCAGTGCCAGCAATCGTTGCCACTCGTCCATTGATATAGTCAACGCTGATGGCAATCAAATGCTTATGCTCTGCCATGCTTAGCGTCGCCGCTTCGCCTGTCGTACCTGCGACCACCAAAGCATCTATGCCTGCTGCAATTTGACGTTCAAGGTGCGCAAAATGACGATCTTCATCAATCAATAAGCGACCATTCTGAGCTTGATAAAAGGGGGTGACCAATGCGGTCATAACGCCATGAAACATGTAATCCTCCGATGACGGAAAGCTACGCGAGTTAGGGCGAAGACGAAAGCATCAGTGAAATTTTTGTGGTTAATTTATCGGTATCGTGGGGAAGCTTAATCGTTACCAGCTCACTGGCAGGAACAAAGACATGAGCATGACGGTAGATATCATCATCGATGACCACACCATCATACATCAATACATCCAAATCCAAGGTTCTGGGTTGCCACGAGCCTTGGATGCGATCACGCCCGTGCGCGTCTTCTATCGTTTTTAATTGCTGACGAAGATGATGCAAGGGCAATGCGGTATAAAACAAACAACAGCTATTCAAAAAATCCTCACCTTCCATGCCAACAGCCTTAGAATGGTACACCGCAGCAAACGAAATGGGTGAAAAAACACAAGTCAGGGTGTTCACTGCTTGCTTCAAGTGGTATTCGGGTTGAATGTTTGAACCAAGCCCCAATAAAACCTGTGCCATTACACTAGACTGCCACGCTCGATCAGTACTGCAACATTTTCGCTACCGCTCACAGCCCCCGGTTTAGAAAGTTTCAACCGCAGCCAAGGCACAGAAAATTCATGCAGTACAATATCAGCACAGTGTTCTGCCAATGCCTCAATCAATCCAAATTCAGAAGCCAACACAAAAGCCTCCAAACGCTTGGCAACACTTTTGTAATCTAAGGTGTCGTCAATGTTATCAGACTTGCCAGCAGCAGTAATATCCCAAGCCATTTCAAGGTCTAGGCGCACGGTCTGCTTGATTTCACGTTCCCAGTCATAAATGCCAATCACCGTTTTCACGGTCATTCCTTCAATTAATACACGATCCATGATGATTAGTTCTCGCTTAACGCTTATTGCCAACAGGCATTAACTGACTTTCTAACTCGCTGAGGCGGTTTTGGTCAGCAACGACTTCAAAATAATACTGCTTGGGTAAGACTTTACGCTTTGATTGCTCCGCATCCCACAAACGAACCCTGCCTTGCCTGACAGCAAGGAATCGCAAATAACCTTTACTATCTTTGTATCGCCCAAGGTGATACCGTTCTTTGCCTTTGCCAGCAAACAGTCGAAGATCAACAGGCTTCAGACTAATCTCTTTGAGCAACTTCATGAATGCAGGGGGGTCTAAATCAATACCATCAACATTGTAGCGAAGGTGGACTTCCCCTTTATCGTTTTTTGATTCGCCATCTTCAGAAATCGCAAAAACATCATTATGCCGTAACGGATCATGATCTTTGGCTTTCTCTAAGACAGGGCGCACTACTTTGGAACAAGACGACAAACGGTCGGAACGCCCAATCGCAGGAGAAATAGTGATTTTATGGTCGCCATCAAACAAAAAGGCTGGGGCTTCAGTTAAATAGACCACACCGATGCCAAGTTCTAACACGGGCAGTTCATTGCGTTTGTTTTCTTCGTTATTCACTTCAACAATGCGCAAAATCTCACGCGATAAACCGCAGGCGCGGGCAACTGCCATGTGTTCTTTTTCATTGCTGTATTCCATCAGGCTTAAAATGATGGCATCGCCTTCGACAAATACTTTTTCTGCACCATAACTGGGCAGCAAATCAGAAATAGGATCAAAAAACGTGCGGCTAAAATGGGTGGCAGGGTTTAAACCTTTATCACGCAGGCTCTGGGTAATCCCCACCGAACCACGCACATCGGCCTTAATAATCGCATGCCCAACAATACTACCATTGTCTTCTTCATCTTCTTCATCTGATGAGAAATAATACAATACACTATTGGCTTGTGACAAACGATGGTCATCATCACCTGCCAACACATGGATGCGTGATAAATGCTTATGCATCCATAAGGACACTTTCAAATCGTGGCGGTAACGAACCAAGGTACTTAAAAAACGAAAGGCGAGCGAATCACCGCTTTCATCAGGGTCAACGACTTGATCCAGAGCCTTAAACAAATCATCGGGATTCGCACCCAACACCTTGCCCATGCTTTTAATTTTATTGCGAATCGCTCGTTGCGGTACACCACCAAGGTAGTATTCATAGACCTGACGATGGGTCAACACACCTGAAATGGCTTGATAACCCGTTACTGCTTTAAAACTGGCTTTGATCGCAGGGAGTAGATTTTCTTTTTTTAAGGTATCAAGCAACAATTCTTTGCTTGCTGTACGCATTGCATTATCGTGCTGTAGTTGTTCCTTTTCTTGATCATCGCTTAATAGGCGAAGTATACCATACATCTCTGTTTTGCCTTTTGGCAAAAACAATTGCGCAATATTGGTTGGTACATCTTGCCAACTTAACGTAATAGAAGATTCTTTCAGCAAGGGGAAAAACGTCGTTGCTATATCGGGGAGATTATCACTGGTGAATGCAATACTATGATCATCGCTCACGTCAATACTGGTAAACATGCTAGATAAACATTGGTTGATCAATGCAATGCTTTCACGATTAGCCGCGCCATCAATATTGGGTGGCAGCATGTACGATTGTACCAGCATCCAACTATCATCGGGTTTGCCTGCCTTAAAGACAGGGTTGTCCAAAATAACTTTGATGAAATCACGTTCCATCACATTAAGGATAGCATCACTAAGTTTGCTCACCTTACCCCATTCTGCCGTGCTGATTTGCTGCAATAACAAATGAAGCAAGTAATCGCGCAAACGTGGGTGATGACGGGTAAACCATGTCGATTGCGCCTGAATCGCCACCATCTTCCCTTCATCGTATCGCCCTTGTGCGCCGCGAATGGTCAATCGCCTTAAATGGTCTGCTTTTTGCTGTAAATATTGATCAATATAATCAAACGTATGCGCCCAAATTCCCAGTCTTGCTAGCCAAACAAGTTGGACATTATCATCGCTTTTCGCCTGATAAATAGCGGACTCCATCGTCCGAACATACGCCTTTTGAAACTTGACCAATAAATGCCCTTGGGGTTTAGGTGGCTGAATCCATTGTTTTTTACCTTCGTGCTGTTTAAGCACCATGTTCATGGTTTCGGTCAACAAAATACGAAGGCTACGGGTTAAAGCATCACCAAAACTAACATCAACCCGCACGTTATCAATGCCACGACGAAAGCCATCGGTCTCTATGGTAGGAAGTGTGGGGTATTGCAAGGCAAAGGGGGGAACAATCGCTTCTTTTGATTTAGAAAACAAAGAAGAAAACATGGCTAATAGACACTCCGCAGCCTAAGAAGGCAATAATGAGTTTGAAATATAAGTCATGGATGATGATAAATCAAGTCAGTAATCACCTTAGGCATGAGCCGATGAAAGAATTAGTTACAACGCCCCACCACAACTTGAGCCTTGCCCTGCGGCGCAAGCATAACAATGATCCAACACAGCTATGGCTTGATTTTCTAAGGTTGTAGGCAATAAATCAGAGATATGCACGGGTGTACTTTGATTGGCTATGTTAAGCCCCAGCATTTGATTAAAATCACAATCGTAAACATAACCCTGCCAATCAATGCTAATGAGATTGCGGCACATCACCCGCTCGGCATTGTCTGCGTGGTAGGCTTGCTTTAAGGTTTGCATATAATCATCAAACTTCCCTTGAGATATTAAACTACTGCCAAAACGCTTAATCGGCACATTGGTAATGGTAAACAAATGATTAAAATTAATACCATAACGATCATGCAATTGTTGTTTATAATCATCTTCCAATGATTGCTGTGATGGCGGCAAACATGCGCCTGTTGGGTTGTAGACCAACTGTAACAACAAGCCCGAATCTTTTTTTCCATAGCCCAAGCTATTGAGCCGTTGCAGACCAGTAAGGCTTGCCTGAAAAACGCCAGAGCCTCGCTGTTTATCAACATTCTCTTCCAAGTAACATGGCAATGAAGCCACCACCTCAACCCCTTGTTCTGCCAAAAATTCCGCCAGCCACTCATAACCTAATTCCAGAAGAATACTCAAATTACAACGATCAATGACATGGACACCTAGCTTTCGAGCATCTGTCACCAAAGAGCGAAACAATGGGTTCATTTCAGGTGCGCCACCCGTAAGGTCAAGCGTTGTAATAGCGTGTTGCTGCATAAAAGATAAAATATCAGCAATGGTGGCAGCATTCATGATTTCTGTTCGGCGAGGCCCAGCATTGACATGACAGTGGCTACACGTTTGATTGCATAAATAACCAAGATTTACTTGAACGGTGTCCAAGCTACTGCGATAAATAGCAGGAAACTTGCCCGATTGTAATAAAGGCAAACAATCATGCATGGTATAAACTCCAGTGAATGCGTAATGAAATAACAATGTATTGTCGAAATCATAACAATTTTCTTACGCTACAACATGATGGTATTTTTTTCTTGCTAAGATGCTTACACACTGCATAATGCCGCGCTTCATGGTTACGAATTAAGTAATCATCCTCAACGGAGAGATGGCTGAGTGGCTGAAAGCGCGCCCCTGCTAAGGGTGTATAGGCTAAAACCTATCGAGGGTTCGAATCCCTCTCTCTCCGCCACTTATAAACTTCGTTGTGCCCCATAAATGATTGCGATCTATTTTTACTGTTCTAAATCAATCTTTTTTACGTTGATCGCACACACCTTATCCCAAAAATCGAACGTGCAGGGCAACAACTAATATTCTTGCGCCCACGCCGTTTTGGTAAAAGCCACATCCTTGATGAAAACTTGGCGATGGATCGCAATAAAATTCATTATATTGCCCGCATGAGTAATGGCGCAGAGGTAATTGGCAAGGCTTTAGATGACAGTCAATTGTTAACCATTCCTCAAATATCCGAACGTTTTGGTCTGCGTCAAATGGGTGAGCATAAACAAGATCAAATAGGCTTGCTTTCGCTGTTGTACTATTTGGGGGCATTAACGCATACTGATGTCGTTGTCGCAACTGAGTCTGTCTATATCCATGGTGATATTGCGCCCTGATATGCGCCATTATGATATTTTTGATGTATTGATGGAATTTAAATTCATCAAAATTACTGCGACGAGCATGACGGGGAAAGAAGTGGCAAATGCGAGTGATGATATGCTTCATGCCTTGCCTGTTGTGAGCAAGGCGTTTGCACAGGCTAGTGAACAATTGCAGCATTATATTCCTGCACTGCAAGAAAAATATGGTGATACGATAAAGCTATGCAGCTTTGCTGTGGTGGCTGTGGGGTTTGATCGTTTGTTGTGGCAGAGCGTTGCCTAACTACTGGTAAATTTTCACACCAAGAGTAGCCATTTTACAAAAGCCAAGTGTTCCATACCGTGATAGCATGCGGAATAAAAATATTGAGGTAATACCATCATGTGTAGTGTATGCGGCTGTAATGAAAACAATGACCATGCCCACAGTCATGACTATGGGCATGGTGAGGCTGGCGTGCATGTTGCAGGCTTTAGCCAATCACGGTTGGTTCGTATTGAGCAAGACATCCTTGCCAAAAACAATACTTATGCCGATGCCAATCGTAATTATTTTGCCCAACATGGTATTCTCGCACTCAACCTTGTTTCTAGCCCTGGGGCTGGCAAAACAACACTGCTAACCCAAACCATTGCTGCGCTGGGCAATGATGTGCCGATTGCAGTGATTGAAGGCGACCAACAAACCGAGCATGATGCCAAGCGGATTCGTGCGACTGGCGCACAAGCCATACAAATCAATACGGGCAAAGGCTGTCACCTTGATGGTCACATGGTTGGTCATGCGATGAATGATTTAGCATTAAAAAAGCAAAGCCTGTTGTTTATTGAAAATGTTGGCAATCTTGTTTGCCCTGCGGCTTTTGACCTTGGTGAAGCCCATAAAGTTGTGATTTTATCGACTCCTGAAGGTGAGGATAAACCGCTTAAATACCCCAATATGTTTGATGCCGCAGATATAATGATTATAAACAAGATAGATCTGTTACCCTACCTTGATTTTGATGTGCAAGCCTGCATGGATTATGCCCAAAGGGTGAACCCGCGTATTAAAATATTACAACTCTCTGCTACCAAAGGCAAAGGCATGGATCATTGGCTTAACTGGATCAAAGCAGCGCACGCCTTGTCATGCATCGGTAACGTCGATAGACAGGCATCATAGTTTATGTGCCTTGCGCTGCCTGCTCAAGTGATTCACATTGACGGGGATCATGCAACCATTGATGTTGATGGCATTCACAAAGACGTATCTATCGTACTGCTTGATGAGTTGATGGTGGGTGACTATGTGTTGATTCATGTTGGTTTCGCACTTGAACGCCTTGACCCCATCGAAGCTGAAAAAACATTGCAATTATTTGATGCATTGAAAACACTGGATCAAACCCCATGAAATATGTCGATGGTTTCCGCGATGCTACACGCGCTGACGCACTGGCAGCATGCATTCGGCAAGAAGTGCAATCAACGCGAGATTATCGACTGATGGAATTCTGTGGTGGACATACCCATGCCATTTTTCGTTTTGGCGTGGTTGATTTTATGCCTGCAAACATTCAGTTTATTCATGGACCAGGTTGCCCTGTTTGTGTCTTGCCAGCCAGCCGTATTGATAGCGCGATTGCACTGGTGGAACAAGAGCATTTAATCCTTTGCTGTTATGCCGATTTGATGCGCGTGCCGACCAACAACAACGATTCACTGCAAAAAGCCAAAGCGCGTGGCAGCGATATACGCATGGTTTATTCCCCCATGGATGCTATAAAAATAGCCGAAGACAACCCCCATCAACACGTTGTTTTTTTTGCTATTGGCTTTGAAACCACCACCCCGCCCACGGCAGTGACGATTCAATTGGCATCGACTAAAAAGCTGGATAACTTCAGTGTTTATTGCAATCATGTTCAAACACCACCTGCAATGATGCATATTCTTGCAGGAAACGATGTTGATATTGATGGCATTCTTGGGCCTTCTCATGTTAGCACCATTATCGGTAGCGATGCCTACCTTGATTGTTGCCATCAATACCAAACCCCTGTGGTAATTGCAGGCTTTGAACCCTTGGATGTGATGCAATCGGTATTGATGTTGGTTCGCCAAATCAATGCAGGGCAAGCCGAAGTAGAAAACCAATACACCCGTGCGGTTCATCGCGCTGGCAATACAAAAGCACAAACAATGATGGCACAGGTATTTGAGCAACGCGATGTGTTCTCGTGGCGGGGACTCGGTGCATTGCCCCACAGTGCGGTTAAAATCAACGATCAATACGCTCGCTTTGATGCTGAAAAGCGTTTTGCACTAAAAGAAACCAATACCAGCGACCACAAAGCATGCTTATGCCCTGCAATATTACGCGGTATCAATACGCCCGATCAATGTCCACTCTTTGCTACAGCTTGCACGCCTGAAGCCCCTAAAGGTGCATGCATGGTTTCTTCGGAAGGCGCGTGCGCTGCTTATTATACCTATGGCAGACATATTCATCATGCATCCTGATATTGATTTACAACACGGTGTCGTTGAGATGATTCATGGCAGTGGCGGCAAGGCTTCGACTGCTTTGATTCAAGCATTGTTCCTGCGTTATTTTGATAATTCCTTGCTCAACCAAGGCAATGACCAAGCTGTTTTCCCTGTCGTTTCGGGTCGTATGGTCATGGCTACCGATAGCCACGTTATCACACCACTTTTTTTTCCAGGGGGTGATATTGGTTCATTGTCTGTTCATGGCACGATCAATGATGTTGCTATGGCTGGGGCTGTGCCGTGTTACCTTTCGGCTGCATTTATTCTTGAAGAAGGCTTTCCTCTTGCCCAGCTACAAAGCATTGTCATCGCTATGGCGCAAGCAAGCAAAGACGCAGGCGTACCGATTATCACAGGCGATACCAAGGTGGTTGAGCGTGGTACATGCGATGGGATTTTTATCACTACCACGGGCATTGGCACGGTTGCTGATGGCATCAATATATCAGGTGATTTAGCCAAGGCTGGCGATGCGATCATCATCAGTGGTTCTATCGGTGATCATGGGATTGCTATTTTATCCAGCCGTGAAGGGTTAAGTTTTGAAACCACCCTACAATCTGATTCTACTGCATTGCACGACTTGGTGGCTACCATGCTGACTGTAACAACAAACATCCACTGCCTACGCGACCCCACCCGTGGCGGTCTTGCAACCACACTCAATGAACTGGCACAGCAATCCGCCGTGGGCATGTTTATTGAAGAAGCTGCGATTCCCATCAAGCCTGCGGTCAAAGGTGCTTGTGAATTGTTGGGGCTTGATCCGCTTTATATTGCCAACGAAGGAAAATTGGTTTGCATTGTACCAGCCTGCCACAGCGAAAAACTATTAACCATCATGCGTCAGCACCCCTTGGGGCAAGACGCTGCCATGATTGGGCATGTGACCCACGATGAACATGGCATGGTGATCATGAAAACAAGCTTCGGCGGCAAGCGCATGGTTGATTGGCTGGTAGGCGAGCAATTACCGCGCATTTGTTAATGCTAGGAACATCCATACACATTCAAGGCTTGGTGCAAGGCGTGGGCTTTCGTCCCTTTATCTATCAACTGGCTACAAAGTGGGGTGTGACGGGGCATGTGGGCAATAACTGCCACGGCGTGATCATTCATGGGTGGGCAAGTGCCGAAGTATTGGAACAATTTTACCAATATATCACAACACAAGCACCACCCCAAGCCAGTATTGATAGCATTCAATGCTTTGCGCTAACAGGCACACCGCCTGCCTCTTTTCGTATTGTCGCCAGTTGTAACGATGCCAACACCATCACCGCTATTGCCCCTGATCGAGCAGTGTGCAAGGCTTGTGTTGCCGACATACACAATCCGAATAGCCGCCATTTCAATAACCCTTTTACCAGTTGTATGGATTGTGGTGCGCGTTTTTCTATCGTTCAACACATTCCTTACGATAGAAACCATACCAGCATGAAAGCCTTTGCGATGTGTGATGCATGCAAGCAGGAGTACAACGACCCTGATCACCGTCGTTTTCATGCGCAAAGTAATAGCTGCGCTGATTGTGGTCCTCACTATTGGTTAGAGCAAGCTGACAATTGCCCGTTCTCCCCCAGCACAAACCAATCATGCGTGGCACACACTGCCGCCTTGCTGCAAGCAGGTTATATTGTCGCCATCAAAGGCATTGGGGGCATGCATTTGGCAGTTGATGGCATGAACCATGATGCCATTGAGCGTTTACGAACGCGCAAACAACGCGCCACCAAACCATTGGCTTTGATGGCAAAAGATATAGCAATGATTCATTGCTATGCATACATCAGCGAATATGAACAACAATTATTAACATCTACGGCTGCCCCCATTGTGTTGCTGGATAAAAAAAACAATGCCCTGCCGCTTCATGAAAACATTGCCCCCAAGCAATCACGGCTAGGGTTTATGTTGCCTTACTCGCCTTTTTATCATTTATTGATGGATGCCATGAAGCATCCTATAGTATTAACCTCTGCCAATCGTTCTAACCATCCACCGTGCATAAACAATAATGATGCTCGCATCATGCTCGCTGGCATTGCGGATTATTTTTTATTTCATGACCGCGATATTGTTCGCCGTTTGGATGATTCTGTGCTTCGAGTAATGCTGGGTAAAGCGCGTTTTTTTCGGCGAGCACGTGGCTATGCGCCGACTCCGATTATGCTAAATTCAAGTTTTGCCAACACGAGGCATCTATTGGCAATGGGCGGAGCATCCAACAATAGCTTTTGCCAATTACGCCACGGGCAAGCGACAGTTTCTCAATACATTGGCAACTTGGAACACGCGGATGATTATAAGCACTACCGTGAGACATTAAGGGTGTGCCAAAAAGTTTATGACTTTAAGCCACAAGCGATAGCTGTCGATCAACACCCTGATTATGCTGCCAGCCAGTGGGGGAAAACAATGGCAGAACAAAGTCATATTCCCTTGTTTCGCATACAACATCATCATGCGCATATTGCAGCCGTACTCGCTGAACACGGCAAGCCCATCAATATGCAACCCATTTTAGGGATTGCACTCGATGGTCTTGGCTTAGGTGCTGATGGCACGTTATGGGGGGGCGAGTTTTTACTTGCCAATTATCATGGCTACCAACGCCTTGCTTGTTTTCATCCTATTCCCATGCTTGGTGGCTCGCAGGCAAACATTGAGCCGTGGCGCAGTAGTTTTGCCCACCTTCATGATGCAGACTGGGAAAGCATGCAGGCACGGTTTTCTGATTGTGACATTATACGCTTTTTATCGCTCCAGCCCGTGCATATTTTTAAACGCATGATCAATAACCGTATCAATACGCCATTAACATCGTCCTGTGGACGCTTGTTTGATGCGGTTGCTGCGATACTGGGGATTTGTACTGCATCCATTGACTATGATGCACAAGCAGCCATTGAATTAGAACATTTAGCGCATCAGGCTTTTGCTACCGCGCAGCCTTGTTACCCCTATGCCATTGAACATCTTGACCAGCAAACATTAGCGATTCGTTGGCGACCCATGTGGTCAAAGCTACTGCGTGATCTACAGCAAGGCATCCAGCGTTCCATCATTGCCGCACGTTTTCACCAAACGGTAATTGCAGCGGTGAGTCAATTAGCGATACGTTTATGCAAGCAGCAATCATTAACGTCAGTGGTGTTATGTGGTGGTGCATTTCAAAATCAGCTATTATTAGAAAACATTAGCGCAGCATTAACCCCACAAGGGCTTATTGTGTTAATAGCAGAACAATTACCCATGAATGATGGTGGTCTAGCCTTAGGGCAAGCTGCCATTGCCACCGCACAATCACAAAAGGAGATACAATATGATTGAAGTTTTCACCCTAGGTTTTTTACTGGGTATCCGCCATGCGATGGAATCTGATCATGTCGCTGCGGTAGCATCATTGGTGGGGAAGTCACCCACATTACAACAATCGCTCCGCCTTGGCTCTGCATGGGGGTTGGGGCATACGATTACATTGTTTCTGTTTGGCAGTGCGGTATTATTATTAAACAAAACAATACCCGAACATATCGCTGCCACACTGGAGTTTATTGTTGGCATCATGCTGGTGATCCTTGGCATTGACGTTATTCGACGTTTGATTCAAGAGCGCGGCAAACTTCAGCAACAACACATTCATCCCTTAGCCAGCAACCATCACAAAGAAACATTCCCATTGCGTGCTTTATTGGTCGGCATGATGCATGGCATGGCAGGGTCTGCTGCATTGATTCTATTAACCCTACAATCATCCCCCTCTGTTGCGATGGGGATGGTTTATATTTTGTTGTTTGGCATAGGCTCAATTATTGGTATGGCGTTTTTGTCGGTCATCATTATGTTCCCTTTACGCCATTCAGCCCAGCATTACCATAATTTCAATCAATACCTACAATTAAGCATTGGTGCTTTTGCGGTGTTGATTGGTATAAATATTATGTTTATTGCGTGATTGTCTTACCCAACATTGCATTAGCAAGCCGCGTCCAACTGCTGTAGGCTAATTGCTCTGCACGTTTACCTGGATCAATACCCAAACTGCTGATTTCTTCGGGTGTGAATAAATGGCGAAAATTATTGCGTAATGTTTTACGACGGTGGGCAAAGCCAACACGCACACAGCGTTGCAAAGCATCCCATGGGCAAGGGGGTGGTTGACCGTGCGGTAACAAACGAAGTACCACTGAATGAACCTTTGGCGGTGGTGAAAAAGCCCCAGGGGGAAGGCTTAATAAACGTGATACTGTGTAATAATGTCGCACCAACACACTTAAGCCACCATAGGTCTTGCTGCCAGGACCTGCCAAAATGCGTTCCCCTACTTCACGTTGATACATCAACACCATGCCACCTGATAATGACATAGAAGACATCAATGCCGTTAAAGGACCACTGATATTATAGGGTAAATTGCCGACAATCCATTGTGTCTGATGGCTTGCTAATGCATCAGGCAAACAGCTTAAAACGTCGTTATGAATAAGATAAAAATCGGCGCGTTGATTACAGTATTGCTGCCAATGTTTAGCAAAACGGTCATCTTTTTCAATCAGCGTCAAACCACCAGCATGGGCAGCAAGCGGCACGGTAATTGCACCCGAACCAGGGCCGATTTCAAGCACTGATGCCCCAGCAGGAACGGCGTGTACAATCCGTGATATAGCTGATTCATTGCGCAAAAAGTGTTGACCTAGGGCTTTATTTGCGGGGAGCGGGACGTAATCAAAGAGCATCATCAAATACCATTGCCATCTAAAAAGGATTCAACTTTTTTATGCTCACGTGCCAAGTCATGCCGCAATTGGCGCAAACTTTCTTCGCAATTTTTCGTCGTACTGCTTTGCTCTGGATGAAGCTGATCAATGCGTCCGTTAATATCATCCATCATTTTCAATATATGGCGCAACACTTCAGAAACGGGATCAGGCATTTGATGATGATTAAGATTGATTTTCCCATCTTGAACGATCGGACCTGTATCGCTAACCACACGTCCAGGGATACCAATCACCGTCGAATGTTTGGCTACATTTTTAAGCACCACCGAATTAGCACCAATGCGCGAGCCTTCACCTATGGTAATTGCCCCCAGTACTTTTGCACCCGTACCAACAATCACATCATTTTCTAAAGTAGGATGGCGTTTTTTTTGCTGCCAAGTTGTACCACCTAGCGTAACCCCATGGTATAGCGTCACATCATTGCCAATTTCTGTGGTTTCACCAATAACAATACCCATGCCATGATCAATAAAAAACCTGCGACCAATGCAAGCCCCTGGGTGAATTTCAATCCCTGTGAGCCAACGCGCCCAATGCGATAGCCATCGCCCCAGCCAAAAAAAACGATGCTGCCAAAACCAATGCGACACACGGTAAAACCATATGGCATGCAAGCCGGGGTAACAGGTGATCACTTCCCATAATGATCGTGTGGCAGGATCACGCTTGAATGCGCAGGCAATATCTTCACGAATAAAAGTAAGCATAATGAAGTGTTTAGTTTTGTTTATTGATCTAAATGAACCAAACGCTGGCTTTTTGATATATCGGTACGTACAAAGTGAACATAATTCACTGTCTCACCATCATCTTCAACAAAGCCTAGCTTCAAGGTGTCTGATTCGGGATTATATTCAAGCATCGCAGGTCGCTCCCAACGCTCGCCCAAGTTTAAAACGATACCATCTCTTATCGCTTCTAAGTGGGTCAACAACTTAATCGGAGGCTGACGGCTTGGCAGTGATATTTTAACACTTTCATCATTATAAAAAGTTAATTCCCCCTCGCCTGATACTTGGTGCCATTTACCTTCTAATTGTTTGAGTAATGATTCTGGCACAAATTGCTGTGCCGATTGCAAACAGCCACTCAACAATAAGATAGCTGCAAAAAACAATACACGAAAAACCATTCAATCACTCCTCTGTCTTCACTATGCTCAACACATGCCCGACAATGCTACCATGCGCTGCACTCAATGGCTTATAAACCGTTAAAACTTCACGCAAACCCCCATGTTCAAAATGAAGTCGAAAGCTGTAAATATAAAAGTCTCCTGAGTAGCGTGCATCCACTTGGTATTTAATTAACTTTATCTTTTTAAGCGAACCCAACGATTGGTCGTATGACAATAACGCTTGCTGCCAAGAAGATTTGCTTTGTTTAGCAAAAAAAACTTTATCATAACTCTCTAACATTCCATCCCACTGTTTTTTTTGCCAATGGCTGTGAAGTTTTTCCACCAACTGGTTGGCAGATTGATCATCGTGAGGATCATTACAAGCGGCAATAAACAACAGCAACAACATAGGTAATATGACTAAACGGCTCATCTTTATTCTGTTACACCTTAAACTATAATAAATTTTGAATGGTTTGAATCGTGCGCTGCAATGCTTGTTCTACTTCCACAAGCGACCCTAGGAGGTCTTCGTTTGCCATTTTATTCACAAGATCTTTTTCAAACGATTGTGACTTTTGTTGCAAATCAACTGCGCCAATCGTTGCCGATAGCCCTTTTAACGTATGGATGATTCTCATCGCCTTTTCTCGTTGATTAGATATTAAGGCATGGCGTAACGCTTCGACTGTATTATGTTCACTCTCCGTGAACTTTTTCATGATCGTTAATAAGAGTTGTTCATCTTGAGAAAAATGGGACAAAGCCACTTTCAAATCAAAGCCATCCATCGTAGGGGGAAGCCCTTTTGACAACGTTGAAGGTTTATCCGCATGGATTATATTTTTTTGCTGCGTTAGTTTGTTTTTGACTCTTTCTCGGTAACAACGTGCAAGCGCGGCGTATAGTTTTTCAGCATCAATGGGTTTTGAAACATAATCATTCATGCCTGCTGCAAGACACTCCTCCCTATCGCCAGCCATGGCGTGGGCCGTCATGGCAATAATCGGAAGTTTTTCGCAATTTTTCAACAAACGAATGCGTTGTGTGGCTTCATAACCACCCATTACAGGCATTTGAATATCCATCAATACAGCATCAAAAGCATCAGCCCCTGATTGCTCAATCATATCTAAGCCTTCTTGACCATTGTTAGCAACTTTAATGTGAACATCGGCTGACCCCAATATACCAAGCGCCACCATTTGGTTTATTTCATTATCTTCTACCAATAAAATTCTCATGCCTTGAATATTGGAGATATTCACATCTTGTCGGGTAATGGTTTCTTGACGAATTGTTGTTTCTTCTTCCCCCAACACATTAGAAATGACATTAAATAACATGGATTGTTTCGGCGGCTTTTGCAAAAAAGCATTCACGCCTTCTTTTGTTGCGGTAAGCAATTTTTCTTCAGAGCCAAAGCCTGTCACCATAATAACTGGAATTTTTGCATACATAGCCTGACTGCGTAAACGATGCAGCATTTGCAAACCATCCATTTCTGGCATCATCCAATCCAACAAAATCAACTCATAGGGACTACTGTTTGCCTGTTGATCGAGCATAGCCAATGCTTCCATTGCTGAGGCAGCCAAATCTACCTTTAGCTCAAAGGATGCTAGCATTTCACCCATTAGATAACGAAATATAGCATTATCATCGACGACCAATGTACGTAACCCACGTATATTTTCAGGGCATACATAATGATATGCCGTACTGATATCTTGCAAACCAAGTAGAACCGTAAAGCTAAAGGTACTCCCCTTACCAACTTCGCTGGATACCGAAATTTTGCCGCCCATCATCGTCACCAGTTGATTGCTGATCGCAAGCCCTAAACCTGTACCGCCATATTTACGTGTGGTGGATGTATCAGCTTGAGAAAACGCCTCAAACAAAGATTTTTGCTGCTCTGGAGAAATACCAAGCCCCGTATCGGTAACATCAAAATGCAAAGAAACTTCGCCAGGTGAACGCTCAACACAAGAAACGCGCACAACAATTTCGCCTTGCTCAGTAAATTTAATAGCATTGCCGACTAAATTGGTTAACACCTGCCCCAACCGCAATGGATCGCCAAGCAATGCCACAGGTGTTTCTTTGTTTGCCCCGACAATAAACTCAAGACCTTTATCAGCCATGCGTTGGCGAAAAACGTCACCCACACTATCAAGTACATCAAACAGTTGAAAATCAACGTATTCAAGATTCAATTTGCCTGCTTCAATCTTAGAGAAATCAAGAATATCATTGATAATCATCAACAACGATTCAGAAGAATTTAATACTGTGTTTAAATACTCATCCGCTTTAGGAGGTAACATTTTCTCATTTAACGTTAACTTGGTTAGACCAAGAATAGCATTCATGGGCGTGCGTATTTCATGACTCATATTGGCTAAAAATTCACTTTTTGTTTTTGATGCCGTTTTTGCTGTCTCCAATGCATCTTGCAATGCTTCGCTTCGCTCTTGCAACGCCGCCAATAAATCTTCTAGCGCGTGATACAAAGTAAATATTTCGCGTGTTTTTGCGCCCTTTAGTGTAGGTAAACTATAATGACCATTGGTATCTAAGGTTTGTAAATTTTTAATCAAACTGCGAAAAGGGCGCAATAAGTAATCGAGCAAAAAACCAACAACCACCAATAACAACAAAAAGGAAGCAATCATAATAAGCATATCATTCATGGCTGAATGCTGCATTTCTTTAAACAATGCCTTGCTATAATAAATACGTACAGCCCCCAGCATGGCACGTTCATCATCACTGCTAAACAATGTATCTTCGGCCATAAAAGCGCTATAAACATCATCAGGAAGCTGATCAATCACAGCCCCTTCAAACATCGTTTCCAACACCATACCAATTAATAAGGGTGAACCCGTTGTGGGGTCACTGAGCATCAACAGTTGATCGCCATACGATTTAACTGCATCCAAATCACCATGGGTCAATGCACTTTCCAATGAAGGCTTGCTGGCCATTAACAACAAATCTGCTTTTCCTTGTTCTTGCAAAATCAGTTGATTCGCTTTATTCCAGTACCAATCAGCATACAATAAACTAATCACCAAAATAAACATCAATAGCAAGCATAACATGATACGCCCAGATAAGGTGGCTTTTACTTCAGCACGGTGGAATATTTTATTATTCATGTTTGCGCGCCAGTTTTAAAAACAAGGGATGAAATATAATACTAGATCGCTTGATCGTATGCATATTAAGATAAGGACGGATTTTACTACCAACAAATAGCCCCGCTGTAACACCCCGCTCAATATCACCTTTAAACGGAGAAAAAACCATGATATGCAATTTTACAGCAGTATCAATAAGCGCCTGAAGTTCAGTATCAGGCAAGGGCTCCACCACAAATAATGCACTAACAATAGATGCGTTATTTGTGGTAGACAGTGGAACAGCAACATGGGCTGCAAGAAAATCAGATAGGCGAATCAATTGGCTTTCAATTGTTATTTTACGAATCGTTTTTACTTTTTTTGCAAAGCGTTGCAGCAACACTTGCCCATTTTGTCTTTTTGAGCGAATAATAAAAAGTATTTTCAAACTATTATTTTCATTTATTTTATTTTTTATATGGGTATCCACAGAAATGATATTAGGAAACAAGTTTAAGCCAATATTCATACGTCGCTCTGTTTCTTGCGTCGATGCCTGCGCATTATTTGCGATCAATAACGACAACAGCAGCATAACCCTAACTACTTTTAGTAAGGGTGAGTGAAATATTTCAACACTGCGGTGCATGAAAATACTCTAGCCTATTAACAATTAATGCAAATAAGCAAGTTGCAACCAAGCCCGACGACCATTTTGAGGGTAATCATTGGGGTAAGTTTGAACGGGTGCGCCTGCAATCTTTGTCATCATTGAAGGGAACGCCATCGGACGATCAAAAATATTACGTAAGCCAAATGTTGCTGTCACGTCTTGCACAAGAAAATTTTCATGTTTTAAAGAAATCGTCCACAAGGTCGCCGATGGTGCCTGCCCTCTAGAGTCAATGCCTTGTCTTGCCCTTTTACCAATATATTGAGACAATAGCTGAATATTAAAATCATGATAAAATTGGTAGGTAAGATGTGAGTTAGCAAGCCAACGTGAAGAGGAAACAATGGCTGTATTGGTACTTTCATCACGGGTTATACCATAACTTAGGTTGCCATCCACCCGCACATCTTGATGGGTAATAAATTCGTATTCAAATTCTATACCCTTTCTATTTGCATGCCCGATATTGCCATAGCGATTATTTAAATCAGTCGTGATTAAATTTTTCATTTTAGCATAATAAAGGGATGTACGTAACGTTACTGCATCACCTTTGAAAATATAACTTAGATCAATATTACTACTTGTTTCAGGCTTTAATTGACTGTTTCCTTGCAAAAATCCAAGATTGCTTTTTAAATAAAGCTCTAAAAATGTTGGTGGTCTAAAAGCAGTGGCAAATTGAGCCTTGAATATATGTCGATCATTCAACGAATAAACGGCAGCCAAGCGTGGTGAAGCATTGCTGCCCACGTCACTAAACCGATCATAACGAAGCCCCAATGTTGTTGTAAATGCATCGCTTAATTGCCACATGTCTTGCAAGAATAATGATTGCTCATTGCGACGAATGTTTTCTTTGATCCAATTGTTTGCACCTGTATGATACTGGATACCGACAGGTGTAATAGCCCCCGTTGTGAGAAAGGTTGTGACATTAAAAGGTAATTTTGTTGCCAAGTCATAGTTGGTACCAAACCACGCATCTTTTGTCTTTGCATAAGCAGCATTAAAGCCAATCAATAACTGATGATCTTGATGGATGTTTCCTTGCCATTCAAGTTCAAACATTTCTTTTTCTTCGGTATAATGCAATTGCTGCACCATGCCATCGGGGTATTTCACCACGGTATTGCCAACCACTGGCAATGGTACCAGTGTGGTAAACCCTGTCGGAACAATGGGTGTTGTTTCATATAAATTCATGCGTTGATGACCGACACGAAACAGTAGCGATTGTTCATCCCAATCCCATGTTTTATCTAAATAATAGTTTGCTTGATTAAATATAAAATAGCCTGCTTTATTGGGCAGTGATAATGTATTATTAATACCAAAAAAATCTTGAGAACGTGTTCGTGTATGCAAGCCATGAAGTGCAAAGCCCTTCCAACTGGCATCCATGTTCAACGTGCCATAGCCTACTTTATCATTTCGTATGCCAGGTGCATAAGAGTTTGCTGCATTCCCCATTTGATACATCAAATCAGTACCCGTTCGGGTCTTTGAACCAGCAAAAGTTTCGCCAGCAATGGATACATTGGCTTGAAATGGCTTGTCATTCGCGGTATCAAAAAATAATTCGCCTGAATATTTTTTTTGATTGGTCACCCGCAATGAGCCGCCGTTTCCTTTTTTTAAAATAACGTTAATCACACCATTGTAAGCATAACCACCATAAATAGAAGAACCAGGACCACGAATAACTTCAATACGATCAACAATACCCAGTTGCAACGCGGGTGCAGGTCCTGTAGCTCCAAACAAGAGTTCGCTATGACGACCATTGATTAAATAAAGTAATTTTCCTGAGCCAAAAGCGGGGCCTACTCCACGAACATTGATGCCAAATGCTCCAACGGAGTTGCTTATATTCGCAATCCCAGGAACAAGTGATAAGCCTTCCCATACTAGTTGAAAACCCATAGCTTCTAAATCACGCGCATACAATACAGTTACCATACCAGGTACATAATCTGCATTTAACTTGCTTTTGGTGGCAATCTCGGTTTCAACATTTAACAGTTGCATCATGGCAGCCATGGGATCGTCATCATCCGTAACTGTCGTCGCCAAATCATCGGTATTGTTTTGTTCGGCAGCAGGTAAATTACTAACGTATGCAATATTAAAAAAAAGCATCAATGCAATAGTCCAGTACATAAATAAAGAACCCCTTTTCTGCCGAATATCGTACGCTATCGCAATAGTGCTTTAGACTCAACCAATCACCACCGTTTGATTCAACACCACACTGCCTACTGTCACGGTTATAAGATCATTTCCGCCAGCTATAGCACTGGCAGTAAAAACAAAACGGTAACGACCATCGCCTAAATCAGCAACGTGCGAAATGCTATCTGTTTGTACCCCTTGCGGACGAATGGTTGCCACGACATTCAAACCACTACCCAATAATTACCTGCACCACTACCGTGATCACGGCAGTGGCATCCAGCGGCAGCGTTAACGTTAGCGCATCAGTGCTTACGTAACTGATGTTACGCAGTTATACTAAAATCAGCCTCTCGTTCCCACGCAGGAGCATGGGAACGAGGCTCTAATCATCAATATGCTTTAAAAAGGTCAAGTGTGTAACATGAGTTTTTCACTAACACCTTTGCTGTAGACCTTAAGACTCCAGCTAATTTATAGTATTCCGATGCAAAAGGGGAAACATTTGCCTTTGAAATAGCCTCTTTAATAGCTAGGCTCTCGCCATGCGTATTTGTCATATTGGTTTAAACCACAAAACAGCACCTGTTGAATTGCGTGAGCGATTGGTCTTGCAAGAAAATGAAATCAGTGATTTGCTACAACGAAAAGTTAGTCGCCCTGCTATTCGTGAAGCGGCATTATTGTCAACATGCAACCGCGTAGAAATGACCGTTGTAACCCATGACCCTGATGCTGCGATTGCTGCCGTTCATCAATGGTTTGCCAATAAATCAGGCATGCCGCTGGCGCAAGTTGTGCCGCACTTGTATTCGTATTTAACCGATGAGGCAGTGGCTCATTTGTTTGCCGTAGCCTCGGGGCTAGACTCGCTGGTGTTGGGTGAACCGCAGATTTTGGGGCAAGTCAAACTTTCTTACGACCGTGCTTTGGCTGCGAATACAGCAGGGCATATTTTGCATCGCTTGTACCAACATACATTTTTAGCCGCAAAACGTGCGCGCAGTGAAACTGATATTGGCAAAAATACGGTCAATATTTCTTCGTGTGCTGTGGACTTGGCAAAACGTATTTTTGGTAATTTAACGGGTAAAACGGTGATGTTGATTGGCGCAGGTGAAATGGCAGAATTGGCAGCCACCCATTTACGAGGTCAAGGCTGTACCGATATTTTGGTTGCTAATCGCACCTTAGAGCGAGCGCGCAACTTAGCTGTCAATTACAATGGTCACGCACTGACCTTAACACAACTCCCCGATTATTTGGATGCCGCAGATATTATTATTTCTAGCACGGGTGCTAACACCTATGTGTTGTTGCCTGATATGATTAAAGATGCGGTGAAAAAACGCGGTGGTCGCCCCATATTTTTGGTTGATATTGCAGTACCTCGTGATATTGACCCCCGCATTGGCGACATTAACGGCGTGTATGTGTATGATATTGATGACCTGCAACAAGTGGTACAAGGCAACAAAGAAACACGCGAAAAAGAAGCCGAGTCAGCGCGATTGTTGCTTGGCGAAGAAGAAAAAGTATTTTTAGGCTGGTTAAAATCACTCGAATCTGTACCACTGATCCGCAGTATTCAACAACAAACGGAAGCCTTACGGCGTGAAGAGTTATTCAAAGCTTCTCGTTATATGAAAAATTTTAATGATGATCAATTGGCGGCGGTAGAGCGATTCAGCAAAGCATTAAGCAAACGCTTTATGCACCCCACCTTACGCACGTTAAAAACCTTACCTGATGATATTGAAGGTGATTTATTAATGGGGGCAACACGCAAGTTGTTTGATCTTGAAATTAAGGCAGCACCCTCCATTACTGATCAGACACAAGGGCAACGCCATGAACAATCGTCTTGAAGCCATCCTTCATCGCCATGAAGAATTATTGGTATTGCTTGCCGACCCTGACATCACTAAAAACGCTAAACGCTATGCAACTATTTCCCGCGAGTTTGCTGAACTTGAGCCCGTTGCAGCACAAGTGAAATACCATTTTTCATTGCAACAACAATGTGATGATAACAATGACATGATAAAAGCCCCTGATTGTGATGCTGAATTACGCGACATGGCAGAAGATGATTTGCGCAGTTTACGCAGTGATCTATTAAAAAGCCAAACACAATTAGAACTGTTGCTGCTACCCAAAGACCCCAATGATGATCGCAATGCAATTTTTGAAATTCGTGCAGGTACAGGTGGCGAAGAAGCAGCGTTGTTTGCTGCTAACTTGTTTCGCATGTACAGCCGTTTTTCTGAAAAACAAGGCTTTCAAGTACAAATTTTATCTGCCAATGGTACGGGGATTGGCGGTTATAAAGAAATTATCGCTCAAATATCGGGAAAAAATGTTTTTTCTTGTTTTAAATTTGAATCAGGTGTTCATCGCGTTCAACGGGTTCCTGAAACCGAATCAGGCGGGCGGATTCATACCTCTGCTTGTACGGTCGCTGTGTTGCCAGAAGCGCATGAAGTAGACATTAACATTCGCCCTGAAGAACTACGCATTGATGTCTACCGTGCATCGGGTGCGGGCGGACAGCATGTAAACAAAACCGAATCTGCCGTGCGTATTACCCACTTACCAACAGGGATTATTGCCACCTGCCAAGATCAAGCAAGCCAGCATAAAAATAAAGCGCAAGCGATGAAAGTTCTGCAAGCCCGTTTGTTTGATCAAGAACAACAAGCAGTCGATAAAGAACGCGCCGATGCCCGCAAAGGCATGGTTGGTTCGGGCGATCGTTCGGAACGTATTCGCACTTATAACTACCCCCAAGGGCGAGTCACAGATCATCGAATCAATCTAACCTTGTACAAATTAGATCAAATTCTCGCTGGTGAAATGGATGAACTGATTGGCAAGTTAGTCAGTCATCATCAAGCGGAATTGCTCGCTTCTCGCAAAGAAGGGTAACACCCCTCATGAAAAACAAACCTGCTATTTACGCTTGGGCGTTTTACGACTGGGCAAATTCAGCCTTTGCCACCACCGTGATGGCAGGTTTTTTCCCCCTCTTTTTTAAACAATACTGGGCAACAGGCATGGATGCCAGCGAAAGCACCTTTTGGCTGGGTATGGGGAATGCCTGCGCGGGTTTAATTGTGGCAATGCTTGCCCCCATTCTGGGCGCAATGGCAGATCAAGGCGGCTTAAAAAAACGCATGCTGTTAAGCTTTACCACGCTGGGCGTGTTGATGACGGCAGGATTGTTTTTAGCAACGGAAGGGCAATGGATTCTTGCCTTATTGTTGTATTGCTTTGGTGCGTTGGCATTTTCTGGCGCGAATGTTTTTTATGATGCCATGATTGTTGATGTCAGTGAGCATGAACATTTGCATCAAACGTCCGCGTTGGGCTTTGGCTTAGGCTATCTTGGCGGTGGTTTATTGTTTGCCTTTAATGTTTGGATGACGCAAAACCCTGAAACCTTTGGTCTAGCCAGCACCAGCGAAGCCGTGCGCTGGGCGTTTGTCAGTGTGGCTCTGTGGTGGGCTGTATTTTCTTTGCCATTGGCACGTTATGTCCGTGAAGCTGATGATGCTGCCTCCCCCAGCTTATGGCAGGCAGCGCGATCTGGTGTAGCGCAGCTTGGCGGAACTTTTAAAAACTTGCGCAACCTGCGCCATATTTGGTTGTTTTTGTTTGCCTATTTCTTGTATATTGATGGCGTAAACACGGTGGCACGAATGGCAGTGGATTATGGACTTGCACTGGGTTTTGATTCCAGTGTATTGATCAAGGCATTGTTGATGACCCAATTTATAGCCTTCCCTGCGGCGTTAGCATTGGGCTGGTTGGGTGAGCATTGGAATGCTAAATATGTGTTATTGATCTGCATTGCTACTTATGCTGCGGTATGTATTTGGAGTTCTACCATGCAGAACTCACAAGATTTTTATTGGTTAGCTGCTGCCATTGGGCTAGTCATGGGCGGCATTCAAGCCTTATCCCGCTCGATGTATGCACGCATGATACCCATGAACCAAGCGGCTGAATTTTTTGGCTTTTTTAACATGTTAGGTAAGTTTGCCACCGTGCTTGGCCCTGCCTTGATGGGGCTGGCGAGCGTACTCTCTGGCAGCCCTCGTGTTTCGATGCTTGCCATTGTTGTGTTGTTTTCAGCGGGCGGGGTTTTGTTGTATTTTGTGCAAGAGCCAAATGCTGATTGAAAATTAATATTAGGCAATGATTATAGTCACCCCTAAATCAAGAAAAAAACTCATAAAGTGCAGCTGCTTAAGCTAACGACTTGAATTCAGGACTCTAAAAAAGGATTGTTATGTTTACAGGTATTATTATTGATGTAGGCAGCATTGAACGCATCATCCGTGAAGAAAACCAGATGCATCTTCACATTATTACCGCGCTGGACACATCCTCTTGGCAATGCGGTGACTCGATTGCTGTTGATGGTTGTTGTTTAACCATTACAGCCTTGCCTGTTATCGGGCATTGGCAGGCTACGCTCTCGGCAGAAACCTTGGCATTAACCCATTTTTCTCAGGCATCAGTGGGGCAACGTGTAAATATAGAGCCTGCACTGCGTGTGGGTGATCCTTTAGGTGGTCATATGGTGAGTGGGCATATTGATGGTATGGCAAAAGTCATCGCTGTTGAGACCATCGCAGATCACCGCTGTTATCATTTTTCTTTGCCTATAGCATTAGCACCATTGGTGGTTCATAAAGGTTCTATTGCGATCAATGGCGTTAGCTTAACGTTAAATCATGTTGTCGGTAATGAGATTGACGTAAACCTTATTCCTCATACATTACAACATACTAACCTTGGCAGCTTGAATAAGGGTGACTCGGTTAATATTGAAACAGATATTCTTGGTCGCTATGTTCAACGAATGATGGCCTGCAATACTGCCATGCAATAACCAACACCTTACTTTATCGGCAATGGCGGCACATAGGCGACAGTCTCTTCCCCTTCCAAGGCTTTTAAAAATGCTACTAATTGCGCTTGTTCCTTGTTTGTTAAATGTAAGGGAATAAGATCATTACCACCACCTTTTAGTGTTCCACCTTTATTGTAAAAAGCAACCACACTTTTTAAATTAGAAAATGAACCATTGTGCATATAAGGTGCTGTTCGGGAAACTTGGCGCAGCATGGGGGTTCGAAATGCATTGTAATGCACCTTTTTTTTGCTAATATCATAGTAACCAGAATCCAATGAGTGGATGCCTGTATTATGAATGCTGGAATCAGTAAAATAAGGCGGCGAATGGCAGCGTACACAGTCAGCTTTGCCTTCAAACAATCGAAACCCTGCGATAGCCGTTGCTGACATACGGTTTTTTTCACCTGCTAGCCAACCATCAAAAGCTGTGTTTTTGGTCTGTATCGTTGCCACATAAACAACAAGAGCGCGTGATATTTCAGCGGGTGAGATATTTATTTCCTGCCCAAAAGCTTGCTCAAACATCTTTTTATAGGTCCATTCAAATGATTGAGAACGGTATTTCATACCTTTGACCATTAATGTTTTAAAATGCGCTGAAATAGCAACCTGAAGAGAAGTGTCAATACGACCATCCCAGAAAAAATCATCGTAAGCATAAACATTCAATAGAGATGGAACTTGGCGACTCAACCATTCTACACCTGCCTCTTGTTGAAAACTCCGCCCTCTTGACCACGAAAACCCAGGGTAATGGCACGTTGCACATGATTGGTTTTTTTGCCCCAACAAGCGAGGATCAAAAAACAAGACTTGACCTAAACGCATTGCTTTTTTATTACTAACGGTGGAAGCATCAATCAGCCAAACTTGATCATCATTGCTTGCTTTTAAGGCAAGATTATCTGCCCATGTTACGTTTGAAAATGATGCAAAGGCAAGCAAAACAATGAGGCGTAGTATGGTCAATTTAATACAGGATCCGCTTGACCGACAGCATCAAAACCTTCACCCCTGTAATAACAAGAGTCACAATGTCTACAGGGAATTCCGTCGGCAGAGGGAGCATAACAAGAGTGCGTTAAACCATAATCTACGCCCAAGCGCAAACCAAGGCGAATAATATCAGGTTTATTCAAGGTGATTAATGGCGCAACAACAGCAATGCCTTGCCCTTCGCGCCCTGCCTTGGTTCCTAAGTTTGCCATCGCTTCAAACGATGCTAAAAAATCGGGGCGGCAATCGGGGTAACCTGAATAATCGACCACGTTTGCACCAATCACCAATTGCGTTGCATCAAGGGTTTCAGCGAGTGCCATCGCCAATGAAAGAAAAATCATGTTTCTTGCTGGAACATAGGTGACTGGAACATCCTTTGATGCATGATCATCACGCGGAACATCAATATGATCGGTAAGGGCAGAGCCACCAATAGCACGTAAATCGACAGCGAGTTGATGGTGGGAATTTGCACAAAGCGCAGCAGATACATTACTTGCCGATAGCAATTCAATACGGTGTCGTTGACCATAATCAAAGGCTAATGTATGGCATTCCCAACCTTGCTCTTTGATTGCCCAAGCCAATGCTGTGCTAGAATCTAGACCCCCAGAGAGCAATACAACCGCTTTAGTACGTTTAGACTCCTGTGGCATTTTCTCCCCAGATGATTTTATGTAATTGCATGTTTAAACGCACAGGAAGATGATCTTCTAGCATCCATGCGCACAGATCAGATGGCTGTAATTGATTGTAAACAGGCGATAAAAGAATGCTTGCTGGTGTATCTGGCAAGCGGTCTTCGATGATTTCTTTGCACCATAGGTAATCATCTCGATTGGCAATAACAAATTTAATTTCATCATGTTCTTGCAATAACGATAAATTACACCATAGGTTTTTTTCAGCCTCGCCGCTGGCAGGGGTTTTAATATCCAGTATTTTTTGTACAGCAGGTGGCGTATCGGTCACATCAAAAGCGCCTGATGTTTCCAATTGAACGTGGTAGCGCAAGGCAACCAAAGCTTGCAACAGCTCGATACATTGAGGCTGAGCCAACGGCTCACCCCCTGTAACCAAGATCAAGGATGATGAATAATCTGCAACGGCATGGATAATGGCATCAATAGACATCGAATGCCCCGAACTCGCAGTCAGTGCCTCTGGGGTATCGCAATAACCACAACGCAAAGGGCAACCTGCTAGGCGAATAAAAATACAAGGCATGCCTGCTTGTGAACCTTCACCTTGGATACTTTGATAAATCTCATGAATTTTTAACAATGCATGCTCCACATTCTTTATTTAATGACTGATTGAAGGTAATAACGTTCGTCCCTGATCTGCAGCAGTTGAGGCTGGGAAGCGTTGTATTAATTGATTCAGTGTTTTTTTCGCGCTTTTACTTTTTTGTAGTGCCAATTGTGTGCGTGCCATTCCTAGCATTGCTGCAGATAATTTTGCTGATTTTGGGTAATGTGTGGTGTAAAATATAAACACATCCAAAGATTTTTTGTATTGTTTTTGAGCCAACAAACTTTCTGCTAACCAATAATACCCCGGCTCTGTGTATTCGCCATTGGCATATTCATTGAGCAGTAATTGAAACGATCCAATCGCATCATTAAAACGTCCGCTCTTGTAAGCCAAGTAAGCCGCAGTGTAGGTGTTTTTTTCTTCTACTGATGTTTTTCTTCGCTTTGTCTCATTTGCTGGTTTAGTTAAAACCAACTCAGCAACAGCTTCATCGTGGTTGGTCGCATGTTCCTTTTTTGCAGGTGTTTTTTTTCGCTGGGATACTTTCCCAAACAATGGTGATAACGGTTGTTGCGCTGTTTCTTGTGTTTCCACAAGATGTTGGGCTTGAATAGTGTTTAGTTTTTTATCTTGCCATTGCAATCTAGCGGTTAAAGCACCTTGTTCTATTTGCATGTTTTTTAGCATGGTTTGCAATGAGGAAATTTGTATGTTTAGTTGCTTTAACTGCCCTTGAACGGCACCATTGGATACATGCATGTCTTGCAATTTAGCCAGCACCAAGATGCGGTCTTGTTGCCAATGCACCACATTCTTTTCTTTGCTTACGCAGGCGGTAAGCAAGAATAGCACCATAAAAGAAACGACCATTGGAAAAACCAATGACCGTTTCTTTTGAACAATGCTAGCGACAAGCGAAGTTTGCTTATGCACAATTCAGCTAAAGACTAACGGGTAACAATATCCGCACGACGATTTTGTGCCCAGCAGTTTTCACCAGAGGCAGTACATGCAGGACGTTCTTCGCCAAATGAAACGGTATCAATACGCGATGCAGGTACACCGTGAGCAACCAAATAGTCTTTTACGCCATCAGCACGCGCTTGACCTAAAGCTAAATTAAATTCACGGCTGCCGCGCTCATCACAATTGCCTTCAACCGTAACAGAGACACCACTGTGATCAACCAACCAGCTAACATAACCATCAAGCACGGTAGCAGATGCAGATGCTTCAAGGTCAGAGCGATTGTAAGAGAAATAAACCGAATTGGATGTTGGTTTCACAGCCAATGCTGGCGCACTAGGCGCGGTCTTTTCTGTTGTTGGTGTCACAGGTTTTGCTGCAGGCTTTGCAGGCTTGGTTGTTGATGATGACGACGCATCAGAATGTTTGGTGGTATTACACCCAGTCATCACCAAAGCGAGTCCAACACCCACCATGATCAGCATATTCTTCATTGTTTTTGTTTGCATAAATCCTCCCTTTATTTCAGTCATCCCAGTGAATGCGGCATAAGCTATTCACCGAAACGACAAAAGTGCCGTGAATTGAACATCAAACGGATGTCTATGTCCAGCATCACATTTTTTACGCCCGCAGGTTAATGCTTTAGGTAGCCTGTCATTATTGGCAAAGCTAGCCATCGCGGGGTACATTTAATCATCAACCATAAGGCACGATGTCGCCAGCCAGGCACACAATAACCGCCGCCTTGCTGCAAACATTTCATCGCGCAGGCAATAATCAATGGAATCGGCGTGCTAAAAAAATGCCCCCTGCCAGAAGGTGCGCCTGAGACACGGCGAAATCCTGTTGGCGAAGGCCCTGGTGCCAGCGTTACCACCCGCACATTGCCCCACAACTCTAGTCGCAAGGCTTCACTCCAAAAAGTTAGCCCTGCTTTTGCGGCAGCATAGGTACTCATGTAAGGCAGCGGTGCTTCCCCTGCCAACGATGATACATTAATCATGAACCCATGGGCGCGTTTAAGCGCGGGCAATAATGCATGGGCGAGAGCCGTAGGCGCGATCAAGTCGGTGCGAATGACATCAATTTGAGCGACCCCCTCTTTTTTCTCAAAGGCTCCCCACACACCATACCCTGCATTGTTAACCAGCCCAATAACATTCTCATCAGCAATCGCCGCAAGTAAATCTTCCACCCCTTTTCGCGCTGATAATTCATAAATGAAAACACGGTGTGATTCAGGGGATTGTAGCATATCTAAGGTTAGCTGCATGCGCATACGATCACGCCCATGCAGCAATAAGCGGTAGCCTTCTTGCTCTAACACCCGTGCAAACTCACCACCAAAGCCGCCCGTTGCCCCTGTTAACAGCACTGTTCCTTTATTTAACATCAGTAATCTCCTGCATCTTCCTTTTGCGCTGAATAAATTGTGTGGTATGCGTGATGCCATGTTTTTTTAAAGTATGCAGACATTGATTCATGGCATGACCAACATCTTGGGGAGCATGCGCATCCGAGCCGTAAGCAAAAGGAATTTTCAGCTTTGCAGCATGGGCAATCATGGCATTTCTCGGGTAGATCTCACCAATCGGTTTGCGTAAACCTGCAGCACTAATTTCTAATGCAATACCTGCTGATTGTACAGCGGTCAACATGCGCTGCTCGGCGGCATCAACAGTGGCATCATCAGGTTGCTTGTGACCATATTTTTTGAGTAAATCAGGGTGACCAATAATATCAAACAAGCCACTGTTTGCTGATGCTCCCACCGTATCAAAGTAGGCACACCAAGCTTCAGCCAAGTTCCATTGCTCCCACCCTGCTTGATCATCGGGATTATCAAACCCCCATTGATCAATAAAGTGAACCGACCCAATCACATAATCCCATGCATGGTAAGTTAATAGATCTTGAATATATGCCACCCCTGTCGGATGGAAATCAGCCTCTAAACCGCAACGTACTATTAGCCCCCGTGGGCGCATTGCTGTTTGAACATGATGGACTTCATCCAAATAGCTATCAAGTTCAGATTCATCCATGCGCCATTCGGCATCAAAGCCATGAGGCATCGGAGAGTGATCAGAAATACCAATTTCATGCAAGCCACAACGCAAGGCTACTTCAGCATAATCCATGATGCTCCCTGATGCATGATTGCAGCGAGGGGTATGCATATGATAGTCAGGAACAGGTGAATACAACATGGCGCAATGATAGCGCGAAAAAACGATGATAGGCAATGCCTTGCCCCTAAGTGCGGAGCTTGTTATGCTGCCACCATGATTACACTTTCCCACCGCATTCAACAAGTTAAACCTTCAGCTACCTTAAGCATTACTGCCAAAGCTGCCGCATTGCGTGCTGCTGGGCGCGATATTATTTCACTTTCTGTGGGTGAACCTGACTTTGATACCCCGTTGGCAGCGCGAAAAGCAGGTATATTTGCTATTGAGCATGGTCAAACTCGGTATACTGCAGTGGCAGGGATTCCTGAATTGCGGCAGGCAATTTCTGATAAGTTTCAACGTGATAATGGACTGCATTACCCACCCGAGCAGGTGCTTGTTTCATCGGGTGGCAAACAATGTATTTACAACCTTCTTATGGCGATGATCAATGCAGGTGATGAAGTAATTATTCCTGCGCCATATTGGGTTTCTTACCCTGATATGGTGTTGTTGGCAGAAGGCGTGCCTGTTATTGTTAACACAGAAGCAAGCTCGCGCTTCAAACTTACCGCAGCACAACTTGAAGCTGCGATCACGCCTAAAACTCGTTTGCTGTTTTTAAACTCACCCTCAAACCCAACGGGGATGACCTACAGCCGCGAAGAATTACAGACCATTGGGAAAGTGCTGCAACAACACCCGCATATTGCAGTGGCTACCGATGATATGTATGAAAAAATTGTGTTTGATGGTGCAACCTTTGTAACTTTTGCAGAGGCTAACCCTGCATTGATGGCGCGTACTATTACCTTAAATGGTGTTTCAAAAGCGTATTGTATGACGGGCTGGCGCATTGGTTATTGCGGTGCACCGTTGCATCTTATTAAAGCGATGAGCAAAGTTCAAGCGCAAAGCACCTCCAACCCTTGCGCTATTTCACAACACGCAGCATTGGCAGCTTTAACCGTGCCTAGCGATGAATTGGCAACGATGCTGCAAACCTATGCAACACGCCGCAAGTGGTTGATTGCTGAGTTAAATAACATTGTTGGCATGCGTTGTTTGCAGCCTGATGGCGCATTTTATGCATTCCCTTCGGTTGAATCATGGCTTGGCTTACGCACGCCTCAAGGGGAAATACTCCAAGACGATGTGCAAATTTGTGCATGGCTATTAGAAGATACAGGCGTAGCACTGGTGCCAGGCACGGCTTTTGGCGCACCCGGTTATATTCGTTTTTCTTATGCTGTAGCACAAGAGACACTTGAAGATGCTGTAAATCGTGTCGCAAAAGCTGCTGCCAGTCTAGAAACCGCGAAATGAATCAATCGGATGCTGTAGCAGTCAACCATATCGCAGCTTTATGCATCGAAGGGTTAGACGCACGCAACTATTTGCAAAGCCAGTTTACTCAAGATATTACGTTACTATCAACCACACAGGCTATTTATGGCGCAGTATTAACTCCCCAAGGGAAGGTGGTCGCTGATGCACGGGTGATACAGGTTGACGATCACACCCTATGGATACTGCACGAACAAGCCGTTCGCTCATCGTTATTGCGACGCATGAAAATGTTCGCATTGGGGCATGATGTAACCATTGCGGCATTACCGATTACGATTGAATACCATGAAGGGGGTAGTGTTCCTGTATTTGATCAAGCATCCCTACTGGCAACAAAAACAGTTGATGGTGCAGTGTTTTTGGCACATGCTGATTTTATGAGGGGGTGTTGGCGCATCGTCACAAAAACCAACACCTTATCATTGACCACCGAAGAACCCTCACGGTATGCACAAAGGGTGTTTAAAGGAATACCTCGTTTCACCGTTGATTGGCATGCTGGGGATTACCCTTTAAATGCCAACCTTCATGAATTTAAAGGGATAAGTTTTGATAAGGGCTGTTATGTCGGGCAAGAGATAAGTAGCCGCATGCATTGGCGCAATGGTGTGCGCCATGGTTTATATCACGTCAGTTTAAGTTCATTTCCTGCCGATGTCCCATGTGATCTTGCCACCTCTGCCACGATTGGTCGCTTAAGCAGTTGCGTGACATGGCACGATGATAAAGTTTATGGCATTGCCCGCTTACCCATCACTATCATGGATAACGATTCCGCTGATCGCAGGCAGGCACTGCATACTGTGGATGGTCTAACTTTGACGGTATTGAAAAAAAGTACCCTCGAAAAGTTTTGAGCTGTTGTTGGAACAAATAAATAAAGGGCTTCCCTTTTAAGACGGGACAGCCAGTAAAATCAATGGGTTACATATAGCTCTTCGTTTTGACCTTCTTGGCAAAGGAAGCTCTTCAACTTGCCCTAAAA
>CAYWFG010000019.1:0-35500 GCA_964458185.1 uncultured Zetaproteobacteria bacterium
GGGTATTCAATGGCTTCAACTTCATGCCCTAAACGCACCAATGTTTTGGCTATATCATCGACCGAGGCAGGCAAGTTTACATAGTCATTTAACCAAGATAAAAGCAGTCTCATGTGCCGATCCTCCGTAAAAAACGCACATCGTTTTCAAAAAACAATCGCAAGTCAGGAATACCATATTTTAACATCACCAAGCGTTCTACGCCGAGTCCAAAAGCAAACCCAGACCAGCGTTCGTGGTCAATGCCAACGGATTTTAATACATTGGGGTGAATCATGCCCGAGCCAAGCACCTCCAACCAACCCGTATTTTTGCACACGCGGCAGCCTTTGCCTTGGCATAACACACAACCAATATCCACTTCAGCAGAGGGTTCGGTAAACGGAAAATAGCTGGGGCGCAAGCGAATCGGTACATCCTGATTGAAGTAGGCAGACAAAAAGTATTGCAATACGCCTTTCAAGTGTGCCATGGAAACATCTTCGCCAATTTTAAAGACTTCTACCTGATGAAACATCGGGGAATGGGTGACATCATGGTCGCAACGATAAACGCGCCCTGGTGCAACCACTGCCAGCGGGCTTTCGCCATTTTCAGCAACATGGCGCAACATGGCACGAATTTGTACAGGGGAGGTATGGGTGCGTAACAACCGTGCGGCATCAGTACCGTCAGTTTGCAAGAAAAAGGTATCGTGCATGGCGCGGGCAGGGTGTTCGGCTGGAATATTCAAGGCATCAAAATTATGAAACTCATCCTCAATTTCAGGGCCTTCAGCAATGGTAAAACCCATACCGCTAAATATACCGCTGATTTCATCCAATCCTATTTGTATAGGGTGGCGCGCACCACATGTTGGCGTGCGTCCTCCCAGCGTGACATCCAAACGCTCTGCCTCAATGCGGCGCTTACGCTCGACGTGTTGCAAACGAACATCAGCCTCATCCAGTGCTGTCGTCAACGCTCGCTTCACACGGTTAACATGCTGCCCAATGACAGGACGATCCGATACAGCTAATCGCCCGACACCTTTAAGTATATCGGTTAAACTGCCTTTTTTACCCAAGTAATGGGTACGCAGGCTATCTAAGGCATTGGAGTTTTCAGCCTTAGAAAAATCTTTAATCGCTTGTTGCTGTAAACCTTCAAGCTGTGCTATTAGCGATATGCTATCGCTCATGTTTACTTCTCCCAAACCATCAAAAAAGGCAGGGTGTTATTGCCCTGCCTTTTTATTGGTATACGTTTTTACGATGGTTGATCGCAATAACTGTGATAATCAGCACATGATTATTTATTTCATAAATAACCCTGTATTGCCCTATTCTAATGCGCCAAGCATTTCTTCCTGATAGTTTTTTGCAACCATGGGGCTGCCTATCGTTCGCTAAAGCCCTTATTGAAGTAATAATGTGCTGTTGAATTTTTTTTGGTATCTTTGCTAAAGACTTTTGGGCACTTCGATGAATTTTAATGTCATAAGTCATTCAACAATGCCAGCATTTATTTCATTTACGGCTTGTTCAAATAGAATAATACCATCATTTTTTGACAAAGCCAGATCATAAGCTCTTATATCATCCAGTTCATCCATAGCATCCATGATTTTTTGCCATTCGGCAAGGGGAATAACAACAGACTTCTTGTGAGAGTTTTTGTCAATAATATATTCGGGATGGAATTCGAGCATGGTTCACCTCAAATCTAGCCGTGTAGAGGGAACGATTATAAATAATCCTTCCCTCTATTTAAAAAACTAAATGTTTTCTTTTGCTGTGGCTGCCAGTTTAGCAAAGGCTTCAGCATCACGCACTGCGATATCTGCCAGAACCTTACGATCCAACTCAATACCTGCTTGGCTTAAGCCATACATGAAACGTGAATAGCTAAGACCATTTAAACGTGCGGCAGCATTGATGCGGACAATCCACAAACTGCGAAAATCACGTTTTTTAACTTTTCTGTCGCGGTAAGCATATTGACGTGCTTTATCAACGGCTTGGGTGGCAACGCGAAAACAATTTTTGCGACGACCACGGTAGCCTTTGGCGGCTTTGATTACTTTTTTGTGTCTGGCGTGAGCCTGAACACCCGATTTTACGCGAGGCATAGATGCTCTCCTCTTTTAACATACAGCACGGTCGGCACGGGTTCGCCTAGCGTGTGTGGAATAAAAGACCACCGCAAAGGGTGGTCTTATGTATACTCATCGAGTATAGATGACCTATTGCAAGGTCAAATGGGGTTGGTCTATAGACCAGGAATAAGGCGAGTCAGTGCTTTTTTATCGGCATTAGAGACCAATTCAGTACCACGAAAACTGCGGATGCGTTTGGGTGATTTTTTGGTTAAAATATGGCTGGAAAATGCTTTGTTGCGCTTCCATTTACCAGTTCCTGTTTTGCTAAAACGTTTCGCTGCACCACTGTTTGACTTCATCTTGGGCATGATATTTCCTACAACTTAAAATCTATTTTTTGTTGGGAGCCAAAATCATAATCATTTGGCGACCTTCCATATTGGGCATTTTTTCAGGTTTGCCCAGCTCGACAACTTCTGCTGCCACATGCTTCAATTGTTCGGTTCCTTTGTTTTTAAACGCCATCTCACGACCGCGAAAACGCAAAGAAATTTTAACTTTGTTGCCTTCTTGCAAAAACTTGCGAACCAAACGTAATTTTACATCCAAATCATGTTGATCGGTACTGGCACGTACTTTCACTTCTTTGATTTGAATCACATGTTGACGCTTTTTAGCCTCGTTGGCTTTTTTGCTTTGTTGATACTTGTATTTGCCATAATCCATAATCTTACAGACTGGAGGTTTGGCATTCGGAGAGATTTGGACGAGATCCAAACTTTCATCTTCAGCTCTACGTATGGCCTGCGGTACAGTCAATACGCCAATCTGGCTTCCATCGCTACCGATGACCCGTACTTCTGCGGCCTCAATATTGTAATTTATAGCCAGTTCTTTTTTAGCGATCGCTCTCTCCTATGTACAATAAAAACATTGCAACTTATTGATAGTCCGTTGTCATGGTGTGCATATCAGCAATCCAATTATCAACAGATTTCACGCCTACATTATCACCATTTCGGCAACGAATAGAGACGGTGTTTTCTTCGCATTCACGCTCCCCCACGACCAAAATAAAGGGAACACGTTGCAAAGTGTGGGCGCGCACTTTATAGCCGACCTTTTCATTTCGCAAGTCTGCTTCGACACGGAAGCCAGAATCACGCATTTTTTGCACAATATTTTTCACATAATCCGCTTGATTATCGGAGATATTACACACTACAGCTTGCACAGGAGACAGCCAAAAGGGCAGTTTCCCTGCGTGTTCTTCGATTAAAATGCCAATAAAACGCTCCAACGAACCAAGAATGGCACGGTGTAACATGACGGGGGTTTGGCGAGTATTATCTTCGGCAACATATTCTGCTCCTAAACGACCCGGCATGGAGAAATCCACTTGAATCGTGCCGCATTGCCAGACGCGACCAAGGCAATCTTTCAGCGAAAATTCAATTTTAGGGCCATAAAACGCGCCCTCACCAGGGTTTAAGCCATACTTCAACCCTTTCCCTTGCAATGCCTCATGCAACGCTGCTTCTGCTTTGCTCCACTGTTCATCCGTCCCCACCCGTTGCTCTGGACGGTCAGATAAGAAAATAATCACATCATCAAAGCCAAAGCGACGGTACACTTCAAACACCAAATCAATAAATGCGCCGACTTCATCTTGAATTTGATGCTCGGTGCAAAAAATATGCGCATCATCTTGAACAAAGTTCCGTAAACGCATCAAGCCATGCAGCGTGCCAGAGGGTTCATTGCGGTGGCATGAGCCAAATTCTGCCAGTCGCAGGGGCAAATCACGGTAAGAATGCAATTGTTGCTTAAATACCTGCACATGGCACGGGCAGTTCATCGGTTTAATGGCATAATCACGGTTTTCGGTGCTGGTGGTAAACATATCGTCACGGAATTTTTCCCAATGCCCCGATTGTTCCCACAAGCGACGATCAACCAATTGAGGGGTTTTAATCTCTTGGTAATCGTGTTGTTGCATCACGGATCGAATTTCGTTTTCGACCACTTGCCAAATATGCCAGCCTTTAGGATGCCAAAAAATCATCCCTGGTGCTTCATCTTGTAAGTGAAACAAATCTAGCAACTTACCTAGTTTACGATGATCGCGTTTTTCGGCTTCCTCTAAACGGTGTAAGTAAGCAGCCAGCGCATCTTTGCTTGCCCATGCCGTGCCGTAAATGCGTTGTAATTGTTCGTTTTGTGAATTGCCTTCCCAATACGCACCTGAGACACGCATTAATTTAAAATGTTTAAGTTTATCGGTGCGCGGTACATGAGGGCCACGGCATAAATCTTGCCAATCACCTTGACGATAAACGGTGATTGTTTCGCCTTCGGGAATGCGTTCAATCAATTTGGCTTTGTAGGACTCACCGATGCGAGAGAAAAACTCAATACCATCTTCACGATGCCATTCTTCACGGGTGATGGGCAATTTTCGTTTGCTAATTTCTTTCATCTTTTTTTCAATCAGGGTAAGGTCTTCGGGGGTGAAGGGGCGTGAAAAGGCAAAGTCGTAATAAAAACCGTCCTCAATGACAGGCCCAATGGTTGCTTGCGCATCAGGAAACAGTTCTTGCACCGCTTGTGCCAGTAAATGCGCCGCAGAATGGCGGATAATTTCCACTGCATCATCAGATTTATCGGTAATCAATGCCACCTGATCGCTATCGTTTAGGGTTTGCGATAAGTCACACAACGTGCCATTGATATTTGCTGCCAATGCACTGCGCGCCAGACCTGCGGCAATATTGCTCGCCAAGTCCATTGCCGTTGCGCCTGCATCCAATGCGCGTATCGAACCATCAGGAAGGTGAATATCCATTGTTTAACACTCCAAAGATCAAAGAAGGGCGCATAGTAGCGTTGCTGTTGCTAGGCGTAAATCATGTTAGATGCGTTTTGCAATTGACTCTATATTATCTTTGTATCTATTGCTAGGTTTCGCGCAATGAAGTGTATCTATGCTTCAGAAGTCACTGATGTATTGTTTGCAAGGAGAGCATACCCATGGCCATGACCATCTACTACGATGCCGATGCCGATCTTTCTATTATTCAAAGTAAAAAAGTAACCATCCTCGGTTATGGTTCGCAAGGACACGCTCACGCCTTGAACCTTAAAGAGTCGGGGGTTGATGTTACTGTTGGCTTACGTGCAGGATCATCCTCGCTAGCGAAAGCTGAAACGGCTGGATTAAAAGTCGCTGATATTGCCACTGCGGTAAAAGGTGCGGATCTGGTAATGATTTTATTACCCGATGAAAATCAAAAAGCAGTCTATGAAGCATCCATCGAACCAAATTTGAAGCAGGGCGCAACATTGGCGTTTGCGCACGGCTTAAACATACATTTTTCATTGATTTCCCCTCGTGATGACTTGGATGTTATCATGATTGCACCGAAAGGACCGGGTCATTTGGTGCGTCATACCTTCACCGAAGGGGGCGGCGTACCTTCTTTGATTGCGGTGCATCAAGATGTTTCAGGTTCAGCTCAAGCATTGGCATTGTCTTACGCTCGTGCCAATGGAGGAACCCGTGCTGGTACGATTGAGACCACATTTCGTGATGAATGTGAAACGGATTTGTTTGGTGAACAAGCAGTGTTGTGTGGTGGTGTCACAGAACTCATTACTGCAGGTTTTGAAACATTAACCGAAGCAGGTTATCCCCCTGAAATGGCGTATTTTGAATGCCTGCACGAAATGAAGCTGATTGTGGATCTGATCTATGAAGGTGGCATTGCTAATATGCGTTATTCCATCTCTAACACAGCGGAGTATGGCGATCTTAAAACAGGGCCTCGTATTATCAACGATCAAGTTCGGGCAGAAATGCGCCAAGTGTTGAAAGAAATTCAAAATGGTGAATTTGTTCGTGATTTTATCGAAGAATGCAATTCGGGTAAAATCAGCATGAATGCTAAACGCCGTTTGGGTGCAGAGCATCCGATTGAGTCGGTCGGTGCAGATTTGCGTAAGATGATGTCATGGATTGGTGATTCTAAGATCGTGGATAAAAGTAAAAACTAGGCTTTGAATTCATTGAAACGCACCGTTTATTATAGCGGTGCGTTTTGCGTAATTTAGGTGAAACAGGAGCGCATGTGAATAACATGGCCAAGCATAAAACAGATGATGATGGCTTCCACGACGAATGTGGTGTCTTTGGTGTGCTTGATCACCCTGAAGCGGCGAATGTAACGTATTTGGGCTTGTATGCCCAACAGCATCGAGGGCAAGAATCGGCAGGGATCATTAGCTATGATGGTGAGCAATTTATCAATCATCGTCGCATGGGCTTGATTGCAGATATTTTTCAAAAAAAAGATATTAAACGATTAAGTGGACGTTTGGCGATTGGTCATGTTCGTTATTCAACGTCAGGGGCTTCAGGGATTCGTAATTGCCAACCTTTTTCGTATGAATATGCCCATGGCGGTATTGCCATGTGCCACAATGGTAACATTGTAAACGCACAGGGTTTGCGTAAAAACTTGGAGAAAATAGGTTCTATTTTTCAATCAACTTCTGATACTGAAGTATTGATTCACCTTGTCGCCAGAAGCGACAAAACAACCACAGAGGGTCGTTTAACTGAAGGCGTGAATCAATTACAGGGTGGTTTTTCTATTTTGGTGCTGACTGAAGACAAATTAATTGGCATCCGTGATCGCAATGGTATTCGTCCATTGGTATTAGGCGAGCTAGATGGTGCATGGGTGCTGGCATCAGAAACTTGTGCTTTTGATTTGATCGGTGCTAATTATGTGCGTGATGTAAAAGCGGGTGAAATGGTGGTGATTCGTAAATCGGGTTTAACCAGCCATCAGATTTTTGATAAACCTGAGCTGCGATTCTGCGTCTTTGAATATGTTTATTTTGCACGCCCTGATTCAACCTTAGAAGGCGTAAATGTCTACCAAGCGCGTTATGGCATTGGTGAACAACTCGCCAAAGAAAGCCCTGTGGATGCTGATATGGTGATTCCTGTGCCTGATTCTGGTGTGCCACCAGCGATGGGCTTTGCCGCATATTCGGGGATTCCGCTACAAATGGGATTGATTCGCAATCATTATGTGGGGCGTACCTTTATTGAGCCGCGCCAATCTATTCGTAATTTTGGTGTGAAATTAAAACTTAATGCCAATGCTGCCATGATTCGTGGCAAGCGGGTTGTGTTGGTGGATGATTCTATTGTACGCGGTACCACCAGCCGTAAAATTGTTGAAATGGTTCGTGCCGCAGGTGCAAGTGAGATTCACATGCGTATTTCTAGCCCACCAACCAAGCATTCCTGCTTTTATGGAATTGATACCCCAAGTGACCATGAGTTAATGGCAAATCGGATGAAACAAGACGAAATGTGCCGTGCCATTGGTGCTGATAGTTTAGCATTTGTTTCGCGAGAAGGTTTATACACTGCCATTGATCGCCCTTGCAGTGTGCATTGTGATGCCTGTTTTTCAGGCGATTACCCCGTTCCTATTGAAGGCATTGATCGAAAAACCCAGCCTTCAGTATTGCGTTTTCATCGCACCAAAGGATAAATCATTGTCATGAGTGAAACTCAACCATCACCAACCTTGGAAACATTTCCCAATCCTAACCCTGAACGTGATTACCATATTCAGATCAGTTCGCCTGAATTTAGTTGTCTTTGCCCTAAAACGGGGCAACCTGATTTTGCTGAAATACGTTTGGATTATATTCCCAATGCTTTATGTGTGGAATTAAAATCGCTTAAAATGTATTACTGGCACTTTCGTGATGAAGGTCATTTTCACGAACAGGTGACCAATCAAATTGCTGATGATCTTATCCAATTGCTAAAACCACGCAAGCTACGCTTAGAGGCGGAGTTTAACGTGCGCGGTGGTATTTACACCACGGTACTGGTGGAGCATACGGCATCGTGATTGTACCTTTTGTAAAAATGCATGCGCAAGGTAATGATTTTATTATTTTAGATAGCGTTCATCAGTGCATCCCTGCATTAACCGAGCAACAAATACGCACAATGGCTGAACGTCGTTATGGTATTGGCTGTGATCAAGTATTGTTATTAATGCCTGATACTCAAATGGATGCTGGCATGCGTATTTTCAATACCGATGGTAGTGAGGCTGAAAACTGTGGCAATGGTCTGCGTTGTGCTGCTGATTATTTAATGCGGCGTATGGCATGTAAGCGTTTATCTATTGCCTTAAATAATCGTCAAGTATCGGCAATCCATACGGATGATGGTGTGCGTGTATGCATGGGGCAAGCAGTGGTTGAAAATGTATGCGAAACCCATACTGATATTAACATCGGTAATAAACATCGGGTCGTGTTTCAATTACAAGGGGAGGATAACTTTCCTGATGATTTGAACATTGAAATCATCAGCGGTCAGATTGTTGACCATGTATACATTGATATTATTGAACGAGGTGTAGGACCAACGCGGGCTTGTGGTTCAGGCGCGTGTGCCACAGCGGTTGCTGTGTGGCAGCGTGATGGTCATCGCCGCCCTTTAACGATTGAAATGCCGGGTGGTATCGTATCTGTTTCTTGTATCGGTGATGACGTGTATTTAGCGGGTTCGGTGTCAACAGTATTTTCAGGGTGTTATGAGGCATTAAACTGATGCAATATATCTTACTTCATTTTGGTGAATTAGCATTAAAAGGAAAAAATCGAGGCAGTTTTGTTCGTCAATTGTCCAATAATCTTCGTCAATTATTAAAACCTGCCAGTCTTCGTTCTGAATATGGTCGTATGTTATTAGGCTTTGAACAGGTTGATGATGATTTGTTTGCCTACCTTGCGTTGATTCCTGGTATTAAAAACTTTTCGCTGGTGCAGCGGGTTGATAACACCGTCGAAGGGATGCAGATTTTAGCAGAATCAATGTTGCGTGCGCAATATGGTACTGTGCAAGGTCGCTCTTTTGCTGTTCGTTCTCGCCGTGCATTAAAAAGCTTTCCCTTAACCAGTCCTGCTTTAAACTTTGAAGTGGGTGGCTACCTGAAAGAAACCCTTGATTTGTTAGTGAATTTGGATAACCCTGAAATTACGGTTCATATTGAGGTTACAGCGGAAGGGACGTATATTTATACTGCCCGTCACCAAGGCATTGGCGGACTCCCCGTGGGCTGTTCGGGTCATGGTGTGGTATTGTTCTCTGGCGGCATTGATTCGCCTGTTGCCGCCTACATGATGATGAAACGCGGCATGCGTATCAGTTTGGTGCATTTGTATAACAGCACCATCAACCGTGACTTTGATAAAATTGAACGTCTTGCGGCTCGTTTGTCCCGTTACCAAGGGCATTTGGATCTGTATTTGATTGACCTAGAAGAATTTCAACGTCATGCCATTGCCATGGTCGATAATGATTACCGCATGGTTATTTATAAACGCCAAATGATTCGCAGTGCAGGCATGGTGGCATCAAAAATTAAAGCACAAGCCTTGGTAACGGGCGATTCTTTGGGGCAAGTGGCAAGTCAAACATTGGCGAATATTCAGGCTATTTATACGGCTGCCAGTCATCCGTTATTATCGCCATTAATTGCCTTGGATAAAGATGAAATTATTCAAATAGCCAAACGCACGGGAACCTATGAACTTTCGATTGAAGAATACTGTGATATTTGCTCCTATTTGATTGCCAAACATCCGCAGACAGCGGCAAAGATTGATGCCGTTGCCCGTTTTGAATCATTATTGCCAGCCCATGATGCGGTATACCCGATTCGTCAGTGCTATTTCCGCGCTGGCACTTTGATCCGTCGTCGTGAGGTAGTGTAAGCCATTGGCATTTGATCAGTTGTACCAACACGATGATGCCATGCCTTTGCGTTTCCAATTTGATGCGAAAGTGGCAGCCGTATTTGCTGATATGATTGCCCGTTCTGTACCTGGTTATGGTTTGACGCTGGAGATGATAGCCCTTATTGCTGCGCGTTATGCATGGCGAGAAAGTACTTTGTATGATTTAGGTTGTTCCTTGGGGGCATCAACACTGGCAATGCGCCATGCTGTTGAAGGGCGAGATTGCCGCATTATTGCTGTGGATACGTCCCTTGCCATGCTCGCCAAGTGTCAAACGGTCATGGCTAAAAATACAGCCTCGACAGTGGTGAATTTACTCTGTGCTGATGTCTGTGATCTGTGTTTTTCTGTTGCTTCTGTGGTGGTACTGAACTTCACTTTACAATTTATTCCATTACCACAACGTTTGCCATTATTGCAACGTATCGCAGAAGCTATGGATTCGCGTGGCGTATTGGTCTTATCTGAAAAAATAAGCTTTGATGCATCATGGGAGGCAGCAACCCAGCAATCATTGCATGAAGCTTTTAAAGCCCATCAAGGGTACTCCCAGTTAGAAATCAGCCGTAAGCGCGAAGCATTGGATGATGTTTTGTTGCCAGAAACACTACAAGCACACAAAGAACGCTTGTATGCCGCAGGGTTTGATCGTGTTTGTGTGTGGTTTCAGTGTGCGAATTTTGTCTCATTGTTGGCATTTCGAGGGGAATCATGATGACGGCATGGCAACAGCAAGAGCAGGATTCTTTTGCTGCATCGTTACCCCATACACCCCTTGAGCCTTATCAAACGGAACTTTTATTATTGATGCAGCAAGGGCATCAACAACTGCAACGTCATGGTGATGCCGCTGATTGGCAAAAAGCATGGCAACAACAACCGCAGCAATCAACGTCAAATATCAAGATCAATGCTGATATTGTGAGCATGGGGGAAGCCTCGGTACTGAATGCTCAACAACATGATGCCTTGCAAGACGCACTTGAGGCATTACACCCTTGGCGCAAAGGCCCTTTTTCGTTGTTTGGTGTAAACATTGATACAGAATGGCGTTCCGACTGGAAGTGGCAGCGCGTTGTCCCGCACATTGAACCCTTGGCAGGGCGAACGGTGTTGGATGTTGGCTGTGGTTCAGGCTATCATCTTTGGCGGATGTTGGGGGCAGGTGCAAAACTGGTGCTGGGTATCGACCCCACCATGTTGTTTGTCATGCAGTTTGAAGCCTTTAAACGCTACTGGCGTGAGATGCCTGTATTTTTTTTACCTGTTGGAATTGAAGCCATGCCGCAAAAGCTTCATGCCTTTGATACGGTTTTTTCGATGGGAATCTTATACCATCGCCGATCACCGCTGGATCATCTAATTCAGCTTCGGAGCTTGCTGCGAGCGAAAGGTGAATTAGTGCTGGAAACATTGTATGTGGACGGTGATGCACAGCACTGTTTGTTGCCATCAGGACGTTACGCAAAAATGCGCAACGTGTGGTTTATTCCATCTATTGCCATGTTAAAAATCATGTTACAACGAGCGGGCTACCATGATATTCTGGTGGTTCATGCAGGCATGACCACCACCGATGAACAACGCACCACCGATTGGATGCGTTTTGAATCGTTAAAGAATTTTTTAGCTGATGGCGACCCAACGCATACCTGCGAAGGCTACCCCGCACCACATCGGGTGGTAATATTAGCTAAGGCGTAGCAGGAATAACTTTTTTTGATTGTAGGGTGCTAATGACAAGATCAACACATGCGGGCAAGGGTGATCCCCCTGTATCCACATGAATATCAGGATTTAAAGGTGCTTCATAAGGTGAGTCTATCCCTGTAAAATGGCTGATTTGTCCTGCTCTGGCACGTTTGTATAAACCTTTAACATCACGTTTTTCGCAAACGTCTATATGACTATCGCAATAGACTTCAAAAAAATCCTTTTCTGCCAGTATATCACGCACAGCCTTTCGATCTTCGCGAAAAGGCGAGATAAAGGCGGTTAAAACAATCATGCCTGCATCAACAAATAATTTACTTACTTCGCCAATTCGACGAATATTTTCTTTACGCCCATCATTAGAAAAATCCAAATCAGCACATAAACCATGACGAATATTATCACCATCAAGAATAAATGTATGAATACCCATCGTATGCAAGCGTACTTCTACGGCATTGGCAAGGGTTGATTTTCCTGCCCCTGATAAGCCCGTAAACCAAATCACAGCACCATGATGCTGGTGTAATCGTTCTCGGTTTTTGCGATTGATATGATTGTCTTGCCAATAAATATTGTCTTGTTTCATGACTTCTTCGTTTTGTATTCGTAGAGGTAGTGACCATAGTCATAATAGGTGGAAGGTCGGATGGGTAGACCATTAAAGATCACCCCATTCACGGTTACATTGCCATACTGAAGTTTTTGCAATGCGGCACGCACATCTTTTTCACTGTTCATGCCTGAACGCACCAATAGAAAGTTGGTGGCAGCATGCTTGCCAATCAATACCGCATCAGTCACGGGCAACACAGGCGGTGTATCAATGATCACTACATCATAGATATAAGAAAGCTCCTCCATCAATTTGGTAAAGTTTTCATGCATCAATAACTCTGATGGATTGGGTGGTCCTTTTCCTTTCGGTAGCAGTGAGAAATTGCTGTCTTTTTCATTGATAATGGCTTCATCCAGCGTTGCTTCACCCATGATGACCTCAGATAAACCAGGGGTTGATGCTGCGCCAATGTATTGTGATAAATGACCTCGCCGTAAATCACCATCAATCACCAATACCCGTTGCCCTGCTTCCGCTATAATGTAGGCAAAATTGACGGCAACAAAGGACTTGCCCAAACCAGGCGACGGTCCTGTCAGCATGACAATATTATTTTTTGCTTCAAGCAGCGCAAAATGAAGGTTGGTGCGGAGACTGCGTAAGCTTTCAACGGCAAGATCATCTTCTTTTGATTTTGCCAAGATAAGGTGATTTTCATTGCTCTTATTAAGCTTTGCAGACAGTTTTTCTTGTTCGTTCGAGTGAGGAATAACAGCATACAGCGATAAACCAAGTTGTTCCTCGATAAAATCAGGGTCTTCAATATGATGGCGCATCGCATGGCGTATAAACACCAATAATACACCAAGAAACAAACCAAGCATCATTGCCATTAACAGGATACGACTTCTTTTAGGCTTGATTGGTGCGTAAGGCATGGCAGCATAATCAATGATGCGTACATTACCCACGGTTCCTGCTTTGACGACTTTCAGTTCTTGTGATTTATTCAGCAACAAGGTGTACAGCTCAGCATTCCCTTTGGCGTTTTGTGTCAGCCGAAGAATGTTTTGCTCTGTCTTGGGTAAGCCTTTCACTTGCTCCTGTAGCTTTTGTTTTTGATTGTACAAGCGTTGGCGTTGAGAAAGCATGGTTTTCATTACGGGGTGATTTTCGGTGAATCGTGACCTTACTTCTGCCATTTTCAAATCCATGGAAGAGAGCTTGCTTTCAATTTCTAAAATACGATCTAAAATGGCTTGGGTTTCCATTTTTAAATCAATAGAACCTTGTTTTAAACGGTAATCATTCAAGGCTGATTCTGCGACATCCAAGCGAGCTTTGACATCAGGCAGTTGTTCATTGAGAAACTCCAACGAGCGTTGTGCTTCTTCTGACTTTCGTTCGACATTTTGTCGTAAGTAGACATTGGCAATGGCATCCAAAATTTTAACGCTTAACTTAGGTGTCGGGCTTTCCATGCTTAAGGATAGAATGGATGTATTCCGTCCTTTTTCTGAAATAGATAATTGAGACTGCAAACGATCAATCGCTTGTTTCCTATGAATTCGCTTCAATGTAAAATGCACACCTGCTTTTGCTTGAAGTTGACTGATAAAAAGAGAAACACCTTTGGCAGTTACAGGCTCGCCAACGCGACCATGCAAGAGCAAACGATTGCCTTGATACAGGCTATAGCTGTAATCATCTTCAGCAACTAAAAGAAAACCAGTATTAAGCAGATTAGAGCTTACATCAAGCCGTTCAACCACAATAGATTCATTTGACCATGCATAGTCTTTCAGTGAATCATAATCAGGAATCATGCCATCAAACATAGGGTGATGGCGAGCAATGGCTTGCCCAATCGAAGGGTAGTAGCGGGGTGATGCGAGGACATCTAAGTGCAACTGATCGACTACAGAGCCAATGATCTTACGGGAGCGAATAATTTCAATTTCGCCCGCTGTTGATGCTTGTTCGCCCAGCAAGGATGACATAGCATCCAAGCCAGAGATGCTGGAAGATTTTGAATCTTCAATTTGAATCATCGCATCGACTTGATAAATGGATGGTTTAGTAACAGCAATAAATAGCCCAGCGATAGTTGCTATAAAAACAATGCCAGCAATCATCCACTTACCATCAAGCAATACACCGATATACTGCCGAAGATCAATATCATCATCAGGTAAAGAATAATTATCATGGGTTGCGGTGGGCTGTGTCATTAAAGTCCTGCTAAAAGTATAAGGGTTATTACGATGGTAGAAGGCACAAACCCCACGGCTTAGATCGTATACGCTACCAATGGGGGTTGTTAGTATTCTAAAGGATGCTGTAAACTAGCGTGTCATGGCACGAGTCACACCAATGGCAGAAATTGTTGATCCGATTTGATTGAATACACGTCCCCAGCGAGCCACGCCTTTGACCGATACATAAACAATATCTCTGGATTGAAGGTGAAATTGATCAGCCAGCAACAAAGCATCAGGGGATTCAGAATCTAGATGGAAAATCTTAGTGTCTTTACGCGCCAACAAACGATCTTTTGATGATCCACGACCATCTCTGCCATCTACACCACGAATAACATACACTTTAGCAGGGTCTGATGTTTGTAAATTATACCCTCCCACATTGGTAATCGCTTCAGCAAGAGACATGCCTTCATCAGGAAGGGGGAGCGATGCTTGTTTTGCAACTTCACCCATAACAAAAATTTTATTGTTAATATTATTGGGGATATGAACCGTATCGCCACTTTGAAGAATCATGTTTTGTGTGACATCACCACGATTCAATAATCGAAATAAACTAACCGTGCGAAGTGCGCCGTCTTTGGAGTGTACGCTCACATGGCTTAAATCTGCCGTAGTTGTAATGCCCCCCATTTTATTGACGGCATCCAGCAATGTTAATGGAGAGTCATCAAGAAATAGATTACCCGGGTTTTTTACTTCGCCTGTGATATACACCTTTTGGCTTCTAAACGATGTGATGCGTACATCAACTTGGGGGTTTTTAATATAACTGGATAATTTTTTAGTAATAATTCGGCGAACACTTTCTACAGTCATGCCATCAACCTTAACAACGCCCACATAAGGGTAAAAAATTGTACCGTTATGACGTACCAAGCTGCCATCGGCAACATTAGAACCAGCGGTAATACCTGAAGGGTTGGTTAATTCAGGGTGATCCCACACCGTAATTTTTAAGACATCCCTAGGCATAATAAGGTAACGGTAATTTTGAACGTCACGATCAAGCTTTTTATTGGTAGCATCAACAGCCATTTTATTATCTTGGATAACATGTGCCATTTGACTGGCAACCAACTGTGGCGTAATGGCAGTAATCTCAATATCTTTTCGCGCTTGTGCTGTGTCAGGGCGGTCTAAATAAGAAAAAGAAGACTCTTCCATGCGCATGCCTGGGGCAATGGCACAAGCGCCTGCTGTTGTGAGTAATAACAGTAGTGCTAAACGCCGACCTAATACATTAAAATTTTTCAAGCCAAGCCTCCACATTTTTTTCGATGATGTCATACGTTGCCTCAAAGTGCATTAATGATTTTTGATAAGGGTCTTTAATTTCTTCATTCTGCCATTTTCCGAGTCGATGAACGCGTCCACGAGCAAAGGGGGCAATATTTAAAATCATGGGGATATGCACACTTTCCATGGTTAAAATCAATGGGTATTCAGTCATCATCTCTTTGGTTAACTGACATGCTTTGTGGTTGCTAATATCAAAGCCATGGGTATCAGCCACAGTTACACTGTGGGGCGCAGCACTGTGATTGACCAATGCATGAATGCCTGCTGAAGAAACACGGCATGATTTTTTTGCTTCGACCAATGCATCTTGCAGTATAACTTCAGCCAAAGGACTTCGGCATATATTTGCAATACATACAATCAATACTTTATCAAACATCAACTTGATTTACCCATGAGGCGAAGTGTAACCAAGAAAAAAATAAAGGCGATAAGATAAAACTGCTAAATATTTTCAGGGTTGCCTTTTTTGCATGCAACAAGGTCTTTAATATCACATTGTGGTGCATAGCCTTTGACGGTATTGAGCAAGCATTGGCGGATAGCTAGAGTATCGTGCATAGCGACGGCTTGTTGCAAGGCATCAATATGTTGGTTGATTGCTTGCCATGATAGATGACTATCTTTGGCGCGCATAATAAGTGGATGCTGTGTGCCAGAAGGGTTATCGCTGATTAATAACTCTTCATACAGTTTTTCACCAGGGCGTAGCCCCGTAAATACAATGGCAATATCCCCTATTGGGTGATTGTTTCTTTGCTCTTTTTTGCCGCTTAGGTGAATGATTTTTCGGGCGAGATCAACAATGCGTACGGGTTCACCCATATCAAGAATAAATACATCCCCGCCTGTTGCCATTGCCCCTGCTTGAATCACCAATTGAGATGCCTCAGGAATGGACATGAAATAACGGGTGATTTCAGGGTGGGTTACGGTAACAGGACCGCCATTTTTAATTTGTTCTAAAAATAAGGGAACAACAGAGCCAGAAGAGCCTAAAACATTGCCAAAACGCACCATGCAAAAGCAGGTATGTGCCGCATCCGATGCGTTAAGCTCTTCATGAAGCGCTTGCAATATCATTTCAGCGTAACGCTTTGTTGCACCCATGACATTGGTGGGGCGTACTGCTTTATCAGTAGAAATAAGTACAAAGCGATTCACGCCAGCCTGTGCTGCTGCTTGTGCCGTGATCATGGTTCCCATAATGTTATTTTGCACGGCCTCAGCAGGGTTCAGTTCAACCAAAGGAACATGTTTGTAGGCAGCAGCGTGGTAAACAGTTTGCACGCTGAATACAGTAAAAATTCTTCTCAACCTTGCTTCGTCTGTGACTGAACCCAGCAAGGGAATGATTGTAATATTATCATCTTGCACTTGTAGGGTGTTTCGCAATTCGCGTTCGATTGCATACAATGCAAATTCATTGCGCTCAAATAACAACAGGCTGTTGGGTTTATGCAATATAATTTGCCTGCATAATTCTGAACCAATGGAGCCACCCGCCCCTGTCACCATTACCGTTTGATTGTAAATACATGTTGCCAATAAGTCAGTGTCAGGAACGGCAGCATCTCGCCCTAATAAGTCATCAATATTAACATCGCGGAGTTGCTCTACTTTCACTGTACAATTCATCAGTTCTTCGACCCTAGGGAGGACGCGGACCTGCACAGGCAATGCTTCTATTTGGCGCAAGATATTTTTCTTTTGCGCGTGACTGGCAGATGGCACAGCAACCAACACTTGCTGGATATTTTCGGAGTCAAAGAGTGTGACCATGGCTTTAGATGAAACAATAGGTAAGCCACCTGCCTCATGGTGTTGCAGTGATTTATCGTCATCAATAAAGGCAACGGGTTCAAGTTGCTTACTGATTCGTAATACCGCGAGTAATTGCTGCCCAGCTCTGCCTGCACCATAAATAGCGATGCGGGGTACATTGCCATGTTTTCTTCCTGCCATCACCCAGCGTACCCATAAACGGCTGGCGCTGATCAACAGCAATGCCACCATCCAAAAAATAATAACCGATGAACGAGGAATGCCGTGTGGGCTAAATAACAATAGAATAAGCCCCCATAGTGCAACACTTAGACTTACCGCTTTAAAGATAGCAACAAAGGCGGGAAGCTCCATGCAATGAACGATGGCACGGTACAGCCCCATGAAAATAAAAACGGGGATCCCGATTAATGCTACGGCTACAAAAATCCACCATTGTGTTGTATCAGGGATAAAAATATAGCCAAAACGTAACGAGCAACCTAGCCATAACGCAAAAGGTAGCGCGATGCAGTCAAAGCCAAACATAAGTGCGCGTTTATTGCTTCGTGGTAGATTATACAATAGGGTATTATTAATAAGGGGCATCATGGATAGGGTTTATAAAAAAGTAACACCCTAATCATTGAATCAATGGTCACAAGTAAAAATAAACAGGCGCTTTTCTTGACGAGGCTTGTGTTGTTATTTAGGAACGGGAATTAAACATCTTGATTCTTTATAGGTTATCTCATGCAATCAGAACATACATGCTGCCACGTTGATCTTGGTTCACGCAGTTATAATATTCATATTCAGCGCGGTTCGCTAGCTCATATTGGCGAAGCGATGAACGCTCTTGATATATCGGCAGTGCGCTGCATGGTGATTAGTAATGTGACGGTTGCCCCTCTTTATTTGGCAACGGTTCGTCAAAGCTTGGTTGCAGCGGGCTGGGAGGTGTTAGATTACCTATTGCCTGATGGCGAACAATACAAAAACATGGCAACATGGTCAGCCATGATGGATGCTTTGATGCAGCATCAGTTGGCACGCAATGAACCTGTCATTGCATTAGGTGGCGGTGTAGTGGGTGATATGGTGGGTTTTGCAGCGGCATGTTACCGTCGGGGTGTTCCTTTTATTCAAATACCTACCACAGTGTTGGCACAGGTCGATTCTAGCGTGGGGGGGAAGACTGCTATCTCTCACCCCGATGGAAAAAACATGATCGGTGCGTTTTATCAACCCAAATTCGTCTGGATTGATCCTGCGGTATTGGTTACATTAGACATGCGCCAATTGCGCGCAGGTCTGGCGGAAGTGATTAAATATGGTGCAATTTGGCAGTCACCTTTTTTTGATTTCGTCTATCAGCAGGCGGATTCATTGCAGGCTCTAGATGATACTGCAATGACCAAAGGAATCGCTGATTCTTGCCGTTTTAAAGCAGACATTGTGATGCAAGATGAAACTGAAAAAGGTGCGCGGGCATTGTTGAATTTGGGGCATACCTTTGGTCATGCCATTGAATCGTTAACCCATTACACAACGTTTTTGCATGGTGAAGCCATTGCTATTGGCATGTGCATGGCAGCGCGTTTATCGGTTCAATTGGGTTACGCACCTGCAACAGTGGCAACACGAATGCAGGCAGGTATAGAAGCGTTAAATCTACCAACAACCCCGCCAGTATGGTCAACAGCAACATGGCTGGGGGCGATGGGGCATGATAAAAAAAATATAGGTGCGCACATTCGTTATATATTGCTACGTGATATTGGTGAAGCATTTATTGCTGACGATGTGAAAGACGTTGATATTGATCTGTTGATCAAAAGTTATGGTGGAGGCATTGGTGCAAACTAAGGTTGTTTTTGCTGATGATGCTCGCACTTTTCATTTCTACCGTTAAAATTCCGTCTTATGTCATCATTTGTAGTACACACGGAAAGGCAAGTAGAAAAACCTGCACTAAAGCAACCACCCATGTTTAGGGTTATTATGTTAAACGATGATTATACGCCTATGGCGTTCGTGGTTTCATTGTTGGTGGAATTTTTTCATCATTCTGATGAAACTGCGGTAAAACTGATGATGGATATTCATCAAAAAGGCGCTGCTATTTGTGGTATATACCCCAAAGATATTGCCGAAAGTAAGGTGATGCAGGTAGAAACCTATTGCCGCAAACATGGTCATCCACTGTGTTGTCAATATGAATGTGATGACACGTAAGGGGTTAATATGGGCGTTTTAAACGAAGAGCTGGAACAATCATTAAACGATATTTTTCGCAAGGCGCATGAGCAACGGGATGAGTTTGTAACGCTTGAGCATTTGTTGTTTGGCTTGCTGGATAATGTGCATGTGCAACAGGTGTTGGATATTTTGCACGCAGACTTGCCGCGTTTGAGGGAAGACTTACAAGGTTTTCTCCTTGATCACGCGCACATTTTACCCGAAGAAAAAAACGGCGATACCACAGCAAGCGTTGGTTTGCAGCGGGTTATTCAACGTGCGGTGATGCATGTGCAAGCATCAGGGCGTGCTGAAGTGAGTGGCGCGCATGTATTGGTCGCGATTTTCTCTGAAAAAGAATCCCATGCCGTTTATTTTTTGAATCGTCTTGGTATTTCACGGATGGATGTGGTGACGACCATGTCACATCGGATGGGTGATTTTGCTGATGATCCATTGGAGATGCTGCAAGACGATGGCGAAGCTATGGATGCTCCCGCGCCCAAAAAAGTTGAATCTCCTCTAAAAAAATACTGTATTGATTTAAATCAACGCGCACAGGAGGGTAGGTTAGATCCCCTCATTGGTCGCAACGATGAATTACAGCGCTGCATGCATATATTATGCCGTCGCCGAAAAAATAACCCATTGTTGGTCGGTGAAGCTGGCGTAGGTAAAACAGCGATTGCCGAAGGTTTAGCGCAACGTATTGTGCAAAAGAATGTGCCTGAACCGCTATTGTTGGCGCATGTTTACTCGTTAGATTTGGGTGCATTATTGGCAGGAACCAAATACCGTGGTGATTTTGAAGAGCGTTTGAAGGCGGTGCTGAAGGCGATTGAAGCCAACCGTAATATTATTCTTTTTGTCGATGAAATTCACACCATGATTGGCGCAGGTGCAGTCTCTGGCGGCTCTATGGATGCTTCAAACCTACTAAAACCCGCCCTTAGTAATGGCGAATTGCGCTGTATTGGTGCAACAACCTACCAAGAATACCGCACATTGTTTGAAAAAGAATCTGCGCTGGCACGGCGTTTTCAAAAAGTTGATGTGATTGAACCGACAGAAGAAGAAACAACACGTATTTTGTATGGCGTTATCTCTGGTTTAGAAGCGCATCATCATGTGCGTTACCCTATTCCCATTATAGCCCCAGCGGTGCAACTAAGCAAACGTTATATTCATGGTCGCTGCTTGCCTGATTCTGCGATTGATGTCTTAGATGAAGCGGGGGCTGCCATGCGTTTGCGCAGTAAACCACGAAAAAAACTTAATTTGCGCGACATTGAAGAAAGTGTTGCTGCCATTGCGCGTATTCCTACACGGCAAGTCTCTGATTCAGATAAAAAACAATTGGCATCATTAGAACGCGATTTAAAACTATCGGTGTTTGGTCAAGATGCTGCGATAGATCAACTCTCTGCAAGTATTAAATTATCTCGCGCTGGATTGGGGCATCCTGACAAACCCATTGGTAGCTTTTTGTTCACAGGACCGACGGGCGTTGGTAAAACAGAAGTGGCGCGGCAATTAGCGCGTATTTCAGGCATTGAATTGATTCATTTTGATATGTCGGAATACATGGAATCCCATGCAGTTGCACGATTGATTGGCGCACCGCCCGGTTATGTGGGGTTTGAGCAAGGTGGTTTGTTGACCGATGCCATCGTGCAATCACCGCATGCTGTGCTGCTGTTGGATGAAATTGAGAAAGCTCACCCTGATGTTTTTAATATTTTACTCCAAGTGATGGATCATGGGGTATTAACCGATAGCAACGGGCGCACGGCAAATTTTCAGCATGTTATCATTATTATGACCAGCAATGCAGGGGCGTTTGAGTTGCAGCGTAGCAGTTACGGTTTTACTAGGCAAAGTCATCAAGGTGCGGATACAGAGGCTATTAAACGGTTATTTACGCCAGAGTTTCGCAATCGTTTGGATGCCGTTATTCCATTTTCACCCTTAGCCGAAGATACAATTACCCATGTGGTGAATAAATTTTTAGCAGAGTTAGAAGCACAATTACTGGATAAAAAAGTAGAGTTGGATGTTTCTGCCGCAGCCAGAGCATGGTTGGCAGCGCATGGTTATGACCGTTTGATGGGTGCGCGCCCTATGGCACGTTTAATTCAGCAACAGATCAAAAAACCCCTTGCCGATGCGATTTTGTTTGGTGCATTGCAAAAGGGTGGTCGCGTTTCTGTCGCAGTATCTGACGATGAGCTTGCATTGGACTATGACGTGGTATCTGTTGTATAAGTTGCCTAGCCTAAAGAAAGACGCAAGTGATGCGCAAAGGTCGTGATGGATGACAGATAACCCCACAGTATACGTTAATACGCCAGCATTGCTGCAAACAGCTTGTGCGCAATTGCAAGATTGTTCTGTGATTTGTGTGGATACTGAGTTTCATCGAGAAACCACGTACACACCAGAGTTCGCTTTGTTGCAAGCTTATGCAGAGGGGTACTGTTGGTTGTTTGATCCCTTGGCTCTGAATGACTTGTCGCCGCTATGGGATGTGCTGCGTAATCCTGCTGTCGTTAAAGTATTTCATGCAGGGCGGCAAGACTTGGAAATTTTACTTTCAACCTGTGGGCAATTGCCATTGCCAGTGTTTGACACGCAAGTGGCAGCTTCGTTGTTGGGTTATGGTCAGCAAATTGGTTTTGCTAATTTGGTGCAGCGGGTGATGAAAAAAAACTTACCCAAACAAGAATCATACAGCGATTGGATGGCGCGTCCGCTGCGTCCGCAACAATTAGACTATGCAGCAGATGATGTAATTTGGTTGATGCCCGTGTATCAATCACTCAAAGAACAATTAGAAGCGCGAGATCGTTTGTCATGGTTAGATCAAGAGCAAGGTATGCTTTGTGACGTTGAGCATTACAGCGAAGATATTCAGCAAGTATTTTGGCGAGTAAAAGGTGCTAATCGCTTGAGAGGACGCAGTTTGGCAGTGTTGCGTGAGTTGGCAGCATGGCGTGAAACAGAAGCGCGCCAGCGAAATTTACCCCGCCGTCGTATGCTGCAAGATGAATCGTTGTTAGAAATAGCACGCCGTGATCACTTAGATGTTGATGTGATGGTACGCATGCGTGGTTTAAGCAAAGGTTTGTTGCGACGTTTTGGTGATGACCTTATCAAGGCATGGCAGCGTGGTATGGCTTGTGAGGCGCAGCACTGGCCCAAACAGCAGCGTGCAGCCGTGCATGCTGAAGGCACTGATATGCGCATGGCATTGATGGATACGTTGGTGCGCCTCAAGTCGGAAGCTTGTGATGTGGCAAGCAGTATTTTGGTGCGGCGCAGTGAGTTATCTGAACTGGCTTCTTGGGGGCGTAACTGCAAGGGCGACCCTCCTGTGTTGCAGTGTTTGACCCATTGGCGTTATGATTTGGTGGGGCATGATTTGTTGCGTTTGTTGCGTGGTGAAATATGCCTGTGTCTTGATACCAAAACAGGCACGCCAAAAATTACTAATTTACCTTCTTCGTGTGTAGCTGATTGATGCGGTGTTATTTCTCTATTGATGCATTGGCAGCTTCTGGCGATGCATCGTGGCGTTTGCAACAAGATGAGCAAACATGGCGGTGCTGTACTTTTGCTGAGGCATTACAAGCCGATGATTGCCGCATGACAGAACAATCTGATGCCGCCGCGTGGCATGGTCGCCGTTTAAAACGAGAGAAAGATCAATTGCAAGCACAGGAAAAAGCAGGGCGTTTTGATTTTTTAACACGCGGTATTTTTGCTCATGCGATACTGCATCGTTGTTCTGTTGTACCGATTCCTGATTTGTTACAAATGCGTGAAGTTGTCAAACGTCATGAAGCGGGTACACCATGGCTACTTTATTTAAATATAGCGGGGCAATTTGTAATGCTGGACACGCTAACCACATCTATCATGGGAAATTTAAATATTGCTGTGCGTGGTGAAATTGCTTCTTCACCTGCTTATGTGGGTGAAGAAGCGGCCTGTGATGATGTCTTGATGACGAAAATTTATCATCAGTTTTTAGCGGGGTGGTGGCAGCACTTGCATACATCGCGTATGGGGATGTTTGTGCCAGAAGCATCGGCATTACGACCGCTTGAAGAATATACTGCGCATATTGACGGTTGGCAGGCGGAGTCTTTGTGATGACAAAAATTATGACTTTTAATGTCAATGGTATTCGAGCAGCTAGCCGCAAAGGTTTTTGGCATTGGTTTGCCACGCAAGATATTGATGTCTTGTGTGTACAAGAGCTAAAAGCGCATGCTCATCAATTACCAGCAGAGGCAGCACCTGAGGGTTATTGTCGTTATTTGCATTGTGCAGAAAAAGCAGGTTATTCGGGTGTTGCCTTATACAGCAGACGGCAACCTGATGTTGTGCATATTGGCTTAAATACTGTTGATGATGCACATGATTGGTCGGCTATGGATGCTGAAGGACGTTTTATTCAAGCGGACTTTGGTAATTTTAGTTTGATTAGTGCGTATTTCCCTTCGGGTTCTAGCTCGGACGAGCGGCAATCGTTAAAAATAATTTTTTTAGAAAACTTTCTACCTTATATCCAGCGTTTAAAAAGTTCAGGGCGTGAGGTTATGGTCTGTGGTGATGTCAATGTCGCCCATCAAAATATTGATTTAAAAAACTGGCGAGGCAATCAAAAAAACTCTGGTTTTCTTCCTGAAGAGCGGGCGTGGTTTGATCAAATGTTAGATGCGGGCTTTATCGATGTATTGCGTACTTTAGATCGTGAGCGCGAGCAATACTCATGGTGGTCAAACCGTGGTAAAGCGCGTGCTAATAATGTGGGTTGGCGCATTGATTATCATCTATGTACTCCGCGTGTTGCAGCCTTATGTAACAGTGTAGAGGTTTATACCGAGGCATGGTATTCTGATCATGCGCCTGTTACAGCAGCGTTTGATGCAACATTGTGGCAAACATGCGCATCTATTTAGTTCGGCATGGTGAGGCAGTAGCAAAAACACAGGATTCTCTTCAACCATTGTCGTTGGCAGGTCGCCAAGATGTAGCGCGGGTGGCTTATTTTTTAAGTTTGTTTGAACGTGCTGCACCACGGTTTATTTACCATTCACCCCGTCTTCGAGGCAAGCAAAACAGCGGTGATGTTTGCCGAAGCTTGGAGTGTTCTGTTTTAAGCTGTTAGGTAATCAAAAGGGTAATTCTTGGGCGTTGGCATGGTCTATTCATCGGCATTTATTTTGTTAACACTATGTTGCATTGCGAATGCTTGACAAGGATTTATGCCGCTCTAGCGTTGGCTACATTAAAAGGAATTCATGCAGGATTCATTTTATAAACCATTGTTCTTAATGAAGAGGAGGGCTGAATGAAAAGTTCAATCTGGTTGACTGTTGTCGCTGGTTTTGTAACGGGTGCAGGAAACGGCTCCGTGTTTGCGCTTGCTTTTATGCTGGCGTTGGGTCGCGAAGCCTTTGCTGAAGCAGGCATGTGGGGGATGGATCCCTATTGGCCGTTAACATATATGGGACTAACTAATTTCATTATGTTTATCTTCGGTGTTGCGTTTGTTATTATTTTGGGTTATGCATTGAAGCAACATGCGGTGCTTGAAGGCTTTCAGAAGGATTAGGAGGGGTAGTAATGAGTGCAATTGCATCAATTCTTGGTATTTTACTTGCGCTTTCGAGCATGTGGTTTGCATGGTATCTATTGATGCCAGGCGCGCATGACGAAGAACAAGAAGATTAATATAGGTAAGGGGTTTATTGAAAAATGTTTAAATACCTAATGGCTAAAGAATCGGAGATTCCGCAAGGAACGGCTGCGATTTTCTTTGGTATATCGTCTATTGCTTGGTTCATTATTGGAACAGGCATCGGTTCGTTTAATGCTGCTAAGTTAGCATTTCCTGATTGGTACCATGGTCTGTACTGGTTGCAGTTTGGTCATATGCGTCAAGTGCATGTGCATGCTGTAATTTTTGGCTGGATTGCGATGGCTTTTGCAGCGTCCATGATGTATATCACGCCAGCACTGGGCAACACGAAGTTGTGGTCAGAGAAGCTTGGTGTATGGAACTGTTTATTGTATAATATTGGCTTGGCATTGGCATTGGCATTGTTGTGGTCTGGTGTTACTTCTGGTCGTGAGTATTCTGATCATGTGTGGCCTATTGATTTATATATTGCCTTTGTGATGGTGATTCCGTGGTCGCTGAATGTATGGATGACTATCATCAACCGTCGTACCCAAGGTATTTATACTACCAACTGGTTCTTTGCTGGTTCAATGTTTATGCTAATTATTGTATTCTTGATTGGTAACTTGCCTGAGTTCTTCCACTTAACTGGATTAAACGAAGCATACATGACATGGTGGTTTGCACATAATGTGTTGGGGCTGTTGATTACGCCAGTAGCGGCTGCGATTACTTACTATATCGTGCCAAAAATTACAGGTAATCCATTGTATTCACATCGTGTGGGACATCTGCATTTCTGGTCTATTGTAGTATTCTATTCTACACCAGCAGCGCATCACTTGATGAGTTCACCATTGCCTGAGTGGTTGAAGTCTTTTGCTTCTGTAGAAGGTGTGTTGATCTTGGTTCCTGCGATTGCTTACGTATGTAACATCTTACTTACCATGCAAGGTAAGTGGGCGATGTTTGTTAATAATGTAGAAATCAAGTTTACCATTACGGGTGTGTTGTTGGCTATTCCCTTGAATATGCAAGGTGGTTTTCAACAAACACGGGCGATTAACTGGTATATTCATGGTACAGGCTGGATTGTGGCACATGCGCATTTGGCATTGCTAGGGTTCTCAACCTTTGCTGAGGCAGCTGCCGTGTATTATGGCATGCAAGTGTTGTTACGTCGTAAGCTGTACAGTATTAGCTTGGCTAATCTTCACTTCTGGACGTTGTTGATTGGCTTCTCTCTGTATTGGACTTCAATGACCATCGCAGGTTTGATTCAAGGCGCGGCGAAGATCTACGAAGTACCGTATGTTGATGTGGTGATTGCAGAGCATCCTTACATGATTGTTCGTTGGATCGGTGGAACCATGGTCTTCTTGGGTAATATCGTCTGGCTATGGAATATGTATATGACTGCATTGCATGGTGACGTAGTTCCTGCAGGTCGTCAGCCAGCAGAAATGGCTTACGTTCGTTAATTTATAGGAAGAGGGATCATATGGTGGGTACGCCCACCATATGATCTATAAAAAAACTTTTAGGGAGGAACTCCGTGGCTTTTAGAGAATATAAAATCGGTTGTTGGATGTTTGGCATTTCGCTAAGCGCGTCCATGTTTGTAACTATTTTCCTGCCTGGCTTGGATATATCTTCAGTATCCTCAACTGAGCTAGCATTGGAAAAACAATTGACCTACGGTCGTGAAAGTGCATTTTCGTATGAAGATCCATTTTTGCAAGGCAAGGGCAAACCCATTAAAGTGGTCTTAACCAAAGACCCGATGAATGGTTCGGCAATGGATGAAACCAACGCCTACGTGTTTGAAGCGGGTACGCCGTTTCCAGCAGGTTTAAATCACACCAATATTTTGGGTGAAGATGTAAAAGCATTAAGTGAATCCAAGGGACGCATTGCTGAAGCCAATGATGAAAGCGGTACGGTCTTTTTGGTGAAAGTTGATGACGCAACAGACACACCTTATATTGAGAATGCAACGGCAACCCGTGGCTGGACACCGAAAAAAGTATTGGATGCATCAGACCATAGCATTATGGCAGGTTCTGGTAAAACCATGTTTGTTCGTGAGGGTTGCTGGTGGTGTCATACCTTATTGCCAGAGCAAACACAGGATTGGCAGTCTTTTGGTCGTCCTCCTATGTTGGGTGACTTTAATGGTGAATCACCAACAACGTTTGGTTCAGATCGTAAAGCACCTGATCTTTTGCATGTTGGTGCCCGTAATTCATCGCGTGAATGGATGATGTTGCATTTCTTTAACCCTCGTTTGGTTCAAGTCCATTCGATCATGCCTCGTTATGATTATCTGTGGGGCGATAAAGATGCACAAGGCAATAATATTGACTTAGAAGCATGGGATGTAGAGTATCAAAAGTATGTTACTGGCGAAACACCTTACCCACCCGAAGTACCTGATTATGCTGATAACACAGAAATCCGTTACTTAATTGACTTTGTTCTTAACTTGAAGTAAGGAGGTAATTATGTCTTGGAGATTTGACCAGCCATTAATTTCACTGGCTAATGATGAGATGGACAAAAAAAGCAAGCATGTTTGGGAACATGAAAGCTTGGGTGGTATTGCGGAAAATAATAATCCGTTGCCTCGTCCTGTGATTACATTGTTATTGTTGACCTATTTAACTGCCATGGCATTGACTGTTCCTTTGTATGGTCAGCGTCCTAATGCTGAAATCTATGCCGATTATGTATCGTTAATGAATAGTACAGAAGTGCAAAAAATATTGAGCAACAAGAATATTTCGCATGAACAGGCAGACAAGCAAGCCATGATCTTGATTGAAGAATCATTGGCGCATTTTGATTCTCCTTATACGTTTCAACGTGTTCAGCATCCTATTGACATGAATAAATTGAGAGCCTTAGCACCAGAGATCATTGAACTTCAAACGAAGGGTGTTGATCTTCGTGAATACAATGTAGTGGGTCATCATTTATCACTGGCAAACTTTGAAGGAAACTTGAAAGCCAACGGCGAACGCGAACGCATCCAACCTTGGTGGGATAAAGGCTATACTATTGCAGTATGGTGGTTCATTGTTTTCTGTTTTGCCGTTATTATTGTTGTGAAACGTTTGCCACATTTTTCTTGGCGTCCAGACCACAGCATTGCACATTGATAGGAGGATATAGACTATGATTGATATGGATAATCCACAGTTTGCGGGTCTTTTAATTATTTTGGTTGCTTTGGTTGTTCCATTGATTTACAGCTTATTTGTTGATAATCATAAAAAGGGAACAGAAGATCCACGTACTGTAAAATTCTAGTTCTTAGCCCTAATGAGATTATTTAGTCATTAGGGCATCTGACTGGAGATTGAAAAGGCACTGTTTTTATGACAGTGCCTTTTTTATTTGCTACGAATTACCTTACTGTTTGAATGTCTCGGAGAAAAGTATGTTTGCTACCCTAAAGAAAGGCGTTAAGACGATAACCATAACATGGTCATGCTTATATACGATGGTATTACCTGCATGGGCAGAGAATGCGCAAGAATTTGATTTAGGCATTGAGTCCATGCGTAGTCATAGTTATAGCGTTGGCATTTTTATTTTTATGATGGTAGCGATGGCATTATTCCTTGGCATTATTATTGGTTTTTGGCGGCATGAGTCATCAGAATCAGTAAAAACAGGGGAGAAGGTTATGTTTTTAGCGATTATATTGGGTGTATTTGTTTCTGCTGTTTTTGCAGCGATTCAGTTACTTGACGGATTTCTTTTCTAGCTGGAGGATAGGCGTTTCTTGGAGGTTACTTATGTTTGGATATGAGTTGCAAGATGGTTGGACCATTTACATTTGGTTGATCAGTGGCGCAATGATTTTAGTGGCAGTGGTTTTTTGGCTTCGTTGGGCTGCAAATAATGAGCAATTTGATGAAGATATTAAATACCTTGTCTTTGATGAGAATGACGAAGATAAAATGACACCTGAAGATTTTAAAAAATCTCAGGAAGTTAATGCTTATCAGGAAAAGCGTCGTCAAGAGTTGCTGGCTCAAAAGGCTAGCGAAAACGCTTAAATGCGCTTATCGCGCAATAAACTTTGATTATAAAGAAACCCTACAAGCATTTTGGATGCTTGTAGGGTTTCTTGTTTGGAGCTATGAATGAAAAAAGGCGAAAAAATTCTTGGCCTTGTTATTATTGTGATGGTAATTTTTGCATTTGGTCGTGCCTTTATTGCACCGCAAGAACAAGAGGAGCATGCAGGAGAAATTCCATTTTACTCTTCTGCCAGTGCTGATATTCAGCGACAAGCCTCTGATTTGTATAAAGATCTAAAATGTCGTGACTGTCATCGCTTATGGGGGATTAATAAAATCACCCAGTTTGTACCCTCTCCGAGTTTGGATGGTATTGGCTCGATTCGTTCAGAATCGTGGCTTTATGATTATTTTTCCAGTGAAAATCCACAAAGTGTGTTGCCAACGAGGCTAAAAAAGCAATACAAAATGCCTTCTTATGCAATATTGTCTGAAGAAAAACGGCGGCTCTTGGCGCATTATTTCTCTAGTTTAAAGGTAAAAGACTGGTACCTTGATGAGGTAAAAAGAATGGAGCAAGAAAAGCTAACAGGGAAGAAAGCCAATGAATCGTAGGGCAGTATTGGATGTATACCCATCATGGGGTCCCAAATGGATGCGTTTTATCGCGGGTATGACCATTGGCGTACTGATGCTACAAACAGGGTTGCAGTTTTTAGATGTACGTATTGAATGGTTTCAAGGGATAGAAAAATATAATTTTAATTGGATGTTGGCGATGTCGTTACTTCCTTTCATCAGTGGTGTTGTTGTTGGTAGCGTTTATGGCTTTGGTGGTAAATATTTGGCGCATTTTCCACCTTTGGTGTTGTTATCTATTCACTATTATGAAAGCTTGTACCATGTTTTACCAATGGGTGCTAAGCTATTGCCATTGCCTTTTTGGGGGTTTTCAGTTATTTTAATGATGGAATTTTGTGCTTTTGGTGGTGTGATTGGTGAATTGGTTGCTAGGCGTTATTATGGTTGGGATCCTCAACAACCTGAAAAAATACCTCCTGTTCGCACCAAACAAGATCATGACAGTACATCTATAAAATGAAAAAACGAACATTAACACCAGCGCAATTAAAACGGCGAAAAAGATTTGGCATGGCAACATTGGTTACCTGTATAACGGTGGCGATGGTCGGAGGCTCATTGCACGTTATGGAATTAGGCGCCATGCGCATGGATGAAATGCGTGCCAAAGCATCGTATGATATCAATAAAATGGATTCACGAATACGTGCCGCAGGAGAAGAGCTTCATCGGCAAGAATGGCATGAAAAAACAGCGATTAACACGTATACTGAAGCGGAGGCACAAGTATTATTAACCGATGAAGAGTGGGAAGAATTAAACCGTATGGTTCTTATCCCCGCAGGGGAGTTCCTTATGGGTACGAATTTATCTCGTGCTAATGAGCAAAACAAACCCAAGCATCTTACAACGCTACCTGATTATCACATTGATCAATACCCTGTAACCCAAGCGCAGTATGCACTTTTTGTTGCCGTCAACCATTACCGTCCGCCGTTAAACTGGGAAAAAGGTCATGTCCCTCAAGGTATGGCAAAACACCCCGTTACCATGGTCTCTTGGTACAATGCAAGGGATTATTGTCAATGGCAGGGTAAGCACCTTCCCCTTGAAGCGCAGTGGGAAAAAGCAGCGCGTGGCATCCATGGTCAGCGTTGGCCTTGGGGTGAGCATATGAAAACAGGTTACTTGAATGTCTATTACAAGGTTGGTCACAGCACGGCTGTTGATGCTTATCCCCAAGGTGCAAGTCCTTACGGTGTGATGGATATGGCTGGCAATATGCAAGAATGGACGGCCACTGAGTTCAAGCCTTATGCTGGTGCTGATGGTAGTAATCAAGTTTTTCACCCAAAAAAATTGGATGACTCGTACAATGCAGGCAGCGAAGATAAAGAGCGTGTTGTTTATTTTGTGATGCGTGGCGGCTCATGGAAAAGCGACCCTTTTTCTGCAACGACTTACCACCGAAACTTTTCCCTACCTAATTATGCATCGGACTTTTTTGGTTTCCGTTGCGCTAAGGATTGAACACAATGATAAAAAAAATACTTCCGTTATGTCTATTGTTGCTATGGCCAATGCAGGCAATGGCAATAGATAGCTACCGTTTTTTGCATGTAACCATTGACACGCCATGGATTATATTTGTATTTTTATTCTTTTTGGTCTTCGCGCCGATGATTTTGATGGCTATTTTGTATTGGAAGTATGCATTTGGCGAGCAAGAAGATAAAGAGGAAAAAAACAAAGAATGAAAGGTTTGACGCATGTCGCATTGATAGCTTTCTTGTGTTTCTTTTTATCTACATCAATAGCACTCTCTGCTGATGTAGAGCAAACTAAGCAGGATGATATTAGCTTAATGCAACAGTTTGATACAGGTGAAACGATTGCGCCAGAGCGTGCGATCAGTGAACAGAGAAAACATGAGATTCTATTTTTAATGGGGGCTGCATTGCTGCTCTTATTGTTGACCACGGGTGTTTTGGGTGTGGCAATGGGTGTTTTTGAAAAAGATGTGTTTGTTTGGCATATGTTATCTGCTGGATTAACCATTACATTAGCATTGGTGCATGCCGTGGTTTCTTTTGTTTGGTTTTACCCGAAATAAATAATCGAATTTCTTAAGCCTTCACTGGGCTTCCCTTTATGCTATACACCCGTGGGTGTAAACGGAGAATACCATGAACATCAATGGTCAACATTGCCGCGCAATAGCATGGAATAGCACAACCCGTTGTCCACGATGGTTGAATCAATGCATGCTGCCTTTTGCCATTCAATGGCAGGAATCATCCAACCCTGAAGTGGTTGCCCATGCAATTGAAACGATGGAAGTGCGCGGTGCGCCGAGTATTGGCGCGTTTGCAGCATTGGGGTTGGCATTGGCGTACAATCAAGACCAAAAGCGTTTTATCACCCATTGGTTGCCCCGTTTTCGTGCGACACGACCGACTGCGGTTAATTTGTTTCACGCCTGTGATTATATGCAGCATTGTGCCAAAGATGATGCCATAACGCCGCAACAGATGATTGAGGCAGCATGCCATTATGGCGACCAAGAGGTGGCATCCAATCGTGCTATGGGTGTTCATTTGGCAGAAAAATTAGCCGTGGGCGAGCGTCGGATTTTAACCCATTGTAATGCAGGCTGGCTTGCCACTGTAGATTGGGGGACGGCATTATCGGGTGTCTATCAATTGCATCGCCAGGGTGAGTCTCCTTTTGTTTGGGTGGACGAAACGCGTCCTCGGCTCCAAGGCGCGCGTTTAACAACGTGGGAGTTGATGCAAGAAGGGGTTGATTGTCGCTTGCAAGCTGATGTTGCTGCTGCATGGATGATGGCACAAGGCAAAGTCGATGCCATTGTCACAGGTGCTGACCGTATTGCTGCCAACGGTGACACAGCCAACAAAATAGGAACGTATGCCTTGGCATTAGCAGCAAAAGCGCATGGTATTCCTTTTTATATTGCCGCGCCACGCAGCACCATGGATGCTGATTGCCCCAGTGGAAAAAGCATCCCTATTGAACAGCGAAGCGAGCGAGAAGTAACGCATGTACAGGTGCTAAATACTGGGGGAGTAGTCGAAGAAGCAATGATTGCAAGCCCGAAGGTACGCAGCAATAACCCCGCTTTTGATATCACACCTTACCCATATATTACTGCCATTATTTGCGAAGATGGCGTTTGGCAACCTTGATCCCCAGTTCATCAAAGACGCTTAAAGAAACATTACAACAGGCTATATTATTGTTGCTAGAGGCAGGGTGTGCTTCACCGCGTTTGGATGCCGAAGTATTGTGGATGCATGTGAGTGGGCAATCTAAAACCACTATGATTATTGATGCTTATGAGCCTGTATCTGAGTTATATCAAGATGCATACATAGCCTATATTTACCGCCGATGCTTGCGTGAACCCGTCGCCTATATTACTGGTGAAAAAGAATTTTGGAGTCGTTCATTCAAAGTCAATGTCGATGTATTAATCCCTAGACCTGAAACAGAACATATGATTGAATGGGTGTTAGAGCGTTATTCGCAACGGGATCATGCATGGTATTTTGCTGATGTTGGCACAGGTTCAGGTTGTGTTGCTGTGACCTTGGCGTGCGAATACCCAAAGGCTCGCATATTAGCCTGCGATATATCCCCTGCTGCCATTGATGTTGCGAAATACAATGCGGCTTGTCACGGTGTAGAAGATCGTATTGATTTTGTTGTGGCTGATTTATTATCGGCATGTGCCAGCAAACCTACCTTTGATGCTATCGTATCGAATCCACCGTATGTGAGCCAGCAAGAGATGCAACAATTGGCACCAGAATTGGCACACGAACCTGACATAGCACTGACTGATCATGACGATGGCTTGCAATGCATGCGTAAGCTATTGCAAGAATCTATTTTCTTGTTGAAAAAGAATGGTCAATTATGTGTTGAGACAGGACCTTGTGGCTACATCAAAAAGCCTTTTCCCCCCTTGTTTTTTCAGTCAGTCTACTATGATTTAGCAGGGCATTTACGAGGGGTAATTTATCAATTAATGTAAATTGTTTAATCTTTTCTTGAATGCTTGCAATATAGTGTATATATTCTAATATTTTTATTTTCTAGTTTATGTTTAATTCTCAACTGTTTTTGCATGGGAGTGGTTATGCGTTCACTGTTCTTCGCTGTGTTTTTGACTGTATTTTTGGCGGGTTGTGGTAGTGGGGTTGATACGCCGCTATCAGGGCAAACGCAAGTTACTATTGGTTTAGGGCAATCTGTGGCCGTTGGTGCTATTGGTGCATCAGGCGTTGTGCCGCCAAACATTCAATCGATGCAAGTGACTGCTTTTAATGCTGCGGGCAATGTGATTGCAGGTCCCGTATCCGCTAATGCACCTAATTTATCAGTTACATTAACGCTAAGCAATGGCAGTAATATTCGTTTTGTTATTGTCGCATTTTCTGCGCTCAATGCTACAGGTACGACGTTGTACCATGGTGAATCCACAGCAAATTTAACGGGCGGTGCGGTGAATGTTCCCGTAAAGATGAATTTAAGCGTTGCAATAACACCCGCGCAACTCGGTGCTGTTCAACGTGGTGCAACCATTAATCTCTCTGCTACCGTTTCGGGTAAAGCACCACCTGCCAGTTCGCCTTTATTGTGGCGAAGTAATGGGGGGATGGTTCAAGTGCTTGATGCCTATGGTAATAATGCTCGTTGGATCACGCCTAATACACCAGGAACCTTTACCGTTCATGCTTACATCAACCCTAATATAAATCCCGATCAAGACCCAGTAGTATTTGGTCAGAGTGCCATTACGGTAGTAAATTTACCACCTCTTGCTTTGGATGATTACGCTGCAACCCGTGGCTCTTTGGTTGTAACCATTCCCGTCTTAAATAACGATTCTGATCCAGAAAACGATACCTTGACAGTTATTAGTGCAAACCAAGGTGCGCGTGGTAGTGTGGTGATCAATGCTGCTGCTTCACTGTTTTATACACCCAATGCTCGTGCATCAGGCGTTGATCAATTTAGCTATACGATTCAAGATTCCTTTGGTGCTACCTCAACAGCAATAGTTTTTATTACGCTAAATGATATTCAACCACCCATTGTCACAGCCCCTGCTCCGATTGCTGTTGAAGCCACATCGAGGCTTGGGCTAGCTGCCAATAACGGCGTAATACAAACCTTCCTCAATGCTGTAATGGCAACAGATAATGTAGCAGTGGCAAGCGTAAGCAATAATGCACCAGCACAATTTACGCTTGGTGTCACTACGGTTTTATTTACTGCTGTGGATACCGCAGGCAATCAAAGTACCGCACAATCAACCGTAACAATCGTTGACACCACACCTCCCTCCATCACCCCACCTGCCAACATCATCGTGGCTGCGATTAACGCCGCAGGCACACCCGC
>CAYWFG010000020.1:0-32912 GCA_964458185.1 uncultured Zetaproteobacteria bacterium
CCTTTTAAGATGGCACATTAATCATTATAATGACTTACAGCACGGTGGAAGAGCAGAGCATCATCCACCGTGTTTTGACCCAAGTTTCAGAGGAATTTCGCTTTTCTAAGCTACAGACTATTTCGTCTTAAAAGAACGTGATAAAAGTGAAATCTTTTTTCATCATCATTGGATTCTGTACTCATAGCATCCTCAGTATAGCTTTTTTATTGCACGTTAGCTAATGCTTTTTCAATCAGCAACGCTTGCTCTTCTTTATGCCGTGCAATTGAACCAACGGCAGGTGCGGCTGCGGCAGGTCTTGTGATGCAGTGCAGCACTTGCCAAGACTGTAAACAATAATTCAGATGATGACGAATTTGATAGTTTGCCCCTTGGTTTTCAGGCTCTTCTTGCACCCAGCGCACGGTTTTGGCAGCTTGGTATGTTGCCAACATAGGCTGTAATTCACCACGCGGGAAAGGATATAAACGCTCAATGCGAATAATTGCCAGTGTGTGTATCCCCTGCGCCTCACGCGCTGCCAATATGTCGTAATAAACTTTACCCGTACACAATATAACACATGTACACTGTGAAATATCAATCGTTGTCGCTTGTTCTGCTAGCACAGGGTGAAAACTACCATCAGTAAAATCAGGCAACGATGAAAATGATGCTTTATTGCGCAATAAGCTTTTCGGTCCCATCAAGATAAGTGGTTTACGCATGCGCATATTTAACTGCCTGCGCAATACATGGAACACCTGTGCAGGCGTTGTAGGGTAGACGACTTGCATATTTTCTTCGGCACAGAGTTGCAAATAACGCTCTAGCCGTGCCGAAGAATGCTCTGCCCCTTGCCCTTCATAGCCATGCGGCAACCATAACACCATGCCACACATGCGTTGCCACTTGCTTTCACCTGCGGCAATAAATTGGTCAATAATCACTTGCGCATTGTTCGCAAAATCACCGTATTGCGCTTCCCAAATCACCAAGGCACGCGGTTCTGCCACCGCATAGCCGTATTCAAAACCCAGCACTGCCATTTCTGAAAGCATGCTGTCAACGACAAAAAAGTGACTCATCGCGCCTTGTTCCACTTGTTTTAATGGCATCAAGGATTTACCCGTTTGTTGATCGTAGACTATGGCATGGCGATGAAAAAACGTACCGCGTCCAGAATCTTGCCCCGACAAACGCACCCATCCCCCTTCATGAACAAGGGTGGCATACGCCATCGTTTCAGCGCAGCCCCAATCAATGGGCATCGCACCATCCATCATGGCAATACGATTTTTATAAAGTTTGGCAACTTGACGCGCAGGGTGAAAATTTTTGGGCAAGGTATGCACCCGCACGGCTAATTCATGTAACAGCGTTGCTTTTACAGCAGTGTTTGGTTCTTGATCCAAGTGGTTTTGGTAGCCTTCCCAGCGACCTTGCAAGCTATTCACGGCATGAGGTTCTGCCTCGCTGCGGTGCATACGTTGTAAACAATCGCGGTATTTTGTTACCATGCTTTTCGCTTCGGTGGCAGTTAATACACCATCACGCAATAATTGTTCGCGGTACAATGTTGCCACCGTTGGATGCGCGTTAATGCATTGATACATCAAGGGTTGAGTAACTTCTGGCGCATCCGCTTCGTTATGCCCATGGCGGCGATAAGTGACAAGATCAATCACAATATCACTGCGGAAATGGCTACGGTATTCCATCGCTAATTGCATCATCATGCAACAGGCTTCGGGGTCATCACCATTGACGTGCAATATCGGTGCTTGCACCATTTTTGCAATATCGGTGCAGTAAAATGTGGAGCGTGCATCAAAGGGGTTGGTGGTAAAACCAATTTGATTGTTAATCACAATATGAATCGTGCCGCCTGTGCGATACCCTGTTAAATCACCCAGATTTAATGATTCAGCAATCACGCCCTGCCCTGCAAATGCAGCATCACCATGCACCAACACACCCATCACTTGCCGTCTGGCAACATCTTTTCGGCGGCATTGACGGGCGCGAACACTGCCTAACACCACAGGAGAAATAACAGCCAAATGCGAAGGATTAAACGCCAGCGATAAATGAACCGTTCCCGCCTTGGTTTGAATATCGGATGAAAAACCCATGTGGTATTTGACATCACCTTGACCAGAAGCTTCAGCGACCACCGCACCACCAAACTCAGCGAAAATATCTCTCAGGCTTTTGCCTAACACATTGGCAAGCACGCTCAAACGTCCACGGTGTGCCATACCAAGAATGATTTCTTTGATATTTGATTCGCCACTTTGCTGCACCATCATCGACAACATCGGGATTAAACTTTCACTACCTTCTAACGAAAACCGCTTTTGTCCCATGTAACGGGTATGCAAAAAATGTTCAAACTCTTCAGCGCGCATGATACGTCCAAAAATATGAAGGCGGGTTTCACGATCAAAATGAGGCGTTCCCTGCTGTTTTTCTAAGCGTTCATATAACCAGTGTTTTTTTGCCGAATCAACCACATGCATCAACTCAGGGCCAATATGCCCCCCATAAGTCCGTTGCAGGCAAGCAATAATATCACGCAAAGGCATTGCTTCAGCGCCCGGTAAATCACCACTGGGAAACAGATGGTCAAGATCTTCATTACCCAAGGCATAGTATTTTAACTCAAGCTCAGGGCGAGCTGTACGTTGTGTTAATTCAAGTGGATCCAATTGAGCTTGGGTATGCCCGTAAACACGCCAAGCATGAATAAGATAAATCGCCCGCGAAGGGTATTCGACATGAAACTGTGCAGCTTCTGCGGTAGGTGATGGTGTGCTAGTCAGCATAGTGGGGCTTAAACGCGCATTGGCACGCATGGTTTGCAGCATGGCAGCATGCGATGATTGTTCATCCGATGATTCATTATCTGTTTGCGCAGCAAAATAGTTCTGCCATGCATCCGAGACGTTGGCAGGGTTATCTCGCCATTGTGATTGCAATACTTCAATCCAACTTCCAGCGGCTATGGCAATATCATCGTTCATGGTGAATCCTCTTTGTTAAAACGTCAAGCTATTCTGCCACAGATTTATTGCCTATCTGTTGCTGTGTCTTTGCTTTCATCTTTTCGACTTTCCGCACGTTGACCGACCTCTGCTTTAAGAATACTTTCACAATTCTCTGCTAACAAATGAAAAGCCGCATGCCGATTGGCATAAATGCCCGTACCCACATGAAATTGCGAAAGATTGGCATCCAAATCTTGGTATATACTTTGGTAACGCAACCAGTTTTCTTGGTATTTAAACAAGCCCAATAAACCCACAATCACAGCCGATGCACCACCCGATAAGGCAACCAACCATTTTAAATACATGGTGGCTGGGTCGGTGGTAATAAAACCACTTAACACAGGCACAAAGGCAGCCAAAATGATAGCAGTCGTTTGCCAAAAGTAATACCGTTGTTGATTCTTGGTGGCTGTTTTTTTAAAGCATTCAAGCTTGGGGATAATACGTTGGTCAATATAATGTTGTTGCTCTGTTGTTAAATGAAGCGTTTGCTGAACTTCTTCATACATGCGCTCAAACACAATTTTTTTAATGGCATACCCTTGACCCTTTTGCTCACGATCAAAAACAAGGTAATCCCCTGCATGGTAGCGTGTTGAGCCTTCAATAGTGCTAATTTCACCATCGCTTGCTGCCACCTCTGCCCATACTTCACCAATCTTTTTGTAACGCCCTACACTGATGCGTTGGTAATGATCGCGAAAATAGGCTTTATCGACGGTGTAAACATCATCATTGTTGTTGATCAACCAATCACCTGAACGGCATACTTGCCTATGTCCCCATTTTTGATGTTGCCACTGGTCAAAATCTAAATCCAATTGCACAGCAGTGACATCATATTGTGGGCGTTTTCGGTAGGCTTTTCGGGCAGGCATGCGGCAGACTCCCTTACAGTTGTTTGATAGCTGGCGGTAAGATCATGGATTGTCCTTCTTTTAAATGATCAAAGCGCAGTAAAAAAAGTATTTCATCATCGGCTTCCAATATCAAATCATCATGGGGAATCAAGGTTTCTTCGTTGCGTAAAATAGCCATCGGCTGTACGCCATGCGTGATACGAGTATCTGCCAGCTTGCAATGAACTAGGGGTGAGTCTTCAGCAATCGTATAAGCATCATGAATCAAACGCTTGCGCACCGCTTGATCCATCCAGTAGGTTGCGGTGTAAGGTTTACCAAACAAGCGTTTGGCTTGAAGCTGATGAATAAAGGGCGCGTGTTTACCTTGTTCGCCTTCTTGTAATGCCACATAAATATCAGGCACATGAAATTGTTCCCTCGCCATTGCTGCAATAAGCAGGTTATGATCCGATGAACCAGTCATCACCAATACCGCAGAAACCTCTTGCGCATGGATGATCTCTAAAAACAAAGGGTCTAGGGCATTGCCTTGCACGGCTTGAAAGCCAGCTTTTTTCATCTGTCCAATGGCTTCACCGTTCATGTCTAAAAAACGAACTTCGCGGTCATTGCACAATACGCGCCCCATCTCGGCAGCCATTTGACCACCACCAATCAATAAAACCGTGGTATCACTGCTGCCATTGACTGCTAACTTTTGACTCAATACTCGCGCCAATGAACCATAAATAAACACCGATAAAATAATCACGGTAAAAACCAAAGAGACCAGCACATCAACATGGGCAAAACCTGCATCTTGTAACGATAAAGCAAACAATGAGGTGATCGCCGCAGCAACCACGCCTCGCGGTGCCATCAACCCTAAAAAACGAATCTGATTGATCTCTAATGATGAGCCAAGACTCGATAACCAAGCCACCAACGGGCGCACAAGCACCGCGAGCAGAATGAAAATAAACACGCCTTGCCATAGATAACGCATCAATACTTCTAGGTTTAATTGTGCCGCAAGCAAGACAAACAATACCGAAATCAGTAATACTGCAAGGCTCGCTTTAAAATGGCGTAGACGTTGAATATCAGGCAGATCCATTTTTTGCATGCTTGCACCTGCAACCAGTACTGCCATCAAGCCTGCTTGCGCACTGATATGATCGGCAATCAGAAACAATGCCCATACAATGGCAAGTGTAAAAATGCTTCGTACTTCTACGTTATGGGTAATATTTGCCAGCAAGGCACGCCCCAACAACCAACCACCGACCAAGCCAATGGCTGAACCCACGCCAATTTTATAAAAAATAGCCTGCATGGTAAGCATCGCACCTGTTTCAGGGCTAAGCGTTAATTGCAACATCACAATCGCTAAAATCGCACCCACCGCATCCACCAGCATCGCCTCACTGCTTAAAATGCAACTTACAGCCCGATCCAAACGAACTTGTTGGATGATAGGCATAATCACGGTTGGTCCACCGACAGAAACGATAGCACCAAACAATAACGACATTACCCAACTCATATCGGTAAAAGCATGTGCCACTGCGCCACCGATAAACATGGTCAACAATGGGCCAAGTACAATCAAACGACTGACCACAGAACCATGCTCACGCAATGTTTTAAGATTAAGGTTTAAGCCGCCTTCAAAGAGAATGATAGCTAGCCCAAGTTCAATCAAGGTATGCATTGCAGGTTCGAGCATTTCGGCATGCAACACATGCAGACCATAAGGACCGAGCAGCATGCCACCTAATAACCACAACAGAATCGGCGGCATACGCATGCGTTCAGAAACCAAGTGTGAAAAGACGGCAACCAAGACGGCAATCACAAAAACAGCGGTGGGGTATTCAGTTCCGTGCATTAGCTTCCCGTCTTAAAAGGTGAGATTTTTATGGCTTTTTAAACAATGCCAAGAGCTGGTCATTCCACGCGCCATCGCGCCATTGTTGAACGCCTGTATGCACACTTAAAATATCACCTGAAGCATCAATCAATACTGTGGTGGGCAGACCGCGTGCGCCAAGTTTATACAGTTGTGCGGCATCTGATAGCAGCAAGGGGACTTTCATATGGATTTTTTTTAAAAAATCTGTTGCATCAGTCGCTGATTGATCCAGTGACACTGGCAATACATGCACATCAGGATTTTTTTTGATCCATGCTGCCATTTCAGGCATTTCAATACGACAGGGGAAACACCACGATGCCCAAAGATGCAACACCACAGGCGCGCCCTTACGCTCATCCAGTTGATGTTGCACACCTTGTTCATCCAGCCATTTAAAATCTACTGCTGCGGCAAATGGCACCAGCGACAACAATGCTACGACCATCATCATGGACTTTAGGGTGTATTTTTTCATTGCGACTCCTTTTTTGTCAACACATGAACTATGTCGAGCAGGGCAAGCAATGCTTACCCCTTTCTTATTACTGATGAATAGCGCGTCCTTCAGCATCCAAGACCGATTCATGAATCATTTCTGATAAGGTAGGATGCGGAAACATGTGGTGAATCAATTCGGCTTCAGTGGTTTCAAGCGAACGCGCCAATTGCAGCGATACAATCAATTCAGTTGCTTCAGCACCAACGATATGCGCGCCTAACAATTCCCCTGTTTCAGCATGAAAAATGGTTTTTACCATGCCTTCAGTTTCTGCCAGCCCCATCGCTTTACCATTCGGAGCATAAGGCATGCGCCCTACTTTGATCGGGATGTTTTCATCTTTACACTGCTGCTCTGTTTTGCCGCACGAGCCAATTTGTGGTTGGCAATAGGTGCAACCTGGGACGTTGCCATAATCAATCGCATGAGGGGTTAAGTCTGCAATCGCTTCGACACAAACAACACCTTCATGGCTTGCCACATGTGCCAAGGCAGGTGCGCCAATGACATCGCCAATGGCATACACGCCTGCATGATCGGTACGGTACCAATCATCGACGGCAATAGTTTGGCGTTCAATTGCCATGCTTGTATGCTCAGCACCGATAGTGTCGGTATTGCCAACCACGCCTACCGCAACCAAGCAAACATCACCTGTTAATTGCTGTGTTTTTCCTTTGGTTTCATAATCGACCATGGCACGACCATCAACTTGTTTTGCCGATGATACCATCGCACTGGTGACTACTTTAATGCCTTGTTTTTTGAAGCTACGCGCCACCACTTTGGCAATTTCTGCATCTTCCAGTGGTAAAATATGATCCGCCGCTTCAACCACCGTGACTTTTGCACCCATGGCATTGTAAAAATAAGCAAACTCCATGCCTATTGCACCTGAACCAATCACAATCATTTCTTTGGGTGTTTTCTCTGGCACTAATGCTTTTTTGTAAGTGATGATCACTTCATCATCGACTTCCATGCCTGCAAACGCCCGCGCTCGCGCACCTGTGGCAACAATCACATGCTTGGCAGTGACTTGGCGGGTACTGCCATCGCTGGCTGTAACCATCAAACTATTATTGGCAGCAAAACGCGCTCTACCCTCAATATGGGTGATTTTATTTTTCTTGAATAAAAAGCCGATGCCTTTGTTTAATTTGGCAGAAATTGCCCGCGAACGTGCCACGGCAGTGTCAATCTGTGGTGCGATACCTTGCACACCCAAACCCAGTTCATCGCCATGCCCACGAATCACTTGCACCAGTTCTGCGGTGCGCAACAATGCTTTGGTAGGAATACAACCCCAATTCAGGCAAATACCACCTAAGTGAGTGGATTCCACACAGGCTGTTTTCAAGCCCAGTTGTGCGGCACGAATCGCTGCCACATAGCCCCCTGGCCCTGCACCAATAATCACTACATCGTATTCACCATCAGCGTTAAATAGTCCTGTGGGTTTAAGCGTTAACCCTTCATCGTTATCATCCAATGCAAGGGGATCTGACGCAACGGCTTGTTGCAAATGTTCGGCAACGGCTTCGGTGGTGGCAACTGGGGCAGGGACTTGGGGTTCAATACTGGCTTCATTCATGCTGGCAGCTTGATAGTCGGCAGGAATAGTTTCATCGTCTTCGGCGATAATGGCAATGGGATCACCCACCGCAACAATAGCACCTTCAGGCGATAAAATGCGGTGCAACACACCTTCATCCACCACTTCCATTTCCATGGTTGCCTTGTCGGTTTCAATTTCTGCCATCACTTCACCCGATTCTAAGGTGTCGCCTTCTTTTTTTAACCAACGGGCAATTTTTCCTTCCGTCATGGTCGGAGAAAGCTGGGTCATAAATACATCAATGGGCATTGTTTTTCTCTCTTAAGTATCTCATTTAAGAATGCGAACTCACAGTTTCAAGGCGCTCTGCTAACCATACTTTAATGATTGATTGGCGGCTAATACCAATGCGAGCTGCCTCTTTATCTAAAGAATCAAGCATCCATGTTGGAATATCAAGGCTAACCAAGGCTTGTTGTTGCATCGGTCTTTTTGCTTTTGATAAATCCAGAGCATCCAATATATTTTCGCCACGATCAAATTTAGCATCAAATTTAGAAGCTTTCATATAACGTCACCTCTTCTTTTCTTGAACGACGAACAGATATGATACGGAGGCACTCTTTTCGGTATGTAATCACAGCAGTCCAGCACTTTCCATTCAATGCAGCAATCACCAAGTTTCGTCTTTCACCTATTGTTTTCGCAGGTATCTCAAGAAGATTTGTATCATTCCATAATGCTTGCGCACGTAAAAAATCAATGCCATGTTTATCAAGGTTTGATTGACTCTTATCATTATCAAATTCAAAAACAACCATTTAAATCAATAAACCAGCGGGGCATTCCAAATGTTTCTTCAGTGCCGCGAGCAGTTGCGCACCCACTGCGCCATCCACCACACGGTGATCGCATGATAATGTAATGGTCATCATTTTTTGCACCACAATATCATCATCAACCACCACAGCGCGAGGCTCTGTTGCACCTACGGCTAAAATCGCACCTTCAGGTGGATTCACAATGGCAGCAAAACTGGGGATGCCAAACATACCAAGGTTAGAGACAGAGAATGTACCGCCTGAATACTCTTCAGGTTTCAGCGCACCTTCCCGCGCACGCCCTGCCAATGAACGCACATCAGCGGAAATATCGACCAGTCCTTTTTGCTCGGCAAAGCGCACCACAGGGGTGATCAAACCACCCTCAATGGCAACAGCAACCGAGATATGAGCGTGTTTGTGCATCAAGGTATGTTGATCTGTCCAGCTGGCATTGGCAGCAGGGACATCAACCAATGCCTTAGCCGCAGCCTTGATAATAAAATCATTGACTGACAATTTAAATTCACCTGCCGCAGCCTCGTTAAGCTGGGCGCGCAAATCCATCAAGCGATCCATGTGGACATCAATGTTTAGGTAAAAATGAGGCACTTGTTGCTTGGACTCACACAGGCGGCGAGCAATAGCCTTGCGCATCATGGTATTATCTACGCGCTCAAATTCATCTTCATGGTAAGGAAGAGGCCCCGTAGGTGCAGGTCTTGGCGTGGTAGGGATATGAATATCGCTATGCTGGCTCAGACGAATGCCGCGTTTTACAGCGCGTTCGACATCGGCTTTAATGATGCGTCCCGCAGGCCCTGAGCCTTGCAATGCTGCCAGCGAAAGCCCGCGTGCATTGGCAAGCCTTCGCGCCAAAGGCGTGGCTTTGATGCGTCGATTATCGCGGCTTACATCGTGCTGTACTACAGCCTCAACAGCGGCTACAGGTGCGGAAGTTTTTTTGTTGGCAGCGGCAGGGGCAGGCGATTCTGCTTTTACCGTCGGTTCAGCCGTTGCGATGCTGGGTTGGTAATCATCAGCAATAGTCTCACCCTCTTCAGCAATCACAGCAATGGCAGCACCAACCGCAACGATTGCACCTTCGGCAGCAAAGATGCGGTGCAATACGCCTTCATCCACCACTTCCATTTCCATGGTTGCTTTATCAGTTTCGATTTCTGCCATAACATCGCCAGATTCCAGCGTGTCGCCTTCTTTTTTTAGCCAGCGTGCAATTTTCCCTTCGGTCATGGTGGGAGAAAGTTGGGTCATCAATACATCAATGGGCATGGTTTACCTCATACATCCTTTAATTGCGGTAACAAACAGCACGCGCTGCTTCAACGATCTCTGCCACACTGGGCAGTGCCAATGCTTCTAGGTTTGCAGCGTAAGGCATTGGCACATCTTTGCCCGTCACCCGAGCGACGGGGGCATCAAGGTCATCAAAGCCTTTTTCCATGATGCGCGCAGAAATTTCAGCACCAATGCCAGCAAAACGCCAGCCTTCTTCGATCACCACCGCACGATTAGTTTTTGCCACAGAGTTTAAAATCGTCGTTTCATCCAACGGGCGAATGGTGCGAGGATCAACCACTTCAGCATCAATGCCTTGGCTTGCCAGCTCTTCTGCCGCCAACAAGGCGTAGCCTGTCATCCGTGAATGGGCAATCAGGGTCACATCAGTGCCTGCACGCTTAATATCTGCGCGTCCTAAAGGAATAATATATTCACCATCAGGTACATCGGCAATATCACCGTAGTTGATTTCATTTTCAATAAAAATCACGGTATCATTATCACGAATGGACGCTTTGAGTAAACCTTTGGCATCGGCAGGGTTTGAGGGCATGACAACCTTAAGCCCTGGAATGTTTGCCATCCAGTTTTCAAGACTTTGCGAATGTTGCGCACCCACACGAGCCGCAGCCCCACCAGCACCACGAAACACCAACGGGCAATCGTATTGCCCACCCGACATATATTTCATTTTAGCGGCAGCATTGACGATTTGATCCAAGGCTAAAATAGCAAAGTTCCACGTCATAAACTCAATAATGGGGCGCAAGCCAGCCATTGCCGCACCAACGCCAAGACCTGCAAAGCCCAGTTCAGTAATCGGTGTATCAATCACCCGTTTAGCACCAAACTTATCAAGCATGCCTTGTGATACTTTGTATGCGCCGTTGTATTCGGCAACTTCTTCGCCCATAAGAAAAACACGATCATCGCGTGACATTTCTTCACACATTGCCTGATTTAAGGCTTCACGGTAAGTAATTTTAGCCATTAGCTGACTCTCCCAGGGTAAGGGTATGCATGTTCAATGGGGTCGTTAATAATATCTGTCCATAATTCTGAAGGGTCGGGTTCAGGCTGTTGCTCTGCTGTTTTAGCAACGGCAGCCACTGCCTTTTTGATTTCACGGTCTTTTTCTTTAAAAGCATCTTCATCACTTAAACCTGCTTCGGTCATGAGGTGCTGAAGCTGGGCAATAGGATCACGACCTTTGCGCCATTCTTCGACCTCGTTGCGGGTGCGATAAGTGGCAGGGTCAGACATAGAATGCCCACGGTAACGGTAAGTAATCGCTTCAATAATATAAGGGCCTTCGCCCGCACGGGCATGCTCAATAGCATCACGCATTTTTCGTTCAACTTCTAATACATTCATGCCATCAATCGCCATACCCGGAACTTTAAAGCTGATGCCTCGTTTAAATAAACTGGTTTCAGCAGAGGCGCGTGCGAGCGATGTACCCATGGCGTATTGATTGTTTTCAACGATAAATATAATGGGTAACTTCCATAACGCAGCCATATTAAAAGACTCGTACACTGCCCCCTGATTGATGCCACCGTCACCCATAAAACACAGCGTTACGCGCCCATCATCTTTGTAGCGACTAGCAAAACCAAAACCCAACCCAATGGGAACTTGCTCACCCACAATGCCATTGCCACCGACAAAATTATGGGCGCGGTCAAACATGTGCATCGAACCGCCTTTGCCTTTGACGATGCCGCCTGCACGCCCCAATAACTCTGCCATAATCGCAGTAGGGTCAGAGCCTCGTGCCAAGGCATGACCATGATCACGGTAGCTGGTCATCATGTAATCACTGCCTTGTGCAGCTTCGCTGGTGCCGACACAAACAGCTTCTTGCCCGTTGCATAAGTGACAAAAGCCGCCGATTTTTTTTAAGCCATACATTTGCCCTGCTTTTTCTTCAAAGCGGCGAATATACAACATACTATCATGCATCTTATGCAGGGTCGTGGCATCATAAAAACGACCTTCGTAATCAAGGCCGTCTTGTGACGGTGGATTGGCAGACATGAGACCTCCAGTGGAGTTTTTTTTTGTTTAGAGGGTCAACTCTGCCGAACAGGGCTTTTTCAGCAACTCCAATCTAACTTGCATGAAGGATGATTGCGCTTTTGGAGTATGCATGCCTGAAGCACTTGCTACGTCTACCCGCAGGAACGGGGGGTATGCTTTAAGCTAAAGCTTGTAACTGCACTGATTAATAAACGCTGAATAATTGTCAATAGTCAACTAGAATAAGTCTTTTGGAGTATTATAATCTTTTAAAGTTTAAAGCAATCATACAGCGAGCAAGTGCCGCAAAATATACATGATAGTTTTGAGGAGTTTGTTACGGCACTAATGGATCATATTGCGGTGATTTTAAGCCAACCAAATATTTTATGGGGGCAATGATGGCGTATGAATTGCCAAAAAAGAGAAGTCTTTTATAATTCGACCGATGGATGCTATGGATGATGAATATGAATATGTTGAGCGTTTAAATAAAAGCCAACAAAAACGTGATATTGCAGTGTTGATGGCAGCAGCAAAAAGCCTTGCTGATCTTGATGCTGCTGCATTATTAACGATGAAACTCCCCCGCGAATTGCAAGTGGCTTTACAGACCGTTCAGGGACTAAAAAATCAGGCACAAAAGCGGCAGTTTAAATTTATCGTAAAGCTTATGCGGCAAAATGATCCTGACACTTGGGTTCAAATGTTGGCGGAGGTTGAGCATAAAAAAGCAAAGAATACACAATACTTTCATCGCTTAGAGCGTTGGCGAGACAGTCTTCTTGATGAAGGTCAAGCGGGGATCACAGCCTTTATGGATGCTTACCCCCAAGCTGATGTGGGGCAGATTCGTCAGCTTGTACGCAATGCGGGTAAAGAAGCGGCATCAAAAAAAGCCCCCAAAGCAGCGCGCATGCTATTTCAGTTATTAAAAGATACGGTTCCTTCTCCTTAATATCAGCACTTAAGTCGCCGCATCAGCGGCTAAAGCGCGTTTGCGTGCCAATCGCGCTAAAAACAAACCAATTTCAAACAATACCAGCATAGGGATAGCGAGCATCACTTGAGAAATAACATCAGGTGGTGTTAATAAAGCACCAAAAACAAAAATCCATAAAATGACGAAGCGTCGTTTTTTGGCAAGGTTTTCGGGGTCAATCCATTCCATTCGTGACAATAGCATGAGAACAATAGGGATTTGAAAACTAAGACCAAAGGCAAACAATAGTTTAAGGGCAAAGTCTAAATACTCCCGTACCGCTGGCATCGCCTGAATATGCTCATTGGCAAAACCCAAAAAAAAAGCAAAAGCGAGGGGGAACACTACAAAATAGGCAAATGCACCACCAACCAACAATAAAACAATACTTGATGCCGTATAACCAAAAAAAGCTCGGCGTTCATGGCGGTACAATGCAGGCGCGATAAATGCCCAAAATTGATACATGGTAACAGGGGATGTTGCAAACAAACCAACCACCAAGGCAATTTTTAAATAGGTAAAAAATACATCAGGCGCGCCAATGAATACCATCGGAGAGCCTTCGGGTAACACTTGCCGCAAAGGAAGTGATAAAATATCGTACATGACACTGGAAAAATTCATCAATACCAATACGCCTAACAAATACGCCACCAAGGCAATCGTTAATCGTCGTTTTAGCTCTAATAGGTGAGCTTTCATTGGCGTGGATTCTGTTGGGCTTTCTGTACTATCGTTCATTTTTTAGTCGTATCTTCTGCCAAAGAGGCAGCGTTTGTTGCTGGTTTTTCGTCAATGACCTCTTTAAACTCTTTGAGTGCTGCTCCTATTCCATCGTCAATGGGCGCAAGATCAACAGCCAAATGTTTTTCTGCATCGTTTTTTGTTTGTTCTAGGGGTGTTTTTAGTGCATCGGCTTGTTCCGTTAATGCTGTTGTCACATTACTTAACCAACCACGGACAGTACGCACGGCATCTGTTGCTTGCTTTAATGCCTCAGGCATTCGTTCAGGTCCTACAACCAAGAATAACAATATACCAATCACCAATAATTCAATCAGACCAATATCAGGCATGTATACTACTCCAAAAGCGTAACCACGCTTCATGCAATTTAGGTTGCCAGTGATGCATGTCAAGATGCAAAAAAGAGGCGAAGCTAATCATTAAATAGAATGGAGTTCTAAAAAAAGCCCTGTTCGGTAGAGAGGCTTCTCTTTTAAAAGGGGTCTTTTGAGAAATAAATGGGTAGCTGTTAGGGTAGGGAAATATGATTTTTGAAAAATATAGCATGTTTGCTACAGTGTTTGCCTGTAGAGGATTGGGAATGTATACGCAAGTGAGAGTTTTATGCCAGAACATACCATGAGAAAGTTTGACCAAGAGCTGGGTAAGGTTCGTGAATACGTTTTATTGATGGGCGGCATGGTTGAAAAAGCGATTCGTCATGCCATGCAAGCCATGCTAGAGCATGATGAAGATTTGGCTGAATCAGTCATTCAAGATGATGCGGTTATTAATGCGTTGGAAGTTCGTTGCGATGAACTAATTCGTGATATTTTGGTGCGGCGGCAACCTGTGATTCGTGATTTTCGCGCGATTATGGGCGCGAGCAAGGTTGTTACTGATTTAGAGCGCATGGGTGATTTAACCAAAGCTATTGCCGAGCAAGTATTGCAAAATAGCCATGTATTACCGCGCCATTATACCAACCTTGAAGTGATGCATGACCGTGTGTTGCGACAAGTGGGCAATGCCCTCGATGCATTTTCGCGTAGCGATGTTGAGTTGGCAATGGATGTCATCAAAAATGATCGACGTGTGGATGATTTATACAAAGCACTCTACCGAGAAACATTAACCTACATGATGGAAGACCCTCGCGATATTACCAATTCTATCATGATCTCTGCAACAGCAAAAAATTTAGAGCGTATTGCCGACCATGCGACTAATGTGGCTGAAATGGTGATTTATATTACCCGCGCCCATGATATACGCCATGTCGATCATGATGCCGTGGCGCGCATGTTGGCTGGCGACAACTCTTAATACAGCCCTTTGTATGCTTCCAAAGTTTTTTTAGTGCAGGTTGTCCGTCTTAAAATAAAAGCCATACAGGGGACTGGCAAGTGCTTGTTGGCTGATATTACATCATTGTGCTGAAATTCATTATCACTTGTTTTTCGCTTTATTCAACACGCTTTGGCTTAGAATTGTCATCTTATTCTTATCAAATTGTTGTAAGCCTTCATGAACAGCGCGTACCACAGCACGCGGAGAAATGGTTGCGCCTGTAAATTGATCAATATCGCCACCATCTTTTTTCACAGCCCAGTGAAAAGAGGTTAATGTATGCCCGACAAATGATGCCAACCACGCTTCGTTATTGCTGATGGCATCGCCAAGACCAGGGGTTTCACGGTGGTCTGTAATGCGAATGCCAATGGTTGTGCCTGTAATATCAACACCCATCAATAAATGAATCGAGCCGCTGTAGCCATCAGGCGCGATTTGCTCCCATGCAAAAGCAATCGCCTTACCATCAGCATTTCTTGCTGTATAATACGCTACGCCATCTTCGTTGATGCGATCGCTAAGTGGGTCGTTGGCATGTTGGGGCAATACTTTCATCAAGGCTTTCATCGTTGTTTGGCGTATCGCTTCGGCAATAGGTTCACGGGTAAAGTAATCGGTGATTGCCAAGATGAATGCTGATATAACGGCGACCAGCAGCAATGCTACGACCATTTTTTTTTGTTCGTTGGTTATATTCATGATTTTGTTCGCCGATGCCCATACACACGAGGTCGAAAATAATGATCAATCAATGGAACGGTGCAATTCATCAACAATACAGCAAACATTGCCCCTTCAGGGTAGCCCCCCCAAGTGCGAATCACCCAAGTAAGAATACCGCAGCCGATACCAAAGACAACGTGTCCTTTTATTCCCATGGGGGATGATACAGGGTCTGTTGCCATAAAAAAGGCACACAGCATCAGACCGCCTGCCAGCAAATGAAACAATGGCGGTGCAAAACGTTCACTATTAATCGCGTTAAAGACCGCCGCAAGCACCGCAACCGTGAGGATATAACTTACAGGGATATGCCAACGAATGGTGTTGCGAGTAATAAGCAGAATACCGCCAATCAACAAGGCTAAAGCACTCGTTTCTCCCAGTGACCCTGCTTCTTTGCCTATAAAGGCATTAAAATAATTATAGTCATGTGCCTGTAGCGATAGTGCAACACTGATCCCTTGTCGTAGATCATTTTTAACGTAACCTAGGGGTGAAGCTGCGGTAATCGTATCAATGGTTTGACCAATCGCTTCAGGACCACCAAAAAAGAGTGCCAGTGTGGTGGGAATATCATAAAGGTTCACAGCAACAGGCATACTCGCCGCAGGGATCAACCAACTCGTCATCGCCAGTGGAAAAGAAATAAGCAAAATAACACGCGCCGATAAAGCAGGATTAAAGGGATTGTAACCCAGACCACCATACACTTGTTTGCCTAAGACAATAGCAAATACTGCTCCTATCACAGTCATCCACCACGGTATAGATGCAGGAAGAGTAAGTGCCAACAGTAAGCCTGTTAACGCTGCTGAACCATCGTGCAAACGAGATGCTCGCGCCATCATGCGCATGCTTACCCATTCACTGAACATGCAAACACCCATGCAAGTGAGTATTTGCCAGACTGCCAACCAACCAAACAGCCACACGGCACACAATGATGCAGGCAATAAAGCAAGGATTACGGATAACATGGTTGCTTGAATACTATCGCCGCCATGTTGATGCGGTGGGCTGACGTGAATAATCATGGCGTTTCGTCCTTCGTTGGGGACGTGGATGCCTGTGTTGTTTGCCCTCGAACACGGCTGCGACGGGCTGCTTTGGCGGCTTTTTCTTGTTCGATGCGTGAGTTGCGCTGCTCACTGCGTTGGCGAGAGGCTTCAGCAAAGGCTTTTTCTTGACGAATCTGTGCTAGCTGCCCTTTACCATAGCGAAAGTAATGAACCAAAGGAATATGCGACGGGCATACATGACTGCAACAGCCGCATTCGATACAGTCAAATAAATCATAAGCTTCAGCTTGCTCAAATTGCTGATGCCGACTAAAATCTGCTAGCATATTGGGTACTAGGTGAATTGGGCAAACCTCGCTGCAATGACCGCAGCGAATGCAGGGTTCTTCGGCTTGGTGTGTACCCATGAAGCCATCACGCTGCATGGCAAGCAGACCCGTGGTTGATTTTACCACAGGGGCTTCAGCATTTTTTAGTCGTTCGCCCATCATCGGGCCACCATGGACAATCTGTATGCCATCCCATTGCGCAAGACCACAATGAGCAAAGACAAAGCGCATCGGCGTACCCAAGCGAATACGCACATTGGCAGGTCTAGGGAGAGCATCGCCACTGACGGTAATAACACGCTCAGTGAGAGCATCACCTTGTACAATCGCACGGTAAATAGCTTCGGTTGAGCCAATATTTTGGCATAACACACCAATATGCATGGGTAATTTCCCTGCGGGGACTTCTTGCCTTGTCATTGCCTCAATCAATTGCTTTTCGCTACCTTGTGGGTAACGGGTGGGTAATGATTGTACCAGCATGGTGATGTCTGGTTGACGGTTAGATTGAGATAGGTACACGTCAATCGCCGCTTGCATGGCAGTAACCGCTGTTGGTTTATTGTCTTCGATAGCAATCACGCCATGACTTGCGCCAACCATATGCAATAAAATGGCAAGCCCTTGCACAATACGATCGCTTTGCTCAACCATCAGGCGATGGTCATGTGTTAACCACGGTTCACATTCAATGCCATTGAGGATCACTGTGTGAATCGGGTGGCGTTGATCTTTTAATAATTTAATATAGGTGGGGAAACCTGCACCACCTAGCCCTGTAATGCCTGCCAAGCGAACCTGTTCGCGCAAACTTGCTGGTGGCTGCTGCCACCAATCGGTTGGGTTATCATTTTTCTCAATCGATTGATCGAGTCCATCGGCTTCAATAAAAATGCATAACATACCAAGCCCTGAAGGATGGGGGACAATATGATCTTCAATGCGCACCACCTTGCCCGATGTGCCAGCATGGACAGGTGCGGAGACATAGCCTTTTGATTTGCCGATTTTTTGACCGCGCAATACATGATCACCCACGGCAACAAGCAACTCGCAGCTTGCACCAATATGTTGTTTCAGCGGGTGAATCAAGACCTCTGGCAAGGGGCAATTTTCGATAGGCGAGGCATCGGTTATTTTATGCATGTCTAACACCACACCGCCTGAAAATGAAGCTGTAGCACGAAAAGACTGTAGAAATTTAAACATGTTTCCCCCTGCGCTCACGACCTTGTTGGGCGCGTTCGGTATTTGGCAATGGCCATGACCAATGCTCTAGCAATTCAGGTTTGATTAACATATCAATACAATCAACAGGGCAAGGTTCTAAACACAGGTTGCAACCCGTGCAATGATCGGCAATGACGGTATGGTAATGTTTCGGTGCGCCGATAATGACATCCACAGGGCATGCTTTAATGCATAACGTGCAGCCGATGCATTCATCTTCTCGAATAAATGCTACCATCGGTTCGGCAGCATCTTCTGCAACGGCTTTGGGCTCTACCCCCATTAACTCGGCAATAGATACCATTGTTCGTTCGCCACCGGGGACGCAATGGTTGATGGCAACATCACCCTTAGCGACGGCATTGGCGTAAGGTTTGCAGCCGGGGTAGCCACATTGACCGCATTGCGTTTGGGGCAGTAGATTTTCAATTTGTGTCGCAATGGGGTTGCCTTCGACATGAAAAACACGAGTCGCAATGGCAAGAATAATCCCTGCCACCAAGGCTAAGCCACCCAATGCTAGAACAGCATAAATTAATGGTAACATCAGATGGTAACGAGGCCAGAAAATCCAAGGAAAGCCAGCGACATCATGCCCGCCGTAATCAAGGTGATGGGTGAACCTTTAAATGCCGCAGGTACAGGGGCTGATGCCATGCGTTCGCGCAGACCAGAAAACAGCACCAGCACCAATGAAAACCCCAATGCCGCGCCAAAACCGTACAATGCCGAACTAAAAAAACTATAATCTTGTTGCACATTAAGTAACGCAACACCAAGTACGGCACAATTCGTGGTGATAAGGGGTAAATAAATGCCCAAACCTTGGTACAATACAGGGCTGGTTTTATGAATAATCATTTCAACAAATTGTACCAGCGCAGCAACAATGAGAATAAAGAAAATTGTTTGTAGGTATTCAAGGTTCAGTGGCGCAAGAATAAATTGTTGCACCAACCATGATGCTGTTGCGGCTAACGTCATCACAAACATGACCGCAAAAGACATGCCTATGGCTGTTTCTGTGCGTCCTGAGACCCCCAAAAAGGGACAGATGCCAAGAAACTTACTTAATACATAATTATTCACCAAAACCGCAGAAAGGAGAATCGTTGCAAATTCAATCATCGGCGCATGATAGAATGCATGCCAATGAACGGCAAGCAAAGCGTTTAAAAGTTAAACGTACAGTTTTGAAGGTTGAAGAAACAAAAAAACTGCGCATAATTGGGCACTATTGCTGATGATTTAGGGGAATGGACTATGCAGGAGGATCGCGCAACTGTGCTGGTTGTTGACGATACAGCCGAGAACATTGATGTTCTTCGTGGTGTATTACGACGACTTTATAAGGTAAAAGTGGCAACCAATGGTGAGCGCGCTTTAGAAATGGCGCATGGCTCCGTACCGCCAGATCTTATTTTGTTGGACATTATGATGCCAGGTATGGATGGTTATGAAGTGTGCCGTCGTTTGAAAGACGACCCGCATACCGCTCGCATTCCTATTGTTTTTGTCACTGCCATGAACAGCAGTGATGACGAAGCTAAAGGCTTCGAACTTGGCGCGGTGGACTATATCAGCAAACCCATTAAACCTGCCGTTGTTCGTGCGCGAGTCGCCACCCAATTAACCCTTCACCATCAATCACGCATCTTAAGAAAAGTGTTAAGTCAATGCACGGCAGAGCTTGATGCCATGCGTCAATTCCTGCAAACAGGAAGCAACCCCAATGGCTAGAAAAAAAAGCCGTGGAACCCAATACTCCTCACAACAGGAGCGGCGGGAGCTTCGGGCTAAAAAGTTATTCACCAATCGGCATGAAGAACGCCGTTTGTTGGCTGATTACTTTCAAGCTATTATTGAACCCAATAAAAAACCAGAGCGTCCGATCATCAGCTTTTATGGCATTGGTGGTGTGGGTAAAAGCACTTTAATCTCTTATGTCTGGGAACAATTCAACGAGCAATACCCAGCGCATAAAATCATCTACATTAACTTAGACGTGGATTCTGATAAAGCTGAAGACATGTCTTCAGTGCAATTATTGTGGAATTTACGCATGAAAATTTTTCAACAAACTGAAAGTAGTTTGTTGGGGTTTGACTTTTTGTATTTAAAATACATGGAAAAAGCCAACGAAAAGGTATCATTAGACGATGGTCCTGTGCGAAGCTTTTTTGAAGGTGTGGCAAAACGAAGTGGTGTGTTTGGCTCGCTATTTCGTGGTTTAGGTACCGTGATTGAGATTCTCCCGATCGGCAACATGATGAGTCGTGGCTTGCACCATATTCAAGGGCAAAAACGAGAAAAAGAGTTGATGGAACTGTTGGATATTGATTTAAGTTCTATTGATTCATGGCGAGCGGGTGATATTGAACGCAAATTACCTGGTTTGTTGGCAGAAGACCTAGGTTTATTTTTGGTGGAGAATAACCGTTCATTGGTCTTGGTCTTGGACGGCTATGAGCGTGTTTCTAAAAAGACAGAACGCTCTTTTGTTGAAGGTTTTTTATCATCGTTATTGCTGGATGAAGAGTACGCTAAACGTGCTGGCGTGATTTTGTTAGGGCGCGAGCGCACTAACTGGTCGGCTTATGATGACCCTAACGATAATGAGCGTTGGAATGATGATTACATCAACCATCGCCACCTATTGGGCTTAAATGATCATGATGCGGGTGAATACCTACAATCAGGCGTGAAGCTGTATCAGTCGGAGAAAAAGCCTGCATTGGCTGAATTGTTGGAGCGACATGCAGGTGCTATTCGTCAAGCATGCCGCGAATCATCGGCGGGTGGCAAAGGGCAATCGTACCACCCTTTTTACTTGGATATTTGTTTAGAGGCCTTAGAAATACACCAAGAGTCTTTTGACCCCGTGCGCCATTTAGGGCGAACACCCAAAGAATTAATGAATCGCTTTTTTCGTTATATGGATGAAAACGAATTATCGTTGCATATTGCGCTCAGTATGGCCGTTGAATTTGACTGGGATGTAGTTGATTACTTAGAGCAAAAAAATGTTATCCCCCCCTTAACCCATACCGAGTTTTTGCAATTTGCAGCTTCACATTCCTATGTTTTAAACACTGAAAAAATTGACTCATTTCGTTTCAATCGATTGATTCATGAATCGCTAAAAACCTATATTTATACCTTGGATGATGAACAAAAATATGCGTTGCGTCGCTCTGTATTAGCAAGTTTATTGTCGTACTATGATGAAAAACTACCCGGTGCAACAACCAAGGCGACTCAAGGGCTAAGGCATGTCAATCGTGATTACTCACGGGCTAATATGGTGCTTATTTGCGCTACCGACGCGGGTCTCATGACCATGAAAGACGCTTATGCTCGTCATCACCGTTGGGCGCTACGCTACCCCAACACGTTTTTTCCTTTGCGGGTCGCTTGGGATCGAAAGTGGGTCAAATTGCATGTGCATCATTATGGACGCGCCCACCCAGAAACCCGCCAAGCGATGCTGGGCTGGCTTGGCACGGTCGATGATATGTTGGCTGAAGCAAAATCAATGATTTTTTAATGCGATAAGAATTTTTATTGTTGGGTGATAGTCTGCCTTTTGATGGGTGACTCCCCCGAAAAAAAGGTGGTGTATATGTTGTTCAATCGTTCGATCTTAATGCTCTCTTTATTGTTGATTAGCCAACCCGTGTTGGCAGATGATATTGATCAATTATTGTCCATGTCGATGGGGGAAATGATGAACATGAAGGTGGAAACTGCCTCCCGCCGCATTCAATCTCTCTCTGATGCGCCCGCCAATGTGTTGGTCATTGATCAACAAGAAATACGCGCCCGTCGCTATCGAAATTTGATTGACTTGATGGTTGAATTACCAGGCTTTAACATTCAAAAACAAACCAGTAGCACCAAATACCACCGTGTCGCTTGGCGTGGTTACTTGGGCAGCAATAAGTTTTTATTGCTGCTTGATGGCGTGCGCATTGGCGATCCTGCGGGGGCAGGTATTGCCATTGCAGACAACTTTGATCTTCGATACATTAAAAGAGTAGAAGTGGTGTATGGTCCTGCATCTGCGCTTTATGGGGCTGATGCCGCAGCAGGCGTGATTAATTTAATCAGCATGAATGTTGCTGATAACGTTGATACTACACTGGAATTAGAAACAGGATCCAATAATGCACAACGTTTGGGCGGTGTAAGTCGTGTTCCGTTAGCGGGTATCGGTTCATTGTTGCTTGCAGGTCATGCATCAAAAGATGATACGGCTGACCTTGCCCGTTATTACCCGCAAGACTTTATACCCGTGGACGCTAAAACCTTTGGTGGCACGGTGGTTGTGCCAGCCGCCCAGCGAGAGCGTTATGTTTCTCCTGTGCAAGCCAGCTCGGGCTTTGCACGTTTCCGTAGCCAAAAAGGATTGACGCTTGGTGTGTACCATAACCGTAGCCGTCAATTAAGCAGTATTGGTGAAACGCCAGCAGGTGCTATTTATAACCCCAATAGTTTTTGGCAGCAAGATATAACAACCCTTTATGCACGTAAAAAAATGATGGTAACCGACACAATAGAGTCTAACACCTTGTTGAACTTTGCTCGGTTAGAAATATCCCCGACCAGTTCCTTTCAAAATAAGTTCACTGATTTTCAATCAGGCTACCAATACATGCGCAATGATCGCATTGAGCTAGATCAGCAATTCTCTTACGATATAGATGAGCAAAGCAATGCCGTGTTCGGTCTTAGCTGGGGTGAATACCGCTCTATTCCAAAAACTGCCGATACGCCTCGCCCTGTGAACCCCAATCAGTCTGTGACTGCACAAACGATGTTTTACCCTAACACTGCAAACGGTGTGCCATTGCAACTGTATGATATTCGCTACCAACATTTAGGGCTTTTTTCGCAGTTAACCCACCGTTGGAATCAGCAATGGACAATGACTGGAGGATTGCGCTATGATCGTGACTCTCGCTACAAAGGGAGTTGGAATCCACGGTTAAGTGTTGTGTATCAACCCAGCAAGGAATGGGTATGGAAGTTCATGTATGGCGAAGCCTTTCGTGCGCCTTCCACGGTTGAAACCCATGAAACCTATGGCTCTTTTTCTGGTGCAAAGAATGCAGCAGGGCAGTTTAAAAGTTTTTTCTTCCACCTGCCGAACCCCAATTTACAACCAGAGAAATCACGAACCCTAGAAATGACCCTGCAAGCTACGCCGATCCCTTCATTGTATACCACATTGAGCGTTTTTTCTACGCGCATCAATAATGTTATTTTTGCAACGAATACAACAGCACCGCCACTCATGCTAGCCAATGCTGCTATTCGCACCATAGAGATTAACAAAAATATTGGGCGTGAACATTTTTATGGTGTGGAGTGGTATGCTAAACAAGAATACGCATTGGATGACGCTATAAAACTCCGCCTATGGACAAGCTATAGCTTTCTTGATGGCAGGTTAGATGCAGGCAATGGTGGCGTTGCAGCAGAAATTCCGTATATATCGAAACATAACGCTCGCTTGGGTGTTACCGCTCATTGGCAGAACATTGATGTAGGTTCAAACATGCAATTTGTTGGTAAAAGCAATACCAAAAAGTTAGATCCATTGAATCCCGTGAAAAGACAAAAGATTGCGGGCTATTCATTGGTGGATTTTCACCTTGGCATCAACAAGCTGTTTGATGTGGGTGGTTTAGGCATTGATATAAGCAATCTTCTTGATCGCCGTTACCGTAATGCGACCAGTGGTGGAGGGATTAAATTTTTTGGATCGCAGCAGCAGCCACGAACCTATATGGCATCTTTTCGGATGGATTTATAACAGATGTCTAAGTTGATGAAAATATTCTTTTTTTGCACGCTACTACTGGTGAGCATGCCCGCCATGGCAGCGGATGTATCGGTATTAAAAGGCATGTATTTTTATAATTTTATTCGTTTTACGGCATGGCCAAAAAACATTGATACCAGTAAAGAAGTGAAGGTCAGTGTTTTTGATGCCAATGCGTTTGCAGAAATTTTGCGCTCTATTTCTCAAAAGAGTCATTTTTTACCAAAAATGCTGGTTAATAATTGCCGCACGTTGGATTGTACCGAACATATGCAGGCTATTTTCATCCGTGATATTACCGAAGTAAAACAGCAATACATGCTCGAACGTTTGATAGGCATGCCAGTCTTGACCATTTCAGATCAAGCAGGCTTTTTGAAAATGGGTGGCATGATTGAATTGCAAGAGACTGCGGGACGATTGGTTTTTAGCATCAATTTGATAGCATTCAAACAATCGGGATTGTATATTAGTGCAGATATTCTCGCCATGGCACACTCTGTCATCAGAAAAACTGCTGTGCCATGAACTTACAATTAAAATTGATCAGCGTATTGCTTCTGATTACTTTGCTAAGTACAGGGATCATGGGGGGATCATGGTTGTATTACAATAAAACCCTTTTAGAAGAAGGCATGCAATCACGTTTGTTGTCTGAAGCGCAGTTGATTGGTCAAGGCGTTCGTACAGCATTAACATTTGAAGATCAACGTTTAGCCGATGAAATATTAACACGAATGAATGGCAACAATCAACATGAACGAATTCAACTCATTCGCCAAGACTACACGGTTTTTGCGGGCGAGAAATCGAAGAAGTTATTGTTCCAACCGTTAAATAAAGAACATAATGCCCATTACTTTAGCGCAAAGCACCTTTATCTTTCTCTCCCTATTTATCACAAGGGTAATTTATTGGGTTATGTGTTGATTGCTGCTGATTTGGATCAGATGCATAAAAGCATGTATTCCACATGGACTGCTATTTTGGTCACATTGCTTAGCAGTATGTTATTGGCATTGTTGTTAAGCCTTGTTTTCCAACAGCGCGTTACCACACCGATAGCCCGTCTTTCTCGCCGAATGAATGGAATGCTAAAGTTAGAGTCTTTACAAAATTGGGATGATGGCAATAATTTTTTAGAACGGCCTAACTTTGAGCGTGTTCCTGTTGAGTCTAAAGATGAGATAGGGCAATTGGCAGGCGTTTTTAATGATTTATTAACGCATCTCGAAGGGAGTTTTGAACGTATTTATGCCCAACAGCATACATTGGCGTTAAATGAACAACGCTTTCGTGCCATTATTGAATCTGCTCCCATGCCGATGTTGATCGCTAAAAAAGAAAATGGGAATATTTTATTTTATAACCCTGCCGCACTAAATTTATTGGGTATCAATGAAGAAGATTTGGCAAAAACATTAAATCTGTCTGATTATTTGCAATCATCAGATCAACGTCATATTCAGCAAATGTTAGAAGGCAATGAAGATTTTTCTGATGTAGAGTTGAATATAAAAAGCCCTCATGGTGCAGTAATTTGGGTATCTGCTTCGGTGCGTGAAATTGATTTTGATGGGCATAAAGCCTACTTATCGATGTTTGCCGATTTAACAGGGCGCAAAGAAGCTGAACAGACCCTACAAGAATTTAACGAAAAGCTAGAAAGTAAAATAGCGCAACGCACAGAAGAATTGCGCTTGGCAAAAGAACAAGCAGAGTCCGCTAATCATGCTAAAGGCGCATTTTTAGCCAATATGAGTCATGAGATTCGCACGCCAATGAACGCTGTTATTGGTTTGTCTCATCTGATGTTAGATACTGATCTTACGCCCAAGCAACGCGATTATCAAAGCAAAACCTTAATCTCAGCCGAGAACTTATTGGGTATTATTAACGACATTCTTGATTTTTCTAAAATTGAAGCAGGAAAATTAGAAATGGAGTCTACACCTTTTGATGTGTTAGAAGTCTTGGATAAAGTTGAAACAGTTGTCTTTGATCGTGTCCACGAAAAGAATTTGGACTTGATCTTTGATTACCCCCCTGATCTTCCTACCCAGCTTATTGGTGATCCGCTTCGTTTGCATCAAGTTTTATTGAACTTGATCAATAATGCTGTGAAATTTACAGAACGCGGTGATATTCATGTGCGTGTTGAAGTCGTTACGCTGTTGCGCAGTCGCGCTGACTTTTCCTTTTCAGTGTCTGACACAGGCATTGGCATCAGCAAAGAACAGCAAGAACGATTGTTTGAATCGTTTTCTCAAGCCGATGTTTCTATCTCAAGGCAATATGGGGGTACGGGTTTAGGGCTTGCTATTTGCAAACAATTGGTGGGCATGATGGGGGGTGAAATATCGGTGCAAAGTGAAGAGGGGAAAGGCAGTACCTTCAGCTTTGTAGCGCGTTTTTTATTGCAAGAAAACACATCAAAACAAAACACCAGTCAAAGCATCGCCACGGTACTTCAAACACAGCAGGTATTGGTGGTGGATGATCAAGCACAACCCCGTCAAGTGATTGCCGACTATGTAAAAAAACTGGGCGCTCATGTTGATACAGCAGAGAATGCCGAAGTAGCATACCAACGTATTCAATCGAAAAACCCTCCTATTTCAATGGTTCTTCTTGATTGGCAAATGCCTGATACTGATGGTATTCAAGCATCGAATCATATCAAGACAGCGATGAATTTATCACCCCCTCCTGTGATTATTATGATGACAGGACGACGCTTTGATGATTCCATTGCTGATGTGGATGATGTCCATGTAGATGCTTGGTTGCACAAGCCTTTTACCCAATCATCTTTTTTTGATGCTATTTCTATTGCTTTGCATTTATCAACCAGAGTAAGCACTGCGCCATTAAATCATGTAAAAAAAGGATTTGATGCATCAACGCAGTTAAAAGGCGTATCTATTTTATTGGTTGAAGATAATGCCATTAATCAGCAAATTGCAGAAGCATTATTAAATAAAGTGGGCGTTTTGGTGGATATTGCCAATAATGGTAAAGAAGGTCTTCAGATGGTCACTGAAAAAGACTACGATACCGTATTGATGGACTTACAAATGCCTGTAATGGGGGGACTAGAAGCAACCAAGGCTATTCGTCGGCTACCCCAATATGCTGATTTACCTATTATTGCTATGACTGCCAATGCGATGCAAGGGGATGCTGAAAAATGCATGGATGCAGGCATGAACGCCCATTTAGCAAAACCCATCGACCCTGACGTGATGTACCAAGAGATTTGCCGTTGGGTTCAACGCCCCGTTGATACGGAATCAGTATTAATTAAAGAAATAAATAATACGTTACCCGATGATATGATGCGCATAGAAGGGCAAGGCATAGACGTTAAACTGGGTTTACGTAGAGTGGCACAAGATGTTGTTTTGTACCGAAAAATATTGAATAAATTTCATCAAAGTCAAGCTGATGCAGTGAGTCGCATTGCTGATAGTTATGAATCTGATAATCAAGCAACAGCTCGTCGAGAAGTGCATACTTTAAAAGGGGTCGCTGCCAATATTGGTGCACAAGGCTTATCAGAGGCGGCAGCTAAGCTGGAGCAATACATTATTGAGAATGATCAAGATAGATCTGTTTTTTGTAATCTATTGAATCATGTTAAATCAGAGCATGCGATTGTACACAATACCTTGGTGAAATTTTGTTCAGCAGCAAAAGATGTAGCGAGTCAAAGCAAAACCCTTGATATTAAAATGGTCTACCCATTGATTCAACAAATGAATGCCTTATTGTTAGAAGACGATGGCGAAGCTGTAGATATATTGGATGAGTTGGTGCTATTGTTGCCTGCTGGTTTGGTTGATAAACCCTTGCAAAAATTAAAATCAACGTTGGACCAATACGATTTTCATGCTGCAATGACGCATTTAAACAGTATTGCTGATATATGTTTATTAGAACAAGAAAAAAATGGAGGTTAATTTATGAAAAAAGGTTATTTTGCAGTTGGCTGGTTGCTCTTTGTCAGCATGAGTCTAGGGCTGGCAGATGCTGATGAATGCATGATTGAGGGCGATCTAGTTAAGGTTACAGCCCGAGTTTGGCATCAAGATGATGGGCAGTGGATGGCACAATTAGAAAAGCCTGTGTGTGTGTTAGGTATTTCTCCTGATAGTAAAACCAGTTACAAGGTGTCCGATGTGGTGATGCTTATTAAGCTGAATCCTGTCGATGACAAGTCAAAAAAGATCTTGAATGCTGTCGATTATCAACGTGGTTTAATTCAAGGCGTGATTGCTACCGATCATAAAGGAAGTGCGCGCACTAAATGCAGTATTATTGTCAGTGATATTATTTCTGCTGATTCAGGTAGCTTATTCAGTGAAGTATTACAACGAGGTCAAGGCAAACGCCCTTGGGTACTGCGTGCTAAAGAAGCATTAAATAGTATTCTTTCACAGAGTTCAACAGCAAACACCATCGGGCAAGATGCCTTAAAACTTATTCATCCAATGAGTAATTATCAAAATATTGCTGATTGGTCTGTAGAAGATAAAGGAAAAAACTTGGTGTTTAGCATGCGCATTGCTTGGAAGGGTAAAATTTTACAAAAATTGTACTACACTGATATTCAATGGCGCAGTAATAAACAAGGCCATATCACAGCAGCAATTATCAAAGATGGTGGTAAGCTGCATGTCACTAATGGTAAAATTAAAAAAATGGATGATTATTTTCACACTCAAGTATGGCCAACCTTGTACAGCAAGTTAAGGTAATTGTTGTTGCATGACCATACAATGATGCAACTATCTTTGGGGTAAGCACTGCAAGCAGATTATTTTATTACGCTGTTTTTGGCTATTGGCTTGTTTCAATTGGCTGCAGCAGGCATTTTTTTATTACGCAAAGGCTTTTCCTCGCGTGATATATGGCAAGGAACACAGCCGATGTTTGCCATCTGGTTGTTTTTGTGGCCAGTGTATGTATCGGTTGCTTGGTTGTGGGTAGGTTTGTTGATGATGGTTACGGTGTTGCTTGGCGCGGCCTTATTAACACCGTTGCCATGGCAACATTTGCGACAAGCGTGGGCAGGCGATAGCACAAAAAAACGAACCGTGATTCCTTACCCACCGTTTTGTTTGTGGTTGTCTTTGCTGGTAGTTGCGTTGTTGTTTGAACAAGGCATGCCAGAATTTGGCTTGGGTCTTGGTCTTGTCGCAGCACTAGCATTTCCCTTAGCATCACTTGTTGATCGTTTGTCAATTTGCCGAATGGGGCTTGCCTTACACCCTGAACATACGCTTGCAGGGCATTTAGCACTGGTTGTGGCTACTGCGGTGTTGTGTGCTTGGAGCATTCATGCGTACTATGGTGTCGATTGGTACTTATTATTTCCCACCACAATCATGGCAGGTTGCATGGCTTCGCTTATTCGCATGGTGTTCCCGCAGTGGTGGAATCTTCCGATTGCGATTGCCTCGATAGCTATCATGTTGTGGTATTTATAACGATAATAAAGGCGTGATATGATGACTGAACCTGATATGAAGCATGGCGACCCGATTAAGCCCTTTGTTACTGACCAATGCACTTTATTTCCTGATGGGGACTGGGGTGGTTGCTGTGTTGAGCATGACCGTGCCTATTGGCGAGGTGGTACCAAACAGCAACGGCGTGAAGCCGATATTGAAGTCATGCGCTGTGTCGCAGCCAAGGGGCATCCATGGGTCGCTATGGTGATGTATATCGGTGTGCGCATTGGTGGCACACCGTGGTTACCAACAGCATGGCGGTGGGGCTTTGGCTATAAGTTTCCGCATGGCTACCGTTGACAGCAGAAGGTTTACGCCGTGAACGTTGGCTACAGCAATGGTTATGGCAGAAGCCAGTAGCTTTGCATCATTGCGTTTGGGTTCATGCCTGTTCGGTAGGTGAAGTGGCATCGGTTGTGCCGTTGATTCATGCCTTGATTGATCAAAGGCAGGAGGTGCATCTTACCGTTGTTACCCGTACGGGCATGGCACATGCACGGCGAGTATTGGGTGATGCAGTTGGGCTATCTTTTTTGCCGTGGGATTTACCAGGCTTTATGCGTTATTTTGTCGCCCACATGAAGCCATCCTTGTTATTGCTGACTGAAACGGAGTTTTGGCCAGGCATGTTAATTGCCTGTGGTACAAAAAACATTCCCGTGATTGGTATTAATACCCGTATTTCTGACCGTTCTTTTCCTCGTTATTATGCCACCAGATGGCTATGGCAGCGTTGGCTTGCGCCTGTTAATTGTTTTTTGGCACAAAGTGAAACTGATGCTGAACGTTTGCAAGCCATTGGTGTGAAAAAAACACGGGTTTTTGCAGTAGGTAATCTCAAATATGCCATCACTGCACCGCGTGTTGATGCCATGGCATTGCGCCTGCGCTTGGACCCAACAGGAAAACGCCCCATACTGCTTTGCGCCAGTACCCACGAAGACGAAGAAATGCGTATTGTACGGATGCTTCCCTATTGGCGGCGGCAATGCTCTCATCTACTACCTGTTTTTGTACCACGCCATCCTGAACGCTTTGATGCAGTACAAGCCCAATTAACAGCGCAAGGTGAGCGTGTACACTGCTGGCAACAAGGTGATGTTCAAGGCGTGGTTGATAGCCTGCTTATTGATGCTATGGGTGTATTGCAATCATTGTACACGGTAGCAGATGTGGTGATTGTCGGGGGATCACTGGTTAATATTGGTGGTCATAATCCGATTGAGGCTGCCATTTGTGGACGTGGGGTGGTGATTGGTGCTTATCATCAAAACTTTCGCAGTATGATCAATGCCATGCAAGAGGAACAAGCGATCATTGTTGCCAATGATGACATTGATTTACAAAGTATTGTCTTGCGTTTATTGAAACAGCCTGATGAATTACGCGCATTGCATGCCCATGCAGCATTGTTTATCCAAGACCGTGGGCAAGTCTTAACAGCCATGATGCAAGAAATAGGCCCTTATTTAAGAACGGAAATAAAATAACTTGTGCATCAAAAAAGCACTCACACAACGCATTGAACAGCTATGGTGGAATCATAAAATCCCGCCATTCCCTCTTCGATTATGCAGTTATGTTTATCAGCAAATAAGCAATAAACATTTACAAGCGCGAGCGAAGCGTCAACAAACCATACGCATTCCCCTCATTTCCATTGGCAACATTACCGTTGGTGGCAGTGGAAAAACACCTTTCACGGCATGGTTAGCAAGCATGCTACGGCAATATGGCATGTCACCGATTATTTTATGCCGTGGTGATGGTGGGCAATCCAAAGAAGCTGTATGGATCGATCAAGAGAGTGCCGCCAGCATGGTCGGCGATGAAGCCGTCTTGCTTCATCGTTTAACCCGTTGCCCTGTGATGGCAGCACAAGATCGGTTGGCTGCATGCGACCAGATTGAGGCTGAAAATGTTGGTGATGTGATTCTTTTGGATGATGGTTTTCAATACCGTCATCTAGCACGAAACTGTGATATTGTATTGATTCCAGCAGAAGGTGTGGGCAATGGCTGGATGATCCCTGCAGGCCCTTTGCGTGAACCTTTGGCGATGCTAGAGCGTGCGGATATCATTGTTCGTAGCAGTCATCATCAACAACAAAAAAATGCAACAAACATCAGTGGGCAACAAGAATGGCAGTGGTCAGCAACGGCGGGTTCATTGTTTGACTGGATGCAGTGTAGCACAAAACCACCATCAACAAACGCCGCTGTGCAGGCCATCACAGGCATTGCCCGTCCGCATCGTTTTTTTGATAACCTTAAAGAAATAGGGTTGACCATTGATGCATACCATGTATTTTCTGATCATTATGATTATTCAGAGGCAGAAGTGCGTGTGTTTTCTGATTGCACCTACCCAATTACCACTGGCAAAGATGCTGTTAAACTCATGCCTTACTGGCCACCTAAAAAACCACTGTGGGTGTTAGAGCAAAAAATTACCGTGGATGATTGTTTGATTGAGAAGATTATTAGCGCAATATAAAGAAAAGTAGAGATGGAAGTGCGTAACATCAGTTTATAAAAAACTTTTAATACGTGCTTCACCGTAATCTCATCAGCGTCTCTTATCATTCTCCCATCTGGTGTCCATCTTCCTCCCCTCCCCTCCTCCTTGGGCACCAGATAAGCATAAGGAATAAAGACTGCTGAGCAATCAGTGGTCTTTATTTTTTTACGCTTGATTCCTAAAATCAGCTTCCCTTTAAGACGAAAATCCAATTTTCTGTGTTTGTTGGTGCAATAAAGAACTACTGGCAGCCGCAATACTGGAATGCAAGCGAGAGGCAGAAAATGGGTGATTTTCTTCAAAATCACTGACCTCCCCTCCTGCTTCTTGGCACAATAAAACACCTGCAGCATAATCCCACAGCTTTTGTTTGCCATGAATAATAAATGATCCACGCCCACATGCAAGCCAAGCCCATTCTAACGCGCAACTGCCTAAATTGCGCTGGCTACGATAAACCGCAGGGCTGATCCAATGGCTTATAGCCGCCTTGGGTAAGCGTTTGAAATCAATAAATCCCGTCGCTTGTGCTAAATGTTTTGCCGCTGGACGGGGCTGAAAGCGGCAACCGTTGATGCATAAACCGCCCCCCAAGGTGGCAGTAAATGTTTCATTTCGGTAAGGGTCGTGAATCCATGCCATGATCGGTCTGCCACGATGAATCAATGCCAATGAAATCGCAAACAG
>CAYWFG010000020.1:33012-34481 GCA_964458185.1 uncultured Zetaproteobacteria bacterium
ACAGCACTTGCACCCGCTTCTGCTAATGCATCAAGCCCATCACGGAACGGAAAGAAAGCATCCGAAGCAACCACAGACTGGGCAATCGCTGTGCCGCCATGTTCTGCTGCAATACGGGTAGAGTTGACGCGGTTCATTTGCCCTGCACCAATACCCAAGGTCACAGCATCTTTGGCAAAGACAATGGCATTCGATTTAACATGCTTGGCAATCGACCATGCAAACAATAAATCTTGCCATTGCGCTGCATCAGGCGTGGCAGTCGTCACCACACGGCAATCGGCTTGTTGTAACACATGAGCATCGCGCTCTTGTACCAACAAACCACCATTGACCCGTTTGTATTCTAAACCACCCACGACAGGGGCAGCCGATGGTGCATGCATGAGGCGAAGATTGGGTTTGGTCGCCAAGATCTCGCGCGCTTCATCATCAAAAGCTGGCGCAATCACCACTTCCATAAACGTCTCGGCAATCAATCGCGCTGTTGCTGCCTCAAGCGGGCGATTAAAGGCGGCAATGCCACCAAAAGCAGATACCGCATCGGCAGCTCGTGCGCGGGTGTATGCCGCAGCTTGAATATCGCCCAAGGCGACACCGCAAGGGTTAGCGTGTTTCACAATCACCGCAGCAGCTTGAGGTAAATCACGCACACAAGCATAAGCGGCATCGGCATCCGCGATATTGTTGTAAGATAAAGCCTTGCCTTGCAAAATGACGCAATCTGCTAACGATACGCCATCGTCTTCATGGTCGGCATAAAAAATGCCTTGTTGATGCGGGTTCTCACCATAACGAAGGTCGCTTGCGTGGGTAAATTGGCGGGTATAAATATCAGGGAAAGCGCGTTTGCTACCATCGGCATTCAAGGCGGAGAAGTGATTGGCAATTGCACCATCATAGGCAGCCGTATGGGCAAAAGCCTTCACTGCCAATGCTCGCCGCTGCGCTGCATCAGCCCCCCCTGTCGCTAGGCTATTGATAATACTTGGGTAATCATCTGGATCAACCAAGACCGTCACATCGGCATGGTTCTTCGCCGAAGAACGAATCATACAAGGGCCACCAATGTCGATGTTTTCAATGGCATCCTCCATGCTACAGTCTTCACGGGCAACGGTTTCTCGGAACGGGTAAAGATTCACACAAACAAGATCAATAGCGATAATACCGTGGGCATCCATCACCGCTTCATCTGTGCCGCGCCGTGCTAAAATCCCACCGTGAATTTTGGGGTGTAATGTTTTGATGCGACCATCCATCATTTCAGGGAAGCCTGTGTAATCAGCCACGTCTTGAACAGGAATACCTCCTTCTCGCAACAAACGCGCCGTCCCTCCTGTTGATAGCAATGCAACGCCAGCCTTGACCAAGGAACGGGCAAGGTCTTTGATGCCCCGTTTATCAGAAACGCTAAGTAGCGCGTGTTTTGTTTGATTCATTGAATAATACTCCGTTGATCTGTGAAA
>CAYWFG010000021.1:0-4723 GCA_964458185.1 uncultured Zetaproteobacteria bacterium
GGCGAACGGCCGTTCGCCCCAACCGACCAACGTCGCACTACGGTTGTTTTTTTTGGATGGGAAAGGCGGTTTTAATGCAATACCTTGATGCAGACCCTCAGTCTTTTGAATCATGCATGTTTATTTAGTTTGTTTTGATATTTCTGATGATCGAGCGCGGCATAAGGTGGGTAAGTTGTTGCTGCATTATGGCTCTCGGGTGCAAGAATCGGTGTTTGAGATTATGGTCGATGACGATACCAAACAACTGCAACAACTGCGCGATGGCATTGCTTGATTGTTAGACGATGAACATGAGGTGCGCTTTTATCGACTTTGTTGCAACTGCCGTGAACGATCTTTTGGCTTGGATGATGCGCCGCTGGCAGGTTTTCCTGCGGTGGCAGTTATGTAATGGGTGTTATGCAGATGCCCTGAAATTTATCATTCCTGCCGCTGTGTGCAACCGTAGGGGTAACCCCCTGTGGTTGCCCGTTTTGGTATAAAAACACCCATAGGTAATACAGGCTAGGCTGTGCCAAACAGGGCAATCACAGAGGATTGCCCCTACGTGCCGTAATATCAGCAACTAATCTTGAGATGGCGATGCATACCTTTGATATATTTTATCGCTTGTTGTATTACGTTCAATAACATTTTCAGCCGTGACTGCAATAAATGCACTTTCGTCCGCTCGCATGGCGGGGTCTAATTCATTTTTTAACCAAGCCCAAGCGTCATGCCTGCTTTTTAAATCGTTGCGAATCAGGACACGGACATATTCACTGGCATTTTCATATAAGCCATGTTCCCCCACTTGCTGTTGTAGGTGCAATTGCAATTCGCCTTTAATCCTTACATTGATATTTGCAGAAGCCATGTCTGATACTGCACGATGAATTTAAACTATATATTCAATATATTTTACAGAAGGTGAGTTCCCCATTAGAGATAGAGTGAGGCTTGCATTCTTTTTCCTTTTAACAGTAGAGGAAATAAGAATAGGATGGAAGCCTCTATCAAAGCATCCATTGTTCGCCTTCAGATGTCTCTCATAATCGTGATTCGGGGTATTTATTGCGTGTTGTTCTGTTTTTTATCCCCCATTTATACCCCCCCTGTTTCCTTGGCTTCGTTGGGATAAGCAAGCACAGCATGAAACAACAAGGCAATAAAAAAGCCTGCAAACACAAGGCTTACAGGCTTTTATGGGACGGGGTTAAACCCTTGTTTGGTACCAGAGACTGGAGTCGAACCAGCACGAGTTTCCTCACTACCCCCTCAAGGTAGCGTGTCTACCAATTTCACCACTCTGGCAAGTTGTGATGCTGCCTTATTGATCGCCTGCAGCGGGAGTTTCAGCGTTCGTTGCATCGGTATTGTTTGATGGTGATGAGGCTTCTTTAGTCGCCACGTCTTTTTTATCGCTGATTGGTATTTCAAGGATTGCACTGCTGCTTCCGCTTGCTTTCGGTGTGCTTTGACCCGTTGCTTTTAAACTTTCAGGATCAAATGCTGGCGCGCTGCTTCCTGCATCTGATGATGGTAGGGTCGATTGCTGGGTGGGGGCAGCACGTTCAACAACTGACGTTACATTTTGCTGGGTGAAAAATGCCAGTGTTAGACTGGTGATCATGAATGTTGCCGCCAGTCCGCCCGTTACTTTACCAAGAAACGAACCAGAGCCACGGCTGCCAAACAATGTTTGCGCCCCGCCACTACCAAAGGATGCACCGATATCTGCGCCTTGTCCGCGTTGAATCAACACCACGATGATCAGAGCTACTGCCACCAATACATGCACTGTCATTAAAATGGTTGTCATTAAAATTCCTTGTTGCTAAAGCACTTCAACAGTGTTCTAGTTAAATTGTTTGGCGGCTGCATGGATGATTTGCATGAACGATGCAGCATTTAAGCTAGCACCACCGACCAATGCACCTTCTACACCCACACAAGCCATTAATTCTTCGGCGTTGGATGGATTAACACTGCCACCGTATAATACACGGCAATCACAGCCTAAACGCTTTAATTCGTTGTGAATGAAAGCATGTGTTTCGGTCACTTGTTCCGCTGTCGCTGTTTTCCCTGTGCCTATTGCCCATACTGGCTCATAAGCAATGGTCAATAATGCATCATCAGGAACATTATCTAATACTGACAGTTGCGACTTTAATACGGCATTGGTTTCGCCTGATTCACGCTCGTTTAAGTGTTCACCAATGCATAAAATGGGCTCTAGCCCAGCAGCCCAAGCCGCGCCAAGTTTTTTGCGAAGTAGATCATTATTTTCACCAATAACATCACGCCGCTCAGAATGCCCTAAAATAACATAATGACAGCCACAATCGCGCAACATCATGGGTGAAATAGAGCCAGTGAAAGCACCTTTTGGCTCATAATAAACATTTTGAGCGCCCATCACCACGCCCTTTTCAGCCAGTCGTGAGTTTAATGTATGCAATAAGGTGAAGGGTGGCATCAATGCTACCTCTACATGTTCAGGTGATCCATTTTCTTCAATTCCACCAACAAAATCAATGGCTTCTTGAAGAACACCATTCATTTTCCAATTGCCTGCAATCAGACATCGAACAGAACCAGACATGCTTCCTCCTCATGGCAAGGGATTAAACCACAGTGCCGAATGGGGCGCGAAGCATAAAAAGAAACGTTATAAAGGCAAGTTTTAAGTTTGTTTCTTGCTTACTAGATCGTTAAAAATCATCATTTAACTTGCATTACACGCAATCAAGACTAAAGTAGTCCGCTTTACGAGGTGCTGTGGTGCTAAAATTAACACGTATTGCTGATTATGGTGTGTTGCTGATGGCAAAAGTTGCTGCATCGGAGCAACCGCGTTTAACCGCGATGGATCTATCAACCATGACCCACATCCCTACGCCAACGGTGAGTAAAGTTTTGCAAACTTTGTTGGCTGGAAAATTATTATTTTCGGTGCGTGGTGCGCATGGTGGTTATTCACTAACACGGTCGGCCGATGATATATCCGTCGCTGATATTCTGCTTTGTTTTGACCATGAATTGGCATTAACGGCATGCAATGCTGATACCGTCGCATGTGAACAGCACGACCACTGCACCATCAGCCATAACTGGCAAGGCATTAACCGCAGCATTGTTCGTGTGCTGCATCATATTTCGTTAACGGACATGATGGCGGATGATTTTTCGGCAGAATTTTGTTTGGCAAGCAAACAACAACAGTTTTTGCCGCTATCGGTAGTGGCTGAATCGCCCTGCCAAGGTTGCACAGGAGCATAAATGAGCGATAATCAAGCATTGCAAGATGAACTAAACAACCGTGAGTATGCAGCGGGTTTTGTCACCGACATTGAACAAGAAACCCTGCCTCCGGGGCTTGATGCTTCGGTGATTCGGCATATTTCTAGCATTAAAAAAGAACCCTCATGGCTGCTGGATTGGCGTTTGCAGGCATTTGAACACTGGCAAACCATGATTGAACCGCATTGGCCAAAAGTTGATTACCCTGCCATTGATTATCAAGCTATTTCGTATTACTCCGCGCCCAAAGACAACAGCGATGGACCACAAACGTTGGCAGATGTTGACCCTGAATTATTGCGTACCTACGAAAAACTGGGCATTCCCCTGCGCGAGCAAGAGCAATTAGCAGGGGTGAAAGAAATCGCCGTTGATGCGGTGTTTGATTCCGTTTCGGTGGCAACCACGTTTAAATCGAAGTTAAAAGAAGCTGGAGTTATTTTTTGCCCGTTTTCTGAAGCGGTGCAAGCATACCCTGAATTGATTCAACAATACTTAGGAACGGTTGTGCCTGTGCGCGATAATTTTTATGCCGCCTTGAATGCTGCTGTGTTCACCGATGGTTCGTTTGTCTTTATCCCCAAAGGCGTGCGTTGTCCGATGGAATTATCGACTTATTTTCGTATCAATGCCGCCAATACGGGGCAGTTTGAACGCACCTTGATTATCGCCGAAGAAGGCGCAAGCGTGAGTTATTTAGAAGGGTGTACCGCGCCGATGCGTGATGAAAATCAACTCCATGCCGCAGTGGTGGAATTGATCGCTTTGGATGATGCCACCATCAAATACGCCACAGTGCAAAACTGGTACCCAGGGGACGAAAATGGCGTGGGTGGGATTTACAATTTTGTCACCAAACGGGGTGAATGCCGTGGCAAACGCGCCCGTATTTCGTGGACGCAGGTTGAAACAGGGTCAGCCATCACATGGAAATACCCCAGTTGTGTGTTATTGGGCGATGAATCGGTGGGCGAGTTTTATTCTGTTGCCGTAACCAGCCATTGCCAACAGGCAGACACAGGCACAAAAATGATTCACATTGGCAAAAATACCAGCAGCACGATTATCTCCAAAGGGATTTCAGCAGGGCGAGCGCAGCAATCTTACCGTGGTTTAGTACGCATCGAAGCCCAAGCTGAAGGGGCAAGAAACCGCAGCCAATGCGATTCGTTATTGCTAGGTGATCGTTGCGGCGCACACACCTTCCCTTACATCGAAGTAAAAAACCCCAGCGCAACACTGGAACACGAAGCCAGCACCTCCCGTATCGGCGAAGATCAATTATTTTATTGCCAGCAACGCGGCTTATCGGAAGAAGATGCCATCAGCATGATCGTCAATGGTTTTTGTAAAGATGTATTTGACGTATTACCGATGGAATTTGCCGTAGAAGCCAACCGATTGATGGAACTAAGCCTAGAAGGTGCGGTGGGTT
>CAYWFG010000021.1:4823-32866 GCA_964458185.1 uncultured Zetaproteobacteria bacterium
AAGAAAATTTTACGCGGGGTGAATCTCCATGTGAAAGCTGGCGAAGTGCATGCCATCATGGGGCCGAATGGGGCGGGGAAAAGCACCCTTTCTAATGTGCTTGCTGGGCGTGATGGTTATACCGTTACGGCGGGTCGCGTATTGTTTCATGGTGAAGATTTGCTTGCCATGAAACCTGAAGAACGGGCTTGGGCGGGTGTTTTTTTGGCATTCCAATACCCTGTAGAAATCCCCGGTGTGAACAATACTTATTTGCTAAAAGCGGCGTTGAATGCCAAACGAAAACACCAAGGGTTGAACGAATTGGATGCCTTTGACTTTTTGAACATGGTTAAAGAAAAAGCCAAGTTGGTTGATTTGGACGAAAGCTTTTTATCACGCTCGGTCAACGAAGGTTTTTCTGGTGGCGAGAAAAAACGCAACGAGATTTTTCAAATGGCAGTGCTAGAGCCTACACTGGCATTGCTCGATGAAACGGATTCAGGGCTGGATATTGATGCGCTGCGCGTTGTTGCTGCTGGAGTGAATCATTTGCGCCGCGCTGACCGTGCCATTGTAATGATTACCCATTACCAACGGCTGCTTGATTATATCAAACCTGATGTGGTACACGTTTTTATTGATGGTCGCATTATAAAATCAGGTGATCGCGATTTGGCTTTGGAGCTAGAAAAACGTGGTTATGATTGGGTGAAAGCAGAGGCACGCCGTGGTTGATGCAATGCAAGCATGGCGTGATGCGGCAATGGCACAGTTTCGTGCGGCAGGTCTTCCCCACGATAGGCAAGAAATTTGGAAATATACCGATGTGTCGGCTATTCATCCCATCATGGGGAAAGATTGGCGCGTATTCCAACCCCTTGAGGCAGACTCACCCTTGCCTGAGGCTTATCCAAGCATTGATGGGCTTGATGCTTATACCATCGTGTTTTACCGTGGTCAGGTGCATCCCTCTGCAACAGCACTGCCTGTGGGTGTTGATCTTGTACCGTGGTCACAGATGGATAAACAGACTGCTTCAGAGCGTCTACCGAAACCCCAATCCTATGCCCCCCTGTTTCATGCTTTTGATGCGCTCAATGCAGGCTTGTTGCAAGATGGCATATGCCTGCGCCTTGCCGCTGGGGTAGTTTTGGACAAACCCTTGTATATCGTGCATTTGCATGACGATAGCGGGCATACCCATGTTCGCCATAGCGTTTGTTTGGGCAAGGGTGCAAAAGCTAATATTATCCACCATGATATTGCCCTTGGTGGTGAACAAGGACGGTTACGCACCAGCCATTACCATTGTTATTTAGCAGCAGAATCCACGCTGCACCATACCCGTGTGCAAGAACTCGGTCGCCACGATTGGCATATCGGTCGCATTCATGTGGAACAACAGCAAAGCAGCCGTTTTTATGCCCATGCCGCAGAACTAGGCGGGGCAAAGGTGCGCATGGATATTTGTGTGCAATTGCAGCAAGCATCAGCAGAATGTGCCGTCTACGGACTTTTTTTACTGCATGATGCCCAGCATGTTGATCATCATATTCACATCAACCATTACGCCCCTGATTGCAGCAGTCGTCAAGTCTACCGCAGTGTGTTGAATGCCCATGGCCATGGGGTATTTAATGGCAAGGTTCACGTACATCGCCATGCCTCTGGCACGAAAGCTGCGCAACACAGCGATAATCTATTGTTATCAAAAAACGCCGAAATTGATACCAAGCCAGAACTCGAAATCGACCACGGTGACGTACAATGCAGCCACGGCGCAACGGTAGGGCAATTGCATCCCGACCATTTATTTTACCTACGCTCACGCGGTATATCTGAAGCGATGAGCCGTGATATATTGGTGTTTGCCTTTGCTGATACCCTGCTTGCTGCATTACCTGATGTTGCCGTTCGTCGTTATATCGAACACATTGCTTTTAATAAAATTCCTCACGGTACAGATTTAACAGGTCTGCTACCGCAACATATTCATCGGAATTAGGATGCACATGAAACCCATCACTGATATTCGTAACGACTTTCCTATTTTAGATCAACAGGTTTATGATAAACCCTTGGTTTATTTGGACAATGCCGCAACCACGCAAAAACCCAACGCCGTGATTGATGCCTTGTGCCATTATTATCGCCACGATAATGCCAACGTCCACCGTGGCGTTCACGCTTTATCAGAACGCGCTACTGTCAGCTACGAACAAACACGGGATGTCATCGTCGATTTAATCCATGCCAACCATCGCCGTGAAATTATTTTTACTCGTGGTGCAACAGAAGCGATCAATTTGGTGGCACAAAGTTGGGGCAACGCCCATGTTTCGGCAGGTGATGAGATTATCATTTCAGCGATGGAGCATCATTCCAACATCGTACCGTGGCAATGGCTGTGTGAACGCACGGGGGCAACGTTAAAAGTTATTCCCATGAATGACCGTGGTGAGTTATTGATGGATCAATTGGATGCCTTATTGACTGAACGCACACGCATGGTTGCCGTGGTACACCAATCCAATGCTTTGGGAACCATCAATCCTGTGGCAGAGATTGTTGCTAAAGCCCATGCGGTGGGGGCAAAGGTTTTGCTTGATGGGGCGCAAGCCTTGGCACACATGCCTGTGGATGTGCAGGCTTTGGATGTTGATTTTTATGTCACCAGTGCGCATAAAATGTATGGGCCTACGGGCGTTGGCATGCTGTATGGCAAAGAATCGCTGCTAGAAGCCATGCCGCCGTATCAGGGCGGTGGCGATATGATTCGCACTGTGAGCTTTGAGCGCAGTGAATACAATGATTTACCCTACAAATTTGAAGCAGGCACGCCCAATATTGCAGGAGTCATCGGCTTTGGTGCAGCGGTGCTGTATTTACAGTCGTTGGATATTGCTGCCGTTGCCGCACATGAGCAATCGTTGCTCGACTATGCGACTAATAAAGCAGAAACCACAGGCTATATCCGTTTGATTGGCACGGCAGCACACAAGGCGAGCGTGTTATCTTTTGCGGTCAAAGGCGTACACCCCCATGATTTAGGGACGATTCTTGACCGCGACGGGGTGGCTATTCGTGCAGGTCATCATTGTGCCATGCCAGTGATGACCTTCTTTGGTGTGCCTGCAACGGCACGCGCTTCGTTTGCCGTTTACAATACAAAAGATGACGTGGATGCCTTGTTTGTTGCCATCGAACAAGCCTATACCATGTTCGCTTAGGAACGAAAACAACCATGTTTGATTTACGCAGCCTGTACCAACAAGTGATTGTTGACCACAGCAAATCCCCGCGCCATTTTGGCAAACTTGAACCCTGCACCCATGATGCTGATGGTCACAACCCTTTGTGTGGCGATCATTTGCACGTTTATGTGCATATTGTCGATGATCGCATTGATGACCTTTCGTTTGAAGGCGATGGCTGTGCTATTTCTGTTGCTTCTGCATCCATCATGAGTGAAACATTAAAAGGCAAAACCCTCGCGGAATTTTATGCCTTGTTTGATCGCTTTCAAGACATGGTGACAGCCCCTGTGGATCAGCCTGTGGCAGATGACGGCATGGGCAAACTTACCGTGCTGGCAGGCGTTCGTGAGTTCCCTGCCCGTGTTAAATGCGCCATATTGTGTTGGCATACCTTAAAATCAGCCATGCTCGCCAAAGGCGACGTGGCAAAAACGGAGTAGTTATGACATCGGGTGATATGATTACAGTAAGCCGCAATGTGGATGGCGTGTTGATTCCTATGGGTACGCCTGTTGTTGTTCCTGAAGGCGCATTGGTTCGCGTTACCCAAGAGCTGGGCGACTTTTTCACCATTGGTGTCAATGGCAATCTGGTACGCATTGAAAATACAGATGCCGATGCATTGGGCATGGATGCCCCCACCAGCACAGCAAAAAAAGAAACCAGCAATCAACCCAAAACAGCCGATGGGCCTGTCAACAAAGAGGATCTATGGGATGCCTTAAAAACCTGTTATGACCCTGAAATTCCAGTGAATATTGTTGATCTTGGGCTGATTTATGATGTCCATTGTGTGGACACCGACGAAGGTGGCAATGCGGTAGAAATCACCATGACCCTCACCGCAGCAGGCTGTGGCATGGGCCCCTTTCTTGTTGACGATGCAAGAAGCAAACTGCTTGCCGTGCATAATGTAACCGATGTTCACATTGACTTAGTGTTTGATCCCCCGTGGGATCGGGCGATGATGTCTGACTTGGCTAAGTTGCAGTTGGGGATGTTTTAAGCAATAATTATTAAATTCTAAATTCTTGATCCCGTTTGACCTCATGAATATTTTTCTATCTATTAGACTGTAGATAGCTAAAAACTTAGAATCGCCCCCATGAAAACATCGTTCATCTTGCCAAAACCACACCCACAAGGATGCTCCATGAAATACAGAAATGATGAATGGGTACTCACCGATAGCTACGGTTTAGGTGGTGCAGGCGACACCTTGGCTCGCATTGTGCTAGAAGCCGAAGCCCCGTTTACCGTTGCCGTCACGGGCAAATGGGGGGCAGGAAAAACCAGCGTCATGCGTCGTGCCTTTGCCACATTAGGCGGCCAGCCCGTGAGTCAAGCACTGCCCATGGGCAGCGAAAAGCAAGAGGGCAAGCAGTCGGATTGGGATGCCCTACACCACACCAAGCGTCAAGCTGAACTCCACTGGGAAGCATCCCTGCAAGAGACTGCCGAACAAAGCATGTGCATCTGGTACTCGCCGTGGCAACATCAAAATGAACCCAACCCCATCATTCCGCTTCTGCTCGAGCTAAAGCAGCAATTCACCCCGTTAAAGAGGCTAAAAGATTTCAACCGTCAAGCAGGGCTTGCCGCTGCCACACTGCTGGAGCGAACCATAGATGCGGCACTCTCTTTAAGTGCTGGTCGTACGGTTAAACTTGCCACTGGCACAACGGAGGCGGTGCGCAAGGTATGGATGGATGGCGATGCAAAGCATAGCGTATTGAGTGATGGTCAGCGTTTTCACCTGCTGTTTGAAGATGCCGTTGAGACGATTTTGGACGGCGCAAAAAGAGATGGAGAAAAAGAATTATCCGCCGATGCACGGTTGATTATTTTTATTGATGATCTTGATCGCTGCGAAGAGCAGGCGGTGGTTGCCCTGCTGGAAGCCATTAAACTCTACCTTGGCACGCAACGCTGCCTCTTTGTGCTTGGCATTGATGATACCGCGCTGCTCGGTGCGTTGAGCCGTGTCTGGAAAGAGCGCAGTGAGGATGATAACCGCGAATACTTAGAAAAAATATTGCAAACCACGCTGCCTGTCCCCCTGCCAAGACCCAAGAGCGTCACCGATGCTATTGCCGAACAGTTGGCGCACCACGATTTCCCTGCGGCGGAAGCGTGTGCTAAAAAGATTGAAGCTCTGCTGGAGCCAAACCCGCGCAAGATTAAAAATTTCACCAACAGCCTCTGCTCCTGCTGGAGCCTGTTTCAACTCAAAGATCAAGCGCAGACCGATGCCGCACGCGCCATCCACTTTATCATGTTTCACTACCTTCGCCTCTACCATCGTCCGATATGGCGGCTGCTTGAGCGGCAACCGATAGCACAAAAACTTCTTTATGAGGTGCTAAGACGTACCAATGTATTGCTTACCGAAGAAATTAAAGGTTTCGAAAATAACCTCCAAGAGCAGCGCATGATGGTCTCATTTATGCAGCAAGCCTTCTCCCATGTGCTGAAGCAGCAGGGCGAAGAGTCGGATCAGACGACCCACCACGGCGAGAAACTGGAGGATGCGATTCGCCGCTTTCAGCACCGTCAAGATCGCAAACGCTCCGATGAGGTGTTTACCACGTGGTTCAGCACCAACGAGAGCAACAACGCTCCGCTTGATGATGCCTACCTCTACCTCCCTGAACTCTCCATGGAGCCATCAGAATGAAACAGACCTACAGTGCCGATGACCTAAAAGATGCCCGTATTGATTACTACCGCTGGTTATTGCGCCGCTACGGCAGCAGCGATCTACGGGAGATGGTCGATAGCCCCGACCCCATCAGCCTGCGCCAGCTCTATATCCCCGTCCGCCTCAGCAAAGAGAGCATTGATGAGGATCGCATGGCCGCGCCTGCCGAGGTGGTGGAGAAAGAGTCCGCAGAGACGATGCACGGTGAGGATGGCTGGGCGGTAGTGGTCAGGGAGCGTTTTCTTATGATCTCGGGTCTACCGGGTAGCGGAAAAAGCACCTTGATTAAATCTATTATCGGCGAGATTTGCAGCAACGGTGTCAGCGATTTTCGCCAACGCCTGATTGAACAGCGTGGAGGCTGTGCGCCCATTCCACTAATTTTGCGTGAGATTCCTGATATTGATACCATCAATTCGCTGGATGAACTGCTGGATCGCTGGTTTTTTGATGTGGTGGTGAGCGAGCAACCCTCACTGGATGGTGATCGCCTGCGGCAATCCTTTGATCCTGCGGGGGAGAACTTCCCTGCCATCTATCTCTTTGATGGATTGGATGAGATCGGCGGTATTGAAACCCGCAGAAAGATTATGCAGTGGGCGCGGGAGGCGGTAGAGCGAGGGCAGCGGGTATTGATCACGGGCAGACCCGAAGGCTTTCGTCACCTCACCGAAGAGGCAGAGGTGGCGAGCCGCTGGCCGTGCTACCACCTTGCCCCGCTCCCGTGGCCGCTGATTTACCGCTTTGTTCACGATTGGTACAGCCTGCGCACCGAGTGGCAGCATAGCCGCAAGCAGGGGATTCCTGCTTTTCTTGATGCGATGCAAGATGCCCATCGCCCATGGCTGCTGATTCTGGCACGCCGCCCGATTTTCCTCACGCTGATGGCACTGATCCACTGCACCCGCAACGAAATGCCACATGGCCGCGCTGAACTCTATGAATCGATTGTGGATATATATTTGCATCGGCAAGAGCGTCACCGTCAACTCAAATACGCAGTAACAGATGGTGAGCTACTCCCCCACTGGCCACCGCTGGAGATGCGCATGGTGCTGGGCTACCTTGCTTGGCGCAGTCAACACCTTGGAGGCGAAACAGAGGGGAAGGCGGATCAACGCCGTATTATCTGGTCTCGCGCCGATATGTGCGAGGCGATCCGTGGGCAGTTGGAGGGGCGCAGGTTTGGTCGATTTAGTGCGCTAAAACCAGAGAATGCAGCGCAACTGCTTGATTACTTCCTCCACCCCGCAGGGCTGTTGATTGAGCCTGCCGAGGGGCAGATCCAGTTTGCCCATCTTAGTTTTCAAGAGTACCTCTGCGCTTGGTTTATTGAGAGCCGCTTGGGGCGCAGAAGCTTTGATGCGGATATTGAGCGGGAACTTTTCGCCCACCTTGGCAAGGCAGGCTGGCAGGAGGTGGCACTGCTGCTGCTCTTTATCCATGCCCGCCGCACCAGCAACGATGGTCATTTTGTGATCCTCTCCCTGCTTGATCTTGGCAAGGGCGACCATGCCCAACTGCTGGTGCATGCTGTCTGCGGCATGGAGCTTCCCTTTAGCGATGCCGAGCGCGTTCAATGGCTGCCACTGCTGATGGCTGCTGCCCTGATTCATCCCGACAAGCAGTTTGGCACTGAGTTTGGCAAACATCCCGTGCTGGAAGCGCCTGCCCTTGCATTGATCAAGCCGATGATCACGCTGGCTGGAGAGCAAAGTGGCGATGGTGTTGCAGCGGAGCAATGGCAGCTATTGCTAGCGATGCTAAGAGAGAGTCTGCCAAGTGGTTTTGATGATGAGATTATCAACGATCATACCATCACCACCTCACTGCCCAAGCTTTGGATCAAGGCGGATGCCGAACAGGACGATGCCGCAACTGCCGATGATGCACGGATGGCAGCGATACTCGCACTGCTGGCGGACTCTGGCTGGGGTGGCAACCGTGATGATCTGATAAACCCCTTGGCGGACACGCAGCTTGAGGATCTGTTGACGGTGTGGGTGAAGCACCGTGGAACCCCAGCACTGTGGCAAAGGGGTGACGATAATCTACCCATGCCGACACTGGCAGCCCTCAATTTGGATGCACTGCTGCCTAAGCAAGGGTCGCTCTACCCTGCTGTCGCCCACCTCTGCTCTCTGGATGGCTGGCTGTTGCAAGGAGAGATATATAATGATTTTATTTTTCATCTAGTATGCCAACCTGCAATCCTATTTTCCCTATACCCTGCATCCCCCCCGCCACCTGTGACCCAGCTCTCCCTGTTGCTGTATCAGCTAATGATCAATGCAGAGGCTATGGCAGAGGGTGATCAGTTTGATCACTATTCGCGGTCGCGGTCGCGGTCGTGGTCGTGGTCGTGGTCGCGGTCGCTGTCGCTGTCGCGGTCGCTGTCGCGGTTGGGGTTGCGGTCGTGGTCGCGGTCGCGGTTGCGGGCGCTGTTGCGGTCGCGGTCGCGGTCGCTGTTGATGTCGCGGTCGCGGTCGCTGTCGATGTCGCTGTCGATGTCGCTGTCGCTGTCGCGGTCGCTGTCGCTGTCGCTGTCGCGGTTGCTGTCGCTCAAGGATGCTTTACAACGGCTTGAACCGTTAGTTGATCAGCTACCCCAAAAGCAACAAGAATCCCTTGCGTTTGCGCTCGAACTGTTCAACTTTAACTGGGCTGCCTTTGATTGGTTCTCTGAACAGGCAGAAAGCCCCGAACTGATGATGCAACGCGGCTTGCATCCCGCAGAACCGCTGCCTCAAACCTTCGGTCTGTTTGATGCAGCGGGGCGACTCAATGGTGTGCAGCAGCGGGAGAACTGGCTGCGGCTACGCGCATGGACGGATGATTTTGATGCGATTATCGCCTTTGCCTTCCCCAAGGGCATTGCCGACGATGAACGTAGCAACCTGCACGGGCAGTTCAAAACCCTGCAAACGCAGCCGTGGTCACCACAAGCTGCCCTTGATGCCGTGCTTGCCGACTGGCACGAAGATCAGCCCGAGCGCGTATGCACTATCGACGCATCCGAAGCCCGCTTGTGTGCTGTTTGTGAGGGGATTCTTGCTGAAGATGCGGGATTACGGAGATCATAACCTTAGGAACGGTATGGAATAAGTTGATGAAAAGAGAGAAAATCACCATCATTAAAACTGAAGTTGTTATCATTGGTGCAGGTGCTGCTGGTTTGATGTGTGCTTACACTGCTGCCAAGCAAGGTCGTAATGTTGTGGTGCTTGATCATGCCAACAAGGCGGGTGAGAAAATCCGCATTTCTGGTGGTGGGCGTTGTAATTTTACCAACCGTTATGCATCCGCCAATCATTATATATCCAACAATCCCCATTTTTGTAAATCGGCATTGGCACAATTTAGCCCCGATGATTTTATTGGCATGGTGGAAACGCATGGTATCGCTTACCATGAGCGGGAACACCATCAATTATTTTGTGATCAATCAGCGGGTGAGATTATTACCATGCTGCAAGAGGGCTGTCGGCGTTATGGTGTGAGGTTTTATTTTCATTGCACGGTTGAGCGCATTCAATCTGGTGATGGCTTTAGCTTGGCGACCAATCACGGCGTGTTTCAATCAGCGTCGCTGGTTGTTGCCACGGGTGGTTTGTCGATTCCTAAGATGGGCGCTAGTGCTTTTGGGTTTCGCATTGCAGAGCAATTTGGTTTAAAAATCGTGGCAACCCGCGCTGCTTTGGTTCCCTTTACTCTAACAGGGAAAGAAAAAGATTTGTTGCAGCCTTTAAGTGGCATGGCTTTGCCTGTGGTGGTTTCTTGCCGTGGGCAGTCGTTTGCTGAAGCAATGTTGTTTACCCATCGTGGTTTATCAGGGCCTGCAATGCTACAAATATCTAACTACTGGCAAGAAGGCGATGTGTTGTCGATTGATCTATTGCCTGATGTTGCGGTGGTTGATTTTTTATTACAACAAAAAGAACAGCACAGCAAAGGACACTTGCAAAGCGCATTAAATAAACGCCTCCCCAAGCGTTTATGTACGATGTTGATGGCTACATTATTGCAAAATAAACCATTGGCACAATTAAACCCATCTGATTATCGAACGATTGAACATGTATTGCATGACTGGAAAATAAAACCCAGCGGTACAGAAGGCTACCGAACGGCTGAAGTGACCCTTGGCGGCGTAGATACCGATGCTTTCTGCTCCAAAACGATGGAATGCAAAACCCAGCAAGGCTTGTATTTTATTGGTGAAGTGTTGGACGTTACAGGGCATCTTGGTGGTTTTAATTTTCAATGGGCTTGGTCATCGGGTTACTGTGCAGGGCTACATGCTTAAATATATCACATGCTTGTTGTTGTTGTTGTTTTATACGCCTGTGGTGCAAGCCGATACCTTCAAGCGCGTGCTTGCGCTCACCCCCCATGTTTGTGAAATACTCTATGCCATTGGCGCATCAAGCAGTATTGTGGGGGCAGTGGATTATTGCAACTACCCTGAAGCGGCTAAAGAAATACCGCGTGTTGGTGATTATCAAACGATTTATACTGAAGCAGCGCTGCGTTTAATGCCTGATATGGCAGTAGTTTTAAGCCCTAACACCAAAGGTGTGGCAGCGTTAGCCGCGATGGGCGTGCGTATTGTGGTTTCTAACCCCAGCAGTTTTGACGCTATATTTCATGATGTATTGATGCTGGGTGAACTCACAGGGCATGACCAAGAAGCACAAGCCTTGGTTGATCAGCAACGGCTTCGCCTCGCCACCATACGACAGCAGCCACGTACAGAAGCACGGGTATTTTATGAAGTATGGCATCATCCCTTGATCACAGCAGGTGGCACAAGTTTTATCAATCGTTTGATTGATGATGCAGGCGGCAACAATATATTTTCACGCATACCCTTAGAAGCCCCGCGCATCAATGTGGAAGCGGTGATGCAGGGCAAGCCTGATGTGATTATTATCCCACAACAGCACACTGATTTTGAAACACGCCGCTTATTTTGGCAAAAGTGGTTGGGTAATAAACACGTTCGTTTTGTAACGGTGAACCCTGATTTGATGCACCGCCCTGGGCCCCGTTTGATTGAAGGCTTGGCGCGTCTGCAACAGGCGTTAGCTAATAGCCAATAAAATCAATGGTTGATTGCCTTGATCTTGATCTATCTGTATGTTGCCGCAGCGTAAAATAACAGGAGTTTTTATGTCAACCCCATGCATCAGTCAGCACAAAGCTGTTGAAATACATTATACCTTAAGTAATGAAAAAGGTGAAATCATTGATACATCCAAAGACCAAGATCCCTTGCCTTATATTCATGGCACAGGTGCTTTGGTCATTGGGCTAGAGCAAGAGTTAGAAGGAAAAACAGTGGGTGAAACCATCAAGGTAACCGTTGCACCAGCGAATGGTTATGGTGAGCGTAGCGATGAATTAATTCAACGTGTTGAGCGTGGCCTTTTTCAATTTGATGGCGATATTGAAGTAGGCATGCGCTTTGAAGCTGAAGCCGAGCATGGCGCGGAATTGGTCACGGTGGTCGCTGTTGATGAAAAAACCATTACCATTGATGCTAATCATCCCTTGGCTGGTGAAACACTGTGTTTTGATGTTGAAGTGATGATGATTCGTGATGCTAACGAAGAAGAAGTGGCACACGGGCATGTGCATGATGACAGTGGTTGTGGGCATGAATCATGAGCATTCAATTATACCATAACCCGCGTTGTACAAAATCACGTTTAACCTTGGCTTTATTGCAAGATAAAGGGCTAGATTTTTCAGTGATCGAATACCTTAAAAACCCTCCCACGGTAGAAGCGTTAACGACAATTTTACAGAAATTAAACATGGAACCCATGGACTTGATGCGCCGTGGCGAAGCTGTTTTTCAATCAGAAGTTCAAGGAAAAACACTGACCCGTGATGAACAAATCGGCATCATGGTTGCCAACCCGATTTTGATTGAACGTCCTATCGTGGTTTGTGGTAACCAAGCAGCCATTGGTCGTCCGCCAGCGCAGGTACTGGCAGTGCTTCCGTCATAAAATTCGTCGATGCATAAAGTCAACGATGATGTAGAAGAACTACTCGGCAAAGATCGCATGCAGCGGTTGGCGCATGTTGCGCGCTTGCATCGGGCATGGGCAGACATGTTGGGCCCGATGCTAGCCGCCGCAACGGAGCCTGCTGAAGTGCGTTTGCAGCAAGATGGCAGTGTTCACCTGATTATTGCGGTGAATCATCCGATGATTGCGCAACAAGTGATGTTTTTGCGCGATGAAATTCGTGGTGCTTGTTTGCGGCACTGCCGATTGGATCGCATTGCTAAAATATTCACCCGCATTAAACCTTATGCAGGGGTGATTCCTATCACCCCGCCCACACGAACGCCTAAGCCTGTATCATTGAGCCAAAAGAAAACACTGGTGGCTGATTTGGCTGATATTCACGACAAGGCTCTTCGCTGTGCCATGTTTCAAGCGCGTGTTGCACAATTGATGTGGTTTTAAAAAGGGACTCTTTGCTATGACAAAAGAAAATAAAATTGAACAACGCTGATAAAAAGTCCTGTAGCCTTTCTATTCAACAAAAGCTCTCCTCAACGTATTTTTTTTATTGTCGTTCTAGTCACTAAAAAAATCGCAGATGCCTCTCCGCTCGGTTGTGCTTCACTTTTAATTCGTCCGTTGATCCAACGAGAAAGTTTTAGGTGACTGTGACGATCAGCGGCTTGTGTTGCTTTTTTGCGGCGATTTAGACTGCTAGATACAATCACACCGCCCATTATTTTTGCTAAATAACGGACTTCTGGCGAGGCATCCACGCGCACTGCGATAGTACCGTGATGGCAACAAGCCGCAGGCAATCCTTTTTTTGCTGAAAACACTAGCGTGACGGCACCAGGCCAATAATCCTTTGCTATTTTTCGTAATACTTGATGGCGAACACGGCTAAGTTTGATCGCGTCTTTGACAGAAGCAGCCAGCAATAAAAAAGGGGATTTTCGTTGTTTAAAGCGTTGCAGTTGCGGTATGGCATTCATGCTTGCAGCCACCCCTGCAAGCGTTGCTGTGTTGTGTGCTAACAATTTTCCTTTTGCCAATGACTTTGCTGCCACCAGCATAGCGATCTTGGCTTTGATGTTGACACAGAGCGAGTTACATGATGCGCGTGACATACATACACACAAATACAGCCAAGGCATCAGTGGCATTTTTAGGTAACGGTTTATTAGGAAGGGGCTCAATAGATGCCCCACGCGCCTGCCCCAGCTTTAACGCAGAAGCAGTTTTTTTTGCCATTGAAGCTTACTGCCGTTGACGCACCACTTCAAACAGTGTGATGCCTGTTGCTACCGATACATTCAACGATTCTATTTTTCCTGCCATGGGAATGTGCAATAATTGATCACAATGTTTACGCACCAAGGGGCGCAGCCCTGTATCTTCTGCGCCCAAGACGATGGCACACCGTCCAGTAAAATCGGCATCAAAGACGCATTGCTTGCCCTCACCTGCCAGCCCAAACGACCAAAAACCATGGGCTTGTAAGCGTTCTATGGCACGGCACAAATTACTTTCTTGAAAGATGGTCAATCGAGATACTGCACCAGATGCTGTTTTGCTCACAATGGGAGAATACAAATCTGCGGCATGGTGCTTCGGCACAATGACGGCGGCACAATTTGCTGCCTCGGCAGAGCGTAAGCATGCACCCAAATTGTGTGGGTCAGTAATTTGGTCAAGCAGCAGCACACTTGGGCAATCATCATCAGCAAGAGACTCTAACCATGCTCTTAATGTTCCCAGTGGCTTTTTTTCCGCATCTTCAGGCACGATTTTTGCTAAACAACCTTGATGGTTCGCGCCTTCTGCCAATCGAAACATTGCTGCCGTAGGCAAAAACCGAACGGGAATAGCCTGTTTTTTAGCCAAGTGAATAAGCTCATTGATGCGAGGGTGTGATTTCCCCTTTTCGATCAATAGTTCATGAATGCGCTCTTCACTGCTTAATGCATGGCGAACAGCATGGATACCTGCGGTATAACGGCGTGATTCAGTCATAACAACCTCGAAATGCAGCAATAAAGTTATCTAAATTAGCAGCAGGTAAACTATTAATGCCAGCGGCAGCTTTGCGTCCACCGCCTGTAGCAAACTGCATGCACAACGTGTCGGCATTTTTTTTGTCGTTCAGTGGCGCACGAACGCTGATGCGGTAATAGTCGCCAGTAAGTTGCGTCACCAAAGCATGCGCACGGGTAGGGTGAGCTCGTGCCAATTGATTGCCCAACACACCAGAGGTGCGTCTTGCCCAAGGTTCATCAGGCAATAAAAAAGCTGCCACCGTTGATGTTTCGACAATTGCTTCTAGCTCCCCCGTTTGTGCCATATCAGAAGCATAGCCATCATCAAGCAATCGGTAAGCAGGGGATTCAGCGATAAACACAAAAGGGTCAGGAAAAGGTGCGATAGCACGGTACAATTGATCGGGTGTGAGCCATAAATCATCGGTTGTTACGCCATAGGCATTGTAATTGATGAGGGTTCCTAAATGTTCAAGTTGTGCCAATTGATGATCATCAAACCCCCATATTTGCACGCTATGCTGCGCTTGCTGATAAAGATTATCGCCAAATGCCCCCACGGCTGCCCACCTGCATTGCGCACCGTCTATATGCTGATTAACCAATAGGCTGGTGCATACTTCAGCAGAGGTTTCAATGCATGTAAATAAGCGCGAGGATGTAGGGATATTTCCTGCAACATGATGATCGAAATACTGCACGGTTGCACCAGCATCAAGGTGCTGTTGCAGTGCTTCGCGGTTTTTATCCAGCGATATATCCAGCACGGTGATATGGTCGCCAGCCTCTGGGGTAAACTTTTTCAACAATGCAATATCGCGCTTAACACCTGTCACTAAAGTGCTGTGTTGTGGTTGTTGCAAACGAAGTTGGTGCAATGCACAGATGCCATCCGCATCACCATTAAAGACATCAAAATAACGCATGGCGGCAAGCTAGAGTGTGTTTTTTTAAAGTACAGGTAAGGGGTTTTGAAAATTAATAATTAAAGTGTTAGTTTTGGCAAAAAATAGCTAATAAACAAGCGTTAGGAACACCATGCAGTTAACATTATTAAAATCCAAATTACATCGGGCAACAGTGACCCATGCCGAATTGGATTATGAAGGATCATTGTCCATCGATAGTGTATTGATGCAAGCTGCCAATATTATACCCTTTGAGCAATTGCATGTGTACAATGTTAGCAATGGCGAACGCTTTACCACTTATGCGATCCAAGGTGAGGCTGATTCAGGTGTGATCGGTGTTAATGGTGCTGCCGCGCATAAAGCCTCGCCGCATGATGTCTTGATTATCTGTACTTATGCAGTGATGCCTGCAAGTGATGCAGCTGACTTTGCGCCTACATTGGTGTATTTATCAGCAAATAATGCCATCAGCCATCAAACGCAGGGGGTTTTGGCAGCGAAGTAAGGTTAAGGCTATTTATTGTTAGACCTATCGTCAATAGTCGTTCTATTTATAATAATACCTACATCACGACACCATGCCTCTGCACCATTTTGTGAATCAAATGCACCATCTAATTGTGCATCATAAGCCTGTCGAATAATTTTACCCATGCTTGGTGAAGGCTTGATACCTAAATCAATCAGCATACGTCCTGTTACCCACGGGGTGGGACGTTGCTTGTGAAGACGCATGGCTTGCGCTTGTGTTAGCCATGCGTAAGCAGGTCTTGCGGCTGGGTGCGGTGCGCGACCTGATGCATCGGCTTCTACCAATATCTCCCATTGCTCCAGCGTTACGGGTGCAAGCCTTGCGGTTAATCTACGAATGGCGCGGGGCGTGGGTGTGCTATTGTGTAAATGGGTTAAATGATCATTAACCAAATGCCAAACGGGTTGACACAACCGTGAAGGCGCACCGATGGCATGAAAAAAGCGTTGCAGCAATGGTTTTGCCGCTTGAGCATGATTTGGCGATCGAATACGCCCGTGATCATCGGTGAAGCTTGTTAGCGGTTTGCCGACATCATGCAGTAAGGCTGCAAAGCATAACATGCTGCGTTCATTGTCGGCTAGATGGCGTTCGCTGGCAATGCGTGCTAATTGATTCACTACCAAGCCTGTATGTTGCCACACGTCGCCTTCGGGATGCCATTGTTTGTCTTGCATGCAGCCTTGCATCGCCTCTAGGTCAGGGTAGCACTGCAACCAGCCACTATCTGCCAAACATTGCAAACCATGACGCGGCGAGGATGATAACGACCATTTGTGCCACTCATGCCACAACCGTGATGGCGGCAAACTGCTAGCTTCTGCCAACATCGTGCGACACAAGGCGGCAGTATCTGCATGCAAATAAAGGGCATAACGCGCTGCCAATTGCATGGCACGTAGCACGCGCAAAGGATCTTCGGCAAAGGCTGGCGAAACATGGCGAAGCACGCCTTGGCGAAGGTCTTGTTCGCCGCCGTGAATATCTAACCATTGTTGCGATAACGGCTGCCACATCATGGCATTGATGGTAAAGTCACGGCGCAATGTGGCTTGCTCTGGTGTAAGCTGTGGATCTGGGATTACGGTAAAACCACGGTGTCCTGTAGCAACCTTTTGTTCTTTTCTCGGTAATGCCACATCAATGGTATGACCCTCGTACTGTAACTTTATCACGCCAAAATGACGACCAACACATTCACAACGCCCCAACTTCGACAGCGCGTGATGCAGTGCAGAAAAATCTAGGCCAAACACTTCCAAGTCAATATCGGCAATCGTTTTTTTTCGCAATATATCACGCAGCGCACCGCCCACTAACCACGCCCTACCACCATATTGCTTGATATGCTGGCAGACTTTTAGCACACTTGCTGGTAGCATTGCATTGTTTATATTCATCAGCTTACGGTATAATAAGAGCAATGAAAAGGCAAGCTGAGGCGGGAGGTATTATGCGTTGGTCAGGTATTGTACGTGGAGATAATCGTTATTTTCAACGAAAAAAAATCACTGTTGTGGGTTCAGGCAATGTTGGTGCAACGGCTGCTTTTTTGGCGGCACAAAAAGAGCTGGCTGATATTGTGTTGCTGGATGTAGTTGCAGGCATACCCCAAGGTAAAGCCTTGGATATGTTTGAGGCATCACCGATTCAAGGCTACAATGTTAACATCACAGGAACGCAGCAATATGTCGATACGGAAAATTCTGATGTGGTGGTGATTACCGCAGGCATTGCGCGTAAACCAGGCATGAGCAGAGACGACCTTATTGCCACTAATGTGCGTATTATTAGCGAAGTTACCCGTAATATCGTTGCCCATTCGCCTGATTGTATTCTTATCGTCGTGACCAATCCACTGGATGCGATGGTCTACACGGCACAACAGATTTCAGGCTTCCCGCGCTCGCGTATTATTGGCATGGCAGGGGTGCTAGATTCTGCACGGATGCGTAGCTTTATTGCTGCCGCGCTCGATGTCTCGATCAATGAGGTATCTGCCTTTGTGCTGGGTGGGCATGGCGATAGCATGGTTCCACTTACCCGTTATGCCACAGTTGCTGGTATTCCGTTGACCGAGTTGATGGACAATGAAAAAATTAAGGCGATTTGCGAACGCACCGCAGCAGGCGGCGCAGAGATTGTTCAATTATTAAAAACAGGTTCCGCTTATTACGCCCCTGCGGCAGCCATTGTGGCAATGCTTGAGGCTATTTTAAAAGATCAAAACCGCATTCTGCCTTGCGCTGCTTATTTACAAGGGGAGTATGGCATTGATGGTTATTTTATGGGTGTACCCTGCAAACTGGGCGGCGGCGGGATGGAAGGCGTGGTTGAATTGGACTTGAATGCCGAAGAAAAAGAAAGCCTATCAAAATCGTTATCTGCGGTGAAAGCATTGATTGAACAAGTTAATATGCTTGAAGGTGGTTGAGTCCATCACATCAGTTAATACAATGCTATTTCGCGGTGGTTAATGGCAACTTATTGCAGAACTACATGGTTCTTTAATCTTTTTTCATTTATATTTCGACATATCGTTATTGGTTGGAGTGCTTTTTGTCTGATAATATTCGTGAAATCCCGTATAATTATACGTCTTATTCTGATCGTGAAATTGTAATTCGTTTTTTAGGGGAGTCCGTTTGGGACGACCTTAACGTCTTGCGTAAACAACGAAGAACGGGACGTTCAGCCCGTATGTTGTTTGAAATTCTTGGTGATGTATGGATGGTTGAGCGCAACATTTATTTAAAAAATGAATTGTTGCAACAGCACCGCAAACGGCGACGCATGCAGCAACGCCATGCTTCACGGTTGCAGCGTATTGTGGATGGTGCTAGCGATAATCCTAGGGCGCGTAAGGTGGCAGCTCAAGTGGAACGGGCATTGGATGCCTTCAACCAATGGTTCACTGATGAGCCTGCCAGACGCAAACAAGCGAAACGCGCTTTTTCTGCGTTCACCCATCGCAACAATATTCACTTTGATGCTTTCACCTTAACGCATCATGCAACCGATGCGACAGACTGGCGTTCACACCTTCCTTTTTGTGTGCTAACCCCTGATTCTGCCGATGAAATCCCGGGGTTGATTCGTGCAGCTAAAGAACAAGATCTGATTATCATCCCTCGCGGTGGTGGCACAGGATTATGTGGTGGCTCGGTACCGTTATCCGACAAAACCGTGATGATTAATATGGAAAAGCTGGATCATATTGACCCTGTGGTGGTACAAGATGTCTGTCGTACTACAGGCAAACCAGCGCGAGAAGAAGCGACGATTCGTGCGGGTGCAGGTGCGGTGACAGGGCGAGTAATGGAAACATCGTTGCCCCATGTTTTTGCCACCGACCCCACCAGTCTTTGGGCTTGTACCATTGGTGGTAATGTTGCCTCTAATGCGGGCGGAAAACATGCCGTTATTTGGGGAACATGCCTCGATAATCTGTTGTCGTGGAAAATGGTGGATGCTGAAGGGCATTGGCTTGAAATTGATCGCTTAGATCATCAGATGAATAAAATTCATACCTTGGATGAAGCGATCTTTCGCATTCGGCGGATTGATTCGGTCACAGGGCAGCAGCTTAGTGACGAGATATTGCCTATTCCGGGGCATGTGTTTCGCTCCAAAGGTTTAGGCAAAGATGTCACCCGCAAAGCCATGCATGGCTTACCAGGGATTCAAAAAGAAGGCTGTGATGGCATGGTGGTTGAGGCAACATTTGTGCTGCATCGTTCTTATGCCCATACCCGCACTGTATGCTGTGAATTTTTTGGGCAAGACTTGAATGAGGCGACAGCATCCATGGTCGGTATCAAACATGCCCTTGATAACCTTGCGGATGCGTATATCGAAGGTTTTGAGCATTTTGATGAAAAATACGTCAAAGCGATTGATTATATCTCTAAAAGTACACGCCGAGAACGCCCTAAAATGGTGTTGTTGATTGATATTTCAGGCGATGATGCCGATGCCGTTGCCACGGGCGCAGCACTTACTGCACGGCTCACCTCACAAGGTAATGGTGAAGGTTTTATTGCCGTGGCACAAACTGACCGTCACGCTTTTTGGGCAGATCGTGCGCGCATGGCAGCGATTGCGCGGCATACCAAAGCATTCAAACTCAACGAAGATGTGGTAATTCCACTGAATCGTTTGAGTGAATACAATGATTTTATCGAACGATTGAATGTTGAGCATTCCATCGACAATAAAATAGCTATGGTAGAAGAAATTGAGCTATTCATCGAAGAAACCCGCGAACAATTAAACAGTGATGATAAGCACCTTCGTGAATCATTGGGCTTGGATGATGATGGTTATTTGACCAAAAAACTGGATGAGTGTGTGTTACTGCTTGGTTCTGCGCGCATGGGCTGGATGTGTTTTAGAAAAGGGCTTGATTTACCCGCTGAAGAATTAGGTTTGCTGCTGCAGAATGCAGAGTATCGCCCCGATGAAACTGTTTTTCGTGTCATTCAACGGGGTGAAAAACGCATTTCTTACCGCGAAGAGGTTGAACGTCCCCTGCTAGAAAGTCTGCGTGGTCACGATGTCTTGTGCGACAAAATACGTGCCATTCATCAGCGGGTACTTTCAGGGCGTATTGTGATTGCCACTCACATGCATGCAGGTGATGGCAATGTGCATACCAACATCCCTGTTAACTCTAATAATTATAGGATGATGAAGCAGGCACACCACACCGTTGAATTGGTGATGGCAAAAGCAGAAGCATTAGGCGGTGTTATTTCAGGGGAACACGGTATTGGTATCACCAAGCTGCCCTACCTAAACCCTACGGCATTGGCTGAAGTGGCTGATTATCTGCGCGAGGCAGACCCTACGCATTTGTTTAACCGTGGTAAATTGATGCCTGATACTAATTTAGAATTAACCTACACGCCCAGTTTTAATTTATTAAAGCATGAATCAGTGATTATGGAAGCTGCTGATGTCACCGAACTTGCCGATGTTATCTCACCTTGTTTACGCTGTGGTAAGTGTAAGCCTGTATGCAATACGCATTTTCCAAGAAGCAATCTATTGTATTCACCACGGAATAAAATTCAGGCAACGGCGGCAATCATTGAAGCTTTTTTGTATGAATCGCAAACAGGTGAAGAGATTGCCTACGAGCAATTTGAAGGCATGGCAGAGATTGCCGACCATTGCACCATTTGCCATAAATGTGAAAAACCTTGCCCCGTTAATATTGATTTTGGTGAAGTCAGTGAACGCATGCGAGCGATATTAACGCAGCGCACCAAACGACGAAAAAACATTGGTACATATTTAGCCATGAGCTTTCTTGCCTTGCGTCAACCTGATGCAGTGAGCATCATGCGCCAAGGTTTGATTCATTGGGGTTATACAATCCATCGTGGTATGCACAGGGTTGCAATACGCACGGGTGTATTGCGCAAGAAAAAAGAAGAACGGCGAAATTTAACAGGGATTCAAGCACAGGTAATTAGCTTTGTTGAACGCCCTTTGAAACAAGCCCCTGCACAAACAGCGCGGCGCATTTTAGGTATTGAACATCGTGACAAAAACATGATCCCTATTTTGCGTCAGCCGAAGGCACATAACAGCCGTGCGGTGTTTTATTTCCCGGGTTGTGGCTCGGAGCGTTTGTATTCTCAGGTGGGGCTTGCCACACAAGCCATGTTGTTTGACCTTGGCATACAGGTAGTCTTGCCCCCGTCTTATATTTGTTGTGGCTACCCTGCGACGGCAAGTGGTGATGTCGAAGCTGGCAAGCGTATGATTTATGATAATCGCATCATGCTACATCGTTTGAAAAAAGCCCTGTCTTATCTAGACTTTGAAGCAGTGATTGTGTCTTGCGGTACATGTTATGATCAATTAGAAGACTACCATTTGCAAGAGGTATTTCCGAATGCACCGCTGATTGATATTCATGAGTATTTGATGCAACAAAACGTTAGCCTGCCAACAACAACAGGGCAAGCCTACGTTTACCATGAACCATGCCATACGCCGCTAAAACGCCACGGAACGGCATCAGCGATTAACAGTTTATTGGGTGCAACGGCGATTGCCTCTGAATCATGCTGTGGTGAAGCTGGCACAATGGCTGTGTCATCGCCTGATATTGCGGGGCGAATTCGTATGCGTAAAGAAGAAGAACTGGCACGCAATGCAGTGGAACTACAGTCTACACAGGCAGAATCAACCACCAGCGAAAAGAAAATCCTCACTTCTTGCCCATCATGCTTACAAGGCTTGGGGCGACTCGAAGAAGAAAGTGGTTTAACGGCAGATTATATGGTGGTCGAATTGATTCGACAGTTGCACGGTGAAAACTGGCAAGATGATTTTATCAAACGGGTACAGCATGGTGGGATTGAGCGAGTATTGATGTAATAGGAGAAGGCTATGCAACAGTTTTTTTTACCTTTGCATGAAATGACAAGGCAAGAAAAAATATCAGCAATGGAATTGCTGTGGTATGATTTGTCACAAACACCTGAATCGTATGACTCTCCTATGTGGCATGGAGAAGAATTAATACGCAGAGAAGCTGAAGGACATAGCTTTATTGATTGGGAAAAGGTAAAGCAAGATATTCCTAACAACTTATGAAGATTAAAATTGGGCAACAGGCAAAGAATGATTTAATTTTAGCGCATCATTTTTATGAGCGTCAAATAGCTGGATTAGGGCGAAAGTGTCTTGATTCATTGTATGCTGATATTGATACTTTATATAGCAATGCAGGTATTCATCGCATATTTTTTGGTCAATACTACCGACTTTTGTCGAATCGTTTCCCTTTTGCAATCTATTACCATTGCAGCAATGATACCGTTTATATAGATGCTGTTTTGGATTGTCGTCAAAGTCCCCAGAAGATTTTCAAGCGGTTTTCATAATGTTTCCATCCCCTTCTGAAGCCAGCGCGGACGGTCTACTTTGTTACGGTGGACATTTACAGCCTGATACATTACTCGCCGCTTATCGGCAAGCGATATTTCCATTTTATACGGAAGGACAACCTATTTTGTGGTGGTGTCCTGATCCGCGCATGGTGTTATTGCTGGAGGATTTTTATTGTTCACGGCGATTAGCGCGTCGTTTGCGCCAACCGTGTTTTCGTTTTAGTCATAATGCTGATTTTTCTGCGGTGATTCATGCTTGTGCAGAGCCACGCAACAATGATCACAGCATCCCTTGGCTGTTGCCTGACATGATTGCGGCTTATTGTCGCTTGCATCAACGGGGGCATGCCCATTCTTTTGAAGTGTGGCGAGAAGATGTGTTGATTGGTGGTTTGTATGGTGTGTTGCAATCGAATGTGTTTTTTGCTGAATCCATGTTTAGTCGTGAACGTGATGGTTCAAAAATGGCAATGCATGGTATGGTCGAGTATGCAAAAAAATCGCATTGGCAGTGTATAGATTGCCAATTTCATACGCCGCATTTAGCGCGTATGGGGGCAAAAGAAATCCCGCGAGCGCAATTATTAAAATATTTGAGTATGGGCGAAATAGGTTCGACCCGTACAGATTGAGTGAAGAAAGTAAGTAAAGGCTTAGGAATGAGAATGAAAAAACAAGACGTACTTGCTCTTTATGAGCAAGCGAGCGCATTACTTGAGGGGCATTTTGTATTGTCCAGTGGTCGCCATTCAGCGCAGTACCTTCAATCTGCTTTGGTATTGATTAAACCCAAAAATGCCAAAAAACTCGCCAAGGTATTGGTCAAAAAAATTGACCCAGAAAGCATTGATATGGTGGTTTCACCAGCACTCGGTGGGCTGATTATTGGTTACGAAGTAGCGCGATTGTTGGATAAACCCTTTGTATTCACCGAGCGCAAAGAAGGTGAGATGCAGCTTCGCCGTGGTTTTACCATACCTGAAAACACACGTTTATTGGTTGTCGAAGATGTGATTACCACAGGTGGCTCCGTGTGTGAATGCATGGCAGTGGTGCGTGAACATGGCGGTAATCCTGTGAAAATCGTTGCCGTGGTGGATCGTGCCGCCGAGCGAACAGGGCGTTTTGATGTTCCGCACGAAACAGCCATTGAGCTTAACGTCGAAACCTTTGACCCTGCGCAATGCCCGATGTGCGCCAATGGTACGACAGCAATGAAACCCGGTAGCCGAGGAGCCGCATAATGTCACATACACAACGTATCCGTTGCATGCCCTTTGGTGGGGTTGGTGAGTTTGGTAAAAATATGATGGTCTATGCCCTTGGCAATGATGCTGTCATTGTTGATTGCGGCATGGGCTTCCCAGCACCGGGGCAACATGGGGTAGATGTGGTGATTCCTGATATCACCGCGCTGCGTGAGATGGGACTAACCTTGCACGCGCTGCTGTTGACCCATGGTCATGAAGATCATATTGGTGGTGTTCCTTTTATTTTGCCACAACTGGGCAACATTCCCACCTATGGTACGCCCGTAACCTTGGCATTGGTTCAATCCAAATTAACCGAGCATCATATCAAGGCGGATCTGCGCCCCCTTGATGTAGAAAAAGCGATTCCAGTTGGGCCGTTTTCAGTGGAATCTATCCCTGTGACCCATTCGATTATGGATGCTGTGTCTATCGCGATTCATACCCCGCTCGGCATTATTGTTCATACGGGTGATTTTCGCTTTGACCCTTCACCTGTTGATGGGTGTGCGACACCCATCGAGCGTTTTTCTCGCTTGGGCGATCAAGGTGTGGTGCTGCTGGCATCCGATTCTACCAATGCCACGCGCAGCGGCAGTTGCCCTTCAGAGCGTTCGGTTGCCCCTGCTTTAACACAAGCCATTGCAGGCTGTACAGGTAAGGTGATCGTCACCACCTTTTCATCGAATATGTTTCGTATTCAACAAATCATTGATGCCGCTTGTGCCAATGGCCGCAGCGTAGCGCTTGCAGGGCGCAGCCTTGAGAAAAATGTTTCTATCACCCGTGACCTAGACCGTTTAAACATCCCCGGTGGCAGCCTGATTGATATTAAACAGATTGATGCCTTGCCTGATCGGGAACTGCTGATTATTGCCACAGGCTCACAAGGCGAATGGCGCGCTGCTTTGGCGCGTATTGCCCAAAATAAGTTCACAGGTATTCGTTTGCGTGCAGGTGACTTGGTGATTTTTTCTTCATCGTCCATCCCCGGTAATGAACGGGTGATTGCAGGCTTGTTTAACCATATTTACCGTCGTGGGGCGCGTATTCTTCATTCAGGTCAAGCGCACTTGCATGTCTCAGGTCATGCACAGGCACATGAGTTAAAAATGATGATGCAATTGACCCGTCCGCGTTATTTTTACCCTGTGCATGGTGAATACCGCAATCTTGTCGAGCATCAAAGTTTGGCAACGGCAGCAGGTATTCCTTTTAAACGCACGGTACTTGCTGAAAACGGTCAAAGCGTAGTCTTTGATCACCAAAAAATTCGACGGGGTGATGCCTTTCATGCGGGTGCAGTGTTTGTTGATGGTGCAAGCCGTGATGAACTTGATGATATGGTCTTGCGTGATCGCCGTATGCTTGCCGACGATGGGCTTATTTCTGTCACGGTGGTACTAAATCGCCAAGAGGGTAGCCTCTTTATGCCGCCAGAATTGATCGCCAGAGGTGTCTTGCACGAAGACATGAGCGACGATATTTTGGCACAAGCAGGCGAAGAATTAACCCGTTTTATTGAGCAACAAGATCAAGAATCATTGGCTGATCTTGAGCAAACCAGCGAAGAAATTCGTTTATGGCTGCGCAGGTGGTGCAAACGCCGCCTAAAACGCCGCCCTATGGTTTTGCCTGTGGTGGTAGAAGTTTAAATCCCAGAAACGAGCCTTATTTTTATGCGTGAAGCGTTAACCTTGTTATTGCTGGCAGTGACGGCACTGCTGGCGATGGCATTGTACAGTTATTCTGCTGCTGACCCATCATTCAACCATGCCAGCGATGGCAACACCCACAATTTAATGGGTGTGCTTGGCGCGTATGTGGCTGATTTATTGTTGCAATTTATCGGCTATGCCGCTGCATTGTTGCTGCCGATGTTGCTATTGTGGTCAACGCGAATGATGCGTGATCATGCATCAATCACGGGGGAGTGGCGGGCTTTTTTTTGGTTTCCTGCTTGCATTAGTCTTGCTGCATTGTTTCATTTGCATGTAGCTGCGAGTGTGTGGGGTATTGCTGCCCTGCCTGCGGGGGCAGGCGGTGCAATCGGCATGTTAATTGGTGAGAATTTACGGCTTCCGTTGGGTGTTTGGGGCTTGAGTATCATGCTTATCGCACTAACAGGCAGTTGCCTGATGATTGCCACCGAATTTTCAGCGGCGCATTATGTACGCCAGTCCTCTGCTGTGATGAAGCGTGGGCGCATTGCCTATGGGCGTTTTCTTGAATGGGCGCAAAGCCGCATGCAACGCCGCCGCGAACGCATTGAACACCGTGAACGGCAACGAAAAGAACGACAAAGCCATATTCAAGCGGTGTTGGATCAATCCCAAGAAATACGGTTAAACGATGTATTTAACGATGCCGCGCCAGAGCGTCAGGCAGTCAATAAAAAAACTTCTGCCAAAGAAAAAGAGCAAGCACAAGACACCCCGCCCACGCTACCCGAAAAAATCATCGACCCTGCTGCCATCGACCATATTTTAGACCAAGTGGCACGTCATTTGCCGAAGGCAAAACCTGCAGTAGAATCCGCCGCGATAACCCCTGATGCACCAGATTTAGCAGCGGAATTGAATGATATGGGCATGGATGAAATCCCTGATTCCCTACTTGATTCATCGAGCGATCAAACAATAACGGAAGAATATCCAATCCCACCGAATGATGATAACGCAGCAACAGAGGATGTGCCTTCGCTTGATTTAAACACCCTTGAAATTCCTGCTGAAATGCTCACCCCCGCAGCGATACCTTCAGCAGAAAAAGAAGTCGTCACCAAGGTTGAAAAAACAAAGAAAAAAACACTACCAAAGAAAAGAACAGAACCATTCATTTTACCGCCGCTGGACTTGTTTCAGCCGGCTATGTTAAACAACGATACCTACACCAACGAAGAGTTGGGCGCGTTGGGTTTGTTGCTAGAAGAAAAATTACGGGATTACAAAGTCGAAGGTTCGGTGCAAGCCGTTAAACCAGGCCCTGTGGTAATTCAATTTGAATACCAACCTGCCCCCGGTACCAAGGTGTCGCGCATTATTGGCTTACAAAATGATTTAGCACGGAGTATTGCCGCCATCAGCGTGCGGGTGGCAGGGAATATTCCGGGTAAGCATGTGATTGGCATTGAGATTCCCAACAAAAAACGGCAAATGGTCAGCCTGCATCAGGTGTTGGCGAGCGATGCTTTTAATGTGGACGATAAATTGTTACCGATGGCATTGGGCGTTGATATTGCAGGACGACCTGTGGTCACTGATTTGGCGAATATGCCGCATTTATTGGTTGCAGGAACGACAGGATCAGGCAAATCGGTATCCGTAAATACCATGATTTGTTCAATGTTAATGAAACATACGCCTGAAACGCTGCGTTTGATTATGGTTGACCCCAAGATGTTGGAATTATCCATGTACAACGGTATTCCCCATTTGTTGGTACCTGTGGTGACTAACCCCAAAAAGGCTGCCCGCGCATTGGATTGGGCAGTGGTTGAAATGGAACGGCGTTATCAACTGATGTCTGATGCCAAGGTGCGTAACCTTAGTAGTTACAATCAACGGGCAAGTGAAACTAGCAACATGGAAACGCTGCCGTTGATTGTGATTATTATTGATGAATTGGCAGATTTAATGATGGTCGCAGGCAAAGACGTGGAGCAGTCGATCTGCCGCTTGGCACAAAAGGCGCGGGCAGCAGGTGTTCATCTTGTTTTAGCCACACAACGCCCCAGCGTGGATGTGATTACAGGCTTGATCAAAGCGAATTTACCCAGCCGTTTGGCGTTTCGTGTGTCATCCCGCATTGATGCGCGGACGATTCTTGACCAAATGGGGGCAGAACAATTATTGGGGCAGGGCGATGCTTTGCTGATGACAGGCGGTTGCAATATGGCGCGGGTGCATGGTGCATTTGTTTCAGATGAAGAAGTACAAGCATTAACGGCACACCTTAAAACACAAGGCGCACCCGAATACCACGAAGAAGTGCTTGAAGCCCAAAGCGGCAGCGGTATTGATAGTGAAGCAGAAGAAGAACGGGACGTAAAATACGATGATGCAGTGGCACTGGTGGTCACCAAAGGGCAATGTTCTGTTTCAATGATTCAACGCAATATGCGGATTGGTTACAACCGCGCCAGCCGTATTGTTGATTGCATGGAAAAAGAAGGCGTGGTTTCAGCACCAGGGACAGGCGGAATTCGCCAGCTATTGTCTCGAACGATGGTGGATGAATAGCTGGCTTCCCTTTTAAGACGGGACAAAACAAATGACTAACTGCTCGCAATTGTGTATCATCTCTTAATGATGAAAAAAACAGAACAACACGCAATATACGAGCAGCCAGCCGAGAAATTCTAGCGATGACTTCAAGTCTTTACTAGTAAAATATACGTGAAATTGCAATGCTAATAGGTCGAAGTAAAAGTAGTGTGCATTG
>CAYWFG010000022.1:160-31901 GCA_964458185.1 uncultured Zetaproteobacteria bacterium
TTAAACCATCCCACCATATTGGGCGAACACATAGGTTCGCCCCTACATTGGGTGGTGCAATGGTTTAAAACGATGTCAACCAATGAATATATTCGTGGGGTAAAAACAAAAAAATGGAAACGATTTGACCGCAGGTTATGGCAAAGGAATTATTGGGAGCATATTATTCGTGATGAAAATGAATATTTGAAAATTTCTGATTATATTAAAAATAACCCCGCTAAATGGGAAGATGATTGTTTACATGCTGGAAATAAAAATTGTGTTGGTGAGCCATCGGCTTCATACAATTTAGAACAATGGATGGTTTGATATGAATGAAGCTGAAACCAGAGCAGAATTAATCGACCCGAAACTTAAAAGCAGTGGCTGGGGCGTGGCACAAGCCAAACTTTATGCGGGGAAACTCAACCTTGAAACCACCTATTCCACCAATGGCAAAGCAATTTATCAGATTTGTTTAAAAACAGGCGCGGAAAAATTAGTCACTGAATTTCTGTCGCCTCAAGAATTATGGAGCAAGACATACAGCGATCAAAATGATTGGCGAGAACAATTTTCTTCGATTCCCTTTGAAGATAAAAGTGGCACTTGGCAACTGCGTTATTATCAGGAAATAGCGGTTAAAAACACCCTTGAAGCCATCGCCCAAAATAAAAACAGAATGCTTTTAACCCTTGCTACGGGTACAGGGAAAACCGCTATTGCATTTCAAATTGCTTGGAAGCTGTTTCAAACCCGCTGGAACTTGAATCGTGATGGCAAAAGACGACCTAGAATACTATTCCTTGCCGACCGCAACATATTAGCCGATCAGGCATTTAATTCATTTTCTGCTTTTCCTGATGATGCCATGCTTCGCATCAAACCTAAAGCGGTGAAAAAGACAGGCAAAGTGCCAACCAATGGCAGTATCTTTTTTACTATCTTTCAGACCTTTATGTCAGGCAGAGATCAAGAAGGCAATGCTGAACCTTATTTTGGTGAATACCCAACAGACTATTTTGATTTTATCATTATTGATGAGTGCCATCGAGGTGGTGCAAATGATGAAGGTAACTGGCGGGGTATTTTAGATTATTTTTCGCCAGCGGTTCAACTGGGGTTAACGGCAACACCCAAGCGTAAGGATAATGTGGATACTTATGCCTATTTTGGTGAACCTGTTTACATCTATTCATTAAAAGAAGGTATCAATGATGGCTTTTTAACGCCCTTTAAGGTTAAACGTATTCAGACAACGCTGGATGATTATATTTACACGCCCGATGATAATATTATTGAAGGCGAGATTGAAGAAGGTCGATTATACAAAGAAGAAGATATTGGCATTTTTAAATAAACGCCAACGGGATTTTATTGAGTTTGTGCTGAATAAATACATTGAATCGGGTGTGGAAGAACTTGCTCAAGAAAAATTGCCTGTATTGCTTACCAACAAATACCATTCACTTGAAGATGCAAAGGAAGTGTTGGGAGACGTGGCAGAAATTAGTTCTTTGTTTATTAAATTTCAACAGCATTTATACTCTCAAAAGGTAGCGTAACAAGGAGGTTTTGATGGAATGTCATCTACATGGAAGCAATAGGATTGCACAAACCATGATTCAACATTTGCAAACAGGTGAGACCATTGACGGCAGCATGGTCGAAACTGTTTTTGGCGCATTGATGGCAGGGTCGCTTACGCCTGCGCAGATCGGTGCGATTTTATTGGGCTTAAGTATTCGCGGTGAAACTGCCGATCAACTGGCGGGGGCTGCCCGTGCCATGCGTGCCGCTGCGACCCGTATTACCCCCAAAAGCGCGCCATTGCTTGATACCTGTGGCACAGGGGGCGATGGCGCGAATACTTTTAATATATCCACTGCGGTATCATTGGTGGTGGCAGCTTGTGGACAAGCCGTTGCCAAACATGGCAATCGCGCTATTTCATCGAAATCTGGCAGTGCCGATGTGTTAGAGGCATTGGGTGTGAATCTTGCAATATCACCGCAACAGGTCGCGGATTGCATTGATCGTGTCGGCATTGGGTTTTTGTTTGCGCCGAGTCATCACCCTGCGATGCGCCACGCGGGCGCTGTTAGGCGCGATTTGGGCGTGCGCTCTTTGTTTAATTTATTAGGCCCATTGACCAATCCTGCCGCTGCGGACTACCAAGTGTTGGGCGTGTATGCGCATGATAAACTGGAATTGGTGGCAGGTGCTTTGCAACAACTTGGTATCACCCGTGCTTTGGTGGTGCATGGACGTGACGGGTTGGATGAAATCACCACCACTGCCATCACCGATGCCATTTTGGTTGAGCAAGGGCAAGCACTGCGCCCTTTTGAAATTGTGCCGCAAGATTTTGGCGTACCCATGACCACCCCTGCCACGTTGGTGGGAGGGGATGCTGCGACCAACGCACAGATTTTGCGCCATATTTTTGCAGGGCAACAAGGTGCAGGGCGTGATATTGTGTTGATCAACGCGGCTGCCGCGCTGTGGATCTGTGGCAAAGCCGATGGTATTGGCGAAGGCTTGGCAATAGCCGCCAAGGCATTGGACTCTGGTGCAGTACAAGCGACTATGAATGCATTGATTCAGTTCACCCAAGGCACTGCCGCATGAGTACTATTTTAGAAACCATTGCCACATCAAAAAAAGCATGGGTGAGACAATGCAAGCAACGCCAGCCCGAAGGTAGCTTAATACGCCAAGTCGGGGCGCATACTCCCTGTGGCTTTGCCGCTGCCTTAACAGAGCGGTGCAATAAGCAACAGAACGCCGTCATTGCCGAAATCAAAAAAGCATCGCCGTCCAAAGGCATTATCCGTGCCAACTTTGACCCCGTGTGGATAGCCACACGTTATGCCGAACACGATGCCTGTTGTTTGTCAGTATTAACCGATGTAGCATTTTTTCAGGGGCATGATGATTATTTCCGTGCCATTCGAGAGCGTGTAACCCTGCCTATGATCCGCAAAGATTTTATGCTTGACCCTTACCAAATCATTGAGAGTTCGGCGATGGGCGCGGATGCCATCTTGCTGATTCTTGCCATGTTGGACAACAACTTATTGCAAGAACTCGCAGCGGCTGCGAAAGCATTTCAATTAGATATTGTACCTGAAGTGCATGATCGCTATGAACTGGATCGTGTGCTGGAGTTTTTGCCTGATAGTCCATTGATCGGCATCAATAATCGCAACTTGCACACCTTTGATATTGACCTACAAACCACGCTAGCGTTATTGCCGCATTGCCCCACAACAGCAACAGTTATCACTGAATCGGGTATTCATCATCCATCAGATATTGAGCGCATGAACCAAGCGGGGGTTCATGCTTTTTTGGTCGGAGAATCCCTGATGCGCCAAGCAGACCCAGGGCAAGCCTTAACCCATTTATTGCACAAGGAATCATCATGAGTGATGACACACGGGTGGTATACTCCACTGAAGAAGGCATGCTAAGCAAACCGATGCAAAAAAAGCATCGCCCGAGCAAAAAAATATCTGCGCCCTCACCAATTCGCAACCCCAATAAAGCAGGCATACGCATTCACCGAGAAAGCAAAGGGCGTGGCGGTAAATGCGTGAGTATTATCACAGGCTTATCATTAAACGATAGTGCATTAAAAACATTGTTAAAACGCCTAAAATCTCAATTGGGTACAGGCGGTTCTGTCAAGAAAAACACCCTTGAAATTCAGGGGGATAAACGCGATAAGCTTTTAATACTGTTAGCCAAGGAAGGTTTTAAAGGTAAAGTTTGCTGATGCCGTGCATATTAATTCTTGGCTGTGGTTATGTCGGTGGCGTATTTATGCGCGAGGCTGCGCATTTAGGGTATACCGTGCTTCCTGTATCACGTAATCCAGCCCAAGTTTTACGCTGGAAAAAACTGGGTTATCACGCCCTACTTCAGCACCAAACGCCTGCCACATTGAACGATCCTGTGCTGCAACAAGTCACCATCATCATTGATTCGATTCCACTGGAACGCAGTGAACCAATACGGGCAGGTCAACCAGATTGGTTGCCTGATTTATTACCACAATGCCCACGCCTTACCCAAGCCATTTATCTTTCGTCAACATCAGTTTATGGCAATGCTGATGGCGCATGGGTTGATGAAGCGTGGCACTGCCAGCCTGACAGTGTGCGTGGACAGCAACGGCTAAAAGCAGAGCAAGCATGGCACGATGCGATGAAGCGTATCGGTCAAGAAGCAACCATTTTTCGCTTGGCAGGTATTTATGGTACTGAACGAAATATCCACGAACGATTAAAACAAGGTGGTTATTACGCTATTCGTTGGCAACCTGATCACTTTAGCAACCGTATTCATGTCACTGATATTGCCGAGGCATTATGCGCTGCGATGGGTAAGCAAGCAACGGGGGTTTTTAATATCAGCGATGGTGAGCCAACACCCCATGCCGATTATGTTATTGCGTTAGCGAATTATCTTGATGCCCCTGCGCCGATTATTGTATCACCCGAAGAAGGCGCGAAGCTGCTATCGCCCGCCATGCTGTCGTTTTTTTGTGATAGCAAACGTATTGATAATAGACGTATGAATGATATTTTATCGTATGGGCGAACGGCCGTTCGCCCATACCACCTGAATAATTGATGAGATACGATCCAAAAATTCATCATCGAAAATCTATCCGTTTGAAAAATTACGATTATTCACAGGCAGGATTGTATTTTATCACCATTTGCAGCCAAAACCGATTGCATTTATTTGGAGAAATCGCAAATGATACAATGGTGTTGAATGATGTAGGAAAAATGGTATGGGATGAATGGCATAAATCGGAGGAAATTCGTGATGAAATTAAAATGCATGAATTTGTCGTCATGCCGAATCATTTGCATGGAATTGTAGAAATCATCGTGGGCGTAGGGGCGAACGGCCGTTCGCCCCTACGGGAACAATCCATGCAACCCCGATCAATTGGTTCGTTAATCGCAGGATTTAAATCATCGTTCACAGCAAAAATGAATCGCATGGATAGCACACCAAAACGAAAATTATGGCAACGCAATTATTGGGAACATATCATCCATAATGACAATGAATATCAACGCATTGCACAATATATTATCAACAACCCAAAAAAATGGGCTCTAGACAAATTAAATAACAACACAGAAATCGCCATAACAAAGTAGGGGCGAACGACCGTTCGCCCCTACAATGACCCCCGAATCAACCAATCATCCCCCAATACCTCCCTGCTAACCTGTTGCAAACGCGGTGCATCTGCCATCGTCGCAATCCCCACGCCATGCCATAAATTGACACTTTCTCTCCCACCAATCAAACAAGGTGCTTGATACAAGACCAATTCTTGGGTTAATGCCGATTCAAAAAAAGCCGCATGCAAAATACCGCCACCCTCAAGTAGCACTTGCAAGCATCCATCTTCTGCCAAGTGATGTAACGCGGCGGTTAAGCTTGCCACGGTAATGATCTCTACCCCTTGCTCAATCCACGGTGCAGCAGCAGAAGGATTGTCTTCTTGCACATAAAAACGCACCTTACCCGCAGGGTATTCGCTCGCTTGCAGCAATCGACAATGCGAAAAGAACGCAGGCACGCGCCGTGCCATGATAACCCGCAACGGCGGTTCACCAAGCATCTTGGCATCTCTCACATTGAGCGAAGGATTATCTGCGCGGAGCGTACCAGCACCGACAATAATCGCATCCGATGCTGCCCGCAAACCATGGGCATGCTGCCGCGAGGCAGTGCCACTGATCCATTGTGAATCCCCTTGCCGCGTGGCTAACTTTCCATCCAAAGAAATGGCTGCTTTGCCAATGACATAGGGCATGCGATGCTTGATATAATGAAAAAAGGGGCGATTGATAGCATCAGCCTCATCTTGGCACATTCCTGCGACCACAACAATCCCTTGCGCTGCCAAATATGCACCACCGCCTTGCATGGCAGGGTTAGGATCAGATGAAGCATACACCACGCGGGCAATACCCGAACGAACAATAAATTCGGTGCAAGGCGGCGTTCTGCCATGCCCTGCGCATGGTTCTAGGGTAACATAAAGTGTCGCACCTTGCGCTTTCTCTGCCGCCGCATCCAAAGCATGCACTTCAGCATGCGCCTCACCTGCGCGTTGATGCCAACCTTCACCGACCACATGCCCTTGCTGCACTACCACTGCCCCCACGCGAGGATTAGGGTGGGTGCAACCAATGCCAAGTTTTGCCAATGCGATCGCTTGTTTCATCCAATATTGTATGGTGAACTCCAAGTGATAGGCAGGTATTCAATAAACTGTATTACTACTACCACCCTTCTGTACCCAAAATATCAATCAATGGCTGTAATTGTTTTTCGTAGCGTTGCCATGCTGCTACCGAATCTTTGTACATTGGGCGGCGTACTTGGGCGATACTGGAGGTTTGTACTTTGTTACGTAATGTGTGAAATTGTAGGCAATGATCATCCCAGTCTAGCTCACAAAAAGCCAATAAACGCCGAGTCTCTTCTTCTTGATTACTAACCAGATCTTCGTAATTGATTTCATACATCACGCCTTCAGGTAATACCTTGCGCCAGTGTGCCATGAGCTGTTGGTAGATGCGGTAATATTGCCCTATGTCTGTTAGCGACGAGCTAAACCCCAACAATTCGCCTGCTAAATTGTTTTTAAAGATAGAGAGGCAGGTATCTAACGGGTGGCGGCGGACGTGGATGATTTTGGCTTGCGGTAAGGCGCAGTGGATAGCACCGACCAGACGGATGTTGCCAAGGGTTTTATCAGTAATATGTGCGGTGCTTATGTTGTCAGTTACAGTATCAATATAATCTTGACCGACTTGCTGCCACTCATCGGCAGTGAAGTGGGTGATGCGCTCTAAGGTAAGCGGTGCAGTATCGCAGTGGCGGCGTGCCAGCGCAACGCCTTCCATGACGTTGCACTCCCCTTTTGATTGCACTTCAGGGTGTGATGCTAAAATCTGCTCCGTTAATGTTGTACCGCAACGGGGCATGCCCGTAACAAAGAGCGGCATGGTGCTGGTCAGTGTACTGATATTGTCAAATACATCAGGCGTAAAGACATCCATAATTTGCTGAATATGTGCCACTTCTTGCTCGTTTTGGTAGGGGCTTCGCTTGCGGCGCAGCGCGTTACCACGATGTAAATAAGCAAAGGCTTGTTCTGTGTCTTTTAAGTCATCGTAGACCTTACCCAGTGCAAAACATACACTTTCTTGGCTGTTAGAATCATTCAACGTGGATTGTTCAATACGTTTCATGTGAAGAATATCATCATCGTTGCAATCACGGTATTTCTTGATTGCCACAAGGTTGGCATAGGTAACAATATCATCGGCTGTCGGCGTTGCTAAGGCACGATAAAAATAGTCTTGTGCCTGTGCCATATTCCCTTGTTGCGATTGCAGTATTCCCATTTGACGATTGGCTACGGTATGATTGGGTTGCAGCGACAAGAGTTGTTGCAGGTATTGTTCAGATTGTTCAAATTTATCGCAATTAAAATAGGCAGTGGCAAGCATTGCCAATAATTGAGTATCTTCAGGCTGTTTTTGTAACAAAGGCAACAACACATCAACGGCTTTGCCTGCTTCTTGTAGTTCATCAATCATGATGGTGCAATAAGCAAGTGTGGTGCTTAACTTATGCGTGTGCTGAAAACGGATGGCTTTTTCGTACAGTTCTGATGCTTTGCGCGGTTGACCTTTGAGGGCATAAACTCGGGCAAGGTTTTCTAAAAACGCCACCTGCTTTGGCGCGGTCTTGAGTGCCTCAGAAAAACAATGTTCAGCGCGATCCAACTTGCCTAGGCTGGCAGCCATTGAGCCACGAAGGTTCCATACATTGGGCAGACCATCAATAATAGCGTCAATTTTTTTACACAGCTGCTCACAGCGTGCCGTCTTGGATTGTGCAAAGGCTAGATTCGCCTGTTGTAACCAAGCATCAATTTTTCTTTTTTTGGTGTTAGATATACGTAACGGCTTGGGCATGGACGTTTCTCTTGTATGTTTTTTTCAATAGGTTTTTTTACAATAAAAAAGGGAGAGCCGAAGCCCTCCCTTTAAAAGATTCAATAGTTATATTGAATATATTACAGCAATGCTTCCATTTCAACCAATGTTGTTGTGTTTTTGCCACCGTTAGGGGTATTGGCATTATCATAAACAAGATTGAATTCCATGTTTTGATACAATTCATAGGTAGCAGCAAAATGGCTTGTGGTTGTCTTAGCAGACAGACCTGCAAGCGGTGTTGTCTTGTCAGACATATAACCGATACCAAACAATACATGGTGCAATGGTTTGAATTCAGCACGAATACCAAAGCCATCACGTTTGGCGTTAAAATTCCCTGCAAAGATATTGCTAGAGAGACCAGCAGCACCAGCAGCTTTTGCTTTGGTGGTTACATAGTCAGCGTAGATACCATAAGAAGCATCGCCCATTTCACCTTGAATCTGCATGTCAATCCATTTTAGATCAACGCCAAGATCAACAGGCACACCACCAATTTTCGCAGACTGCGTGCCTGATGACAATGTGCCACCAATCAACAATTCTGCGCCGCCAAGATCAGCCACATAAGTGCCACGAATCAACGGGATAAAGCTAGGATCAGTTGTCGCTCTTGCATCAGCATAGGCAACCATTGCGCCTTGAACAGTGAATGTTTCATTACCTGTCCACAACGCAACAGACGTTGTTTGACCCAAACCACCAATAATAGACTGAACAGCGGAAACATTACCACCGCCTAATTTACCACTATGCTGACCATAAACAGCCGTTGTTTCTAATGCTGCGGTAGGACCAAAGCCTGTGTTAGCAACATTCAAACCAGCCTTGATGCCATCAAAGTCAAACGAACTCATCATCTGCCAGTTACCAGCACCGCCAGCAAACTCAACAAACGCACCAACATTGGCACCCACACGACCCGCTAACAACAAGTTGCTGTCGGTAGGAACAGCCCAGTTACGGGTGGATACGGTGGTAGCTTTAACAGCACCAGCAGCAGGAGTCGTAAGCTTATTGATACTATAACCTGCACGCAAAACAAGTGAAGCATTCAATACTGAAGGCAAAGAAAGACCTTCATCTTCAATCAACGCTTGCTCACCAACATCGGTGAATGCATTCAATTTAAATGAACGACCAAAAGCACTTAAAGCTGGGAATGTTTGGAAATGGCAGCTTAGGCAAGCAGCACCAGTTTGACGGGCGAAAGCTGGAATAGCCTCAGAAGTAGTAGGCATAATCGCTACCGCAGAAACGCCAGCAACAGCGAATGCAGCAGCGGAAAGAAGTGTTTTCTTCATTTGCAAATCCTTGTGTATATATTTGTCACCCAACCCTCAAAAATAATCTGCCAAAACAGACAACCCCTCTTGGGTGGATGAGCGAACATTAGTGTGCGCTGGGTCACAGTGCAATGGTATTGTGTGGCATGTGTGTCATTTTGTAACAAAGCGATCACCAACGCTGCAACCATCAATCACCCTAACACGATTAAACCTTGGCTCTTACCTCATCAACAACCTCATGCAATACCGTCACACCGCCATTCGAGAGAATAACCACATCATCACCCCGTTGTATACGATCACTTAAGCGGTCTGCCAATACCGTATGATCTGTCACGACCATCGCTTTATCACCAATATCGAGACACAAACGCTCAACATCCAATAGATCATCCTCGCTTTGCCCACGCTTGGTAGGTGGCAATACCAACACATAATCTGCCGCTGCAAAGCATGGGGGCAAGCTCTGTTGATGAATCGTACTGCGCATGGTGTTAGAGCGAGGCTCAACAATAATCCATAACTTGCCTTTGCCCTGCATGCTTGCCTTTGCCGCTTGCACAATGCCACGAATTGCCGTCGGGTGGTGGGCGAAATCATCAAACAGCCGTATGCCATGAATGGTATTAACCAAACTCATGCGGCGGCGCACGCCTTTAAATCTGCTGAATGCTTTTTTAATCGTAGCGATGGTAACACCCATGCTGTGGGCTGCCGCTGCAACGGCACAGGCATTGGTGACTTGGTGTTGACCGATCATCTGCCAGTGGGTTTGGATCACTACCTTGCCATCATGCCACAGGGTAAACGAACGCCCATCATCACTGTCAGATTGCCATTGCCATGCTGCGGTTGATTGCTCACGTTTTTGCGAAAAACACACACACGGTGTCCAACAGCCTTGAGTCAATACTTCTGCGAGGTTGTCATCATCGGCATTGACGATGATTGTTCCATGTTCAGGTACCGTACGCAATAAATGAGTGAATTGCCGTTGGATGGCAGCTAAGTCAGGGAAAATATCCGCATGGTCATACTCTAGATTATTAACAATCAACGTCCGTGCATGGTAATGCAAAAATTTACTGCGTTTATCAAACAATGCGGTATCGTATTCATCGCCTTCAAGCACAAAAGGGGCAGCAGCATCGCCGAGACGTGCGCCTACCGTGAAATCTTCAGGCACACCGCCAATCATAAAACCAACACCTTGCCCCGCGCTTGCCAGCACAAAAGCCATCAGGCTCGCCGTAGACGTTTTGCCATGCGTGCCAGCAACCACCACCGCATGACGCTTGGGTACAATATAATCACCGATAAAAGCTGCGCCACTGCTGTATGGCATGCCATGATTCAACACCGCTTCTATCTCAACATTGCCACGGCTAATGGCATTGCCAATGAGGCATAAATCAGGTTGGGGGCTAAGGTTGTTCACCGAAAAGGGCAACACAGCAATGCCTGCATCAGCGAGCATGGTGGACATGGGCGGGTAGATTGCTGTATCAGAGCCTGTCACCCGCCAGCCTTTTTGTTGTGCCAACAAAGCAATCGCTGCCATTGCCGTGCCGCATACACCAACAATGTGCATATGCGGCACAGATTCAGTGGTTAAACGGATGGGGATGGCCATGTTAATACAGGTTTGCGCGCTGCCTTGGTTTCGTCCAAACGCTGGCGAAAGGGTAATAATGGCGCATCATGCAAGGCATCGGTATCGCCTTTTTCACATTGCTCGGCAATCGCCAACATGGCATCACAAAAAGCATCCAGCGTTGCTCTCGATTCTGTTTCCGTGGGTTCAATCAGCATTGCGCCATGCACTATCAAGGGAAAGTAGACAGTCATCGGGTGAAAACCACAATCAATCAAACGCTTGGCAATATCCAAGGTTTTGATGCCTTGGGCTGCTTGTTTTTCATCGGTTAATAGGCATTCATGTTTGCATAAACCGGGGAATGGTACGTGGTAGGCATTTTGCAAACGATGCAGCATATAATTGGCATTGAGGACCGCATCTTCGGCAATGCGGTGCAAATGATCACGCCCAAAGGCATTGATGTATGCCAAAGCACGCAATAATACCCCTGTTTGCCCAATGCTGCCCAGCATCGCACCAATACTGTGTTCATTGTCATGGTGCAAACAAAAGCCATTGCCATCACGTTCAATCGAGGGCGTGGGCAAAAAACGCGCCAATTCATCGCACACTGCCACAGGCCCAGCCCCCGGCCCACCACCACCGTGGGGCGTTGAAAATGTTTTGTGGACGTTGATATGCAAGCAATCAATCCCCATATCACCAGGGCGAGCAACACCCACCAAGGCATTGAGGTTCGCACCATCGCCATAAACAAAACCACCAGCGGTATGAACACGGGCGCAAATGGCGGCAATGTCTTCTTCAAATACGCCTGCGGTATTGGGATTGGTCAGCATCAGTGCTGCCACATCATCATCCAAAGCTGCATCCAAGGCAGCCAAATCCAAGCGACCATCGGGGCGCGATTTCAGTTCCACGCATTGCATACCACACAAGGTGGCAGATGCAGGGTTCGTACCGTGGGCAGAATCAGGGATCAACACCTTAGTGCGGTGGGGTTCACCGCGAGCTGCCAAAGCCGCACGAATCAGCATCATGCCCACCAATTCACCATGTGCGCCTGCGGCAGGTTGCAAGGTGACGTGGGGCAAACCGACAATTTCGCCAAGGGTTTGCTGCAATTCAAACAGCAAGCCTAACAACCCTTGCACACTATCTTCAGGTTGATCGGGGTGGACGTGTGCCAAACCTGCCAAGCGCACCAGCGTTTCATTCACGCGAGGATTGTATTTCATGGTGCAAGAGCCAAGCGGATAAAAACCACTTTCAATACCATAGTTCCATTGCGACAAACGCACAAAATGGCGCACGGTTTCTGGCTCTGACAAGCCCGGAATCATGGCTTTTTCGCGGCGTAAAAAGCCCGCCAAATGCGCTGGCATAGCTGCCTCTACCCCCGGTAAACTGATGCTGTGTTCATCGGCATGCTGATGTTCAAAAATCAAGCGTTCTTCATGTTGGATGCCCGTGGTCACGTCGTTCATGATGATGCCTCCAACACGCAAATAAAGTCGTTGATGTCATCTACTTCAACCATTTCGGTGGTCGCAACAAGCAAATGACGTGGTTCTATCGCGGCATCGAATTTTTCTAGGGGAATACCTGCGAAGATATACGCTTGCTGGGCAGCTTGAAGAAAACCATCGCGGTGTTGCTGATTAAGAAAACTCAACACGGTTTCATGAAAACGCGGTGTCGATGCCGCTTGCACATTATCGGGCAGTGCTGCAATGAGCATGGCAAGCGCAGCAGCACTGCGTTGTGCCACATTCGCCAGCCCTGCATCCCCCAACGATGCCATATAAGTTGCCGCAGCGGTACACATGAGACCTTGGTTGGAGCATATATTTGAGGTTGCTTTTTCGCGGCGAATATGTTGTTCACGGGTGGATAATGTTAGCACAAAGCCGCGCTTTCCTTGTTGGTCGGTGGTCATGCCGCAAACCCGCCCCGGCATTTGCCGCACGTATTTTTTTTTGCACGTCAACACACCCAAATGAGGACCACCAAAGCCCATCGGAATCCCCAGTGCTTGCCCAGAACCAACGGCAATATCTGCGCCCAAGACGGCTGGTGATTGCAGCACACCAAAAGCCGTAATATCAGAAAATGCCAACACCAACAAACAACGGTGCGCATCACAAGCGGCACGTAGATCGGCACAGTCATACACAGAACCATAAAAATCAGGAAACTGAACAATTACACAGGCAGTTTGATCGTCAATGGCAGCAATCAACGCCGCAGTGTCGGTAGCGAAGCCCACATTGCATGGCACATCGTGATGGTCGCCTGCTAAATGACGCAAATAATGGTGGGTGACAGCGCGGTAACGGGGGTTCACCGTATCGGCAATCAACACCGTTGAACGGCGGGTAATGCGCCGTGCCATCAGTGCTGCTTCTGCCACGCTGGTTGCTGCGTCATACATTGAAGCATTGGATACATCCATACCCGTTAAACGCGCAACCATGCTTTGAAACTCAAACAAGGTTTGCAATGTACCTTGCGATATTTCAGGCTGATACGGGGTGTAAGCAGTTAAAAATTCTCCCCGTGAAATAATATAATCCACCACCGCAGGAATAAAATGGTGGTATGTGCCACCCCCTAAAAAACAACGGGTATTACCCGCATGTCTATTTTGCTCGGCAGCGGCAGTGAACTTGCGCACAATAGCAGCTTCAGACAATGCAGCTGGTATCGCTAAACTGCCTGACTCACAATGAAAATCAGCAGGAATATCGGCAAACAATGCCCGAATATCAGGTGCGCCTATCGCGGCTAACATGGCAGTGCGATCAGCATTGGTATGGGGGAGAAATCTCATGATGAACCTTTATGGGTTTCCTTTTTTAAGTAGTGTGAGGGTTAAACAAAACACTTAACATAGAAAAACAAGCAGCGGCGCAAGCCTAACCAAAATTTTACTCAAGGCTATCAACAGATAGATGAGGAATCACGTCTAAAAAAAAACATCTTGTGGCGCATGTAGGACGCACCACCATTTGCCCACCGCCCCAATCACCTTTACCCTTGCCGCGACCAAGGAGTTCCCCCATGCCCACCACCACCCCATTATTCCTTATTCTCCTGTTTCTGTCTTCCGTCCTTTGTCTTCCATCTTCTGGCAACACTGCTGGTGCATGGCTTACGGAGCATAGATGATGCGTTATTTTAATACAGCGGGCCCCACACAATCTGACATTCATTATATACTACCACCCTTAGCGCGCTGGAACCTTCCAGAGATCGAATCGCTTATTTTTCAACGCAAATACTTTGTATTGCACGCCCCTCGCCAAACAGGGAAAACATCCTGTATGCTGGCATTGATGGATCATTTGAATCAATCGGGTGATTATTATTGTTTGTATATCAATGTGGAAGTGGGGCAAGCAGCGCGTGAACATGTCGCCGAGGCAATGCAGTTATTGGCCAACGAGATAGCAAGCAATGCATTGATTTATATGGATGATGATTGGCCAGATCAACATGTGCAGCACATTGTTGAGCGGCATGGTCAAGGCGCGTTAGGCGCGCTTCTTCTTGGCTGGTGTCAGCAACTTGATAAACCGTTGGTGTTGCTCATTGATGAGATTGACGCATTGGTTGGGGATACCCTAATTTCAGTGTTGCGACAATTGCGTGCGGGGTACAGTAAACGCCCTGCAGCATTCCCACAAACCGTGGTATTGTGCGGTGTGCGTGATGTGCGTGATTATCGCTTGCGTCTTGGCGATGGCAAAGAGGTGATTACAGGCGGCAGTGCCTTTAATATCAAGGCAGAATCGTTGCAGTTGGGTGATTTCAGTGATACTGATATAGCCAACTTGATGCAGTTGCACACCGATTATACCAAGCAAGCGTTCACAGCCGAAGCCGTGCAGCGTGTTTGTTATTACACCAATGGCCAACCGTGGTTGGTCAATGCACTGTGTTATCAAGCTTGTTTTGCGGTAATAGAAAACCGCGATCGCAGCAAAACAATTACGGCAGAAGACATTGATGCTGCCAAAGAGGCGTTGATTTTGCGGCGTGACACCCATTTGGATCAACTGATTGATAAGCTGCGTGAACCACGGGTGCATCGCATTGTCAGTAATCTATTAGAAGGGGAAATCCTTAGCCAACAATTTCAAGATGATGATATTCAATATGGTCTTGACCTTGGATTGATTTACCGTGCAAGGAATGGCGCAATCGCTATTGCCAACCCAATCTACCATGAAGTAATCCCTCGCGAACTCACTTGGACAATTCAATCGGCATTATGCCCCGAAGAGCAAGTATGGTATTTGAATGAAGATAGGCGTTTAAATATGGTGAAGTTATTACAAAGTTTCCAACAATTTTTCCGCGAAAATTCAGAAGCATGGTTAGAGCGTTTTCAATACAAAGAAGCTGGCCCTCAATTACTGATGCAAGCCTTTTTGCAACGTATCACCAACGGCGGCGGACGCATTGACCGTGAATATGGTTTAGGGCGCAGGCGTACCGATTTATTGCTTCATTGGCAAGATCAACGCATTGTGATTGAGTTAAAGATTTTGTATCAAGGTCTGGATGCGACCATTGATAAAGGTCTCGAGCAAACGGCAGATTATATGGATAAAGCAGCAGCAACAGAGGGGCATTTAGTGATTTTTGACCGCAGCGAAAACACGCCGTGGTCAGAAAAGGTTTGGCAGCGCGAAACAGAATACAGTCAACAAAAAATTATCTTGTGGGGCATGTGACAACACGCTTCATTTAACCTGCACCTTATACTGCAAATCAAATTTAGGATTTGCAGCTTGGTTGGCATTCATAACACCTGACATTTGCACCCTAAAATCTGTAACATAGGGATCATACGCGCTGCCCATATTCAAGGTATAGGCAAACGTAACCCCGCCATCATTGGAATAGGCAATACCGCCAATGGTTAATCCTGATGCGTTTGCACCATCGGTAAACTTAACGGGCGTGCCATTGCCCCACGGGTCTGTTGCCAGCATCACATATTCACTCAAATGATCGGTGGCAGTCACGTTGGTAGCAATGCCTACCCCTGTATTTTGGGTAGTCACGGTGTAAGCAATTACCCCGCCAGGGGCCGCTCTTGCCACGTTGCTTTGTTTGATGACCGTCAACAACGCTTGTGCGGCAATGGTTACTGGTGCAGTCGCACCTGTGCTTACTACGCTAACGCCGCGAATATCTTTGATGGTTGCCGTGTCGTTGTATGTTCCAAGGGGGATCCAACTGGCAACATCGGCACTGAACGATACGGTTAATGTTGTTGCTGCGGGGATGGCAGGCAACAGCCAAAAAGGTTGGGTAGGAATTCCCGTTGGGTCGGCAGTGACAACACCATTGAATTTACTTGTGCCTAGCATATAACTGAACCCATTCGCCAGTTGATCGGTAAGGGTAAGACCCGTAACAGAACCAGTTGCTGAATTATTGACAATATTGACCGTGTAGGTGACAAACGTACCCGGTGGGGTGGATGCTCGGTTCACTGTTTTGCTGATGGCAAGGTTATACGTTAGCAAAAAATCACGCGAGGCATTAACCGTAATCATTGCCTTTCCTGTTCTTGCTGCCAATGCCGTACCTTGATTGGTATACAGCCCTGGTAAATACGATGTGCTGGCATACACATCAAATTGCAACACAACTTCACTGGGGAATGCGGCAAGGGTGGCAGGCAAGGGTGCAACAAAAGGTACCCATGCCAGCCCTTGCGATGCACCGATCACCGTCGTGTAAGGTGCAATCCCTGGCGTAGCGTATTGGGTGATAACAGGATCAAGCATGATGGCTGGCGGTAGTCCTCCAAGTGGGTTAGTTAATAGGGAGCTTCCTAGTGCATAACTTAGACCGTAGCCGAGTGCATCGGCAGGTAGGGTATCGCCAAAGGAGGTGACATCAATCTGTCGCCCACGGATGGTGTTGGCTACGGCCAATTGGAATGTTATGCGATCACCAGGGTAAATTGTTGGTCTTCCTGTTCCAGCGTAGGTAATGCCATTGATGGCAGTAATTCGCTTGGCAAAGGTTAAGTCTTTGACCACCGAAAAGGTGATAAGATTCGGGTAATCAATGACTGTGGCAGGTGTGCCATACTGAATCGCCACACCGTTGTAGTTAGGGCTTCCGCGTGAGCCAATTGAAGCTGCTGGTTGTACACCTGTAAAGTGAATGGCTAGCACTGAACCACCAGGTAAACCATTGATTAACGTCCATGTTGGGGTTGCGCTTGCTGCAATAGGTGCAGTGTAATCCGCGCCTATAGCCAAAAGCACACCATCCAATGTAACGCTAAAGGCAGTATCAAAAACATATGGCACAACTGAAGGAAGATAACCACCAAGCCCACCGATAAAAGGCGAAATAGGTGCAAGGCTAGGCATCACATCAGCAATGCTAAACGCTGCCACACCGCCGCCCGTATTGGTTACGGTCAGTGTAACATCCATCTTCGCACCACGATCCAACGTGCCTGATGCCATGGTTTTGACCACCGCAATGTTGGGGGCTTTAAAATAACCAAAATTATTGGTATAGGTAATACCGCCTGTCACGGCAAGGGGGGGCATCGGTTGATTGGCAGTCGTCAATGCATAGCCCAACAGACCACCAAACACATCGGTGACATCAATGCGGTAGGTTCCAGGGGCTACAGCATCAAAACTATAGCTGCCGAGCTTGGGCGTGATCGCAGGAGCAATAGGCGAATACGCGGTGGTTGCCGTGCGAATTACTGTGCCTGTCGCCGTATTGACCAGATTCATGGTGATATTGGCATGCCCCGGTTCACCAAGGGTGAAAATACCATCGTTGTTGTCATCAAACACCGTGCCAGAAAATTGTGCGCCTGCTGCCCAGCCAAAGCTTTGGCTGCTAATACTGCCTGCTGCAATCGTGAGTGCATAAGGGTCAATCGGCGATGCGGCTGGCGTATTGTACAAACCAACCAGTGGCAACGACGTATTTACCACGTCAATTTTATAACTGCCTGCCGCCAAATTATTAAAGGTGTACAAGCCCGCCCCGTTGGTAAGCGCGGTGGCAAGCACCGTACCCACCAGCGAAGTGAGATTCACCGTTGCACTGGCTATGCCTGCATCTGCACCATTTAGCATACCATCGGCATTGGTATCGCTAAAAACAGTGCCGCTAATGGTTGCTGCTGCTGCATTTAATACATAGCCATAATCTTGCCCCAATAGCCGCTGACCATTGGTTAGCGTAACAGGCATAACCGCAGGTGCAATGGTGTTGCTGAACCCTGTCAAAATACCAGCGGTATCAGTAATCACCACTTGATAAGCACCAGCCCCTGACGCAACAAGGTCAAATACACCACCCATGCCAGTGGTATAGCTATCAACGGCTACGCCACCGCCTGCGGGTTGCAGTTCTACGGTGATGCCATTAAACGATGTATCTAAGGTGGTGGCATTGTACACCCCGTCCAAGGTTAGTTCATGAAACACCGTGCCGATTACATGGGCGTTGGCAGAAACAGTAACAGGCGCAGCAATAATCGTTTCCAGTATGCCAGCTCCTTTGCCTAGGCGATTCGCCGATGTGGTGGCACGGTTGGTATACGTACCAGCTAAGGGGGTATTAGGAGTCAGTGCATCGTAGGCATAAGCATCAAATTGTAGGGTAGCTGTGTCATTAAGGTTAGGTCCTGTAATCATCGAATCACCCGCAATAGGCAAGGATCCTTTAGCAGGAATTACACTGCCATTAAAGGTATAGGTAATGATCTCTTGCACGACTGCTGATGCTGCGGGTAATACCACACCATCGACTGCCAGCGGTGTAAGCACAAGAACGCCGTTCCCTGGTGAGATTACCTTAGTGGAACCTAATACATACTTAAAACCCAAAGGCAAAGTGTCAGCTAACGAAACAACGGCAATGGGGTCTTTAGCGATATTTCCTTTTCCTCGTAAGTTGGTGATCGTAACAGCATAGGTAATGGTATCGCCCACATCAACGGTTGGTGTACCGCCCGCCCAAGGCACGCCATTGACTGCTACGACCTGTTTGGCAGGGAAGTAGGTTCGTGTTACCGACACCGTATTAATATCAGCATACCACTGGGTCACTGGTATTGCGCCATTAAGATAATCCACTTGCAATGAATTAAAAAATGTTCCCTCTGTACCATTTAACAACGAATCAACGGTGAATACAAACTTGAGTACATCGCCATTGTTTAAAGTGAAGCCCGTTGGGGTCATCGACCATGCGGTGCTTACCCCTGCCACCGTGGTTTGGGTGTAGGGCGCAAGCGGGAGGGTTGCGGTAATCAATACACCATTAAACCACAATGCTGTTGGCGTAATAGCAGGCGTAACCACGCCTTCAGGCGAAGGGGTGGGCGCAGGAACACCCAGCCAACCTGCAAAGGTAAGGTTGGGAACCCAATCCGTAACCACCACGTTTTTCGCTGTGCCACCTGTGTTGGAGATGGTGATGGTATAGGTGATCGGTACATCGCGGGATGCAAAGGCAGAGGGCGTTGTTTTGCTCACAGTTAGGTTTGGCGGTAACGTGAAACCAAAGTCTTGCCCCGTTAATACCGTGCCTGAAGCAAGGGTGATGGCGCGAACAGGCTGGGTTGCAGGGGCAACCACCAAGGGGGCAACGGCAGAATAGGTGGCAGGTGTGATTGCCTCGACGTAATAATCAGCACCCACCAGTCCCGTGAACGAAAAACTACCATCCACGGCACTGGTGGTGGTCGCCAGCAATAGCATAGCATTGTTGTATATATTTACCACCGTCCCCGTTAGCGCGGTATCTGCGGGCAAAGGCAGCGTGTCAAAGACAAGTGTGGCATTTTTGTCTTCATAGACTGTGCCAGCAATCGAGCCTTGAATCAGATAACCGATATTGGCTACCGCATTGGTGCTGCCAAGCGTCACCGTTACCGTGGCAGGGTCATTGGCAGTGGTTAAGGCGGCATTGTTGATCGGTGTGAGGGTTTGATCCACATCAACAGTGTATACCACGCTGGGGTTAGTGCCAACCAATAAGCCCGTAAAATCATAGCCGCCGCCAGCGGTAGTGACATAGGTATCCACCGTGACGCCTGCCTTTTTCAAATAAACGGTTGCCCCAGCAAGCCATGCGTCGCTTGCATCAAAGGTTCCTGTGTTATTCACATCAGCGAAGACCTTTCCGCTGATGGTGGCTGCTTGTTGAAAACCAATATTGTTGCCTGTGTTGCTGATCCCCAAGGTGGCTGTCACCGTCAACGGTTGCCCCGTCGTCGCGCCAAACCCTGTGGGGATTTGGGCATACAAATCATACAATCCCGCAGCAATTTGTACAAACTGGAAGCCACCGCTGGCATCAGAAGTATAACTGTCGATATACGTCCCGCCGCTATACCGATCCACCACAATCCCAGTCAATGCACCTTCGCCGCCATCCATGATGGCATTGCCGTTGGCATCTGAAAAAACCGTGCCGCTGATGCTGCCAAAAGTCTGATAGCCTAAGTCATTGCCTGTGCTGGTGATGCCATTGACTGCTGTCACTTTTAACGGTTGCGTTGTTGTTGCGCCGTAGCCCGCAGGGGCAATACGCAGTTGCACATAATAATCGCCTGCAGGCAACAAATTAAATTGAAACTGCCCATTGGCATCCGCTGTGTACGAATCAATAAAGCCCATGCCGATGGTATAACGGTCTATCACTACGCTGCCAAAGGTGGTGGTTTCTCCTGCGTTTTTGATGCCGTTGGCATTGGTGTCTAAAAACACCGTACCTGTAATACTGCCATTGGGTTGGTAGCCGAGGTTGTTGCCGCTATTGACGACCCCATCAACCACGGTCACGCCAAGCGGCTGCGTTGTGGTTGCACCATGCCCAACAGGCGCAGAACCCGCTTGCACTTGCACATAATAATCGGCGGCAGCAATCAATGGAAATAGATAATCGCCATTGGCATCACTGGCATAATTGTCGATCAACACCATCGCCGCGTTGTAACGCTCAATGACTACGCCAGCAAAACCACCCGTTTCACTGACCTGTTTGATGCCATCGCCGCTGGTGTCACTAAAAACATTGCCCGATAACGAACCAAACGGCAAATAACCAATATCGTTACCCGTAGCTGTGATACCATCGGCAACATTGATGCTAAGCGGGAGTGTGGTGGATGTGCCACCATAGCCCGTTGGTGGTGTGATCACGTTGATTTGGTATAGACCTCCTGCAATGCCTGAAAAACGAAACGCACCACCAACAGGGGTGCTGTAGGTATTAATCAATGTGCCAAAAAGGTTGTATAAACCCAGCGTTACAGCAGCAATGCCCGCTTCGCCTACATTTTTTACCGCGTTGTTGTTGTAGTCATCAAACACCGTGCCTTCAATCACGGCAGAAAGGGCGGGTGGAATATAACCAAAATCCAATGTTTGCATGCTGGTGGTTACTGCATTGACGGTCGCAGTTTTCGTTTTCCCCCCTGTTGAAGAAGCGTGACCAAGCAGGATTCCTCCTGTGTCAGTCACCACCACATCATAAGTGCCTGCCGTGTTTAGCAAAAAACCGTAGTAGCCGTTGATGTTGGTTGATGTACTGGCAATAGCAGAGCCAACACCTCCGCCTAATGGCCGTAACTCTAACGTCACGGCAGCGGCATAAGTATCTCCCACGGTGAGTGAGCCACTGGCATCATTATCAAAAAATACTGTGTCGCCAATACGAAATTGGCTTAACGTCACCGCCGCAGTATTGCCCGAATAGACATCAATCGCAGGGAGTGCATTCACCGAAACGAGCATACCCGCATTATCGGTGAATGTTCCTATTGTGCCTGTAGCCGCATAGGCATTAAAATTAAGGGTAACTGTACCGGGGTAGGCAGCACCTGTTGAAGGGTTCGGCAGAGGCATGACAAAATCAAGTTGATTGCCAAGTTGTGTGCCGACCACAGCCACGCCTGTAGGGTAACTAATGGCATCAGTCACAAATGCCGTGCCTGCTTTGTAGCTAAAGCCTGTGGGCAAGTAATCGCGCATGGCAGTAATAGTATGCGCCAATGCTGCGGGGGTGTTGGTAATCTGCACCTCATAACTGATTACATCGTTACCTGCCACGGTGGGCGTTGCTGTGCCTGTCCACAACACACCATTGATGGCTGCCACACGTTTGGTTACTTTGCCGACATCTGAAATAAGAATACGGGCAAGATTAGGGAAGTTTTGTATGGTTGCAGGTGGGATAAAGGTGTTGTTGTATTCCGTTTGCACACCGTTGTAATTAACCCCTTCATTGGCACCAGAAAATGCGGTGAATTGAATGGTCAGCGTAGAAGCTGCTGGCATGATGAAACCCGACCATGTTGGCTGTGTTCCGTACAAGGTCGGCATGACGGGAATGCTAAAAGGCGCGCCATTAAGCGTTACGCTGTTGGTGTGTAAGTAAAGAAAGCCACTGGAGGAAATGGTATATGGCGGCAAAGTCAATGGCGGCGTGGTGGTGGGCAAAATATCCCTCACCACAAAGTTGGCCGCTGCGCCACCTGTGTTGGTGACAGTAATCGTATATTCTGCAGCATCGTAAAAACCAACCACACCCGTGCTGGTGGTTTTGGTGGCGTTGATGATCGGCAAGGCGACATAACCAAAATCAATCAAGCCCGTTGTACCACCACCAGTGATTACTATTGAGCTGGGTGAGGTTATTCCCGTCGTTAGGGTGAAACTCACAAGAATTCCCGTTGCATCAGCATAAATATCATACGTCGCTGGTGCAATGCCTTGAATTTGATAAAATCCATAACTGTCAGTAACGGCTGATTTAATGGCTGTACCAGCCCCCCCACCAACGGGGCGTAATTCTATTACGATACCTGCAATAGGAGAATCTCCTGCCGTCCATGTTCCTGATGAATCCAAATCATTGAACACCAAATCGCCAATGGTATTGCCAAGAGCATAGCCAAAATCAATGATGCGGGTTTCCAGTGTGGCAAGGCTCACCACAGAATAAGGTGAAACAAGTCCCGTGGTTAAGTAATAAGGAACAAGAACCCCTGTTGCATCGGTGATTTCTAATGTGTAATTTCCTGCGCTTAGTCCTGAAAAATCATACGCACCACTGGCATTGGTCGTTCTTGTACCAATGATCACATTTGCCGCGTTTTTAAGGTTTAATGTTACACCACTATGCCCGCCTTCACCGCCATTTTGTAGACCATTGCCATCAGCATCATTAAATACCGTACCGTGGATAACCGCTGGGGTGGGTCGCGGTGCATAACCAAAACCTTGACCTGCCGTGGTTGTGCCATTGGTTAAATTGATAGCAATGGGATTGCTGGTGGTGGTTAAGCTGCGCCCTGTAAGTACGCCGAAATCATCGGTGACTTGCACATACCAATCCCCCGCGATGGGTGCGATCAGTTCATAATAACCATTGGCATCGGTACTGGCGATAATAATATCACTACCAAAACCAGGGACGCGCAAGGCTACGGTCACATTTTGCACGCCGCCTTCTGTGCCTGCTTGTTGCGTGCCGTTGCTGTTTTGGTCGTCAAAGACCGTGCCTGTTACCTTGGTGGTCGGCACAGTCAGTGGGGGGGCATTGATGGTGATATTGCTCGTTTGATCCGAACCAATGATGGCAGCATTGTTGACGCTATCACCATTGACCACGCTAAGTTTCACATCAGCAGTAAAACTGAAAGTGGCAGTTGCGCCATGCGTGAGCGTGGCTGCCGTCCAAGTAATCAAACCCGAATAAGGATCAGGGCCAACCACGCCCCAGCCTGTGGGTGTTACGCCAAGCACGATGTTTTCTAACCGTGTTAAATCTACGGTATCGTTGACCATTATATTGGTAGCACCATTGCTCGATGTGCCGCTGTCTACAAAATTAATGGTGTACGCCAAAATATCGCCAGCGGCTGTTTGTGTTGATGCTGCACCATTGACCAATACGGTTTTGGTGGTGGTAGAAAAATCTGGTGTTGCCGTAACCAAAATTTGTGTAATATCTTGTCTGCCTGCTTGATTGGGATCATCAGTAACAAAACGTGAATAATTGATGCCTGCGTACACATCCATAATGCCTTGGTTGAGCAGTTGTAGGCCATCAACATTGGGTGTCGGTACGCGCACGGTTAGCGAGGGTGTCACCGATGCACCGATGCCAATGATGGTATAGTTTAAAGTAACAAAACGAACATAAGGGTCAACCGTTCCTGCTGCCCCCACAGGCACATAAGGCGCGCTGTATTGATCCAAATAAGCAACCGTTGCCGTGGGCGCAACCACCGAACCCACAACAAAGTTTGCCCCCGTAGGGATAGGGTCGGTTAGAGCAAGTGTGGTGGTGGCAGCCAATCCATTATTGATCAGCGTAAAGTCATAACGAACATCCTCGGCAGGTTTGAGTAATCCGCCGTTAATATCTACGGCAATCTTGGTGGAGTTAGCAAAAGAAGGGGCAGCACCGATGGTCACAGGTGCCTGATTTATAGCTAATTTGGTAATATCTTTGCCCGAAAAGGCATCGCCGACGTAGGCTTCAATATTATTGTAATACACGCCAGGCAACGCCGTGGCCGCCGCCGTGGCATAAAAATCAATTTGTATGGTGGTATTGACAAAATCAAAGGCTATCCCTGCACGCGGATGCAAGGCAGGGTAGGTGAGAATATCCCAAAAAACATCACCAGGTCGGGTGGCTACATCGACAGCGAAATCCCCTGCTGCCAACGGGTATGCAATGCCTGTCGCAGTATCTGTAAAAGTAATCAATGTAGATGCTACATTGTAAGTGACATCATTCACCAGTAGTGTTTTTGGGAGGGTGTCGCCCACAATCAAGCCTGCTGTAGCACTGGCTGTCGCAGGGTAGATATCGCCCTTGGTGAGCTTGTTGTTGCCGCGTGAAGCAGCAGTAATTGCCCCACCATTATTGTTCAATACAATAGTGTAATGAATCAGCTGACCTGCGGCTACAGCATTGGGCGTGGCTGTTTTGTTAAGGTTGATCAATGGTACGCTGGAAGTGCCAATGGTCGATACAGCAGCAGCATAAGAATCCACAATTGTTGCACCATCGGGTGCAGTCGCGGTGCCAAAAATTTGGTTGCTGCTGATACCACCAACGCCTGCGCCTGTGATTTGTACAATCAATTCCACATTACCACCGCCACCAGGCATCAGCACAGGGATCGTTGGCCATGATACTTTGTTAGCTAATACGGTTGGCGCACCCAAAAAAGGATTGCCCGTAGAAGCAGAGTTTGCATAGGTGGCAGAACCTAAATCAATCAAGTCACTGATGGTTACATTGGTTAAGGTGGCAGAGGCAGCATTGAGATAAGTAAGGCGGTATTTTACAAACTGTCCCATTTGCAAAAAGGCACCATCGGATGCAATCCATGGGCCTACAGCAGTAGCCGACACCGCAACCACCGCCTTCGTGGTCACCAATTGGGCATTGTTATTGGCTTGTGAGGGCCCTAAATAGGCATACGCATGGTCTTTACCGCCTTGCGCACCGCCTGATGCATCGGCACCAAAAACAGAAGATAAATTGGTATAGGGGTCGATGGCACAATTACCACCTGGCATGGTGGTAGGTATGCAAAATGCAGGAGAGCCTGCACCAAAAGCCGCTAAATTATAAATGCGTACTTTAATCCGCACATGCTCCAAATCACCAACGACACGCTCACCAATGGCAAAGCGAATGGTGTTGGTGGTGCGCGGTAAAGGATTCGCTGCCGATAATGCCCAGCCGCCTGTGGCAGGAACACCCGTGATAGTATCAATACCGCGTACCAAGGCTGCGGTAACGAGACCACTGCCACCAATTAATGAACCCGCATGTTGAATACGATGCCACGGCCCTTGGCTAGAAAAATCAGCAACCGAATTAACTGCCATGATACCATCAGCTATGGGGTTGAAATCATTGGTATAAAAGCTATCTGGACCCGCAACAGGGGAGGCTAATCCCACCCAAGGTCCTACACCTGCAGCACCAAGATTCAACACAGGGGGATTGCCAAGACCTTGGCCTCCAACAATCGTCTTCGGCGTAGGGTAAAGCGGTGATAAGCATTTGTTTTTTCTATCACCAAAGGCCATAAATTGATCGAAGTCCCATTGATTATAAACTAAAAATGAAAGTTGTGTTCCAGCTAACGCTGCTTTTGTGCAAATGGTAATATCATATGGAATTGCAAGACGAGCAGTCCGTGGGTCGGTGGAGTAAAAAACCCCAGTGTCTTGTATACCATTGGCAAGATTTCCTTCTTCAAAAGGAAGCGTGTAGGTTTGGTTGGCTGGTCCACCGTTTTGCCCCCAACCATCGGACAAAATACCAGGGTAAGGCATGGATCCATCAATATAAGCCCAGCCATCGTATTTGGTGGGATCAGGGACTTTTCTCACAAACGATGCGCCAACAACTTCTGTTCCTGGTGGAATATAATCCATAATATAACCCGCAGCGCCTAGTGTTGCGCCATTCGGCGCAGGTACAGATTCCACAATATAAGAGATAATATCGCCCTGCCTCAAACCAGGGCCACCTGGTGCAATGCCCGAGGCTCGATCTTTCAGCATTTTTACGGTATCAGGGTCAAAAAACTTAGATGTTTGGGCTTGCCCTACGTTATGCGCCCATGCGGCATGCGAGAATATGACCGTTGCCAAAACAAACAACAGCATATATTGAACATTGTAGCGCAAGCAAGAACGTAAACCCACGATAGACCTATCTCCTAATGGAATAAATATGTAGTTTGCATATAATACGTTCGTTAATAAAAAGATAAAGAACATTTTTTCGTTTTGCGTAAAATCAATAGGTTTTTTTTCTATATCGTTGCGAGTATTAACCGTAAAATGGAAATAAAAGGCTCGCATGAAAGAGAAGCGCTGGGTAAACTTCCATTGATTTAAATGTAAAAAAGTACATCCTTACGGCGTATTTTGATGTATTTTTATTTGGGTAAAAGGGGAAGGTACATGCGATTGATTGTTTGGATGATCCGTACATGCTTCAAGTTGGCATACCGACTTAAAATTGAAGGCATGGATAATTTAGACAATGCTGGTGATCGCGTATTGATTGTTGCCAATCATACCTCTTTGTTAGACGGTGTATTGCTGGGTTTGTTTTTAGGTGATAATATTAGTTTTGCGATTCATAACTCCTTTACCAAAACATGGTGGATGCCGCTACTGAAGCCTTTTATCAATTTATTTCCCATGAACAATAATGATCCTATGGCAATGAAAAGCCTGATTACTCATCTGAAAGAAAATAATCGGGTCATGATCTTCCCTGAAGGACGGATTACTGCCACAGGCTCATTGATGAAGATCTATGCAGGGCCTGGCATGGCCGCAGATAGAGCGGGGGCAAAAATTGTACCCGTGCGTATTGATGGTGCGCAATACACCCGTTTTTCTTACCTTAAAGGGCAGGCGCGATTGCGTTGGTTTCCTAAAATTCGTTTGACGATTCTTCCTGCCAGAGAACTTCAACTTCCTGAAGGTCTTACAGCACGGCAACGGCGTGAAAAAGCAGGCAATATTTTAGCCGACATCATGTCGGAAATGATTTTTGAATCCACCCCTTACCGTCGCCGTTTATGGGATTCTTTGCTAGAAGCTGCACGAACACATGGATACAAGCACCTCATTGTTGAAGATGTTGAGCGTAACCCTTTGACTTACCGTCAGTTATTTACCCGCTCTTTTCTATTGGCAGATTTGATGACCCCCTTTTTAGAAGACAGTGATGAGGGTGCGCATATTGGTGTATTACTGCCCAATGTATCAGCCGTGATTGTTTCGTTCTTTTCATTACACAGTCGCGGTTATGTTCCCACCATGCTGAATTACACCATGGGACCTGCGTCGCTGTTATCAGCGATTCGCACAGCAGAAGTCTCGACTGTCATTACCTCGCATAAATTTGTCGAAGCAGGTGATTTACATGAGCGCGTTGCCGCATTAGAAGAGTATGCAACAGTGATTTACTTAGAAGATATTAAACCCAGAGCGACATTAGGGCGTAGACTTAAAGCCCTTGTTTGCGCTTATATGCCACGGCTAACCTTGCATCGACACATCAACAGTGTTGGCTCGCAAGATTATGCCGTTATTTTGTTTACATCAGGTTCTGAAGGTTCGCCAAAAGGGGTGGCATTATCGCATAAAAATGTGCTAGCAAACGTGGCTCAAATGGCTGCGCGAGCAAATTTCACCCCTGCTGACGTGTGCCTTAATGCCTTGCCTTTATTTCATTCGTTTGGTTTGACGGCTGGAGCCATGAACTCATTGCTTAATGGCATGCGCATGTTTTTGTACCCTTCGCCATTGCATTATAAGGTGATTCCTGAAGAAGCCTACGATTTAAACGCCACGGTATTGTTTGGCACGAATGTGTTTTTGGCAGGTTACGGCAAGCATGCCCACCCTTACGATTTTTACTCGCTGCGCTATGTAGTCGCAGGGGCAGAGAAACTACAAGACGAAACTCGTGAACTATGGATGGAAAAATTTGGCATTCGTATTTTTGAAGGCTATGGCGCAACAGAAACCAGCCCCGTGCTTTCTGTCAATACACCCTTGTATTACAAAAAAGGAAGCGTTGGGCGATTGTTACCGAGCATTCAATCGCGTTTAGTGGGGGTGCAAGGGATTCGTGGTGCAGGTCGCTTGTTGGTCAAAGGCCCTAATATCATGGCAGGTTATTTGTTAAGCAGTCGCCCTGGTCGCTTAACACCACCTGAACGCGGTTGGTATGATACGGGTGATATTGTCCGCATTGATGATGAAGGTTTTGTGTTTATTCAGGGGCGTGTTAAACGCTTTGCTAAAATCGCAGGTGAGATGGTGTCCCTTGCTGCCAGCGAAGATTTGGTGGTTGAATGCTGGCCTGATGAACAGCATGCTATTGTTGCTATTGCTGATGCTAAAAAAGGCGAGCAGTTGATTTTACTCACCATGCATCAAGACCCTAACCGCAAAGAGTTGCAAGCCAAAGCCAAAGAAAAAGGCATGGCAGAAATTCAAGTTCCGCGTATTGTTTACCATGTTGACGAGATTCCCCTGATGGGTACGGGTAAAGTCAATTACCCCGAAGCTCATGCCATGGCGCGGCGTATCTTACGTATTGATGAAGCAGAGACCACGCATGCGAAGATCGTTACCCATGATAATATTCTGACCAAAACAGGAACGCATGCTGCCCACGGGCGGTGATGTGATTGTCACCCCTTACTTTTACCATGAGGAAAGTTCATGGTAACGCACAAGCCTTGTGGCTGATTGTGTGTAAAGTGTACGCTTCCACCATCACGCTTCAGTGTCTCATAAACAATCGCTAGCCCTAAACCATGCCCGCCACGGCTACGTGTTGCATCCGCACGGTAGAAACGTTCTGTAATGTGGGGAAAATCATGCTCGCTGATGCCGACACCTTGATCACAAATGATCACCGTTGGTGTTTTTTCTATGCATAAGGCGCAATGAATAACGCTTTTTTCATTGCTGTAATGAATGGCATTGCTGGCGACATTGCTGATCACCCTTAGGCAGTCAATTTCGTGCATGGGTACGATGCATTCATCTACTTTGACATTGATCTTTAAGGTGATTTTCTTTTGCTTCAGTGCGCCATCAAGCGTTAACCATACTTGAGATAAAACTTGTATGAGATCAGATTCTCCCCTTAAAGCTTTACCGTATTCAATATGATCAATACACAATAATGCATCAAGCAAACTATTCACATGCCGTGCTTCGTTGACGATGACTGCCGTGGCTTCTTTGCGCAAGGATTTGTTGGAAGAAAATGTTTGCATGCTGCGCGCATAGCCTAGCAGTGATGTCAGTGGTGTTTTTAAATCATGCATTAAGTTACTAAGAAAAATACTGCGTTGCTGTTGTAATTGATGTTCTTGCGTGATATCCATACAAATAAGCAACGCTTGATTTTTACCTAATGATGTTAATTTGGGTTTGAGTACCCGATCATGAATGTGCAATTGTGGCAAAGGTGCGCGCTCAGGAAGCATCTGTAATGCCTCGTTAAAGTGTGCCAGCCAGTCAGGATCGCGATGCAGTGTGGTCAACGGCTGCGGCAACGACATATCATCAGCAAGACGGAAAATAGCTTGCGCTCTAGGGTTGATGCTTTTGACTTGCCCATCCATATCCAGCCGTAAAACCGCTTCGTTCATGGTTTCCAGCAGTAGATCCAAGCGTTTTCCGCGCCGTGTGACACGTTGTTGCATGCGAGATAGCTTTTGTTGCATGCGGTTCAACTGTTTCTTTTGTTCTGCAAGCAAGCGATGATTACGTAGCCCATACCACAGCAATAAAGCAGCCAGTAACGCGGTGACTAAAACATGTTCAATCAACGGTTAGTTTTACCCATCGTCGGATTTTAACGTAAAGCAGTAGCCAGCACCACGAACGGTGCGAATATAGTCCCCAACATCATGTTTATTCAATGCTTTACGTAGGCGTTTAATGGTCACATCCACCGTGCGCTCTTCGACAAAGGCATTCACCCCCCAGACATGATCCAGTAAGTATTCACGACTGCGTACTTTTTCAGGTTTTTTCATCAACATTTGCAACAGTTTAAATTCTAAGGGGCGAAGATCAACCGTTTTACCGCCGACTTTGGCATTCAACGCATCAGTATCCAAAAAAATAGCCCCCGTAAACAAATTATCCGTGGTGGCAGCATCGTTACGGCGGCGCAGCAATGCTTTGACGCGGGCAATCACTTCTTCGGGTTCAAAGGGTTTGCCAAGGTAGTCATCTACGCCTTCATTAAGACCGCGCACACGCTCTTCTGCCATGCTAAGTGCGGTAATCATCAAAATGGGTAGATACCGTGTTTTTTCTTGTTTTCGTAGCCAGCGGGTTAACTCTAACCCTGGCATACCAGGGATCATGCGATCTAAGACCAGTAATTGATAGTTTTTTTCTAACAAACGATCTGCTGCTTGTCGCCCATTGTTGCAACACTCGGTGCGGTAGCCTGCATGGGTTAAGTGTAAATCAATCAGGCGTGCAATAGCGGGGTCATCTTCAACGATCAATATAGAAGCCTTTGCCATGAGATAAATCCTTCAATAAACAGAGTAAAAGCAGGAGGGATCATAGTTGCAAACAGTGACATATCCATGACACAATCCATGCCTAGCGTGCGGCTTATATTAAATTCCTTTGGAGGAACCATGAAAATTAAGCACATTGCGCAAGCCGCCGCGCTTGCAATGATTGCTTCTGTCTCTATCCCTGCATTTGCGGGCGTAGTGGTAGCAGAAAAAGGCGACAGTAAATTAAAAATCGGTGCTAAATTCTATTTGAACATGACCGATTATAAAGTGCAAAAAAATGGTGTGCAAAGCACCCGCACCCGTGGCATGGCTGTCGATCGTGCTTACCTTGAAGCGCGTTACTACTTTGATAGCAATTGGATGATGCGTTTTACTTCTGATGTCAACAGTGAAAACCAGACTGCTGCGGGTAATAATGTTGCCGCCAAAAACAAAAACAAGGGCAGCAATGTGTTTTTAAAATATGCCTATGTTGAAGGAAAGTTAGCAGGCAAAGCAGCCGTACTTCGCTTGGGTCTATCGCATACACCTTGGATTGATTATGAGCAAGGCTTGTGGAAATACCGTTATGTTTCAAAAGTTGCTATTGATCACTATAAGTATGATGCATCCTCTGATTTAGGCATTGGCTTGAAAGGAAAGTTGGCTGATGGTCTTGTTGGCTACTGGGTAACGG
>CAYWFG010000023.1:0-15475 GCA_964458185.1 uncultured Zetaproteobacteria bacterium
AAACTATGCAGTTTTGCTGTGGTGGCTGTTGGCTTTGAGCGTTTGTTGTGGAAGAAGGTAGCATGTTAGGTTTTATCTTCTACACTTTTTTTATTCGCATTCATGCTAGGAATGGCATACCCTAATTGACTCATGCCCATTAACGCGACGAGTTCAATGGGTACATGCCACATATGACCATCCAATAAACTTTTCATGATAAACAACACAACGCTGAGTACTGTCCACATCAACATTTGGGCACGGGGGAGTGATAATTGCCCTGAAGAATCACAAATAAGGTGCGATAAACGAGGGCTATTATGGATGATTTCGCTGGTATCAGCGGGGGTATTATCTTCGGTTTGTTTAGTGGTTTTTCTGCCTTGCCACTTCACCATGGCGCGTGTGGCATACGATGCGCCCATCAAGAGTAACAATGTGGGTGGAATCTCTGGTATTGCCATTTTGCTTAGACTAAAGGCATAAACCACGGCAACAATCACCACCGTCCAGACTGCCATTTGCACCTTAGACAAAGAAAGTTTGCCGTTCGGTTCGCATAATAAATGAACAACCTTCCACCAGCCACCTTGACTGCGTGCTGCAACTGCCGTGATAAAGAGCAAGATCGCTAACAGTAACAGCAAACTATTGAAGGCAATGCCGACAGCGTTACCCAGATTGGCTTGTTCTTTTCCTAAAGAAAATTGCTGCACGCAGGTATCACCTTTATTATGCCATTGTATCACAGGGGTGGCATGCATGAAGGGGCGAAAACTGGGTATATCAAACGATGAAATATCAAAGACCAATAACGTTCCTTCTTCAGTGATTGCCATGGTTTCACCATTGATTGATTGGTTGTGCGTCCAGCGTTGATTAAAATCAACCAGTTTAGCGGTAAATATTGCATCTTTGAGTGTATCCGTTGTGCGCTGGTTCAACAAAAAAAGCACAGGCTTTTGATCCTCGGTAATCATGATATTACTGATGAATACCGAAAGCAAACGGTTAGTCAGTTGACCATCAGGGAAAAACATTTGCATAGATTTATCGTTTACCGTGACTGCTTTTTGTGTACACATTGGTAAAACATTGGGGCTTGCTGTTGCAGTTAATGCAGAAGTCAGCATTGAACCCAGCAAGCAAAGACCTAACAAAAGGTTAGGATAGAATGGTTTATCTTGTATGATTACAAGCATTGTTGATCCCCTCTTTGAACCACTTGGTTAAACAAGGCTGCAACTATACATATATTTTGTAGGTATAAACATATTTCGCTAAAGTCCATAAATAGATCGGTTTGCTATTATCTGCCAATTATTTAGAATGCTTCTCGCCGAAGTTATGATTTTGGAGTTGTCATGGAAGAAAACCTGAACCCCGCTGTTCCGGTGCTTGTTGAAGAAGAAATGAAACGCTCGTACCTTGATTATGCGATGAGTGTGATTATTGGTCGAGCCTTGCCTGATGCGCGTGATGGCTTAAAGCCCGTGCATCGGCGAATTTTGTTTGCTATGCAAGACTTGGGCTGTACCCATGATAAACCGTTTAAAAAGTCTGCCCGTGTCGTCGGTGATGTGATTGGTAAGTATCACCCGCATGGTGATTCAGCGGTCTACGATGCGTTGGTGCGTATGGCACAACCATGGAGCATGCGTCATGTATTGATTGATGGTCAAGGTAACTTTGGTTCTGTCGATGGCGATTCGCCTGCGGCAATGCGTTACACTGAAGCACGGATGAGCAAATTAGCGGCTGAATTGCTCGCTGATATTGACAAAGACACCGTCAATTTTGGTGATAACTACGATGGTTCAATGATTGAACCCAAAGTATTGCCTGCTAAATATCCCAATTTACTGATTAACGGCTCACAAGGTATTGCTGTTGGTATGGCAACCAATATCCCGCCGCATAACTTGAATGAAGCCATTACAGCAACCATTACCTTGATTCAAACCCCTGATGTTGATGATCTTGTGCTGACCCAAATCATGCCTGGCCCTGATTTTCCTACGGGCGGGTTTATTTATGGTCGCGCAGGCATGCGCAGTGCTTTTGGCACAGGGCGTGGCGCGGTAACGATGCGCGCTAAAGCCGTCGTCGAAACCAATGCGCGCACCAAGCGCATGGCACTCATTATCAACGAACTGCCTTATCAAGTGAATAAAGCGCGCTTGATTGAAAATATCGCAGCGCTAGTTCGTGATAAAAAACTAGACGGTATTTCTGATCTTCGTGATGAGTCTGATCGTGATGGCATGCGCATCGTGATTGAGCTGAAACGCCATGAAATTCCTGAAGTTGTACTAAACAACTTATACAAACAAACCCAATTGCAGTGTAATTTTGGTTGCAACTATTTGGCATTGCTAGATGGTCAACCCAAACTGTGTGGCGTGCGTGAGCTGTTGTTGCACTTTATTGACCACCGCCGCCAAGTTGTCACGCGCCGTTGCTTGTTTGAACTGAACAAAGCCGAAACACGGGTGCATTTGCTCGAAGGTTTATTACTCGCCTTGGATCAAATTGATGCCGTGATTGCCTTGATCCGTGCCAGCCAAACTGCCTCAGAGGCTAAAGCAGGGCTTATTGCTTCGTTTGCTTTATCAGAACGACAAGCACAAGCTATTTTAGAAATGCGATTGCAACGTTTAACGGGCTTGGAACGTGACAAAATTCAAGCTGAATTTGATCAAATCATGGCGACTATTTCACGCTTGAAAGCTATTCTTGCTGATGAATCATTGCTAATGAAGGTGATTGTGAGCGAACTTGAAGACATCAAAACCCGTTTTGGTGAACCACGTCGCACACAAATTATGGATGAAACGGGCGAAATCACCGTCGAAGATATGATTACCGAAGAAGATATGGTGGTCACTATCTCTAGCGAAGGTTATATCAAACGCAATCCAACAACGTTGTACCGTGCGCAACGTCGGGGTGGCAAAGGCAAAACTGCCATGACCACCAAAGAAGAAGATTTTGTAACACAATTAATGGTGGCTTCCACGCATGATTACTTGTTGTTCTTTTCAGATCATGGGCGTGTATTTTGCAAAAAGGTTTACGAAGTGCCGCAAGCTGGGCGAGCAGCACGCGGTAAAGCGTTGGTTAATTTATTACCCGTTGAAAAGGGTGAGAAAATATCCAACACCCTTGCCATTCGTGAATTTGATGCCGATCATTATATCATCATGGCAACGCGAGCTGGCGTGGTGAAAAAAACCGAATTATCCGCCTATGGCAAGATTCGAAGCAATGGTTTGATCGCCATCAATTTGGATGATGATGATGGTTTGATTGGCGCAGTAGTATCCGATGGCGAGCAACATGTCATGCTGGCATCCAGTGGCGGGAAAACGATTCGTTTTCATGAGTCAGATGTGCGCGCCACGGGACGCAGCACCCGTGGTGTGACAGGTATGCGTATGCCTAAAGATGATTATGTTATTTCGTTAAACTTGGTTGCAGACCGTGCCACCATGCTGGCTGTTTCTGAAAAAGGTTTTGGCAAACGAACCATGGTTTCTGAGTACAAGACCCAAAAACGTGGTGGACAAGGTGTCTTTACCTTGAAAACAGGCACGCGCAATGGTGCGATGATCTCCACATTGCAGGTATTGGACGATGATCAGGTTATGTTGATGACTGATACAGGTCGTTTGGTGCGGATTCGCATGAATTCTGTCTCGGTGATTGGGCGCAATACCCAAGGGGTCACTTTAATTAATTGCGCAGCTAAGGAACGAGTGATTGGTGCTGTTCGGGTGGTCGAAAAACAAGAAGAAGAAGATCAGAGGACAGAAGACGAAGGACAGACGACAGAGGCAGACGAGGGTTTAACTGGTGATTGATCGAAAGGCGTTTCGTCGAGATTTTTCTCGCATGGGCGTTGCTTTAGCGCGGCGAGGGGCGAAGCTTTTGGCTGAAGACTCGCCTTGGCAGCGGGCGCGTTTATTGGATGAACAGCAACGAACATTAAAAACAGAGTTGGAGGCATTGCAAGCAGAGCGTAACCGTGTCTCTAAAGCGATTGGTATAGCAAAATCACGAGGCGAGAATGCGGCGGATGCCATGGCACGCATGGTCGATGTTGCCTCTCGTGTAAAAACCTTGGATGCTGAAGCCAAGGCAGCAGCGGATAATTTCTCTTCTTTGTTACTTGAGATTCCTAATCTACCGCATCCTAGCACGCCTGACGGTACGGATGAATCAGATAATATTGAACGCCATCGTTGGGGTACGCCGCGCCCTGATGCTGTGCCGCCGCATTGGGATATTGGCGAATCGTTGGGAATCTTAGATTTTGAGGCAGGTGTGCGGCTGGCAGGCAGTCGTTTTTCGGTGCTGCGCGGTGCGGGTGCGCGTTTAGAACGTGTCTTGATGCAATTCATGCTAGACCTGCATGCTGATCAGCATGGTTATGAAGAAGTCTGGGTACCAGCCATTGCCAACAGCAAGGCACTAACAGGGACAGGACAATTACCCAAATTTGCCGATGACTTGTACCGTTTAGAAGGCGAAGATGCTTTTTTAATTCCCACGGCTGAAGTGCCAATCACCAATTTATACCAAGGGCAAATACTGGCATCCGATGCCTTACCGATTCGTCATTGTGGTTACACGCCGTGTTTTCGCCGTGAGGCAGGTTCTGCTGGGCGAGATACCCGTGGTATGATTCGACAACACCAATTTGATAAAGTTGAACTCGTATGGTTGTTACCCCCTGATGCCGCTGAAGATGGGCTAGCACAGTTATTGTCGCATGCAGAAGCGGTATTGCAGGCTTTACAGCTTCCTTATCGAGCAGTCGATCTTTGTGCAGGCGATATTGGCTTTTCAGCAGAAAAAACCATTGATCTAGAAGTGTGGCTTCCCTCACAGCAATGCTACCGTGAAATATCATCATGCTCCTCATTCGGGCAGTTTCAAGGACGGCGTGCAGGCATCCGTTACCGTGATACCACAGGTAAACCACAGCCCGTGGCGACGTTAAATGGTTCGGGTCTCGCCATTGGTCGAACCTTGGTAGCATTGCTAGAAAATGGTTGGCAAACAGATGGTCGAGTGCAACTACCTGATGTATTACAGCCTTATATGGGACGTGAATACTTATGAATGATGATGATAACTTTCTTGATATTTCGGGCATGCATATTGATTCAAACAAAGCCCCCATGCTGGATGAATTAACATTTCCTATCTTGAATGGGCTTTCAGCCGTTAATATGCGCATCTTGAATACATCGAGTCGTGAAATGCATGTATCGAAAGGGGTTGAAGTATTGCACGAAGGAAGTGCATCGTATGATATGCATTTTATCCGCAAAGGCAGTGTTTCGATCACACGGCGTACCAGCAAAGGGCTAAAAGTATTGGCGCAAATTCATGCGGGTGGCTTGTATGGCGAATTTGGTATTTTGCGTAAAAAGTTTCGTTACACTTCCGTTTTTGCCAATGAACCGAGCGATATCATACGTACTTCCGCATCATCGGTGCAACGTGTGATTGAAGGCGATTCAGCTTTCCGTGACCGTTTAACGACATTGCTCTCCAATCGCTTGCTGGATAGTTTCTTTTTTACCCATCCTGTATTCCAGCCATTGCCCGTGCATTTGCGTGAATTGCTCTCCAGTGCTTTAAAGATTCATTATTCCCCACCCTTTACTCAAGTGTTTTTACGCGGTGATAAACCCACGGGCGTGCATTTGATTTTATCGGGTGAAGTTGAGCTAAGTTTACCAGGGCGCAACCATGAAGATACCTTATTAGAAATTCGTCGTGATAACGATATGGTCGGTGAGCTGGCAACCCGTGATGGGGCATTGGCTTACTCAGCATATGCCACAGAGGCATTGGATTCGTTGTGGTTAAACCCAAAAACAATGCAATTGATTGAAGAAGCCAATGCAACGGTGCATAAAAATCTACAAAAATTCATTCATGCACGGGCGCAACGAACAGCGCAACACTTAAAACAGCAACTGTTAAAAAGCTAAGGAATGTTTAAATACCTATTACTGTTGTTTATCACCGTACCCTTGATGGAACTTTATGTTCTGATTGAGGTAGGTCGCGGTATTGGTGGCTTTTTTACGGTATTGCTGTGTTTATTCACGGCAGCAATCGGCGGCTTATTGATTCGTCTTCAAGGCGTATTAACTATTCTGGATGCACAACGACGTTTAGCCAAAGGTGAAATTCCTGCCATGCATATTTTTCATGGTTTGCTGTTAGTGGTGTCAGGTTTACTATTATTTCTGCCTGGGTTAATCACCGACTTTGTTGGTTTTTTATTGCTCGTTCCTTCCGTTCGAGAAGTGATTATTCGACAAGTGGCAGCTAGCGTTATTGCAGCAAGAGCGAGTCAAGATACTGTGATTGAAGCTGAAGTTATCGTCGAACAAGCACCTACGCCAAAAAAATTACCGCCTCATTAAAACCGTGAGATGATGCGTACGACCAATGAGGCAATATCAGGTAAGATCCGTGCTACTGATGTCATTGTCGGAAAAAGCATACAAACCATGCTAGGCAACAACAAAACAACATAAGATGACGAATGGGTTAAACGATCATCATAACCATTATGTTGAATCAACCATGCAAGCGCAAAACTTAAACCAATCGCCCACGATATTTTTAAAATTCCCCATAATGGGGCATACAGTAAATGACGAATATAAATAAATTGGCAAATAAGTGCCACAGCCAACATAAACAAAGCAGAAACCCCTGCTAGTTGCAAGGCTGTTTCCCAAAATGGTTGCAGTGAAAATACATTTTCTAACTGAACAAATACCTCAGGATGTAATTCTTTAAACACATCTCCCGTATGCGTGCTAAGAAATATTTGCCATCCATACCAACTGCCATACAGCAATACACAGTTCACGCCAGCAGTCGATAAAGCGATGATAAGCAGCTTTAATAATTCTTCACTGGTATCTTTTAGGTATTCTATAGTTTTAAAGATGCTATCATGCATGATATTCTACCGACCAAACACCCGCTGCAAAATCGCGGTACTTCTTTTGGCAGGGTTTTTGCGAATCGCAGCCTCTTCGATGGCCAAATAATGAAAAATGCCTTTGAGGGTTTTATCCATCACATGTTTGTTTAAATTTGCTTTTACATTAGGCATCATGGGAATGTTGCGATAATTTTCCATGATGCGATCATAACTTTGTACAGCACCGACTTGGTTTAACGCTCGCTCAATGAGGGGAGCAATGGTGAGGCGTAACTCAGGGCTCATGGTGCGTTCAAAATAACGGGTGGCTGCATTGTTGGATCCTTGAAAAATAGATCGGGCATCATTTAATGTCATCTTGCGAATGGATTGCATGAATATTTTTTTTGCTTTGGGCGTTGCTTGTTCGGCAGCACGGTTCATTTTGCTTTCTAAATCATTCAACGAATCTGCCATGCCGATGGTTGCCAGTGCCGAGCGTATTTTTTTTAACTCTCTAGGCAGTGGAATGTGAATACTACGGTCTTTGTTAAAACCATTGCGTTTTGATAATTGACTTACTACCCGCCCTGTGCCTACGCGCAAGGCTTCTTTTAGCCCTTTAACCATATCCGTTTGAGAAAGTCCACTGATTGCAGCTTGCCCCGTCTGGCGTGTTTGCCCTTGATTGAGTTGATTAAAAACCCCTTCTGCTTGTTTGAGCCAATCCATTTCGGCGGCTTGGGCTGGTATTGCCAGCATGCATGCAAGACTGCACGTTAATAGTGTATATTTATTGATCATCAATATCTCCTTCTTTGTTTACATCTGCCATTGCGGATGTTGTAAGTTGCCTGAAATTTCGATGCTTTGCTTAGCTCCGAGTAATGCAGCTAAAGGGCTGTCAGGTGCGTTGACCATAGCAATGGTTCCTTGCAACGGCCATTGCAACCATGGCGTGTCTTGCTTTTGCAGCACAACTTGACCATCAAGCTTGAGTAACACTCCGCCAGCCAATTGTAATTGCCATGATGCAGGAGGTTGATCGTGAATATATAATTGATAATCCCCCAGCAGCGTTACCAACTCACCCAATTGAACCCCTGCTTCTTTCCATGTGATGGTTAGCGCACCTGCTACAGGCTGGCGCATCTCTTGTTTGGCTTGTAGATTACCCGTCACATGGAGCGTCCCTTGCAAATTCATGGGAATGCTTTTACCCCATTGTGCTTGCAGCCATGGCACGTTGGCAGTCAATTCAATCGCTGATAGTTGCACATAGCCATCATGCAGCAATAAATCACACTCACCATTGATGCCATCGCTTGATAATGATGCATGCACTGTGGGTGAGCCTTGAAACCATGCTCCCCATGCAGGGGATAATGTTAATGAGTCAATGATCAATACTTTAGCAGGTGAGGGCAAGGTGATTGCCACATGCTCTACGCTGATCCCTTTGAGTGACCAGTCGATAACACCAATACCAACGGCTACAGGAAGTTGCTGTACGATTTGTTGTAATTGCGCCTCAAACCATGATGTTGCATCCCAACGCAACGGTATAAAGGCGAATAAAGCGCAGATAAAAATCAGCACTAAACGACGGTTAGACCATGGATTCATTCAGTGTTTTCCAACAATAATTGCAGTTGCACATAACCCGATGATGTATCTTGTTGCAATTTCATTTTTTTTACCACGATTTGCTGTTGATCCATGGCGAGTAAAAAACCTACGGCTTGTGCGTAAGGGATTTTTTTCATCATCAGCCGCAAACGCTGCTTGCCATCCATGCCTGATTGCGGGCGCATTTGGGTGACGTATTGACGCACGCCTTGCGCATTGGCTAAGGCATCCATTTGCGACAATAAACTTCCTGTTGCCGCTTGGGGCTTAGTGATTGCTTTTTGTTGTTGTAATAAGGCAGAAAACCGCTCGGCATCAACGGCTTGAACGGTTAATGTTGCCACATGGGTTTGCAAAGCATCTTTTTTGTCTTGCAATGGCAAAACCACGCCAAACCATACCACTATGCAGGGCAGAAGAATCGCAGCGATTTTGATCATGCTCTGTTCACGCGCTTGCAATGCAGCATAGCGCGACCCCCATTCTTCTTGCAAGCTTGAGCCAAGCTTTACCCATTTATCATAAAAAGGTAATGTTATTGCCATGTCCACTCCAAACGAAAAGCAATCTGTTTGCCAAGATTGGTATCAACAATGCGAACAGTATGTGCGATTTCTTTCGCTAAGGTCGCTTGTAATTGATTTAGGCTTTTTACATCATCGGTCTTACCTGCCAATTGCATTTTTCCACGTTGCAAGTTAAGTGACTTCATTTGCCATGGTTGTTGCTGATAGCTGCGTGAAATACCTTGTAAATCAGTCAGTAAATAGGATGTTGCTGCTGTTTTCCCTTGTTGCGTGGCTGCTTTGCGCAGTTGAGCCAAAGGATCAAGCATCACTGTTTCATCAGGAAGCCCTTGATGAAAAGCGGTAATAATGCGTGATTCTGCATCATCTTGTTGTTGCTCAAGCCGTGAAATATCTATCAGTTGGGCGATAAAAAGTAGCATCAATACGCCAGCAGCCAGCACCCCACTGCGCAGCCATGGACGAAATGACTGCCAGCTTCCTTGCGCAGCCCAGCGTCCACGACGAAAGTTAGGCGCATGGTGAGACTGTGATTCATTGTCCATCAGTGCGCGCAAGTTGGCATGGTAACGGGGAATGGATTCTTCTAACACTTCGCCTTGCCATGACCAATCAACGGCTTGAATATATGCCAAGGTTGTCGTATCAATATTGCCATTTAAGGCATGCGTGTTTGGCTCAAAGCCCATCGCTTGTAATGATGCAGTGATTTGCAACCACATATCAGCATCAATAACGCCATTGATTCGTCGCATGCCATGCCAGCAACCTGCCAAAAATACCGCTAAAAAAATGCCATCGCTATCTTGCTCAAGAATTGCACCGTCATCATTGGCGCAAGACTGCAAACGATGCCACCCATCAACACCCAAATGCGTTAGGTGTTGCCAATGATCAGTATCAGCCATTTGCTGACGGAGTGCTTCAGGAATACCAAAGACTAAGCCACGAATACCATCGTCAGAGGCAGAAAAATCCCAACATAACCACCATGTATTAGGATCAACCCCAACGCGATCAGCCAATTCTTGTTGCAACATATCAGCATCCAACAAGTTCACCGAATGCAAAGGTAAATGCAGATTGCGTACCAACATAGATTCCAATGGCAACAGTGCCATCGCACCATTCATCTGTGTATCGGCTAATGCCTCTGGACATGGCGGCAACAGCCCATCATGGTTATGATCGTCGGCTTGCACCGCATCAACCATTAAACCATGCTTTGCCTCATACCAAGCGAGCGTATCACCATCCCAGTTCACATAGACTTGTGTATCGTCATTCATGGTTGCCAAATGATTCGTTCCCGCCATACCAAGTGTAATCGTCCTGCTTTTCGTGCCAACAAATAATCTTCCTTCCAGTTAACATGACCAAAACTCGCTTGTGCATGCAAAAAAAACATATCACTGCTCACACTTAAGCGTGCCATATCTCCTCCCGCTGCCCATGGTTGGTTATGGATTGTTGTCATATCTTTATAGGGTCTCGCTTCTATCATCGCATCGGCATCGGCATCGGTCATGGTGGGGAATAGCATTTGCAATACCATCTTGTTAGCCGTGTTGATATTCACCAGTGTTTTTACGCCTGCATAAACAGGGCGAACGGTAACAATATTTTTTAACGCTTGTACTGTTTTGGCATCAAAACCTATCACCATGCGTAATTCATCCCAGCGATCTAAGCGGGCGTTTTTAATGGTGTAAGCACGATCATAATAACCATCAGCCTCAATGCCGCCTGCAACAAAGGGACGGCTATCAACATCCATCCAATCGACCAATGCACCAACGAGATTGGCATCTAAGTTTAACAACGTAAACAAGCGTTGAACTTGAACTACCGAATACGGGTCGGCAACGCCTTGATCATTCACCAAATCATTGAGGTTAAAAAAACGATTGGTATCTTCTAATTGCCCCATTACCAGCCCTTCATCCAGTGGGAATGGGGTTGCAGGCATCGCCCAATCTTCTTCCAAACTATCTATTTGAGTGTTTTTGGCATCCTCTTCTAATGCCAACTTGGTTAATTTAAGTGCCGATAAACAAGCCAATTCAGCGCGGATAGATAATTGTGCATTATCGGCACGGCGTAGCGACAACATATCTTCGTAAGCAGCACTGGCTGCCCAGCCAGCAACAATAGCAACAAGCCCAAGTACAATCAGTAATGCTGCGCCGCGTTCGTTGTGTGCCGTGGTCACAACAATGCCGCAGGGGTAGGCAATAGCCACATAGATTCTTGCCCATCGCCATTACGCAGGTGAATGCGAATGGCTTTAGGCCAGATAAACACCCCAGTTTTGCTCCAACGTCGAACCCACGTTCCCGAAGGCTCAAAGACCTCTACTTCAAACGATTCAGCTTTACCCAGCACCATTTGCTGTGCCTTTGTTTGAGGATCTGCCCATAATAATGTTGATTCACGCAATAAAACACCACGTTCTTCATCAATATGGTAATACACTTGAGTCATACCCATGCGCCCTGGTTCGCGCACCAGCAACCATAATTCATCAAAGTAGGCATCACCACGGGCATCACTCGCCATGCGCAACGGGCGACTGTTTTTTATGGTGCTTTGGCTCATCATACCACAATCGGTACGCAAGCTGCGACCGCTCCAACCCGCTTCTTCTTGCGCATCGCGAACCGCTTGTAAGCGAAGAAATCCCTCACCTGCCACGCCCAACACCCCATAACTAATCGCCGCGATCATGCTTAACACAGCCACTGCCATCAATACTTCGATCAAGGTGAAGCCCTTCGTATTCACGGCAGAACCAAGAAAACAAACAATTCAACCTCAGGCTCACCTTCAGTTGTCACCGACACATTGCGACGAACAAAACGCTCTAATTCGGTTTTTTCTGTCCATGATCGCCAATGAAATGTTTTTCCTTGCCATTCGACATTGCCGCTACGGTCATCACTGCTGACGCTCGGCTGTAATAATTCTTCTGCCAATCTATTTTGTGCGACAGAAATAGCAGCGCGTTGTTCTATTAATGTGCGCTGTATATCTGACGATGCCCCTAATCGTCCAATCAGAGCCATCAACGCAAAGGCGGCAATACTTAATGCCACCAAGACTTCGATCAGTGTAAAGCCACGCATTACAATGGTTTCATCACGCGAATGCCACCCACGCCAGCATCAATACGAATGGTTAAAGGGTTGCCTTTGCTACCTGCTTTGAGCGTCATTTCGCCTGCTGTTACTGATCCATCAGGCCAAAATAAAAAACGGGCTAATGCAGGAGGCATATTGTTTTGTTCGCCGTTATTGTTTTGGTCATTGATCATGATGCCAGCATCACCATCTAATTGTGCCTTGGTAATCAATACGGGCGAGCCTAACGTGTAAGCCTGTAATAAAGCGTTGGCAAGGGGTTGCCATTTTTTTTCTTGATCGGGCGCATAAAATGTTAAGTGGTCATGGTAGACACGAAGCTGAATAGGCATCCCCGATAATTGTGATTCTTCACCCACCATGCGCAACATTTTTTGTAATTGACGCGCTTCGCTTGCTGCTGTGCTACCAGCTGCTGAAAAAAAAGAAGGTGCAATCAATGCTGAAATGACTGCCATCATGGTCAATACCAAAAGGATTTCAATCAGTGTAAAACCATTGTTTTTTTTCATACTACTAGCCACCGAGTTCACGGGTGTGTAATTCAATATCGTGTTCTAATTGTTGCAATAGCTCTTTGCGTGGACGCAGCGCTACTTCTTTGGCTGGGATCATGGGTAAAAAGCGCATGCGAACCACACCAGGGGTTTTGATATAACTGCGTTTACCCCAGCACGACCCTGTGTTATGTGCCAATGGCAAAATGCCCACCGATGACTTTTGTGCCAACATGATGCCCCCTGCCTTGTATTTTTCAGGGTGACCCACAGCGGCTCTCGTTCCTTCAGGGAAAATGACGACCCAGCGACCATCTTTCAAAAACTGTTGACCTTGGCTATTGATTGATTTTAATGCTTGGCGTGGGTTAGAAAAATCAACAGAAATAGCATCAACAATACGCAACGCCCAGCCAAAAACTGGGATATGAAACAACTCTTTTTTTAACACCCAGACATAAGGTGGCAATAACAAAGGCATGATAATGGTTTCTAAGGCAGATTGATGTTTCGCCATCACCACACAGGGAACATCCGTTAGATGCTCAGTTCCTTCTATTTCGACACGAATACCGCAGCATACTTTAGCCAGCCATAGCACAGCACGAGACCATCTTCGTGCCCAAATCCATGATGCAGAAAACCCTAGCGGGCGAGAAATAATGAGCAGTAAAGAACAAAATGCGGTGATGGTAAAGAAAGAAATATTAAATAGGGTAGATCGAATAAATAGCATGCGGTATTACACTCCAAAAGAGTAAATGAACGTTACAAACCTCGAATACGGTTAATGATCCGTTGAACAAAACCAAATTGCTTGTTTTTATTGATTGCTGTAGAAGCAATTGTTTTATTTTCAGTTTTTATTTGACTCATCATTCCAAGTAAATAGTTGAAGGTTAAAATGCGAACCCTATGCAGCAGCAAAGAGTTAGATGAGTCATTGTTTAATAAGAAATAGGCAGGCGTAAACCCTTCGATAGCCAATGACTGTTGATAAAAAAGGTTGTAACTAATATCGGTTAAAAAACTATCGAAGTGAATATCAATCAAGGACACCCGTACTTGAGGTAATTTAGAAAACATAACGCTAATCGCATGCAGATCGGGTTCTGCCCAAGAGACATGGTTGATGGCATGCTTGATTGCTTCAATGGAGGGCGTTGTATTGAGCTTCAATGCGCTGTCATGCCATTCAGTGATCAGCATAGCAGAAGATAAAAATTGAATCAGTTGTTGATAATTATCGCTACAATCAATACCACCCCTTTCAATAAATAATTTTCCATGACAATCATCAGCCGTATGGTAACGAATCATTCCAGACTTTTTAAGCACAATAGCTTTACGTAACATACTAAAATGTTTGTGGTTTGGCTTATGGCTTACAGTATCCTTCATGATTCGTCCCTTTTATTTATTCATGGCTTTATTGATAATATATAAACTAGCCTAACAAACTATCAACAGCTTGCATCGAACCAAAATAAACAGGCACACGTTGATGCAGACCTTCAGGTTGAACATCAAGCACATGCTCACCTTTAGACAATGATTTTCCACCTGCTTGTTCCATCAAAAAACCCATCGGAATCGCTTCGTACAATAAACGCAATTTACCATTAGTGTTTTTGCTGTCAGCAGGGTACAAGAAAATTCCGCCTTTGAGTAAGGTGCGGTGCATATCGGCAACCATTGCTCCGACGTAACGCATGCCCAGCCCCGTTTCTTTTTTCATGTTTTGCAATCGTTCGCCCATGCCATCCAACCATTTATCGGCATTGGCTTCGTTGACAGAGTAATAACCACCTGTAGCAGGTATTGTCATATTACCATGGCTTAGTTCAAACCGTGCCGAAGCAGGGTTGTAGGTGTAACCATCAACACCATTGCCAACCGAACAAACAAGCATCGTGGCAGGACCATACAATACATAACCTGCAGCAATGACTTCACGCCCTGATTGTAAAGTATCTTCAACAACAGGGGTTTCATTATTCGCAGATTTTCGTTTGACGATAGAAAAAATAGTACCAACGGGACCATCAACATCTAAGTTGGAAGAGCCATCTAGCGGGTCAACCAGCACCACATAATCAGCACCTGCATATTCAGAGATCACCAATAGTTCTTCTTGCTCTTCAGAACCAACGGCACAAATATGACCCGTGGCTCGCATTTCTTCTAAAAAAATATCATCCGATAAAATGTCTAACTTTTGTTGTTGTTCACCTTGAACGTTTTCAGCACCCGCTTCACCCAGCGCGCCGCGAAAAACAGCACCGCGTAGTAATGCAGCGATTTCGATCGCGGCACGACCAACGCCTTGAATAATTGGCATCATGGCAGCACCATGTTTACCTTGATGGGCAATGTGATTCAGTGTTAATGGCATAGTGTTCTCCTGTATTATTCGCTTGAATGACTAGCGGGTGTTTCAGTTTTGGCGGGGGCAGCAGCATCAGGGCTTGCCTTACCTTCCGTTGGGTTGCTTTGCTCTGCATTTGCAGGGCGACGGCGACGGCGACGGCGACGGCGGCGACGTTGTTCATCATCAGCCTTAGGTGTGCTTTCGTCTGCTACGCTAACATCGGAAACAGGCTTTGTCTCACCCTCTTTTTGTTCAATCGCTTGGTTCTTGTCTTTTTCTGTTGTTGGTTTTGGTCTTGGCTTGCGTCGAGTTGGGCGACGTGGCTTCCCTTCGGTGTCTTTTGTTGCACTGTCGTTTTCTGAAGTATT
>CAYWFG010000023.1:15575-29658 GCA_964458185.1 uncultured Zetaproteobacteria bacterium
TTTTTAGTGGTATCTTCCAACGTTTCTGTGCGCAGTTGTTGATTATCATGCCACTGTCGCTCGATGCGGTAATGAGGAATATCTAAATCGGGGCGAATTTGCAAGGTAATTTGAATGCTATAAGATTCTTCTATTTGGGCGATACAATCACGCTTGCGATTCATCAGGTATTCACCTGTATCGGATGGAACTTGAATGATTAAGGTTGGTTTTTTGCCTGCTTCAGCCCAATCTTCCATGCGCGTTAGCATTTGCAACGCCATAGATTCAGTTGTCCGAACCATGCCTTTACCTCGGCATCGTGGGCAAACTTGGGTGGTTGATTCACGCACCGATGGATGTAATCGTTGCCGCGACATTTCAAGCAAACCAAAGCGCGAGATGCGGGTAACTTGGATGCGTGCCTTATCGGGTTTGGTTGCATCACGCAAGACGGTTTCAACTTCTTGTGCATGCTTGCGGTTTGCCATGTCAATAAAATCAATGACCACCAAGCCACCAATATCACGAATACGCAATTGGCGTGCAATTTCGGCAGCCGCCTCTAAGTTAGTTGCCAGTGCAGTTTCATCAATATGCTTGCCGCCTGTGGCACGCGATGAGTTGATGTCAATCGCGGTTAAAGCTTCAGTCGGGTCAAAAACAATCGAGCCGCCTGAGGGTAGGCGTATTTCACGCTCATGAATTTCTTCGCATTGTGATTCAATATTGAAATGACGAAACATGGATTCAGGGTTACGGTATTGTTTGACCAGTTTTTCTTTACCGGGCAATACCGCATGGACAAAGTTTTTGGTGCGCTGGTATAATTCAGCATCGTCCACCCATATTTCATCAATGTCATCGGTAAAGTGATCTCGAATAGCGCGGGTGGCAATATCACCCTCTTGATAAATCAAGGCAGGTGAAGGCGCAGCTTCCCCTTTGACACGAATTTCATCCCAGATGCGGCACAGGTATTGAAAATCCCATTGCAATGACTCTAAGGGTTGATCACGACCTGCCGTGCGAACAATCACGCCTGTTTTTTCAGGCACGTCCAATTGGATGATGATTTCTTTAACTGTTTTGCGTTCACTTTCAGAGAGTTTTCGTGAAATACCACCGCGTTCCGTGTTAGGCATCAGCACCAAATAACGACCCGCAAGCGACAGTACAGTGGTTACAGCAGCACCCTTGGTGCCACGCTCTTCTTTTACCACTTGAATCAATAGGGTTTGTTTGTGTTCGACTACCTCTTGAATGCTTATTTTGCGCGGGTCAGAGGTTTTATCGACACCCTCTTTCCAATAGCTAGGGTGGATTTCATTGAGCGACAAAAAACCTTGTCTGGCAGCACCGTACTCAACAAATGCAGCTTGCAAACTCGGTTCAACCTTGGTGATGGTCGCTTTGTAAATATTACCCTTCGTTAGGGCTTTTTGAGCAGATTCGATATCAAGTTCTTGCAGGTAGTTATCCACCACCAATGCAACTCGACTTTCTTCCTCATGCGATGCGTTGATCAGCATCAATTTTTTCATGGCACATCCTAGCGTGCCGTTTGCGGTATGAGCAATGGTATGCATGCTTGCATCAAACATTACAATAATGTGTCAATCACGGCAGTAGTTTGTGACTGCATGCCATGAACCATTAAAAGCCAACTGTTTTATATTTTATTTGTACCAAGTGATCGGTCTCTTGGTTTGTTTGGGGGGCATGAAAAAAACAGTCCCCATTATTGCTACCCAACTTGGTTTATTGAAGTAAGGCAGTATCATAACTTTTCATATCACAGTTTGCTCCGCTTGCTACCGCAAACGGATATTTAATTCAGCTCAACACTGCACATCGTGGCAATAACATGGATGCCAGTGGAACTGTAAAAGCAATAGACGGAAAAGCGCGTAGTGTGGTGTAAAATCACGATAACGTGAGGGCAAAAGCTTTAGACCAATCAACGCAACACTGCGAAACACCCTTGATGCTGGCAAAGCCAGTGTTTTCGTCGCAGGGTTCTCCATTCAATATTGCTTTTTTGAATGTCGGCAAGCTAACGTAAGGGGGGTTCCTTGGCAAACAATGATCATAGCCAAGCATATATTTTTATTGATGAAAATGAAGATAACAGTCGATTAGATAGGGTTTTGTTGCGCCAGACTGGTGGCGCACAACGCAGTTTAATGATGCGTCTGATTCGCAAGGGAAATATTCGCCTTAATGGCAAGCGCACACAGGCAGCAGAGCGCGTAAGCATTGGCGATAAAATTTTTATTCCTGCTTCGTTGCGTACACAGCCAAGTGATGCACCAACACCAAGCCCTGCTATCAATAATATACCTGATATTTTGCTTGAAGATGAATCATTATTGATACTCAACAAACCCGCAGGGATGGTGGTTCATGGTGGTAGTGGGCATCAGTTTGGCTTGATTGAACAGCTAAAGTCACACTATCAATCTGAAGATTTGCGACTGGCACATCGATTGGATCGAGATACCAGTGGCTGCCTTGTTTTAGCCAAACAATTGCCTGCTTTGCGTCATCTGACAGAGCAGTTCCGTTTACATACTGCAAAAAAAACATACTTTGCTTGGGTTGCTGGTCATTTAATAGTCAGCGCGGGAACGATTAGATCAAACCTTTGCAAAGGTGTATTGCAAGGCGGAGAGCGTATGGTTGTTAATGATGCCCATGGTAAGGAATCGGAGACGGGTTTTCAGACAATTTTGCATGCATCATGGCAAGATTGGCCAGTTTCATTGCTAGCATTGCAACCCCACAGTGGGCGAACGCATCAATTGCGGGTGCACATGCAGCAAGAGGGGCATGCTATCCTTGGTGATCCCAAGTACGCCAATCAGGCGGAACTTGCCGCTTACCGTGAGCGTGGTGGACGCGGTCTAGCACTCCATGCTTGGCGCATTCGTTTGACCCACCCTTACCGTAAACATGCGATTGAAGTTCGCGCACCATGGCCCCCATCGTGGTCAGTGATTACATCCGCATTGAAATTTCCGCATCATGAACGGCGTTAATGTCGCCCGAACGCAAGGGATGCCATGCTGGCAACGGTAAATCAAGCGCACGAAGGCGATAGGCACACTGCGCTGGCAACCAGTGGTAGTGTGTTTGCTTTAAATTACGAATATTGAGGCAATCCTGCACACGCTGTTGACGATTGGTATAATCGCTACAACGGCAGCTTTTGGCATCAAACAATGCGCAGGCAATATTACTAGCGAACAATTCCCCTGTTTCTTCATCTTCGTAACTTTGATGGCAACATTGACCGCAACCATCGCACAATTTCTCCCATTCTTCATCAGAAAGGGTGTTTAATGGTTGCTGCCAAAAATTCATTTAGAGTGTTTCTAACAACTCTTTTAAGTTAGCAAAATCCATCTCCAGCTCTCGCTTGGCAATATGCGCTACGACGGGACTGGCAAGGCTAAAAAAACGCCCAACATCAATACTTAAAGTTCGATGTATGCGAGTGATATTATCTTCTAGTGATTCAAAATGCATGGATGCAGTCATGGGGAAAGGACCTGTTGTTGATTCTGCTGCCCATGCACTGCCATCATCATTGCGTTCGGTTACACGCCAGTCTTGCTCAATAATACGCCCTAAGAATTTTTCTTTGATATGATACACGGTTCCAAGAGTTGCAGCACCATCAGTTTTTTTCACCGACTCTAATACTGAAGTCTGCCACATAGGGTCGTTCTTGTTATCATCGACAAAAGCGATGACTTCGGCAATAGGCTTATTGATATTAATAGTCGTGTTTAATTGACTTAAAGGCATGGAAAATCTCCCTTGGTGTGAAGTGTTTCAGCTATGATTACGGGTGCGCCATTTATTGACAACTCGCCAACGCCAAGCAACACGAATAAAAACATAACCAGACAAACTAAAAAAAACAGCGCAAATAAAACAGCCAAGCAAGAACGGCGGCAGTACAGTTTGCATGCTTAAGATAAACCATTGAATGCTTGCCTCAAAATGAAATGGTATTTCAGGCATTTGCAGCACCCATGCACCAATTTTATAAGTGCCGTAAAAGATAGGCGGCATAGTGATGGGATTGGTTAGCCAGACAAGACCGACAGCCACCGGTAAATTCCCATGAAACCAGACTGCGCCAGCAGCGGCCATGACCATTTGAAAGGGTAGCGGAATAAAGGCAAAAAACAGACCAATGGCAAAAGCCATAGCGACCGTGCGCCGATTGATCATCCATAAATAAGGACGATGTAATAATTTACCAAAACAACGAAGGTACTTATGTTCACGCAAGTCACGGGAATTAGCAGTGAGGTGTTTCATGAGTCGTTGTGGCATCATCGCTTAACCGATACGAGGAAACACAGGAGATGGCGTTAAGCATTGATGCTTATTGCTTAGTAGTCCCCAGCCACCAACATGGGCAATGCGCACCTCGTCGATGTCAATCGTTTGCCCCATGATTTGATGCAGCATGGCTGCCATTTTGCTTGGCATAAAAGGAATTAACGCAATGCAGATCAAACGCAAGCCTTCGATCAAGTGGTACAAGACCGCATTAAGTCGTTGTTCATCACCGTTTTTAGCCAGTATCCACGGTTCATTTTCTTGAACGTAACGATTACCATGACGAACTACGGCATTGATACGCTCTAAAGCTTGGTGAAATGCCTGTTGATGCAATGCGGCATCAATATCGCGTTGCATCGCTTCAATGTCGGCAATAAAAGCACGGTCGATGGCTTCTTCGATGGTTGCTTGTGTGAGTATGCTGTTACGGTATTTTTTTAGCATCGACAACGAACGATTGAGAAGATTACCAAGATCATTCGCCAGTTCAGTGTTATAACGTCGCACCAATGCTTCTTCTGAAAAATCACCGTCTTGACCAAAAGGGACTTCACGCAACAAAAAGTAACGCAAAACATCGACATCGTATTTGGCAAGAATATCAGCAGGGCGCAATGCATTACCAAGGCTCTTGCTCATTTTTTTGCCATCAACGGTCCACCATCCATGGGCAAAAATACGTTTCGGTAAGGGTAATCCTGCGGCAAGCAATAGACAAGGCCAATAGATCGCGTGAAAACGCAAGATGTCTTTACCGATCAAGTGAACATCCGCAGGCCAATAATCCATACAGCGTTGCTCATCGGGGAAGCCTAGTGCTGTCAGGTAATTGGTTAAGGCATCAATCCATACATAAATCACATGCCCTTCATCATCAGGAACAGGGATACCCCAAGAAAATGTAGTACGCGAAATAGATAAATCATGCAGCCCTGATTCGATAAAACGCAATACTTCGTTACGCCGTGATACAGGGGCAATAAAATCAGGATGGCCATGAATGTATGCTAGCAAAGTGTCTTGCCATGCGCTTAAACGAAAGAAATAAGATTCTTCTTGCACCCGTTCAAGACTACGGTTGCAGTCGGGGCATTGTTTATCGTCCCAGTGGCTGCCTTCTTTCAGTTGTGTTTCAGTCCAATAGCTTTCACAAGGGACACAATACCAATCCTCGTACATACCCTTATAGATAGCATCAGCATCGCTCAATCGTTGCCACATCGCTTGAACAGATTCTTTGTGACGGTTTGAACTGGTGCGAATGAAGTCATCGTTGCTAATCGAAAGTTCAGGCCATAATGTCGCATAACGCTCGACCACTTGATCTGCCAACTCAATAGGGGTGATGCCCCGTTGTTCGGCAGCTTGTTGCACCTTTTGCCCATGCTCATCAACACCTGTCAAAAAAAACACGTCGCGCCCAGCCATGCGTTGGTAGCGCGCCAATACATCAGCAGCAATGGTGGTGTACATATGCCCTAAGTGCGGTTGGTCGTTCACATAATAAATAGGCGTGGTTACATAATAAGAAGATGACGATGGCATGCAGCCAATGATGCGCAATTGATGAAAAAGCGCAAGTTTTTATAGCTATTTGAATGATTGGAAGCATCATCATTGATGATCAATGTTGACAAAGCTAAGGTCACTCACACACTTGGGCTATGATACGAATAAACCCTTATTTTAATGCACGAAGCAAGCGCGACTTTTACCTTGCGGACAAAGGCATGCGTTTGTGATGGGCGTTGAAGCTTTATACCGCATGAATGAAGATGAGTTATTGCATAATATTACCACACTGAAAAATGAATTGGGTGATTCATTGTTGATTTTAGGACACCATTATCAACGTGAAGAAGTGATTCGTTTTGCCGATATTACTGGGGACTCTTTAAAACTATCGCAACAGGCAGCCGCTGCAAATGCTGCATCCATTATCTTTTGCGGTGTGCATTTCATGGCAGAAACGGCAGATATTCTTACCCATGATAATCAGCAAGTGATGCTGCCTGATCTTGCGGCGGGTTGTTCGATGGCTGATATGGCCGATGAAGCGCAAGTCAATCGTTGTTGGGAAGCATTAAATACAGTGCTTAATGCTGATGAATGTATTACACCTGTGACATATATCAACTCTACCGCAGCATTAAAATCATTCTGTGGTAATCATGGTGGTATTGTTTGCACCTCATCCAACGCCGAGCGTGTGTTGGCATGGTCGTGGCACCAGCGGCAAAAGGTGTTGTTTTTTCCTGATCAACACTTGGGAGAGAACACTGCCTTGCGCATGGGCGTTGCCGAAGAAGATATGATTGTTTGGGATCCTGCATTACCGCTGGGTGGTCATAGCAAAGAAGCAATTATGTCGGCGCGATTGATCTTATGGAAAGGTTTTTGTTCGGTGCATCAAATGTTTCAAGCAAGCCATGCGACGACGATGCGTCAACAACATGCAGGCATTCAGATTCTAGCGCACCCTGAATGCTCAAGAGAAGTGTGTGAAACAGCAGATTTTGTTGGTTCAACAGAGGCTATTATTCAGCATGTACAAGCGGCTTCAAGCCCTCAAGACTTTGCTATTGCAACAGAATTGAATCTGGTGAACCGCCTAAGAATTTGTCACCCCGAACATCATATTTATTTTCTTTCTCCGATGGTGTGTATGTGTTCTACCATGTTTCGTACAGACCCCCAGCACTTGTATGCATGCATGCGTGATGTTGCTGATGGGCATGCGAACAATCGTATTGTTGTTCCTGCTGTGCATAAGGCATCGGCAAAACTTTCCCTTCAAAGGATGTTAAACCTTGGTTAACTATTATTTTTTTTCGCATAGACGCTTTACGCTTATGCTTTGTTTGCTTTGCAGTCTGATCTCGTGGTCAGCACAGGCAAGCGAAAGCAGGCAAAGCATTGAAAAGCAATTAGAACAATTGCAACAAAGTCCTGCGGCAGACTTTGTGCCTAAGGCTATTGATAAAGTACGTGCTTATTTGGGCGCAGCGATGCTTGCTGCAGACCGTGGTGATACAGTAGCCGAAGAAGCGGCACTCAATCGTGCTGACAGTGCAATTGATGAAGCTTATGGTAGTGCGCGTTTTATTAAAAATAAATTTGCAGATTTATTACAGTTGCAGGCATCGGCCAAAGAAGCCAGCCAATATGTATTAGAAAAAGACTCTGATGCTGCCGAAGATATACCCGTATGGCAGACCAAAGGTGATCAAGCTGTGCGTGCCGTTTTTAAAGCAGCAGGCGATGGCAAGCTTAATAGCAGTCAACAACGAGCAGGCACAGCACGTGCTGCATTTATTCATGTGATTAATGCGGCGGTTCCTGTGTTACTTAGCAAAACAGACCGTTTGCTAAAAAGTGCCGCCAACAAAAATGCCAAAAGTTACACCCCTGTCATTTATGGTGATGCAAAAAAAGCCTATGGTGCCTTAAAACGCTATGCCGATGGTATTGCAGCCCAAGTACCCAAACACCCTGCCTTGGGTTTGATGCTGGCAAAGCGTGCTATTGATACCGCATTACAGGTGAAAGAATGGCGCAAACATAGTGGTAGTCATGAAGAATTGTTATTGCGTGCATCTCGTCAACGGCAAGATTTAGCTTTAGCACTGAATATGCCTATAAGATCGCCGATTGCTGATTTTAATATGGCAGCGTTATTGCAACAAGTCCGAGCGTTGCAAGCCACATTAGCAAAACAGAAAAAAGATACTGAAACCCAGATCAATAAACTGCAAAGTGATGGCGACCGTGAAAAGGCAAAAGCCTTAGAAGTCTTGCAGGCCAAACAACAAAGCACTTGTGTGGAACAGTTGGCAACATTAAAAGATGCCTTCCGTGCTAAGCTAGAACGTGTCACCTACGAAGATAAGCGCAAAAAAAGTGTGCAACAATTATTTGAGCAAGGTGAGGTGGAGATTCACAGCAATATGGATGGCTCTTTATTGCTTCGTTTGAGTAAATTAAAATTCGCACCTGCAAAAACAGAATTGCCGCCGCAGCAATTTGAATTTTTAGCGCGGGTGAAAGAAGCCTTAATGCTCTATGATGATCGCATGATCAGCATTAATGGTCATACCGATAACAAAGGTGAAATAAAAGAGAACCAGACGCTATCGTTGAAGCGAGCCGAGGCAGTGATGGATTTTTTGATTGCGGCAGGGGTTAGTGGAGATCGTTTGCAGGCATTTGGTTATGGCGAAGTTCGCCCTATTGCCAGCAATGAATTTGTCCAAGGTCGTGAGATGAATCGGCGCATTGACCTGATTATCGAAGCTGCAACAAAAAAAACGGCAGCAACGCAGTAAAATGAACAAGCATAACGGCATTCATGAGCCGATGAGCAAAGCTGACAAGCAGGCTTTTCAACATGCTTTTGATGCCGTCATGGAATCAGGGCTTACGGCATCAGATGGTCATTTATTAACTGCCGTCTTGCATGAAATCCACATGGGTTTAGAAATGTTCAAGCCCTACAAAGAACGAAAAAAAGTTACCTTTTTTGGTTCGGCAAGAACCGAATCGCATGAACCGTGTTATATTCAGGCTAGAAATTGTGCCAATGTATTGGCGAATGCTGGTTTCATGGTTATTACTGGTGGTGGTGAAGGTATCATGCATGCGGCCAATGAAGGTGCTGGTTTTTTAAACTCTTTTGGCATCAATATTAACCTACCGATGGAGCAACGCCCTAATCCTGTGGTGGATGGCTCACCGCGCCATTTTTATTGCAAATACTTTTTTACCCGAAAATTATTTTTCATGCGTGAAAGCCATGCTATTGTGTTGTGTGCAGGTGGTTTTGGTACCTTAGATGAAGCCTTTGAAGCCTTAACCTTGTTGCAAACAGGGCGAAATCCACCCTTGCCTGTGGTCTTGCTAGAAGCACCAAGGGACGATTACTGGGGGCCATTTGTAAATTCGTGGATTCGTCGTTTAACCGATGATGGTTTAATCTCGGCAGATGATCGTCATTTTCTTTTTCACACCGATTCTGTTGCCGCTGCGACGGATCATATTCGTGATTTTTACGCCAATTACCATAGTTTTGATTACCTCAATGATATGGTAATGCTGCGCTTGATTGAACCCTTAAGTCACGCCGCATTATCGCGCCTCAATGCAGAATTCTCCGATGCTTTAACGCAAGGGCATATTGAACAATTCATGCCAGCAGAGATTGCAGCGCATAGTTCACAACCTGCCATCTGTATGCACTTACATCCTCATCGGATGAGTATTTTACCGCAACTGATCCGTCGCATGAATGCCTTGCATCGCCAAGATGTGTTAAAAGCCATTGTTGCCGATTGATGATTGAGCATCAAAAAAACACATGGCTGATGCGTTTGTTGATGCTATTATTTCTTTCTTCTTGTGTGAACCATGCATTAGAGTCATCCTATGGTATGGCAAGTGATGCGCAGAAAGATTATGTTTATTTGTTAGAAAACCTCAACGATGGAAAATTAGCCATCTGGCGAGATAGCCGTGGCACAGAGCATCATTTCGCTGTGTTTTCAACCTACCCAAGCAAGAACAAAATATGCCGTGATTATTTCAATACTATTATAAATGGGGGTGTTGAGAGCGAAAAAAACTTTGGTACATCGTGTCGCGTAGCGAATAATCAATGGCAATATGTTCAAGGTAGTGAAAAAACATCAAAAATTCATTACATGCAATTCATGCGCTTAGAGAAAGGCTTTAAGTCAAAGCGTGGCAATGCATCGCGCAATCATCGCCATGCTCGCCCTAAAGTGAATCGCACCAGTGCTTCACCGCAGGGGATTTCGTATTCATCAGACTATAGTCTATCCCCCTTTTTGTTGAATAAATCCACTGCTGCCGAATCAAAATATGGCGTTCCGCTGCGGCGTTTGATTGATGATGCTTCACGTCAGCAAGATTTTCATCCTTGCCTGATTCATGCGGTAGTTTTTTATGAATCAGGTTACAATCCTAATGCAGCAAGTCCTTGTTGTGCAGGCTTGATGCAGCTGGGCAAGGCAGCCGCAAGAGAAGTGCATGTGGTCAACCGAAAAGACCCACGCCAAAGCCTCAATGGTGGTTCTTATTATTTAAAAAAGAAACTGAACGAACCAGGGATCAACAATAATATCAGTTTGGCACTAGCCTCCTACAATTGTGGCTATGGCGTGATTAAAAAAAACAATTTTAAAGTTCCCCAACGCTGTTGGTCGAATAATCCCCAACAGTATGTTGCTAAAATATTATCGAAGTTTCAGCAGTGTAACTGATTGCGCACAGCCATCGGCAATGATTTTAGACGCACCTAAAATCAGCCACCATGCTAACAATGGTAGGATGATTATTTGCAGTATAAATATAGTGACATACGTTGATGCTAATTGCACCAAGGCATCAATCAAGCTGGATGCATGTTTCATGACTAAGCCAAAAGATTGATGCAGCCAACGTATTTTTTCTTCCGCATCATTGGCTTGATTACGAATAATATCAGGAATGATGCTGGCAAAAAAACCGTTGTTGCTGGCAGATGTGCTGGGATTGTATTGCAAAGCAAATTGACGAGGGCTAGGAATAACTTTCAAAATTGTTTCAGCTTGCTCAATTTGAGGTGCGAAAATACGTTGATAAGCGTGATCGTAAACCAATGCGGACACAGGTAAAGCAAAACGCAGTAAAAAAAGAATAATGGCAGCACGCAACAACCAGCGTAATGCTTCGCTCCCTGTACCGCCAAAGGTGAGCGCGACAAATGCCAATAAAAATAATGCTGCCGCAGCTTGAAGAATAATATTGCTACTGATCTCTAGTGCTGCCCGTTGCACGCCAATAGAAACCAACGCAACCACCAACACAGAAGATACCCGTTCAAGCATATCATTCAGTGGATCCAAAATTTGCCCCACCGCAATATTCACACCAACACCAGTGGGCGACAGTTGTAACTCTGATTCTTGAATCACCGAGACCACCGCATTTGCACTCCGCACCAAGGCATAAGAAACCACTGCTTTTTGCGATGTGTCAATAAAATATGCGCTGGCACGCTCATCTAACTGCGGTAACATAGTATCAGAGAATTGATAACAGCCAAAAGCCATCAGCAACAAAAAAACAGCCAGCAATAAACGCCGCCATAATAATAATGGTAACACCGTAGGATCAATATCGGTATTGAATGATTGTTGTTTATTTTCATTCTGTAATAATGGATTGTTTGTGCTCATGGTTTATCTCACATTCCTTCTTAGGGGAAAAATCACACCTTATCATAAATATGTTAAAAGATATATTTCGAGTTCATGTTCGCCGCTGGCGAAATAGGAGGCTGTATAAAATGCAAAAAAACACTGGAGTGCTTTTTTTCTTTTCGCTGTGGCTTTTTCTAGCAGGTATTCCTTTAGCTGTTGCAAAAGGCGATGTTGATAAGGGCAAGGAGATTTACAATGAAATCTGTATTCGTTGCCACACGACCAATGATATTGGAAAGCTAGGGCCTGGTTTGCGGGGCATCACCCACCGCAGAAGTATTGAATGGATTGAGAAATGGATCAAATCTCCTAAGGGTTTGATTGCCTCAGGTGATCTTTATGCCAAACAACTTCGCGAGGATAATAGATATGGTATTACCATGCCCACCTTGCCTGTGATGCAAAAGGATGCTAATCGTGCGGATATTATTGCTTTTTTGAAGACTTTGTGATTGTGGCAAACAGGGGTAGCCACGTAGGGCTGCCCCTACAGGTGGTGTTAGGGTAGGTCTTGGATGGTTTGTAGGCTGGCTAATAATGCTGGGGCTGCGGTTTCGGTACGCATAATGCGTTTGCCAAAGACCATCGCTTGAAAGCCGCGCTGTTGTAATTGTGCCATATCTTGCCCACTCCAACCACCTTCAGGACCAACGGCAAAGGTGATGGCTTGCGCCTTCTGAATGGTTGCAACATGGTGATCGAGTGTCGTGCTTGCTTCAGGGTGAAGGTAAAAAGCGGGGTGTGGCGGTGGTGATAATGCGTCAAGTTTACCCAGCCAGTGCAAGGTGGGTACATACGTTCGTCCACTTTGTTCTGCGGCTTCAATAATAATTTTTTGCCAACGTTCTAAACGTTTTTTTAGTTTAACGCCTTGCAAGCGTAATTGCATGCGATCACTGATGCAGATGATAAACCCTGCTGCACCTAATTCTGTGCCTTTTTGTAATACATGTTCAATTTTATCAGTGCGGTTGGCAGATTGAATGATAAATGCTTTGATACCAAGCTCACGATCAATATCAATCCATTCATGAATCGCACACATACCATGGTTGCGTTGCAAAGAAAGAATCTCTGCCCTGTATTCGCCGCCGCGTCCATTAAAAAGAATGATTTCACTGCCCACATCTTGACGCATCACCATGCGCAAATAATGCACAGCTTCAGCATGCAAAGGGCAATCGATACCAGTGGTTAACACACTATCAGTGTAAATACGAATAAGCATCAGCGAACCATTACAGAATTTATTGTTAAAACAATGACTTTTGTAAGTTCAGTCATTCAGGGTAAACAGCAAGCGTGCCTTGTGTTGTTAAGCCATTGCTTGTTGCTGGCTGCGGACTATGTGTAGGGCATACAACATAACCATGCTCACTGCTGAAGCGAGCATGAAACGAGCCACGGTATATTCGCGTTAGCATGATGCCTCCTGTTGTGTTATTGAGTTGATAAGAGCTATCCCATAAATCAACCAAAACACAATCTGTCGTGCCATGTGCTGGGTCGAACACCGCTTCTTGAATCACTTGACGAAATCCTAATGGGGTCGTTTCTGTAAAACTATCTAGCACGATATGACCTGTATTGTTTTCGCTTGAAAACGTCCATAAATACTCGGCAATAAAACTAATATCTGATGCGGTAGCAGGTCGTTGTTGTAACACGGCTTGCAATGACGTTGGTTGATTAACATCATACACAGAACGATCAATGGCAGTCGCTTTAAAGACCCTTGCCGAAATATAATGGGGATGCCCTGCATAAGGATCATTGGCATACCATGTGGATTCATAGTACCAATTATTTTCCAGTGTAGCTATTAGGCTTGCGTTATTGTAACGCGCTGTAACTGCAATCGTCATCCAGTTTGAGGCTGTATTAGAGTCATTGCTTGCTAGATCATAATTCACCGTACTGCCAGACCATATATCGACCGCTCGAACATGAAAATAATCATGTTCTACTCCCGCATTAATTTGTTGTAACTGATAAAAACTAGCGGGAATACGTTGTTGCGGATTATTCATAGCAACAATAATGCCTGCATAGATGGGGAAGGTTAAAGTTGTATTGCTCGCCGCTGGCGAATCACTATCACCACCGCAAGATACAAGCAGTAATCCAATAAAGATGACCAAAGAACGATGAATAAAAACGTAGAACATGACGCACCTCCTTGTAAAAGTGTGATGATTATCACAGAAACAGTGAAAATAAACTAGCTGTAATACCGTCAAATAAACATAGGTATTTTTCTTGTTTTCAGCATGGCACGCAGAAGTTCAAAAACAGCATTCTTGCTATTTTTCTATCACCTTTATAGCTTCCCCCCCATGCGTTACTTGGCATGGATTGCAATTTTTTCTTTACAGATGAGTATGTTTGTCTGCGAATCGGGCATTGATGTATGCCTTGCATCAGATACGCCTGCGCATGTTGAAAGCACGCAAGCATCCCTTGACCATTCCAATTTTGCCATT
>CAYWFG010000024.1:0-28167 GCA_964458185.1 uncultured Zetaproteobacteria bacterium
ATGTTAGAAAATCACTTTTTTAGTTGCAGCTTGTCCCGTCTTAAAAGGAAAGCCAGTTAATCGACATCCACATAAAAAACAACATTGCTTTGTTTATCATAATAGACTCGAGTCCATACGTCTGTCGTTGGTAAAACATCAGATAATGTAGTTCGTTTCAAGATAATATGACTGGTTTTCACTTTATTTTTATATGCGATACTTAACGTGCACATACCACCTAATGCAAAAAAATTACTATCTTCATCAGATTTATTTGTAAAGTTCAATTGACAATCAAAACCAGCATTTTCAATTCCTTGTGCATCACTTAGGTGAAAAGTACTTGATTGAATATTCAGAACATCATTGTCAACAACTCTTGGCGAGTGAAGTATAAACAATAATGTTGACTTTTTTTCATTCATTGTTTTTATTAAATTATCATCTCTACCTACAAAAATAGGATCTAATTCTACATCCTTCTCTACTTGAAATACTGCGACATTTATATAACGCGAAGGAATTAAATCTTCAGAAAAAGCTATGCTTGGGAACATTAATAAAACAATAGCAAAAATCATCCCTAATTTTTTTAGATTAAAGCCCATGTCTACTCCTTTTTACATTCAGCATCTTCACTATAGAAGATCACAGAAAAACAAACCGTTCAATTCTACGCAAGATAGAAAACCCTCGTTCAAGGGCAGAGAGAAATCTATAGCCAACAGAATCAAACAGTTTATAATTTTTCAGTCTTTAACGCAAGACTGCTGCGATATTGCCACCATCAACTGTTGTTACACCTGCCGTTGTTTTGGCTGCCAATGCCTGATGTAAAAACGCTTGGGCAACATCGTCTGCTGTGACTTCTTGCTGCAATAAATTACCTGCCATGTATTCATCTGCTGACAGTCCGCGTGCCAATGCCCTGCTTTGGATCCGTGTATCATCCAGCAAGCCACTGCGAATACGGTCAGCATTCACAGCATTTACACGAATACCATATTGCCCACATTCCAACGCATATTGACGTGATAAAAACAAGGTCGCAGCTTTAGGAAGACCATACGCACCAAAATTCATCCCAGGGTTCACGGCTTGTTTAGAGGCATTAAAAAGCAACACCCCCCCTGTTTGTTGCGCTCGCATGATCGCAACGGCATGCTGGGCGACACGTTGATGGGCAAAAAAGTTCAATTCAAAACTCTTTCTTAACAGACGCTCATCCAAGGTTGAAATTTCGCCTTCCCATGCAGCACCCGCATTGGAGATAACAATATCAACCCCACCAAAATGACAACACGCAGCATCAAAGGCGGCGCGTAACGCATCGCTATCGCACACGTCACAGGGTACAGCCAGCCCTTGTGTGCCTAATTCTTCTGCCAATAGGGCAATGTTTTTTATTTGCTGATCCAGCAATACAATATGCGCACCTTCTGTTGCAAACAAACGTGCCGTGGCAGCACCGATAGCACCGCCTGCCCCTGTGATGAATACTACTTTTCTTGCCAGCGGAAGTTCTTTGGCACAACCTAATTTTGCCTGCTCCAATGACCAGTATTCCATGGCAAACAATTCACGCGCTGGCAGTGCCGTAAAGTTTCCCAAGCGTTCGGCATCGGTAATGCATGCAATGCTAGCTTCTGCCAAATCAGCGGCAATGATGGCAGCTTTTTTACTCACTCCCAGTCCAAACACACCACACTCTGGCACAAACACCACCCGTGGCATGGGGTCTAGCATGGTCTTTACAGGTGAGGCGTTAGCATTCTCACGATCAAAATACTGTTGGTATGCTTGCACATAAGTTGCCACAGTATCAGTGATGTTTTTGGCAAACGCATCCAGTGCCTCGTTCAATGGCGTGGCAACAATCAATGGTTGGTTTTTGGTACGAATAATGTGATCGGGGGTAATCACCCCTTGTTGAGCATAGCGGTAAAAGTCTGCGCCGCGCATATAATCCAATATTGTATCATTGCTACGAAATTCAAGGATAAAATTTGATGCTTTGTGGGCAGCATGACGATGCGCACAAGCACCACGTATGATGGGCGCAACGGTTGCAACAGAAGCTATATCTTGTTGTTGGGGACATTGAATGTTTAGTGTTCGTGTACCCTTTTGTAGAGCCTGTTCTGCTAAATCGACACAATCAATCATTCGTTCGTAGGCTTGTTTTGCCGTATCACCAAAGGTGAAGATGCCATGTTGATGTAAAATAAGCCCTTCAACATCAGGTTGTTGCCGAAAAATTTCAGCCGCTTTTTTAGCCAATAAAAAACCAGGCATCATAAATGGCACATAAGCTATGCGTGCGCCAAACACATCACGGCAGCGTTGCATGCCATCAGCTTGATTCGATAACGACAAAATTGCTGAAGCATGGGTATGGTCAATATAAAGGTGCGGCAAAAAAGCATGCAACAGCGTTTCTACCGATGGGTTCGGTGAGGTCGCATCCAATAAATTCACCCGCTGAAAAGCAACCATCGCTTCATCGGATAGCGCATCTTGAGACTGAAGTTTTTGCAATGGCAGCAAGCGAACTGCAGGCAGCCCTACCGCTTCAATGGTCGCCAAGTCCCAACCACTTCCCTTGACGCACAATACCTCATGGGTATCTTCCACCTGATCTGTGTATTGCGTTTTTACCGAGGTATTACCCCCACCATGCAACACCAAGGTGGGATCTCTTCCCAACAAGCGAGAAGTGTATACCCGCAAAGCAATCGCTTTATTGATGCCCTGCTTGGCATGAGCTGCAACCATTTGTGCAGCATCTTGATCGCACCATTGTGATTTCATGATTTTTTACCTTGTTGGCTTCTCTTTTAAGACGGGGCAAAATAAATGACTAATTGCTCGCAATTGTGATCATTGCTTAATGATAAAAAAACAGAACAACACGCAATATACAAGCAGCTATCGGAGCAATTCTAGCGGTTACTTCAAGTCTTTACCAGCAAAACATACGTGAAATTACGATGCTAATAGGTCGAAGTAAAAGTAGTGTGCATCGACATATTCAAGCTATATTTCGGCGCAACAAATATCCCGAATCACGATTATGGGAGACACCTGAAGGTGAACTTCAATTATGGGTAGATCGAGCCCATTGGATGGTGCGTCACTTTCACCGAAGTTCGTCTGTTGTTGAAGGTCGTAATGGATGTTTGTCGCAGATGTACCATAATGGGCGAGCTATGGCAAATAGGTGTAGAATTTAGCCGTGATGAATGTAATATTGTTAGTTTTGAAGCACGTTGTGTTTGGTGGTAGAAAAAATCTATGGCTTTGCATATTGCAGTCCCCCACTGCATAGCTAGAGTTACGCGCTATTATTTTTAGGGAGTATCCTATGCGTATTGCGGTTCCTGCTGAATCCCGAAGCTACGAAGCTAGAATTGCTGCCACCCCTGATGCCGTCAAAAAGTATATTGCCAATGGTTTTGAGGTGGTGGTGCAAGAAGGCGCGGGGCGAGGGGCTTTTATTACCGATGCTGATTTTACCGCCGTGGGTGCTTCTCTAGCCGATGATTTTGCCAGTTGTTGTATGGCTGCTGATCTTATTTTAAAAGTGGCAGCCCCTGATGCCAGAGAACTTGCCAGCATTCCTGCTTCGGCAACTTTGATCTGCCTCGCATCCCCCTTCACCAACCCGCATCTTGCCGATTATGCTCCCCATGGTCTGCGTTGTTTCTCGATGGAAATGATCCCCCGTATTTCGCGGGCGCAAAGTATGGATGCCTTATCATCGCAAGCCAATATTGCAGGTTATAAATCAGTGCTGGTAGCACTGGAACATTACCCACGTTTTATGCCCATGTTGATGACTGCCGCAGGAACGGTAAAACCTGCGCGAGTATTGGTAATGGGTGCAGGTGTTGCAGGGCTTCAAGCGATTGCCACGGCGAGACGATTGGGCGCATTGGTTGAGGCTTTTGATGTACGCAGTGCAGCGCGTGAACAAGTGGAAAGTTTAGGCGCAAGTTTTGTTGAAGTCCCCGTCGAAGAAAATGCAGAAGATGCGGGCGGTTATGCCCGTGAAATGTCGGATGATTATAAACAAAAACAAGCAAAATTGATTGCCAAGCATGCTGCCAAGTCTGATATTATTATCACCACAGCCTTGATCCCTGGGCGAGCAGCCCCCGTGTTGGTTACGCAAGCAGTGGTTGAGCAGATGCGTGCAGGTTCTGTGATTGTCGATATGGCCGTTGAAATGGGCGGTAACTGCCCGCTTTCTGTGAACGATGAAGTGATCAACCATCAGGGTGTTACCATCGTGGGTATCACCAATCTTGCCGCACTGATGGCAAGTGATGCCAGCGGCTTGTTTGCCCGAAACATTGCTAATTTGGTGAATTTGTTGCTCGATAAAGAAACCAATACCCTCAACATCAATCTTGATGATGAAATTATCGCTGGCTCTTTGCTGTGTCAAAACGGCGAGTTTCTCAAACCTCAACTATTGGAGAATCGTTCATGAATGCTGCCATTGCCGAGCACACGCAGGCGGTCTTGCCTGCAACTCAACACGTTGATCCCTTTGTTTCTGCTTTTACCGTCTTTATCTTGGCTATTTTTATTGGTTACCATGTGGTGTGGAATGTTACCCCTGCATTGCACACCCCTTTGATGAGTGTCACCAATGCGATTTCTAGCATTGTTATTGTCGGGGCATTGATTGCTTCAGGGCCGCTTGAAATGAACCTTGCCACTATCTTGGGACTCATTGCTGTTGGGCTTGCCTCGGTGAATATTTTTGGCGGTTTTATGGTCACGCACCGTATGTTGTCGATGTTTAAAAAACGCTGATACGCTTCTTTCTTTTGTTTAATCATTTCGCCGTATCATTACGGCATGTTCATGGAGCAACACACTATGCTTTCTATTAATTGGGTCGCCTTACTCTATTTATTGGCATCTATTTTAATTATATTTTCTTTAAAAGGTTTATCCACCCCTGCCTCTGCGCAGCGTGGTAATATGTATGGCATGCTCGGCATGGGCATTGCTGTATTGGTTACACTGCAATTACAATCGGTAGAAAATTATTTTTGGATCTTCGGCTGTATTGCTATCGGAGGCATGATTGGCAGTATTGCAGCGCGTAAAGTCCCGATGACGCACATGCCACAAACCGTTGCTTTCATGCATTCGTTGGTCGGCTTGGCTGCCGTGTTGATCGCTGTTTCGGCATTGGCTGACCCGATTGCTTATGGCATTGCCGATAGCAATGGGGTGTTGCATACTGCCAGCACCATTGAATTGTTTTTAGGCACGTTTATTGGTGCGATTACCTTTACCGCATCGTTGGTTGCCTTTGCCAAATTGCATGGCTTGGTCTCTGGCTCGCCTGTCACCTTTGCGGGGCAACATGCACTCAATCTTATTCTTGGGCTAATGATGCTGGGGTTTGGTGTGTGGTTTTGTGTAACACCAACATGGTTGCCTTTTTTACTGATGTTATCCATTGCTTTACTGCTTGGCGTGTTGTTGATTATTCCCATTGGCGGGGCTGATATGCCTGTGATTGTGTCGATGTTGAACTCATACTCAGGCTGGGCTGCGGCGGGAATTGGCTTCACTCTGAATAATCATATGCTCATTATTGCAGGTGCATTGGTCGGTTCCAGTGGCGCGATTTTATCGTATATTATGTGCAAGGCGATGAACCGTTCATTGTTTAATGTATTGCTCGGTGGTTTTGGTGGTGATGCACCTGCCGCTGCCGCAGGTGGGCAGAAAAAAGATCGCCCTGTGACTACGGGGGCAGCAGAAGATGCTGCATTCATGCTGCAAAACGCACGCAGCGTGGTGATTGTACCAGGTTATGGGCTTGCCGTAGCCAGAGCGCAACATGCCTTAAAAGAAATGGTTGAGGCATTAACCCATGCTGGCGTATCGGTGCGTTTTGCCATTCACCCTGTAGCTGGGCGGATGCCCGGTCACATGAACGTATTGTTGGCAGAAGCCGATGTGCCTTACGATATTGTGCATGAAATGGATGAAATCAATCCTGAATTTGCTGATACCGATATCGCCTTGGTCATTGGTGCCAACGATGTCACCAACCCCGCTGCCAAAACTGACCCCACCAGCCCGATTTATGGCATGCCTATTCTTGAAGTCATCAAAGCGCGTAACGTATTGGTCATTAAACGCTCATTATCGGTGGGCTATGCAGGGTTGGACAATGATTTATTTTATATGGATAAAACGATGATGATCTTTTCTGATGCGAAGAAAGCCTGCGAGAAAATCGTTCAGTCTTTGGATTGATTTAAGGCTTTCCCATCTTAAAAGGGAAGCCTAACTGCGTAACATTAGTTAATCAGAAGGCGGTAACAACTGTTTTTTATAAGCCGCACACTTGGCATAACGATAAAAAGTTCCTTCAAAGTTGCCGATGGCAATCACAAAACCTGCTGCACCATCCAAAAATCCCCGTTTAAGAATATACAAACGAAAGAACCCCCACAAGCCATGCAGAAAACCTTTCCAAAAGCCGCCACTCTGACCTTGGCGTGCGACTTTTTTTGCACCAAGCGTTGAATAACGCTGCATCTTATGCACCATTTGTTCAATGTCTTTAAATGGTATTTGAATAATATCTTGGTTTAAATAAGCAGTCGTGCCATCAATGGTATAACTTTCATGCACTTCATCTTGCTCATTAAATTGCATGCAGCCCCTGCGAAATAATTGGGGCTGGCGATAATCGGGGTACCAGCCACTGTGCATCACCCAGCGACCAAGAAACCAATTTTTACGCGGTACAAAATAAGCATCGGCTTGGGGTCGTTCAATCATGGCGAGAATTTCATCGCGGGCTTGCGGCGTACACCGCTCATCCGCATCCAGACTAAACACCCACGGATGACTACAACTAGCAATGGCAGCATTACGAATTTGACCAAATGTTTTAAAGGGAACGTTTTCTACCCGCGCACCAAGACTGGCAGCAATGTCTGCGGTATCGTCTTCGCTGAATGAATCTACCACCACCACTTCATCTGCCCACAATACACTGCTGATGGCATCAGCAATTTTATCGGCTTCGTTAAACGTCATGATGTAAACGGAAATCAATGGTCTAATCATGATCCACTCCTGTAATGGTTTCTAAAGTTCGCATCGGGTGGTGACGCTCGCTTAATACGTTCATGGCTTGCCTGCATTGCTGTTGGTAGCGCGGGTAATCATCAATAACTTGCTTGATGGCATACAGCCATTCAACAACATCTAAATGCTCACACACTTCTCCTGCTGAAAATTCTTGCAATACCTGCGCAGGCCAAGTGCCTGTTGCCGCAACACATGGGCAACCACGGGTTAATGCATCCAAGGTAATACCACTGATTTTTGCCGCATAATCTTGGCTTCGATAAGGCTGCAAACAAATTCCACCCGTGTATTGCTCTAAATAGGCCTCACCAGAAAAGGCTTGTTGTGGTATCTCAAGGTGGGCATAACCAATACCACGCAATGATTGAATCAATGTTGCAACCGTGGGGGAATACAGCCCATGATGATTAGGACCCGCTTGAATCATGATCGGAATTGTCATCCGTTGCTGATGCATATACGCCACAAGCTTAACCAAAAAAGGAAAGTTTTTATCTAATCGCACTTCACCTGGGAAGATAATACGACGAAAGTCTTCCGCCTTAAATGCATGTTGTGGCGGTTCAAAAGGGCAGGGTTGTATTTTTGCATGCAAAAAACCTGCATCAGCCATGATAGATTGCAATACAGGATGGGTGCATAAGATGTTTGCATGGGGAATACGTTTTGCCAACATTTGTAAACGGGCTTTTCGTGCGCCATCCATACGCAATTGATGCAGATAAAACCAAACATGCCCTTGCTGCCGTAGCTTGTGTGGTAAAAAATTGTATATGGCTAGTTCAGAACGCGCTGCGGTCGGCAATAATACATAATCCCCTTTGGCAGTTAAACGACGCAACAACCACCAAAGTTGTGGTCGTCGTATTCGCCGATAAAAATAGGGGTGAATCATGGCATCGCTATTGCTCATGGTTTGACCATCAAAATCATGACCTGCCCATACATGCACACGGTAGTTAGGCAAACTCTTATGCGCAGCCATCGCTAATGCATGCACCACGGTAAAACAATGCCCTGCCGTATTATTTAGCGTTGGCTCAATAATATGCAGCGTTTTCACGCGACTTTTCGTAATGCCACCAACATATCATGCCCCTTGCCTGTTATTCTGGCGGGGATTGCCATGCACTCATTTTTGACCTTGCCCCATACCCCCCGTGTTGCAGGTGGATGGTATAAAACACGTTTGGTATGGGTATAAGCCACGGTAAAGCCATAACGCTGTGCCATTGCTTTGATGCTGTTCGGGTTAAAGAAACTAATGTGTCCACCATTTTGGGCAATCGAATAATACTCCCAGCGTTCACGCAAATGGTTCGCCGTCCATGATTGAGCATTGGCCGTACCAATCAACCACAAGCCACCCTCACGAAGAACACGGTGGACTTCTTCTGCCATCGGTTTGGTATCAGGTAAATGTTCAATGACCTCAAACATGGTAATAAGATCAAATTGATTGTCTGCATATTGTGCTTCATCCAGATAGCCCGAAAACACATCATAACCCAAGCTTTGTGCTGTCGCCGCAGCCTTGGGCGCAGGTTCGACACCGCGCACGTCAGCAATGCCTATACCCTCAGCGATTTTCAACACCGAACCGCTGGAGCAACCAATGTCCAGTAAAGACAGTTCCAGTTTGTCGTGATTGCTAAAATCAATGGCTTCTTCAAGGATGTTGCCAATACGTTGATAATGGCGGCCAGCACTCTTACCTGTAGGCATTGTGCCTTCATCGCTGTTAAAATCTTGCATGGTTGTATCATAGCGTGCTTGGCTACAAGAACTAACCAGTTGCCCGCATACCGAACAACGGCGCAATGCACCTTCAGGAAGTATAATATCGGTAGCATCCAATGTGCCATGACAACCGACGGGACACGCCTGTATGATTGCTTTATTCATGTATTTTCTCCAAACATAACGACCATACGCGATTGGCTTCTATCTGTTCTAAACATGCACTTGTTCCTGTTTTATCACAACCTTCTTGCTGGCAAGGTACGCAAGGCATGGTTGCTTGTACCAATACAATATTCCCATGTCGTTGTACCCCAGTTGCCGCTGCCGCCTGCCATGGTGAATCACCTTGATGATTCGCTGGCCACGGCGCCCATAATCGTGGGTCAGTAGGGCCAAAAAGTGCAACAACAGGGCTACCCGTTGCTGCAGCAAGATGGGTGTTTGCTGTATCCACGCCAATATAAGCCGCAGCATTGGCACTTAAGGCAGCTAATTCTTGCCATGTTAATATGCCGCAGCAGACATGAACCCTATGATTACTCGGAGCAGCGGTGGTTCTTTCAAAGCATTCTCTTGCCTTGTCTTCGTCAGATGAGGCTCCTGTTACCACCACATCAAAACCATAAGATAACATCATTTGCACCAATGCTTGCCAACAATGATCAGGCCAATATTTATAAGCCACACGCGAAAAGGGATGAATAAGGATGTATTTTTTTGGCGTTACGCCTGCTATGGTAAGAGCATTACGGGCATCAGATTTTTGCCATGATAAACCCGCATTCCAGCATGGGGAAAGCCCTACTAATGCTATTAAACCTTGAATATATTCCATAGTGTGGGTGTCAGCAGAAAACGGCTGCCATGCCGTTATCAGCGAACGCTTCCATGCATCAGCAAAACGATCTTTGGTCAATGTTGCATAGACACGCTTCGCTGCTAGTCGTGCTATTGCGGTAAGACGATCCGTGCCATTAACCACAACAGCAATGTCAAAATCTCGCCACAATACACGGATTAAGTGAAGGGTATTGATCTCGTCTAAAACATGGATCTTATCGGCAAAAGGCTGGGCATCTACAATGGATGCAGCACTTTTATGCACCAACCATTCGACATGATAGCCCTCTTTTTTTAAAGCGCGTGCCAATGGCGATGCAAACAATGTGTCACCAAGGTAACGGTAAGGAATGAGCAGTGCTTTTTTCACCCGCGCTGAAACCATCCAATAGCCACAAACAAGCCAATCCCTGCTAACATCGCAAGGGCATTTTTATGTTCCCTATGTTGCAACAGTAAGGCCCATTGGTAATGCCCTTGTGAAGGGTAGTTCGTCCAACGTGGTAAAAACAACGGCACAACCGTTGCCCAACGCTCAAACTCTTCACCAAACAATTGATGCATATAAGCGGCTTCATTGCGCAATGCAGGGCGATAAATCACTGTGAAAGCCATTAAACCCAATACTGCTGCCCACGGATTATTCGCCATCAAGCAAAAACCAAGAAAAATCACACTGTTGAAAAGGTACAAAGGATTACGAGTAAAACGGTAAGGACCAGCCGTTGCCAAACGTGCATTTTTTTCAATATAACCAGAAGCCCAAGCGCGCCCTGCCTCACCCAAAATAACAACGATGCTCCCCAAGCATAGACTATTGGCACTGGGGTGAGCCAATAACAACAATAGCAGCATCACAGGGGCAGTCGCCCATATTCGGTGACCAAAGCACCACGCTTCTAATTGATCATACCACTGAGGCATTCCTATCTCCTGTTCTAAAATACGTAGGGGCAGACCTAAGTGTCTGCCCCCATCCACAAGCCTAAAAAAAAGACTACTTAGTCACACGAAGTTCAACACGACGATTCTTAGCACGACCTTCTTCAGTCTTATTATCAGCAATAGGCTTAGTTTCGCCATAACCTTTAGCATGCATACGGTTTGCAGCAATGGCATGTTCTGTTAAATAGCTCATCACACTGTTAGCACGTTGATCAGACAACTTCATATTGTATGCATCACGTCCACGACTATCGGTGTGTGCGGCAACTTCAACATGAATGCTGGGGTTGTCTTTTAATGTTGTGACGGCTTCGTTCAATACGGCTTGAGATGTTGGCAAGATAACTGCACTGTTGGTTTCAAAAAAGACACCACTCAAACTAATAAACTTCGGTACTACCTTCGGTGCAGGTTTCACCACAATAGGTTTAGCAACAACAGGTTTAGCCACAGGTTTTGGCTTATTGCAGGTTCTTTCTGTTTTTTCATAAGCTTTTTTGGCATAACTTACCGCCGCAGCAGCGAGGTCTGCATTTTCATCAGGATGGTAATGTTTCTCATCAAACTCATGGGCAGCATGATGCAACTTGGCAACCGCTTTTGCCTGTAGTTCTGGCGTACATTGTTCTGCGCCTGCTTGACGGGCTTTTTCAATCCACATACGGGCATTATCAAGCTCACTGATATGAGTATCAGGTCCTTGTGCTACACAAGCGGAAAACATTGTCGCAGTGACGGCCAGTAAAAAGATGCGTTTCATTTTTTCACTCCAGATTTTGCTGCTGCTTGCTCTGCTTGGGCAATAAAGTATTTAGCCACAGAAATATCGTGCTGTGATTTTTCTTCTTCTGCAACGTTGGCAAGTTCTCTTGCTAAATAGCCATAATAATCACCATGACCTGCCACTTGTTGATTAACGACCGTAGCACGATCTTCAACACTGTTAAAAATAGCTCCAGCCATTGCTGGCGTGACCATGCAACATAATGTTGCCAATAAAAACAAACGTTTCATAGGTTAACCTCCTTCTTTACCTCTTTAGGGTTCATCTATATAAAGCCATAGATGGTAGAGTCGCCAAGCATAAATCATTCGCTTATGCAAGCAACAGGAAAAAAGTTGCGCATAGCAATATAGCTGCCGTGAATCCTTGACTTTGACCAAGCCAAACGCAACAATGAGCAACATGCAATGTTTTAATTGTGGTACATGGTACAAAGATACGCAGGCTTTTTGTTTGCTCTGTGGCAACATCCTCAGCAAAGATGGCTCCCCTCCCAAACTAGGCAATTACCGCCTGCTTGAACGCATTGGTGAAGGTGGCGCTGGCATGGTTTTTCGTGCGATGGACGAAAAACATGGCACTGAGGTTGCCATTAAAGTATTGCACCGTCACCTTGTTGGCAACGTGCAACAAATGGAGCGTTTTCGCTTGGAAGCCGCTGCACAATCAAAATTAAAACATCCCAGCGTGCTTTCTTTGCTTGATGTCTATGAGCAAAATGGCATTATGGCATTGGTCACTGAATTGCTGCTGGGGTGTACTTTAAAAGTGTACATTAATCATCATGGCATCCCGCGTATTGGTTGCATTATCACCATTGGTACAGCTATTTTAGCAGGACTCGCCAAAGCCCATGAGATTGGCATGGTGCATCGTGACTTGAAATTATCAAACATTTTCATTACCGATGGTGGCAGCCTTAAACTGATGGACTTTGGCTTGGCTAAATTGCATAAAGAGAGTGACCATGCCAATGCCAGCAATGGGCTGATCGGAAGTTATTATTACATGGCTCCTGAACAAATTGTTGGTGGTGCAGTTACCCCCAAAACAGATTTGTATGCATTGGGCGTGATACTGTACCGCATTGCTACAGGGCATTTTCCTTTTACTGCCGAAGGTGGTGGTGAATTTGAAGTGTTGCAAAAACAAGTCTCTTTGTCACCAATTCACCCCAGCGAAATCAACCCCGATATTCACCCTAAGCTGGCTGCTCTTATTTGTAAGCTGCTTGAGAAAAAAGCTGAAGATCGCCCCCAAAACTGTCAAGTCATACAAGAACAATTACAAGCGATTGCCCCAGCAGAGCCTTTATCGTTAATGGGTGAGCGCAACATTGATAGCTTCTCTAACTTAAAGGCATTGGGCGAAGTGTTTATTGATACCAGCGTGAGTGACGATGTATTGGATCACAACAAAGCCTACACCAGAGAAAGTCTATTATGGTCTTTTCACAATGCATCGCCTGAAGCTGTGCCTGATAATTATGCCGTTGATATGTGTTCACTTCCTTCACTGCATCCCAAAACATTGCAAGGTTTGCGTTCTCGTATCGCAAATATTCCGCAACTTCCTATTGTTTGGCGAAAGTTGTACGATATGTTTGATGATGCAACGGCATCAGCGGCTGATTTTGCTAGTTTTATTGCCAAGCACGAAGACCTTAGCCTGCGTATATTAGCAATCGTTCACTTCAGTGATTCATTAGAACATCTGGAAAAAAAGAACCAAGATCCCAGCAATACAGAAAAAATGGCACTTGCTTTTACCGTGATGGGCATCAATGCCGCCCACGACCTCATTTTGCAATGCCTTTTTTCGGTGTTTGACGAAGAGAATAACCCGCGAGAAATGCAACATCAATGGTTTCATGGTCGCGCCGTTGCGATGTTTTCACGCACCTTGGCAGGGTACAGTTCAGTGGTGGATGCTCAAGCCATCAGCACATTTTCAATGCTGCACGACATCGGGAAAATAGCGATTATTCACATGGAAAGCCCTGCACGCTTGCAGCGATTGGCAGAAGAAATTGCCCGTGGAACACCAAGCCCCCAAGCAGAATGGGAAATATTAGGCTATACCCATATTGATGTGGGTACGATGTTAGCCTTGCACTGGCGATTGCCGAGAACCATTCATCGGTTTATTTATTTTCACCATCACCCTTGTTGGCATTCCCCAGAATCATGGCCTGCCGATGTACAAACATCCATCATGCTGGTGCATTTGGCACATATTCTTGTCACCGATATGCAAATGGATGAGCCGCGTGATGCTATATGGCACAAAAAACTCCGCACCCACGTCAAAGACAGTCGTTCGTTGATGAAAAAACCACTAAAACTACCGACCAAAGACACCAGTTTGTATAACCGTCTTAGTGAGGATTTAAGCCGCTTAAAACTTCAGTTTCCGACTATTTATTAAATTTTTGCTGCCACAGTGGTCATGATTTTGGCTGTTACGCGCATCAATAGCTTCACAGGTTTTGGCAATGCTGCTGCGCCTAAATCATCGGCAAGTTGTGCATGCCCCAGTTCATCGGTGCGCATCTGCGTAACAATGGCACGGCTTTGTTGATCCTGCTTAGGCAACCGCTCTAAATGATCATCCAAATGCCGCACCACTTGTTTTTCTGTTTCTGACAAAAAACCAAGGTTCCATTGGTCGCCTGCCATGCCAGCAACCATGCCAATAGAAAATGAACCAGCATACCATAAAGGATCGAGTCGTGAAGGGGCTGCATTGAGTTCATCCAAACGGCGACGGCACCAATTTAGATGGTCACTTTCTTCTACTGAAGCATGCTGCAAGCTACCTTTGATAGAAGGATCACGGGCTATCAGGCCTTGCCCATGGTATAACGCTTGGGCAGCCATTTCACCCGCATGATTCACCCGCATCATGCCGATGACTGCTTGGCTCTCGCGGTTAGATAATACCATTGATCCATCAGTCTTATCGGTACATGATTCGGCAGGGTATGCCCGTTGGGAATCCTGCCTTACGAAAATATTACGCAGTGCTTTATCAATATGAGAAACCACTGTATCAGCAGTATTGTATTGTCGAAATGCAGCATCAGTCATCATGCTTGCCATCTTGTGATTGTTTGGGGGTTTGATAATCCACTAATGTTGCCACCCGTGTGTCTGCCATTAATTCAAACCAATGATCGGCATTTAAAGCAAAGGTAGCCACCGTGCAAGTGGGCGTATCACCAAGGTAGCAACGTCCCAACTGGTTGATCAATTCACCCATGCCGGGGTTGTGGGCAACCACGGCCAAGTTTTGCACTGCATCATCGACCTCTGCAATATGGCTTAATAAAGTGTCAGGGGTTGCCAGATACATGGCATCATGAAAATCAATCGCAGTTTCAGGGTAAGCCAGTTGATGAGTCATCAATACAGCGGTTTCTTTGGCGCGGGTTGCACTGCTGCAAAGCCAATGATCGGTGTGCCATCCTCGCTGTTTCATCATTGCGCCCATACGCGGTGCATCATGCCTGCCGCGTACATTGAGCGAACGCTCATGGTCTTTGGTGGCTGCATTACCCCAGTCTGATTTGGCGTGACGGATTAAAAATAATTTTTTCATGTTATTTTCCTTGATGATTCAAGTGATCCACAATGGCAGCCCCCATGGAGTCTCCCAATACATTCACCGTGGTACGACAGCGATCAAGAAACCAATCCACAGCCAATAGCAAGCCTATGCCCTCTAGCGGTAAACCAACGGCTTCTAACACAATCACCATAGTGACTAAGCCCGCTTCAGGAATGCCCGCCGCGCCAATGGCGGCCATTGTTGCTGTAAGTAGTACCAAAATTTGTTGCGAAAAGCTTAGATCAATGCCATAGGCTTGCGCGATAAACAGTACAGCAACCGCTTCATACAATGCCGTACCATCCATGTTAATCGTTGCTCCCAGCGGCAGCACAAAGCGACGCGCACGATCATCAACACCTGCGTTTTTCACACCTTCCATGGTTAATGGAAGCGTAGCACTGGATGATGCGGTGGAAAATGCCGTCATTAAAGCCGTTGCCATGTGTTTCAAATAGTCCAGCACACTGCGTCGGGTAATGATGAATAATGCGGTACACAATACCAAAGCATGGGTTAATAAGCCTGAAATAACCGTCAACACATAGACCAAAAGGCTTTGAATTTGTGCTAAAAAGGCTTCACCACCACCGTTTTGCCCCAATTTAGAGGCGATAAGCGCAAACACGCCAATAGGGGCAAAAAACATAATCCAACCCACTATGGTCATGATTGCTTCATTGACCCCTTCAAAGAAACGAATGACAGGTTTTCCTGTTTCGCCCAAGGTGGTTAATGCTGCCGCAAAGACAATACAAAAAACAATAATGGGCAATAGTTTCATGGTTGCCGCAGCTTCGATAATGTTAGGGTGAACCAACGATAAAATCAGCTCTGACATACCAACATCATGGTGTTCACTCATCGGTGCAGCAGCATCACCTAAACCTGCACCCACACCCGGTTGCCACAAGTTAGCCATCAGAAGACCAATGGATACGGCAATAAATGTGGTGCATGCATAATACGCCACCGAAAGCCCACCCATACGCCCAAGATGGCGGACATCACCCAGCCCTGCCACACCTGTAATGACACTGGCAGCAATCAGCGGAACAATGAGCATTTTTAAAGTGGTTAAAAACAACTCACCCACCCATGCAATAGATTGCATGGCATCGCCCCAAAAATACCCCGCCGTTCCACCTGCGAGAATGGCAACCACCATCATCATTAATAATCGAGATTCAGCTTTAGACTTCATCATTATTCCTTTGTGGCAAATCACGCCAATGTTGGCGAGCGTCTACCACATCACCAATAATAATAATAGATGGCGAAACACCCACCAACACACCATTCATGGCATCTGCCAAAGTACCATAATGCTGTTGTTCTTCAGGCAAGGTGACGGCATGCAGTACGGCAATCGCCGTATTCATCGCCAAGCCTGCATCAGCAAGACTGGTTGCGATAGCGGGCAAATTGCGCGTCCCCATATAAATAACCAATACAGGAAAAGCTTTGACCAGTGCTTGCCAATCCAGCCGTGATTTATCTTCAGCTTCATGCCCTGTTAAAAAAGCCAACGAAGCATTCACCGTTCGATCAGTCACAGGAATCCCCGCCATCGCAGGGGCAGCAATGCCTGATGTGACACCGGGAATTACGCGAAACATAACCTTTGCCGCAGCCAAAACACGAATTTCTTCACCGCCACGACCAAATACAAAAGGGTCGCCACCTTTGAGGCGAACCACCCGTTTGCCTTGTTTTGCCAATGTTACGAGGCTCTCACAAATATCTTGCTGACTCGCTGATGGTGTGCCGCCCCGCTTCCCTGCAAACATGCGTTCAGCTTGAGCATCAATTAAGTCCATGATGGCAGGCGACACTAGGGCATCGTAGACCACGACATCACAATCAGCAATCAAACGTGCGGCTGCCAAGGTCAACAAAGCAGCATCGCCAGGGCCTGCCCCAACGAGTGCTACTTCACCAGCTTGCAGCGGCGCATCAAGTTTCATGGTAAATATGACTACCTTGCCCAGTGAACGAACTTGATTGCTCACGCATGCCTTCTTGCAAGGCATCATCGGAGTCTAAACCATGTTCAGCGGCATAATCACGCACATCTTGGGTTATTTTCATCGAACAAAATTTAGGCCCACACATCGAACAAAAGTGAGCAACCTTGGCAGATTCTTTCGGTAAGGTTTCATCATGGTACAAACGTGCGGTATCAGGATCGAGACTAAGGTTAAATTGATCTTCCCAGCGAAATTCAAACCGCGCCTTACTCAAGGCATCGTCACGCTGTTGCGCACCGGGGTGACCTTTAGCCAAATCTGCGGCATGGGCAGCGAGTTTATAGGTGATAACCCCTGTTTTAACATCGTCTTTGTTGGGCAGACCTAAATGCTCTTTAGGCGTAACGTAGCACAACATGGCACAACCATACCAACCAATTTGAGCTGCCCCAATCGCCGAAGTGATATGATCATAACCGGGAGCAATATCAGTGGTTAACGGGCCCAGTGTATAAAACGGTGCTTCATCACAGCAATCGAGTTGAAGGTCCATATTTTCTTTAATCATTTGCATGGGAACATGACCAGGGCCTTCAACCATGACTTGCACATCGTGCTGCCATGCAACTTTGGTGAGCTCACCCAGTGTGCGTAGTTCACCCAACTGGGCGGCATCGTTGGCATCGGCAATGGCACCAGGGCGCAAACCATCACCCAATGAAAATGATATATCGTAGGCTTTCATGATGGCACAAATATCTTCAAAATGGGTGTACAAAAAGTTTTCTTCATGGTGTGCCAAACACCATTTCGCCATGATCGCACCACCACGAGAAACAATTCCCGCCAAACGGCGTGCTGTTAATGGCACATAACGCAGCAAAACTCCTGCATGAATAGTAAAATAATCCACGCCCTGTTCTGCTTGCTCAATCAAGGTATCACGAAAAATTTCCCACGTTAAGTCTTCAGCAACACCATCAACTTTTTCCAAGGCTTGGTAAATTGGCACCGTACCAATCGGCACGGCTGCATTGCGGATGATCCATTCGCGGGTTTCATGGATGTTTTTACCAGTCGATAAATCCATGATGGTATCTGCACCCCACCGTGTTGCCCACGTCATTTTAGAGACTTCTTCTTCAATGGACGAACCAAGGGCAGAGTTACCAATGTTACCATTGATTTTCACTAAAAAATTACGACCGATAATCACAGGCTCCAGTTCAGGGTGATTAATATTGGCAGGAATAATCGCCCGTCCACGCGCAATCTCATCTCGAACAAATTCAGGGGTGATTTCTTTAGGGATATTAGCACCAAACGATTGCCCTGCATGCTGGGGTGTTAGTGTTGTTTGCATCGCCCGTTGTTGGTTCTCACGAATGGCAACAAATTCCATTTCTGGGGTAATAATACCCTGACGTGCATAATGAAGCTGGCTCACATTGCAGCCTGATTTTGCCCGCAAGGGCGCACGAACATGGGCAAAGCGCAACGCATCCAAGCTAGCGTCATCACGCCGTGCTTGACCATAGTTCGATGTTAAATCAGCAAGCGTTTCAGTATCGTCACGCTCGGCAAGCCATGGTTGACGAAGCGCAGGAAGCCCCGATTGTAAATCAATGCTCACCTCAGGGTCTGTATAAGGGCCTGAGGTATCATAAACCAACAAAGGCGCGTTTTCTTCTTCTCCATCACGGGTTTGTGTCGGCGAAAGAGTGATTTCACGCATCGGCACACGAATATCTAAACGGGAACCTTCAATATAGATTTTACGAGAATTAGGGTAAGGCTGTCGCGCTTCTAATTCCGTTTGATTCAACTGATCTTTATTGTTCTCTGATAGCTTCAATGCAACCTCCAATGTTGTTGCCGCATGCTAACGCAGGATAAGTCCTAGTCGACTAAAGATGATGGAATGGTAGTCCTTTTAGCTTCTTTAGCGGAGTGATTGACTACTACTACCGTTGATAGCCTTGGTTCTTGCTAAGTTTTCTCTATCATGCGCCGATGACTATGATGATACGACTATTTTTACTCTGGCTATGTTTTGCCACCCATGTATGGGCTACAGAAATCCCCGCTTTTGAGCGTCAACGTATAGCGACAGCTTTGGCTGATAATCAACAAGATGTTGTGCAACAATTGGATGCCAACGAAAAATTGGTGTTGCAAGTGGCATTAAGCTTAGCCGACAGCACGCCTGAAAAAACCATTGCTTTGATCAATGCAGCAAAGGGCGAAACTCTTGATCCACTGTTGGCAGTGATGGCTGCTGAAGCGCATCGTCGTTTGGCCATTCGTGCTGTTGCCAAGGCAGGAAAATATGCTCAAACGCTGCAACAACAACGAACGCGACTAGAAGCCATTGATCTATCGGCTGGGCTTGCAGAAGCACAAACAAGACTTGCCGCCTTGGGTGCAAAATTGCACGGTATCAAGGGTGTACCGTTAGCAGTATTGCAGTTAGGTAGCGCGCTTGAAAATGTATTTATTGTAGATAAAACGCATGCACGTCTTACCGTCTACAAACAAGACCCACAAGGCAGTCTACTGCGTGAGGCAGATGAATATATTGTCACAGGAACAATCAGTGGCGACAAACAAAAAAAAGGCGATAAACGTACACCTAACGGCATCTACCATTTCATTGCACAGCTTAATGACCCTGCACTTCATGCGCGTTATGGCCCTGTATCGTTCCCTATTGATTACCCCAATGCCTTGGATGTAATGCACCATAAAACAGGTTCAGGCATTTGGATGCATGGCTATGAACAAAATGTGCAACGTCGCGCACCACAAGATACATTGGGTTGTTTTGCCTTGCCCAACAAGCGGTTGCTTGAGGTGGCAAAAAAGATTCGCTTGCATCACAGTTGGGTAGTGATTGGTAAAAACATTCAATACGTTGATGAGGCAACACGGCTAGGCTTGCGTGATAGCGCGCTTCAAGCCGTGAATGATTGGGCAAAAGCATGGTCGTCGCGGGATCATTCATCCTATATTGCACTGTATGATCAACGCTTTCACCATGAACGGCATGACTTTAAAAGCTGGAATCGCTACAAAAAGCGCGTCAATGGCAACAAAACATTCATCAAGGTTGTCTTATCTAATATCAGCTTAATCCACGATCCCCAGCGTTGGGCAGAAGGTGAGGTGGTCATTGCTGAATTCAATCAAGATTACCGCTCCAGCAATTTAAACAGTAAGGGGCGCAAGCGTTTGTATTTGGTGCGCCATGATGCGAGTTCACCTTGGAAGATTTTAATTGAGCAATCGATCCCCAGCTATGCCCGATAATAACACCCCCCCTGATGCATCCCGTAGTGATTTTGAAGTGCGCCGTTTGCATGCCATGGCGAGTTCGCATCGTGAGCTGAAAGATTATGTCGATTATATCACCCAACATCTGCAAGAAAATGAACGCTTGTTTGCTAAGTTGTTTGCCCTAGAAGCACGATTGTTAGAAGCTGCTGACCCTGAAAGTGTTTGTCTTGCTTTGTTGCGTGGGTTGCGTGCAGATTTTGAGCTGGATATGGTGCGTTTATGGTTTGATCGTGATAGTTTTATCAGTCAATATTCTTTTCATGGGCTATCGTCACAAGACCTTGTCTGGGTAGAAAAAAATGAAATTATTGATGTTGGTTTGGCGCATCAAGCTGTATGGTTGGTGCAATTGGATCAGGGTGAACATTTTGTCTGGCTAGAAAAACAAGATGCTAAATTAAAATCTATGGCACTTATCTTGTTGGGTGCGATTGATCGTCCGTATGGTGTGATTGGTCTAGGATCACTAGATGGCACACGCTTTGACCCCGCGCAAGGCACTGAATTTTTACAACATTTGGCACAAGTTTGTAGCCTGATGCTAGAAAACACGGTGAGTCGTGAACGTTTGTCGCGCCTGATGGTCAAGGATCATAACACAGGTGCGCAAAACCAACGGTTTTTTCAACCGTATAGCCATCAACCATTATCGCAATGGTTTGGTCGAGGTATTCCTGTGGCGTGCTTTTGTATGGCTGTCGATGGTGCTGACGGGGAGTATGGTAACGGCACGTTGCATACCATTGCACAAACCATCACGGCATTGATTCGCCATCAAGATTTATTGATTCGCAACGATGAAGAAGACTTTATTATTTTTTTACCTGGTTTACGCCCGATGCAAGACATTGATACGGCTGAAGCGATCATGGATGCATGTCTGGCATTAGGGGTATCGTTAAGCATTGGTGTATCGCTTTCTTCTTGCGATGAAGATCCCTTGATTATTGCGCTTTTAGAGCGTGCAGAAAAAGCCATGCAACGCGCCATCAAAGCGGGCGGAAAGCGGGTGGTTTGTGCCATGGTTGATGATGTTGTTGCATGATGTACAGTGATACATTGATGGCTATCATTCAGGGTGCTTGATGGCGATGATTGCTCGCCCTAATACAGCATAGTTTCAACAAGGAGTATCACATGAATATTGTTATTACTGGCGCAAATCGAGGGCTTGGTTTAGGCATGACCTCGCATTATTTGGCACAAGGTCATGATGTGTGGGCTTGTTGTCGCACACCTAAACAAGCAGAGGCATTGCATGCTTTGCAATCACCGTTGTTGCACCTTGTTGCTTGGGATGTGGCAAAAGCCGCTTCCCCTGAATGTATGGAATCGGATGGATTGCCATCAGAAGTTCATCTGTTGATCAACAATGCAGGTATTTATGGCCCGATGGGTAAACCGCAATCACTGCAACAGGTGAGCAGTGAATGTATGCTTGATGTGTTTAATGTTGATGCGGTTGGGCCTTTACGTGTGGTGCAATACCTCTTGCCCGCCTTGCGCCAAGGCAAAGCGATGATTGCCAATGTAAGTTCAAAAATGGGGTCTATCTCAGACAATGGCAGTGGCGGAAGTTATGCTTACCGTGCAGCAAAAACAGCATTGATCATGCTGAGTAAATCCATGGCAGTTGATTTAGCAGATGATGGCATTCATGTGATTACCTTACACCCCGGCTGGGTAAAAACAGACATGACCAGTCATCATGGGCTGATTGATGTTGCAACATCAGTAAAAGGCATGACCGAAGTGATTGCACGCGGTCATGATTATTCTGGTGGTGATGTTATCGCATTTGACGGCGCATTGATTGCATTTTAACTAAACCATCACCATTTTCGACGAAACCACAGCCATGTACCTGATAGCGCAAGTGCCGTTAACAAGATAGCAACGGCATCAAACAACCATGGGGCATATCGACCAAAAAAACGACCACTGTGTAGATCTAACAACACACGTTCCACTGGCAGGCTCTCGCCACGAAAGTGATGTTGTAACTCAGCTTTAAAATGGGTGGATATTGCATGGGGTGCTGCCCAATGAATCAATAAAGCATCATCCTTACGCTGCCAAAGTAAAAAATCATCATCGGGTTGATAATGTTCATACAATGTTTTTACCACAACAGAGCCTTTAGCATCGACACCGATCTGTTGAATCCCTGCTGGTACACCATCTGCTTCACCAAGGGTATCAATGATTTCTCCTTCTTCGGTAAGCAAAAGAATAGCATGATTAACGGCAACCACGAATACACCATTGACCCCTACTGCACCGATAAATTGGCGGAAATTGTTACCAATTTCATGGGTGTTGAAATAAAGGTCTTCTCCCATTAAGGTAATGTATTGACTCTCCACACGAAAAGAGCGAATTTTTTCTGGTATTTTGATACCATACCAATCTAATACCCAATCCGATTGCACATGGGTTTTATCAAAGGTAAAATCATCCGTATGATTGAGCAGTATCCCTGTCAGCGCAATCAACAACACAAAAACAGCAGCACCAATGCCCATGTATTGATGCGCCCGATAAAAAGTACGCAGTTTAATGCCTCTTTTCTTAACGCGGCGAGACATTATCTTTCTTATTCACTTGATAATCCAAATACAAAGCGAGGGTTGCCAATTTTTTCATGGCTCGCACAGACAATGTAGCCCCCGAAATACCATCAATATGACGATCAATATGTTGTGTTTGCTCAAGATTCATTCCTTTAAATTGATCCGTAAAAAATGGGTAATGAATTTCCGAACCACGACTTTCACGAAAAACAAGTATTTTTAATTGCGTCAGTGTACCGTGGTCAACAATCACCCCTGTCGTAATGAATTGCTTTTTTCCTGTTTCTTCAAGAATCCAAACGGTGCGCATCTTTTCTTGCCAATAACGAATGCGTAATTTATGGTAACGATGCCCTAATATACGCATCGTTGTTTCCTTTCTCTTACCTGTTAACCAAATAATTTTAGTCTTAGGCACGTTGCCAGAAAAAGATGCAGCAACAAATGATTCAGGCGTTTGGTATACATTATCTGCCTGCGCAATGCCCACGCTAAGCACAGCAATAAACAATAATAAAAACTTTTGGTGCATCATCGGTTAAAACATATAACCAATACCCAAATTAAACTGGTTATAATTAAAAAGACTGTTGCCAGACTTCCACATTTCTATATCAGCCTTGGCAACCACATCGCTATTGGGTAAAAAAGCAATGCCCATGGTGGTCACTTTTCGATCATATTTTGGGTCAGCGATAGAACCCACAGGCATGGTGGCTTGGGTGTTGATATTTTCGTAGCGGACAAAGGGAATAATATCCATTTCTGTAGGCTTTTGCCATGATTGCAATGCACCTGCATGTAACCATTCTTCATCATGACCTTGTGTTTTCTTGCTTTTCCCGAATAAAGCAGCCCCTAAATGGTAGGCAATCTCAATGCGCTTACCCACGCCTTTGCTGCCGATGCCATCGCTTAACGTCGCTATATTACCATTGGTTACATTGACCGCATTGATGATACCAGCATCACCAACATTGTATTGTACATACATGCCTCTTAATTCTATACCGTTGAAACGAAATCTGGCATCAACATCCCAAAGCGTTACTGCGCCTGCTGTTACGCCTTGTTTGTTTTGTGTTGAATTCCCTTTGTAGAACGAGCCTGCCACATTAAGCCCCGAAATGCCTGTGTATTCTAAGCGACCCACCACGGCAATATTATTGGCAATGGCATTGGCAGCTTTGCTTCGCCCTTTGCGCAAACCGTTTTTTGCCTGAAAAAACTTAGTGCCGTCAGCCGACGATAACGATGCTTGGGCATACAGTTTATACGACAAACCAGGCATGGCATTACCAAAAATACCCACGCCACCTTCAGGCCATGTGGTCGGAATAATCAATCGTTCGGTATAAGGTCGCTCAACGCTGTAAAAAGTCGTTGGTTCATGGGTCTCATTGATATAACCAATGGGTGTTACGAGGCTTCCTGCGCGAATGTTAAATTGCTCTGAGATAAGAAAGTCCAGATAAGCAAATTCAATATAAGGCGCAGTGAAACCATTTTCAAAGTCAATTTCGCTAGTGAATTTAATACGATCAGAAAAATCAATACCCATGCCAATGACCATGCGGTGAAAGTTCATAATATCATTAGCGGGTATGTTTTTCAGCCCATCGCTGCCTGCGTTACCATTGTAGTGCATTTCACCATAACCAAATAAATGCACTTTATTTTTTCCCGTTTCTCCTTTTTCTTTTAACTGTTCAATTTCATCAGCAAGGGCATTGATTTTCCCTTCCAATTCCTCTGTTTTATCTGCATGGGCTATAGTAATGGCAGACATGAATAAGAATACAAAAGGTATAAGTTTTTTCATTGTTAATAGGACCCCTCAATGGTTGGTTCTTGATACTGATAATCGTTATTAGTATCTGTTGGGTGCGAACGATAATCATTATTAGCATCAATACAAGAGGAAAATATTATCAATCTATCATTTGACATTCTTATACATGTGAATAATAGTACTCACTTGAAGAAAAAGGAGCGGTACAGTGAAGAATACATTTATATTAACAATCATCAGTCTATGTTTTTTAGCCATGAGTGGTCATGTGCTTGCTGGTGATTCACAAAGTGGTCAAGCGATCACCCATGGTGTGCAAGCAGGTTCTCATGCCAGTGCCAGCGTGGCGCATGGTGCTATCGGTTCTGCACAAGTAACATCGGCAGCTTCGGCTGTGCCATTGGGTGTGGCAGGCTCTGTGGGTGCTGCCAGTGCCAAGGGTGCAGATACACTGATGGAGTCTGCCACCGCACCTATTGGTACCCCGTTGGATATTACCGATGAAGCGGTAACTGCAGGGCCTCCACCTAGCGAAGCATTGAACCTTGACAAGACGAAAAAAGATAAGGGTATTTAAGCCATGAACGCTATGGCAAGGCGTTTGTTTCAGTGTGCCTTTTTGAGTACTGTTCTTGTGCTGTTGCTTCCTGCAATGGTTGCGACAGCAGGCAGCAACCAAGCAGGTGGAAAAACCTATTATGCCCCTGAACTGGTTATTAAGTTTGCCAAAAAAGTAGAGCGCGTGTTGGCACAAAAAGGTGCGAGGGTGGCAATTATTGCGAGGGTGGGGCAAGATCGCAGCGAACTTCCCGAAGGGATACGGTTTACCCATACAGCGATTGCCGTATATTCAAAGATCACTACCGCAGATGGTCGCAAAATACCTGGTTATGCCATTTATAATTTATACCAACGCAATAAAGAGCCAAGCATTAGTGATTTGGTGCGCGATTTTCCTGTAGACTTTTTTGCTGGTGTGAAGCTATTGGAAGCAGGAATTATTATTCCAACCCCTGCACTGCAAAAAAGATTGCTGGCAGTATTGACATCGCCTACCTACGAGACATTGCATGAATCACATTATTCGATTATTGCCAATCCATTTACCTTAGGGTATCAAAATTGTACAGAACATACCTTAGATGTACTCACCGCTGCAATTTATGAAACGGATAATATTCAACGCATCAAAGCCAATGAAAAAGCCTATTTCTCGGCGCAAACCGTGAATGTTAATCCATTCAAGTTGTTTCTTGGTTCTGTTTTCGCATCAGAAGTAACTACCTCTGATCACCCTAATGCGCCTGTAACCGCAACATTCACCACCATTGCAGCCTTTCTCACCAAGTACCATGCCGCATCTAAAGTGATGATTGTTAAGGGAGATGTTGATAATGTTAACGCACTGTAGGCGAGTGAGCCATGGGCTACCTTCGTGATCAATGCAAGGCACTGCGCCAAACCATTTGTTCTACGATCTTCCCTTCTTCTTCAGCCATGGTTTGCAAACGTGTGTAAACGGTAGCTTCGTCAAAATAACGCAGTGCCAGATCAGCAAACAAATGCCCATGCTTGGCTTCTGCTGCCCAGAGAAATTTATAAAAGCTATGCAATTCAGGGTCATCCATGGCTTCGCTTACCAAACGAAAACGCTCAGCACCACGGCTTTCTACCAACGAAAAAATCAATAACTGATCAAGAAAGTGTTGGTCTCTACCGTGGCGTTGTAATTTTAACAAGGCATGAATGTAAGGGTCACGACTGTCAGGGATTAAAGCGATACCCCGCGCTTGCATCAACTGGTAGCATTGGCGAAAATGTTCCAATTCTTCAATAGCCAAATCAATCAAGGGTGCGATTATTTTTTCTCGATCGGGGAATCGCACCACCATGCTCATTGCCATCGCGCTTGCTTTGCGTTCACAATTAGCATGATCTGCCAAAAAATGAGGTATATCTGCCAACGCCGTGTCTGCCCATGCCTTTGGCGTGTGGTAACATAAATCCATGGATTTTTTAGCCATGATGATTAACTCCTAAAACAACTGTTGATGAAATCTATCCTACGGTATCAGCAACAACGGCAATTAACACCATGTATTGCCGCACCACCGATGCCTTCGTTGCGTTTGGTGTGTGTGATTCCTTGCATGAACGAGCCAGCAATGGTGGCAATGCTACAACATTTGTACCAGTGTGACATGCCAGATGCAGCGATGGAGATTATCGTGGTTATCAACCATGCACACAACCATGATGTGACGGTTAAAAAAAACAATAGGCAAACAGCAGAACAAATAACAATAGCGACAAAATCGTGGCATGATGATTGCCGTTGCCATGTGATGACTGCTTTTGATCTGCCTGAAAAAAAATCAGGGGTTGGCGTGGCACGAAAAATTGGTATGGATGAAGCCATGTTGCGCTTGGCTGCCGTGGGTGCTAACGATGGTTTGATTGTTTCGTTGGATGCCGATTGTCAGGTTGACTCGCACTATTTCACAGGCTTGCTTGCCTATGCGGCAGCAAACCCCTTGCAGCATGCAATGTTATGTGATTTTCATCATCCTCTTGATGATGCAACGAGCAAACAACATCGGCAAGCCATGATTGCCTATGAATTGTTGTTGCGCACTATCGCCTTGGGTTGGGCGTATGCAGGTTTACCCTATGCTTTTATTGCCATTGGTTCATGCATGGTAGTGCGCGCTAATGCTTATGCGCGGCATCATGGGATGAATACACGGCAGGCGGGGGAAGATTTTTATTTTATGCATAAACTGGCGCGTGAGCGCAGCATCAAAACATTGCATGATCTACGGGTCTACCCTTCAGCGCGGATCTCAATCCGCACGCCTTTTGGCACAGGGCAAGCCATTAAAAATATGTGCGAAGGCAATGAGCAACAACAGACGATGGCAAACCCTCAAGTGTTTGAACACTTAAAACATATGGTTCAGGGCTTACCTGCCTTGTACCAAAGAAACGACGTTTCATTATGGTTGGCAACCTTGCATCCATCGGTGGCAGCATCGCTTCAACAGCAAGGTCTAGAGCAAGCATTGCCCCACATGCACGGCAATGCCGCCAGTGTCGATACATTTTGCAAACATTTTTTCACATGGTTCGATGGTTTAAAAGCATGGCGTATCGTGCATCAGTACCGCGAGAAAGAAGCCGTGCCGATTGTTAGAGCCGCTCAAAACTTAGCCGTGTTGGTTGCGTTAGGGGATGACGATCCACAGTCATCATGGCTTATCTCGTTGCATGATCTTTTGATGGAATATAAGAGCTAAAGTAACCGTTCACCCTACAAGGCGAAATCGCGCAGTTTACACTATGGTAAATGAACACTTTCAACGCTCTAGGAGGGAAAATAAGGGGGTAGGTGGTGTGGTTACTTGGGCTTTCCTTTTAAGACGGGACAAGCTGCAACTAAAAAAGTGATTTTCTAAC
>CAYWFG010000025.1:0-17663 GCA_964458185.1 uncultured Zetaproteobacteria bacterium
GTGCTATTGGTGAGACCAAGTTCAACCACAGCCACACCAGCCGCCGCAAGAAAACGCCCATCGGATGTGCCACCGCCTGTATCCCGAATGGTTTGAATGGCTGTACAATGTTTAATGCTATCATCGACAAGATCAAGAAAATCACCATCAGGCGTTGAAAACACGGTTGCAGCATGATTCCAATCAATATGATGGTTGGTGTTGACGCAACAGCCATTGATACGTTTCTTGATATCATCAAAGGTGTTATTGGGGTTGTAGCGAATATCAATAGTGGCAACCAACTCCCCAGGAATCACATTGATTGCACCAGTGCCAGCATTGAGATTGGTGATTTGGCAGCTTGTAGCGGGGAAGCCATCACATGATTCACCCCAATCAATGGCTGCAATCCCTTGTAGCGCAGGCAATGCCAAATGAATCGCATTGTCTGCATCGTTAGGGTATGCAGAATGTCCTTGCTTGCCACGGAAAATAATGCGTGCCTGTACCACGCCGCGCCGCCCTCGGCGAATCGTATCACCGACATGATGGCGAGAAGAAGGTTCGCCCACTATCACAGCATCGGGCAAGGTTTGTTTTTTTTGTAATTGCTCAACGATGCGAATCGTACCATCAATTGATTCACCCTCTTCATCGGAGGTGATCAATAATTGCAGGCTTGGCATGGGCGTATTTTGTTGATGAAGTCTGCTGATGGCAGCAAGAAAACACGCAACGCCGCCCTTCATATCTTGCGCGCCACGACCATGCAGTATTGTTTTGCCGTCATTATTTTTGGCTACAGTGGCAGCAAAAGGTGGATACAACCACATCGATTCAGGCCCAGTAGGGACAACATCGGTGTGACCTGCAAAAGCAAGTGTACCTGCTTGTTCACCCTGTCGATAATAGATGCTGTTCCAAACACCACCACAATCAATACGCTCACGAGCAAAGCCAAGCGGCAGCAAAACATGTTCGATGTAGTCTTGGCAACCGTGGTCATCAGGGGTAATGGATTTTTTTTGAATTAATCCAATGGCGTAGTCTAACGCATCAGTATTCAAAACTGTTGATGCTCAGCAGAAAATACATGGGCGTTTAAATTGGTGATCCATTGCCGACCTTCGTGCGTCACTTGAAGGTAACGAATAGCATCGCCAAGGTAGGGGTGAATACAGTGCCAAAAAAAAGAACCGTATTTTTCACGCATATCCCCCGGTGTTTTATAATTGAGTTTTTCATTGGCGCCAATTTCTTCAAATTCATAGAACAACGCAGGGATTTTTCTCATGTAAGCAGGGTCACCCAATTGACCAATCAAGTCGGCAGCGCGAACCAGCGCAGCATAACCGTGACTTTCTTTATGTTTCTGATCTTCGGGAATGGGGAACCTCGTCATTTCAATGTAATTGGTAATACGCTCGACATCAATATTGCCTGTTAACTGATGGGTAAAACGCTCACGAATAAACACTTGTCCCCGATCAACATGGTATGCCATCAATGCGGCATTGGTTCCACGGTTGGAGAAAACTTTTCGGTCGCCTTGTTGATTAATCACTAGGTTGTTACCTTCATCGCCTTGGCAAATTCCTGGTAAAAAGCCAATATCATGAAACAACGAGGCAATCATGAAATGCATCCAATCTGAAGGGGTGACACAGCCATCCAGTAAGTGCTTTCCTTGAAGAATAACCAATGCTGCTGACGATACTAAAATCGTATGCTCCAGATCGTGGTACAATGAATTGGTGTTGCTAAGGTTTTCTAATGCAAGATGACCTGCCCATGCTGTTATTTCATCGTATTGCGGATCAGTTTCGCCATAACTTTGGACATACGATTTTTTCATCTGCCTGATAAAAGAGGCGATCGTCAGCGAATCTGAATCAATAGGCATATTACCACCTTTTTATATCAGGCTAAAAAAAACCTGCGAGCGAAGCATAAAGGTATGGCTTGTATTGTCCACAACGCAACCTGCGATGAAAACAAACAGGTATTGACTTTGACTAAAGCTGTAGATAGCATTTACATAGTTTTAAACTACAGTGGGAGGGGCTTCTATGCATTTTGATGCTTTTATACCAGCTTTTTTATTGTTTGTTGTACTGGGTGTTGTTTTACCCATCGTTTTATCCAGTATTTCAATGAAGGCTCGTGACAACGAATATTAATTTCGTTTTTTATCAATGTTAAGGCTCGGTTCTCCGAGCCTTTTTTAATGGAGTTTTTATGTCTATGGCTGAACCTAGGGTGATTAGCAAGCCTGTATTGTTGGTGATTATGGATGGTTGGGGAATGGGGACTGGCGACAGCAACGATGCTGTGGCACAAGCGAAAACCCCGAATTTTGATCGTTTATGGCAGCAAGCTGCGCACACAACATTATTTACCCATGGTATGTATGTAGGATTACCATCAGAGAAAGATTTAGGTGGCTCAGAGGTTGGGCACTTAACGATGGGTGCAGGTCGCTTGCTTGATCAAGGACCAACACGAATCAACCGCAGTATTGATAACGGTATGTTTTATCAGTCAAGCGAGATGGCAACCATCATGGCACGAGGTCAACAAGGTGGAACCGTGCATCTGATTGGTCTATTATCCGATGGTAATATTCATTCGCATATTGATCATTTTATTGCTGTTATTCGCCATGCTGATCGTCTTGGTGTTGTCCGATTACGTATTCATGCCTTATTAGATGGGCGCGATGTTGGCGTGCAAACGGCTGATGATTATGTGCAACAAATAGAAACGCTGTTGGATGAGATCAATCAATCATCAGCGCGTGATTATGCTTTTGCCTCCGCTGGTGGCCGAGAAATTATTACCATGGATCGTGATAATCAATGGTCTAAAGTAAAAGCAGGTTGGGATGCCCATGTTCATGGGGTGAGCGAGCGATATTTCTCATCCATGCACCAAGGCATTGCCACCTTACGGGCAGAGTCTCCCTGTATTATTGATCAAGACCTCCCTTCATTTGTTATCGTCGATAAAGACCAGCAACCATGCGGTGTGATGCAGGATGGTGATGCCGTTATTATGATGAATTTTCGGGCAGACCGCGCTATTGAATTAACTGAAGCCTTTTGCTTAAAAGACTTCGATGGCTTTGATCGTGGCAATGCCCCAGATGTATGCTTTGCGGGCATGATGGTTTATGATGAAGATCGTGACTTACCACCATTGCAGTTGATGGGGCCTACCGTAGTAAAACATTCATTGGGACGGTTGTTGGTGCAAAAGGGTGTTCGTCAATTCAGGTTGAGTGAAACACAGAAATACCCCCATGTAACGTTCTTTTTTAATGGTGGCTACCGAGAACCTTTGGATACTACCCTTGAAAGTTATATTCTTATTCCATCCGATCAAGGGGTGTCGTTCGCCGATACACCTGTGATGCAATCTATTGCTATTACCGAGCAAGCAACATCATTGATGGCGGATCAAAGCTATGGCTTTGGGCTGATTAATTACCCTAATGCTGATATGGTTGGTCATTGTGGTTTGTTACCAGCTGCCATTAAAGCCGTTGAAGCTGTTGATGTCGCCATTGGTGAACTTGCTGCTTGTGCTAAAGAACATGGCTGGGCAATGATTATTACTGCCGACCATGGTAATGCGGAAGAAATGTCAGTTATAGGCAAGCATGGTGAGAGCGAGGCTTGTACCCGTCATTCATTAAACCCTGTGCCATGCATTGTTTATGATCCTACGACTACACAACATTATTCATTGCAGCAAGCAAGTAAGGGTATGAGCATTGATGAAGCACCAGGGCTGTCTCATATTGCAGGGACTGTTTTACAATTAATGAGGTTGGAGATTCCTGATGGTTATGCTGATTCATTGATTGTTGAATAAAAACGTCTTTGAACAATATGACATCCCAAAAAGATAATAATAGCCTGTCTCATTCGGTCACAGCCATGCTGGATGTGCATAATCATGACCGAGATAGCGCAGGATTTCGCTATATTTACCCTGTCGTTTCTCGTCGTGCGCATGGGGTGTCTATTGGCATTAACCTAAACCCTAACCATTGTTGTAATTGGCATTGTGTCTATTGCCAAGTGCCATCGTTGTCGCGTGGGCATGCGCCTATGATTGATGTCGATCAATTAACGCAAGAACTGGGTAGTATGTTGCATCAGGTGATGCACGGTAATTTCATGATGCAGCGTGTACCCAAAGAAGATCGCGTACTGCGTGATATTGCTTTTTCAGGTAATGGCGAGCCAACCAGTAGTGCGCAGTTTGCTGCCATTGTTGATGCGGTTATTGGGCTAAAAGAACATTATGGTTTAACAAATCTGCCATTGCGGGTTATTACCAATGGTTCGTACATGTCACATGATAAGGTGCAACAAGCGATGACTACGATGGCAGCGCATCAAGGAGAAATCTGGGTCAAAGTAGATACTGGTGCTGCCGAAGATAGCAAACGCACCAATGGCGTATTCATCACGCCTGAACAAAGCCTACACCATGTTGAGATCGCGGCGCGTTGTTGCCCGACATGGATTCAAACGTGTTTTTTTGATGACAATCAAGGACGAAGCCTTGCTATACGGCGGGAGGCTTATTTGGCTTTATTGCAACAAATGAAGATTAACAAGATACCCTTGCAAGGTGTGCTATTGTATGGCTTGGCTCGCCCATCGTTACAGCAAGAAGCCGTTGACCTGCATGCCTTGCCGCCTGCTTGGTTGCAATCGCTTGCCGATGAAGTGCATGATTTAGGCTTTGATGTGGCGTTGCATTAATCGTTGCAAATCCTGCCATGTTTGTTGCTTTCGCGCAGGATTGCGCAACAAATAGGCAGGGTGATAGGTGACATACACAGGGACACCTTGATAATCATGCACCCCTTCACGCAAGCTTGTTAAGCCTTCGTTATTGCCCAGCACCTGTTGCGCTGCGACACGTCCCAATAAACAAATGAACTTTGGTTGTAAGGCTTGCAGTTGTGCATCAAAATACCCACGACAAGCTGCGACTTCTTCACCTGTAGGGTCATGGTTCCATGGCGGGCGACATTTGATGGTATGCATGGTGTAGACTTGTTCTCGTGTCATGCCCATAGCGGTAATCATGCGATTCAGCAATGCCCCTGATCTACCTGAAAAAGGCATACCCTCGCGGTCATCATCGGCATCAGGCGCATCGCCAACAAAAACCAAGTCTGCTTGTATATTGCCGTTGCCAAAGACTGTTTGTTTACGGCTTTTAGACAAGTTACAAGCAGTACAAGCCGATACTTTTTTTTGAAGATCAAGTAAAGCCATCCCTTGGGGTATGATTGGAGATTTAATCGCTTTGATGGGTGGCAGAGGCGGATCAATAGTGGGAGAGGGGGCTGGTAGCGTAGTAGCAATGGGGGGTGGTAAGGTCGGTGCAATAGCTGGCTTGCACTGAGTAACAGTAGGGGTATTGCTTTCTTGCAATAATAACGGCGTATAAATGCCAATTTCGTGCAAGTATGCTGTGGTAAATTCAGTCGATAGCGTATTCATTTGCCAATACAAAACTCAGAAAAGACGCGATCCAAGATATGTTCAACATCACCCATGCCAATAATTTCAGCCAGTGCTGCATGGGCGCGGCGCAATTGTAAGGTTGCCAGATCTAGGGTGGCTTCATCAATCAACAGCGAACTACCCTCTTGTAAAGCTTGCTGCGCTCGGGTGACGGCATCACGATGACGGGCGCGAGTAATAAGCGGGGCTTCATCGCTCGCTAAATGATCGCCTAAATGCTGTGCCATGGCAGTAATCAGCGTACCAATACCTTGATGCTGATGAACGGATACCTGTGAAAACTGATCAGGGTAGATAGATTCATTTGTGCCAGTATCTATTTTATTCATCACATAGAGATCTACCGATGATAATCCATCAGGCATCAGCCATGTATCTGGCGCGCTGGCATCGGCAACAAAAACCACCATATCAGCCATTGCCGCTTGTGCATGGGCGCGAGCAACGCCTTCTTGTTCGATGGCATCATCACTGCGGCGTAGACCTGCCGTATCAAGCAGGCGGACAGGAATACCATGAACTTCAAAATCAACTTCTAATACATCACGAGTGGTACCCGCTTGCGCGCTAACGATGGCACGGTTGCGACCCGATAACGCATTGAGAAGACTCGATTTACCGACGTTAGGTGCGCCAACAATCACAGCAGTTGCACCATTGAATAAACGCTCGCCAAAATCAGCAGTACGCAACATGGTCGATAAAGGAGTCAGCAAAGTGGTGTGAATACGTGCTTTGAGTTGCTCTATAAATAACGGGGGAATGTCGTCTTCAGGGAAGTCAAGGCAAGCTTCAGCGTGGGCCGTGATACTGAGTAGTGCATCCATAAGCTGCCCAATCACTTGACCAAAATCGCCCGCAAGATGACGCTGTGCTTGCCGTGCAGCGCGCTCGGTTGCCGCATCAATACAGGCAATCACACCTTCTGCTTGAGATATATCCATACGCCCATGCAATACCGCACGGCGAGTAAATTCACCCGCTGCCGCAGGCACACAGCCCAAAGAAAAACAGCGTTGCAACAATGTGTGTAACAAAACGGGGCTGCCATGCCCTTGCAGTTCAATCACATCTTCACCCGTGTAAGAAGCAGGGGCAGGAAAATACAACACAAGACCTTCATCTAGGACATTGTCTTGCCCATCAAACCAACGACATAACTGCGCAACACGCGGCACAAAGGCAATTGTTCGGTGAGTTAAAGCGGCGGCGACAGGCATTGCTTGCGCACCTGAGAGTCGAATAATACCGATTCCCCCTCGCCCCGCAGCCGTTGCTATGGCTGCAATGGTTGTCGATGAACAAGGGGAATCCATCAGGGTTACAATGCCTTTTTAAGTTTTAACACATACCACTGCTGACCAATTGATAACACATTGTTGACCACCCAATACAGCACCAATCCCGATGGGAAAAACAAGAACATCACGGTGAATACAGGGGGTAAGAATTGCAAAACCTTGGCTTGCACAGGATCGGTTGGTTGTGGGTTCAACCGCTGTTGAATATACATGGATGCGCCCATGACCACAGGCAAAATGAAATACGGATCTTGCACCGATAAATCATGAATCCACAACTCAAAGGGTGCTTGTCGCATTTCAATCGACATTAGCAATACTTTGTACAAGGCAAAAAAGACAGGAATTTGGATCAAAATAGGCAGACAACCACCCAAGGGATTGACCTTGTTCTTTTTGTACAATGCCATCATCTCTTGACTCATGCGCTGGCGATCGCTGCCATGTAAATCTTTGAGGCGAACCAATTCAGGTTGTAATTTACGCATCGAAGCCATGGATTCGTAGGCTTTATGGGTGGGGTAGAAAAAGATAATTTTAATGGATAATACCAAGATAATAATCGCCCAACCAAAGTTATGTACATAATCAAACAACCACAACATGAATTGGTGCATGGGTTTGGCAATGAATGCAAAAAAGCCAAAATCAACACAGCGTTCTAGTTTTATATTCATACTTTTTAGTAGTGGAATAGATTTAGGACCAATAAACAAGGTGCTATGAAAAACTGCATCGCCATTATCTACGTCTCCATCATCCAATAAGCCCGATTGATAGGAACGACCATCACCTTTATAAAAATAACGGTAACTGCGATCTTCATCACCCACAATGGCAGTAATAAAATAACGACTCATCATGGCAGTCCAGCCACCAACAGCAGCCATCTGCACAGGCTTGCCTTCATCCAAGTCATCGTAATCGACTTTTTGTAATTCATCGTTTAAAAAGCCAGTGGGGCCAACGTGTTCATAAAAAGTATTTAACTTTTTATTAGGGTTGCCTTGCACCACTTGACGAAACATTTTCATGCCTGCGCCATTTTTGATACGGTCTTCGATTTGCACCAAGTATGAACCCTTGGTCATCCGCAAGATGCGATGCCAAACAAGACCATTGTTTAACGTCGCCTCAAAATGGGCCTCATTGATACCATCGCCACCTGCAACACGGGTAAACGGGGTTTCAATACGTGCGCCCAGCACGCCCGTGTTGATGTAGTTAGAGCGAAATTCAATTGAGTTTTCTAATTGCTGCTGATTTAATACATGCACATTGCCAGCACCTGGCTCAATGCTTTCTGTATATTGCAATAGCTCTGCATCGGTGAACCAACCGCGTTCATCCATGGTTAAACGCAATAAATTATTTTCTATGGGGTAGCGTTTGTGGTGTGCTGTTGTCGGCGCTTCACCTGATGATGATACGGTAGGTGTGCGAATAATAGCTGTGGTAGCAACATCTTCTGTTGCAGGCCGCAGCTCTGGCATACCACCTTTTGTTATAGGTTCATCCTTGATTGCATGTTCAATATTGGGCGAGTTAAGCCGATCGGTTTGTGTTTCTGCCGCAGGGAAAAGCGCGCTCCAAATCCATAAAATACCTACCGACAAAACGACGGCGAGCAGCAAATTGCGTTGCTCCATGTGAAAAAACTCCTGAATAAATCAATGGGAATGCGTATGTTTCTCTGGCACTGGGTCGTAGCCACCAGAAGAAAAAGGATGACAGCGAAAAAAACGCCGCAAGCCAAGCAAGCCGCCGCGCAGTATCCCATGAATATGAACAGCATCAAGCATATATTGCGAACAACTCGGCATATAGATGCAGCGATTGGGAATAAATGGAGAAATACAATACTGATACAGCCGAACGGACCAGATAATAAGCCGCTTCAAGGGGATGTTTTGGCGGTGTACAAGGCGGATATGCGATCAAAGCACTGCTCAATGACATGCCTAACGTACTGTTGTTGATGATCGGGGTGACGCGGGATAACCAAGATATCTACCGCAGCATTACGCATGCTGTGGCAGCGAAATATTTCGCGCAGGTGGCGTTTTAGCTGATGTCTGGCAACAGAATTGCCATATTTTCGAGAAATAGCAAAACCAATGCGCCCATGCCCTAAGCCATTGGGTGCATGCACCATTTGCAAACCACCCTGATAAATACGCTTGGCACGTCGCATCGCAGCAAAGTCTGCTTTGCTTCTTAGCCGATAGGCAGGGGGGAAACTACAGCTTGGCATTACTATGCATTATTGTAGCGTAGATAAAAATCTGATCCCATGCCTTAAATACGGTGTTGTCGCTAGCAGCTAAGGCGTTTACGACCTTTTGCCCGACGACGATTAATCACCGCTTGACCAGAACGGGTTGCCATACGCGAACGAAATCCGTGGCGACGGGCGCGACGAATACGACTTGGTTTATAGGTGAAACTCATGGTTTTGTTACCTCTTGTAAAAGACTGATTTGATTATAAATAAAAAAAGGTCGCGCATGATAGTTTTTTTCTGTGTTTTTGCAAGGAATATAAAGGGGGAGAGTGGGCAATGAAAGATTATTTTCGTTATTGGGGAAAGGCTTTAAAAGGCAAGGACGATATTGATGATGATGCAGCAATGTATCATTTACTGGTGTATCATTGCTTGGATGTGGCTGCGGTAGGGCAGGTGTGGTGGCAACATAGCAAAGTGATTCGTGAACACTTTGTAACGCAGACTGAGTTATCAGAAGAAAAAATTTTAGCATGGCTTATGTTTTTTGTTGCATTGCATGATTTAGGAAAGTTTGATGTGCGTTTTCAACTTAAAGCCCGAGATATAGCACTTCATCTATGGCGTGATTTTATGCATGCAGATGAAAGCTTATGCCATAAATATTACCATGGAAACTATAGTGCCTACTGGTTATTCAAGGATTTGAATTTCCGATTCGATTGGGATAGTGAATGGGGTGATGAAGATACATGGGATGTCTGGAAACCATGGATACTCGCTGTTGCTGGGCATCATGGCATTATTACAGAATATATTGACGGTCTTTCAGCCAAAGCAGATAGCCATGTGTTGGAACATGATCGTTCTGCTCGTCTTGGGTTTATTGCTGCAATGGAAGATTTATTTTTGAAGCCTGCTGGTTTATCGTTAGATAATCTTCCTCCACCTGTTGAAATAGATTTTTTAGCAGGCTTTTGTTCTGTTTGTGACTGGTTAGGATCTATGGAATACAATGGTAACGGTGACAGCCGTTTTGTTTATGTTAATAAAATTTTGCCATTAAATGATTACTATCATTCACGCTTACATATTGCCAGGCAAGTATTGCGAGAAAGTGGATTGTTTCACGCGCCAATGATGAAAGGGGGGATGGCTGCATTATTCCCCAAATATTGCCCAAGGCTGGTTCAAACATTCATTGATGATTTGCCTGTCCAATCGGGGCTTAGCATTATCGAAGCACCTACGGGTTCGGGTAAAACAGAAGCGTCACTGGCTTACGCTAGTAGATTGTTGGCAGATGGGGTTGCTGAAAGTATTATTTTTGCACTGCCAACCCAAGCAACTGCCAATGCCATGTTTGCCCGACTGTTAGATGTGACTGAAAAATTGTATAAAAACAGCAACCTATTACTGGCGCATGGTAAGGCACGTTTTAACGATTCGTTTATAGATTTGAAAAACATTGCCAGAACAAAATCCCCTCAAAACACCCAGTATGAAACTGAAGCTTCGATACAATGTTCCGAATGGTTGGGGCAAAGTAGAAAGCGAGTATTTTTAGGTCAAGTTGGTGTTTGCACCATTGATCAAGTGCTTATTTCTGTATTGCCAGTGAAACATAAATTTATTCGTTCCTTTGGCTTGGGTAAAAGTGTGTTGATTGTGGATGAGGTACATGCTTACGATAGCTATATGTATGGCTTGTTAGAAGGGGTGTTAAAAAAACAAAAACAAATGCAGGGTAGCGTAATTCTATTATCAGCCACCTTACCCTACCATCAAAAAGAGAGCCTTCTTTCAGCATGGGGAGGCATGCTTGACCCTCAAATAAAAGAAGAACCATACCCTTTGATTACGCATGTGTCGAACACCTCACCTGTATATTTTTCTCTTTCAAAAAGCGAGCAAATGGTGCTTGAAAAAACAGCACGGCAGGTTGAAGTTGATATTGTGGAACATGCCAGTATGAAATTTGATCATGTTTTATTGAAGCAAGTTGTTAGGGCAGCCACTATCGGGGCTAATGTGGTATTGATTTGCAATCTCGTTGCCGATGCACAGTCCACAGCGAAACGTTTGCGTGAATTAGGCGCAAAAGATGTAGATATTTTTCATTCACGTTTTCGTTTTAAGGATCGACAACAGAAAGAAAAACATGTCATGCAAGATTATGGCGATGTCACAGAGCGTAAACAAGGCGGTATTTTGGTTGCGACTCAGGTGGTGGAGCAAAGCCTTGATCTTGATTTTGACTGGATGCTAACACAGCTATGCCCAATGGATTTATTTTTTCAAAGGTTGGGGCGTTTGCATCGGCATAAGCGAGCGCGACCTCTTGATTTTGAGTTGCCAAAATGCACAGTGCTTGTGCCAGAAAATAATGACTATGCACTGCATAAATTGATTTATGGTAACAAGGATGCGCCCAATGCTCGTATATTATGGCGTACCGAACAGTTATTGCGGCAACAAAAAACATTGCATTTTCCTGATGTTTATCGTCCAATGATCGAAAGCGTGTATCAAGAAGATATATGGTTAAGTGAGCCAGAAGACATTCAGCAGGAATACAAACAGTTTGAAGCCTGTGAAGAGGCAACGCGATATACCTCCTTGCAGCTAATGAATAGTACACCAAACTTTTCAGACAGTGACTCAAGAGTGGCGTTGTTAACAAGGGATGGTGAAATGAGTCTAAGTATTATACCTGTGATTGGCATTGGTAAGCAAAAAGCTTTACTGGAAGGCAGCATGATTTCAGCGATAGATGAGTGGAAGTTGCTTGAAGTATGCAGTATGAATACCGTGCCAGCTCCAGCATCATGGAAACGAAAAGGGTTGCCCACAGAAAAAGATGGGATTATTTGGTTGCCGATGGAAAAGCAGTTCGATCAACGTTGGGAATATAGCAATGACAAAATCATATTGTCCTATACCATTGACCGTGGATTAGAGGGGAATGATCAATGAATTTACTGATTGATGAATGGATACCTGTCCAAAAAGAAGGAAAGCGGCAATTAGTTCGATTGCAAGATCTATTGTGTGGTGAGCATGATTGGCAATTATCATTACCACGCGATGATATGGAAATGGCATGCCTGCAACTAATAATTTGTCTGACGCAGGTGATCTTTACACCAGAACATGCCAAAGATCTGAAGCTTCGTATTCGAGAACCCGTGTCTGAAGATGACTATCAAAAAATCAGTGCCGACTATTTAGACTGGTTTGATTTGAATCATCCTGACACGCCTTTTATGCAAGTGCGAGGGGTAAAGGCAACAAAAGTAACACCCATTCAGAAATTATTTATTGGCTTGCCTGAAGGAAACAATCATTGTTTTTTCAATGATGCTGGAGAATTAAAAGCTGTTGGTGCATCGGCTGCTGCGATTGGGCTGTTTAATCAGGCGATGAACTGTCCAAGCTTGGGAGGGGGCTTTAAGGGTGGCTTTCGCGGTAGTGCGCCGATAACGACGTTGATTTATGGCGATAATCTTCGGCAAAGGGTTTGGTTTAATGTCTTGCATGAAGATTCTCTGCGTATGTTGATGCCACAATATGACGATTTAAAAGAAAACGATAAACCAGTATGGGTGGAACTTATTAAAGAAAAATCTTCCATTGCTGCCAGTAGCATTGGTTTATTGCGAGGGCTATTTTGGCAGCCAGCGCATATTGAATTCATTTTCTCTAATGCAGGTCAGTGTGATCTTTTAGGCAGTGCTGAGGATCTTTTGATAGCAAGCTTTAATAAGGAAAAATTTGTTTATAATCTTGTTGGCCAATGGATTCATCCGCATTCTCCTCGTTATTGGCAATTAAAGAAAGGGGACAAAGAAGAGAAATATGCTTCTTTCACTACCACAGCACCAGCTTGGACACATTTAAGTCGATTTGTTGTAGATAGAGAAGCAGAAAAAGAGGGGCAGCAAACTGCTTTTATCGTTTCTCAATACCGTCAACTATCAAAAGGTAAGCCTTTGCATTTAACTATTGGAGGCTACCGTAATAAACAGGCTTCAATTTTACAACGAAGGCATGAGTTGTTGGCACTCGCAGGAGGATGGGAGGAGAATCGTGATGATTTAAAAGCTGTTGTTGAAACGGCACTTCAAGTTAAGTCTGCATTACGGGGAAAATTGTATGGGTTTGCAAAAGCTTCGGGGGCAAATGCTGTTCCTGATCAAGCAGAAAAATTATTTTATCATAACTCAGAATATCTGATTCACGAAAGTTTGCGTGAAATGGATTGGCGAGAGGCATCAAAAAGTAAAGAAAATCTTGTGAAAAAACTGATCCAGTTAAGCTGGGGTATATTTAGCGAAGTCACCAAACCTTATCAGCATGAACCCAAAATGATTTTGGCTATTGCCATTGCAAAAAGAACACTAGGAAGAGAGTTTAAGAAAATAGAAGGAGGACTGGTATGAGTTTTGATTTTACCGCAGTTGCTGAGCGATTTGAACAGTTAGGCAATGGCGCGCAAGCTGAGTTGCGACGATGCGCAACCCCTGATGATGTAGCGATGCTACCAGCATTTTACCGCTTGTTTTTCGGCGAGACAGATGCCCGCCACCGAAGAGTTGCCTTTTTTCTTCCCTACGTTAAACAATCAAGCCATAGTAATAATTCACTGGGGGCAGTGTTAGCCCATGGGAACATTAGTGAGCAACGATTGTTCCAAGTATTGCGTTCGGAATCGCCCAATGACCTTATTCAATTACGACGTTTGGTGAAGCAGGTAGAGCCAAAGTTAGACTGGGCGCAATTTAGTCAACAGTTGTTCTTTTGGAATAATGACAAAAAACGCCGTATCCTAGAACATTTTTTTATGAATCAATCAAAGTAAACAAAGGAAATAACCATGAATAAAAATTATATCAACTTCCACATTTTGATCTCTCACAGCCCATCATGTTTAAATCGTGATGATATGAATATGCAAAAGTCCGCTATGTTTGGTGGTGTGCGGCGGGTACGTATTTCAAGCCAGAGTTTGAAACGTGCTATCAGAAAAAGTGATTATTATGCAGCTAATCTAGGGCAACCATCGGAGCGCACCCGTGAATTGGGTAAACTTCAGCAGAAGTACATTCAAGCATTGAGCGATCGGTTCCCTGAAGAGATCGTTATTCAGGCTCTTGAGTGGATTTCAGGAAAAGAGGGGCTGCCAAAGTTATCTAGCAAAAGTATTGCCGTTGCTTCTTGGGCTGTAGGGGAAGTTGCTTGTTTTTGCCAAGCTATTATTGATGCAGGCGAGGATGCAGATAAAAAGAAACTTGAAAAACTAATTGTTAAAAATGCGGCATCTTTTAAAGCAGCATTGGCACAGGCAACGGATATTGCATTGTCTGGACGGATGGCAACTTCTGGGTTGATGAGCAATATTGATGGTGCTTTAGCAGTAGCGCATGCAATCACCACTCATGCTGTTGATGCTGATATTGATTGGTTTACGGCTGTAGATGATTTGGTTGAAGACGAAATGAAGCAGCGAGTTGTGGGAGAATCAGAGCAGGGGAAAGGCGAACAAGGTTCAGGGCATTTGAATACACAAGAATTTAGTTCTGGTGTGTTTTATCGGTATGCAAGTTTAAACCTCAAACAACTTCAAGTGAACCTTGGTTTGTTAACCGATATGAAGTCAGAAGAAACCGCAGATAGCCGCAAGGCTGGATTAGAAATTGCTAAACATGTGTTGCATATGATGGCGACCATTGTGCCTTCGGCAAAGCAACAGAGCTTTGCCGCACATAATCTGGCAGATTATGCCTTGGTATCATTCAGTGATATGCCTATTTCATTGGCTAATGCATTTGAACAACCCGTATCATCAAACAATGGTTTTCTTGCTGCATCCATAGCAAAGTTAAATGACTATTGGCATGCTGTGCATCAAGGTTATGGACTCAATGAACAGGTGGGTTTATTTTTACTTGGTGAGCATGATGTACCAAATGATAGTCAATTATTTGATTCATTAAGTAAGCTGGAAGCATGGATTGCATCTGATGCTAGAGAAAATGAGGTATGAAACAATACCTTGCTATCAAATTAGATGGCGTAATGCAGGCATGGGGTGGGCATACCTATGAAGATTTACGACACACTGAATTGATTCCGACAAAAAGTGCTGTGCTTGGCATGCTCGGTGCATGCTTAGGTATTGAGCGTGGGCATATTGCTGATTTAGAGGCTTTCTCTAAAAGTGTTGAGATAGCAGTTAGGCTGGATAGTCAACCACAGCGAATCATGGATTATCATACTGTATTAAAAGCGCGAAAAGTAGATGGAAAAGCTAACCAAAATCCAGTTGTTTCAAGAAGAGAATACCTTTGTAATGCAAAATACACGGTACTTATTCAATCAAGCTCTAATACTGATTATTCACTTGAACTAATTGAGAAAGCGATCAGGCAGCCAGTTTACACTCCGTTTCTTGGACGACGATCATGCCCCTTGTCTCGTCCATTGTTTGATTCCATGCTGTTTGCCATTGATCTTAAGCAGGCATTTGCATTATGCGAACCAGCAGGAGGGATGATCTACAGCGAAGAAAAGCTGCATAAAGATGATGCATTATGGCGTATGCGTGATGAACCAGTTTATGCACGAAAAAGACAATTTGCTACGCGCTCGCTTTATATTCATGTAGCGAGAAAGGAGGGGTGATGTATTTAAGCAGGGTATTTATTCAGCCAGGCAAGTTGAATAACGCTTATGAATGGCATCGTGCATTATGGTCGCTTTTTCCTGATGTGGAACGGGGGGCAGCTTCCCCATTTCTCTATCATATGGAATCAATTAATTTAGCAACTGGCGCTCAAGTGTTAATGCAATCGTCGATGAAGCCTATTGCCAATTCAGTGTTTGCGAGGCTTATGGCTACAAAACCTTTTATTGCTAATTTTCAGATTGGTCAACCATTAATTTTTCAGTTATTGGCAAACCCAATTAAATGCATTTCAAATAAACATGATAAAGTAAATAAGAAAAATCAGGGGAAATGCAGGGTTCCATTGATTAAAGAGCAAGAGCAATCTGCATGGCTGGAACGAAAGTTTTCACAGGCAGTCAATATGAACAGCTTGAATATCACCAATCATACGCCACTCTATTTTCGCAAAGGAAATAGAGCAGGGAAAATTGTCCCCGTACACTTTGAAGGCATTATTGAAGTGAATGATGTTGCAAAGATGGATGATGTTTGGCGAAATGGTATTGGTCCAGCCAAAGCTTTCGGCTGCGGCTTACTGCTGGTGCGCAGGGCATGATGTTTTTATGAATACCCTGCTTCCACCGCTTAAACCGATCCCCATCAAAGAGCGAAATTCTATCATATTTCTTCGTTACGGTGAATTGGATGTGATTGATGGTGCTTTTGTCTTGGTGGATAAAAATGGCGTGCGAAAACATATTCCCGTGGGCGGTATTGCCTGTCTAATGCTTGAACCCGGTACGCGAATTTCTCATGCGGCTTCTTTGCTGGCTGCAAAGGCAGGTACATTGATCATTTGGGTGGGTGAATCAGGTGTGCGTCTTTATGCAGCAGGGCAGCCTGGTGGTGCAAGGTCAGATCGTTTACTTTACCAGGCTAAACTGGCACTTGATGAGTCGCTTCGCTTAAAAGTGGTGCGTAAAATGTATGAGATGCGCTTTGGTGAACCATCCCCATTACGGCGAAGTATTGAACAGTTGCGCGGCATTGAAGGTGTTCGTGTTCGTAAAACGTATGTATTATTGGCAAAACAATACAACGTGAAGTGGACGCGCAGAAACTATGACCACACAAAATGGGAAAGTGGTGATATGCCGAATCGCTGCTTGTCGGCAGCAACGGCATGCCTTTATGGCGTTACAGAAGCAGCAATTCTTGCCGCAGGTTATGCACCTGCAATTGGTTTTATCCACACAGGAAAACCACAATCATTTGTTTACGATGTTGCCGATGTGTTTAAATTTGAAACTGTCGTGCCAGCTGCCTTCAAAATTGCCGCAAAACACCCCAAAAAACCCGAACAAGAAGTGCGCCACGCCTGCCGCGATATGTTTCGTCAGACACGTTTGTTAAAACGTATTATTCCATCCATAGAAGAAATGCTGGCAGCAGGTGATATTGAGTACCCTAAGCAAGAGGTTATTATTGAACAAGCAATACCAAACAAAGATGGAGTAGGTGATGCTGGTCATCGTAACTGAAAATGCACCACCAAGACTTAGAGGAAGATTAGCAGTATGGCTGCTGGAAGTCCGTGCAGGCGTATATGTTGGAAAATACTCCGCCAAAGTACGCACTATGATTTGGCAACAGGTAGAAATAGGCATAGAAGATGGTAGTGCGATCATGGCATGGTCACAAAATACCGAATCAGGTTTTGATATATTAACCCTAGGAAAAAACAGACGAGAACCTTTTGACCTTGATGGCATGAAAGTGGTCGCTTTTACACCGATAGAAACAGGTGATGATCATGCGTTGTAACATTTCATGAATATTTTTTCATGTTGGTGGCATATTTGTTCTTTACAATTTGGTATTAAAGTTAGTAGGTTACGGGTAAGTACGTTCCCCGCAGGTGCGGGGATGAACCG
>CAYWFG010000025.1:17763-25332 GCA_964458185.1 uncultured Zetaproteobacteria bacterium
TACGTTCCCCGCAGGTGCGGGGATGAACCGCCTGCTGTGTTAGGTCGCGCAGTTACTTCATTACGTTCCCCGCAGGTGCGGGGATGAACCGTATTAGTGATGATGATTTTATTGCTGAAGTCCACGTTCCCCGCAGGTGCGGGGATGAACCGTGGCAGGCGGCGTTGTTTTGGCTGGAAATCTTACGTTCCCCGCAGGTGCGGGGATGAACCGTTGACTGCGACCTACCACAATAGAACCCGCTGACGTTCCCCGCAGGTGCGGGGATGAACCGCCCTTTTAAGCTGACTGTGCGGCAGCGAAGGGACGTTCCCCGCAGGTGCGGGGATGAACCGGCGATTTCTAGCCCTCCCCAGAACCATCCAAAACGTTCCCCGCAGGTGCGGGGATGAACCGCCATTTTTCATGCTTTTGCCAGTTCAGGTTGAACGTTCCCCGCAGGTGCGGGGATGAACCGGCGGTGAAATTAACGGCGCATCTATCAGCCAGACGTTCCCCGCAGGTGCGGGGATGAACCGGGGTTGACACCCCTTAGAACCCCACTATCCCTACGTTCCCCGCAGGTGCGGGGATGAACCGCGTTTGCGACTAAAGACGGACCTGCAATTTTTACGTTCCCCGCAGGTGCGGGGATGAACCGACTTTCCAGCCATTTTTAGTAAAAATGGGTGAACGTTCCCCGCAGGTGCGGGGATGAACCGTCGTGCTTCGCACGTTTGTTCAACAGCCAAAAACGTTCCCCGCAGGTGCGGGGATGAACCGGTTTGTTGTTGATGGCGTGAGCACCCATGTGTACGTTCCCCGCAGGTGCGGGGATGAACCGTGCATGATGTTAGCTTTGGCGAGTTGGCAAAAACGTTCCCCGCAGGTGCGGGGATGAACCGACATATTGAATCTGATCTACCCCAGCCAGATTACGTTCCCCGCAGGTGCGGGGATGAACCGAAAAAAACGTACTGGAACTATCACATCTTGATACGTTCCCCGCAGGTGCGGGGATGAACCGTCAACTTCAGTGTGATACATTTCATTCATCAAACGTTCCCCGCAGGTGCGGGGATGAACCGCGTCTAAATTCGCCGTTAAACGCCCGATAGTTACGTTCCCCGCAGGTGCGGGGATGAACCCCTGAATTAATAATTATTGCGTGTTGGTCATCAACGTTCCCCGCAGGTGCGGGGATGAACCGACGCTGTTTGTTTCTGGTCGTATGGAAGGCGAACGTTCCCCGCAGGTGCGGGGATGAACCGCAATTTAACGCCATTACCTAAATCACTGATGAACGTTCCCCGCAGGTGCGGGGATGAACCGGGCATCTATAATTTCATCAATGAAATCAATCGACGTTCCCCGCAGGTGCGGGGATGAACCGCATTGATGCGAACCAGTCCCGTGGCACGGGTTACGTTCCCCGCAGGTGCGGGGATGAACCGCCGTAATGCATTCAACAACACAGCTTTCATCTACGTTCCCCGCAGGTGCGGGGATGAACCGCAACGACTGCTTCAGGTGCAGAAAAATGAACGACGTTCCCCGCAGGTGCGGGGATGAACCGAACCCATACCTCAACCTATAATGCCACGGGAAACGTTCCCCGCAGGTGCGGGGATGAACCGGGTTGCAGTCTTAGGGGGTCTGGAGGGTTGTCACGTTCCCCGCAGGTGCGGGGATGAACCGATTAAAAAGACGAATACTACCTCCCAGCTAGTACGTTCCCCGCAGGTGCGGGGATGAACCGAAATTCACGATCACACCGACAACATTATCGGCACGTTCCCCGCAGGTGCGGGGATGAACCGTGGTTAGAGTCAACCAGCGGAAGCAGATTGGCACGTTCCCCGCAGGTGCGGGGATGAACCGAATCATTTAAATCACAGTATTGGTTTGATTCAACGTTCCCCGCAGGTGCGGGGATGAACCGAATCTGTGCCGCTGCCACCATCTTTGCCATCCACGTTCCCCGCAGGTGCGGGGATGAACCGGTTTGAAAGATGCACTTGCAACACAAACCGTGACGTTCCCCGCAGGTGCGGGGATGAACCGAACTTCTAATTTGTCTTTATGCAATAAAAATGACGTTCCCCGCAGGTGCGGGGATGAACCGCCATTGGCATTGCGACAAACATGCTCAACAATACGTTCCCCGCAGGTGCGGGGATGAACCGATTCTCGCATCCCCCGCTTGCCCGCATAACGAACGTTCCCCGCAGGTGCGGGGATGAACCGACGCTAAACATTTCTGTCCAGACAACTTTTCAACGTTCCCCGCAGGTGCGGGGATGAACCGGTTGTTCTATTTGAGCGTAGGTTTTTGGTTTTACGTTCCCCGCAGGTGCGGGGATGAACCGCAATGCGTGCTGGACAACAATCGTGCCGCTGTACGTTCCCCGCAGGTGCGGGGATGAACCGCACAATCAATCAAACTTGCTGAAGAACACGAAACGTTCCCCGCAGGTGCGGGGATGAACCGTTCTCTGCACTTTTTGAAAATGTGATACTCATACGTTCCCCGCAGGTGCGGGGATGAACCGCGAATAGTCGATGCTGCCAATTCATTGCGCCGACGTTCCCCGCAGGTGCGGGGATGAACCGCTTTTGCCTAAAATTGAATGCGCTGTCCTTAGACGTTCCCCGCAGGTGCGGGGATGAACCGCCCCTGATTCAATTCTTTGTACAGAAGAAAGTACGTTCCCCGCAGGTGCGGGGATGAACCGGCTTTTGCCTAAAATTGAATGCGCTGTCCTTAACGTTCCCCGCAGGTGCGGGGATGAACCGGCAAACAATGTTGATGCTGTGTTCACGCAAGCACGTTCCCCGCAGGTGCGGGGATGAACCGCCATTGGCATTGCGACAAACATGCTCAACAATACGTTCCCCGCAGGTGCGGGGATGAACCGTCGATTTCTAGTCTTCCCCAGAACCATGAATAACGTTCCCCGCAGGTGCGGGGATGAACCGGCAACAACAGCGATTGCAGGTGTGTTATCGTTACGTTCCCCGCAGGTGCGGGGATGAACCGAAAAAGCGACAATCAGTATTGATATGCTACGTACGTTCCCCGCAGGTGCGGGGATGAACCGCAACGCCTGCATCGCCAAAATATGCACATCATACGTTCCCCGCAGGTGCGGGGATGAACCGAGGCGCAGGGATTATTCTCTCACGATCCCCTTACGTTCCCCGCAGGTGCGGGGATGAACCGATACTTTGCATTACAACGAGAGTGCCGACTCGACGTTCCCCGCAGGTGCGGGGATGAACCGCTGTATCTTGCTTTGTTCCGCTTTTTTTGCGGCACGTTCCCCGCAGGTGCGGGGATGAACCGCCGCCCTTACCAGCTAGCAGTGCGGCTCTATTACGTTCCCCGCAGGTGCGGGGATGAACCGCTTGTTTCTTCTACCGAAACCCTGAAACAATTACGTTCCCCGCAGGTGCGGGGATGAACCGCTATGGGATTAACAGCAACCCAATGGGGCGATACGTTCCCCGCAGGTGCGGGGATGAACCGCCACACCCACAAAACGCGCAGAGGAATCATTGACGTTCCCCGCAGGTGCGGGGATGAACCGCACAGGTTTTAGCTGCTGAAGGCTTGATGCAAACGTTCCCCGCAGGTGCGGGGATGAACCGATTGATCTGGTGCAACCAATGCCAGGCATGAAACGTTCCCCGCAGGTGCGGGGATGAACCGTCACTGCGGGTGTCAATTATGCTTATGAAGTTACGTTCCCCGCAGGTGCGGGGATGAACCGTCACTTGTATTTTTTGGTTAGATGAACACAAAACGTTCCCCGCAGGTGCGGGGATGAACCGACTAATTTGTGAAATAGAGAACTTTAAAATGGACGTTCCCCGCAGGTGCGGGGATGAACCGATCCACTTTGGTACAGGTAATTTATACGCGATACGTTCCCCGCAGGTGCGGGGATGAACCGCAGGCATCACAGGTACTGCTTTGTTTGCTAAAACGTTCCCCGCAGGTGCGGGGATGAACCGCGGCTACCGAAGCAGCAAAAATGATCGCAGCCACGTTCCCCGCAGGTGCGGGGATGAACCGAATCTTTAGCACGGATTGATATTATCTCTGCCACGTTCCCCGCAGGTGCGGGGATGAACCGCTGGTTGCAAAAAAACCAATTGAATACCAAAAACGTTCCCCGCAGGTGCGGGGATGAACCGTCATCCTCAATAAACACCCAACGGCGACCGATACGTTCCCCGCAGGTGCGGGGATGAACCGAAAATAAAATGGACTGGGAAACGCTGAAGGAAACGTTCCCCGCAGGTGCGGGGATGAACCGAAGCGGATGGGCTTGACATTGAGAAAGCAACAACGTTCCCCGCAGGTGCGGGGATGAACCGTTTGACCACCGCAGGTTGATGAATCGGCACTTACGTTCCCCGCAGGTGCGGGGATGAACCGAAGTTGTTGAAATGTACAAATCTGGTATGCCGACGTTCCCCGCAGGTGCGGGGATGAACCGATTGCTTAAATCTGTGATATTAAACCAAAAGCACGTTCCCCGCAGGTGCGGGGATGAACCGCATTGGCAGCGCAGCATGCGATGGTTCGGCGTACGTTCCCCGCAGGTGCGGGGATGAACCGATGGATTACACTAGATTCATTTCAGTCTGTTGACGTTCCCCGCAGGTGCGGGGATGAACCGCCACAGGAAATGGTTATTTAGAAGTCATAAGAACGTTCCCCGCAGGTGCGGGGATGAACCGTAACTATTAAAACAGGCATGCGTGAGCGCATGACGTTCCCCGCAGGTGCGGGGATGAACCGCTGATTATCATGCATTGCGCAACGCTGGAGTCACGTTCCCCGCAGGTGCGGGGATGAACCGCGACTCTTGAATCATATCAGCAGTGCGCACCAACGTTCCCCGCAGGTGCGGGGATGAACCGCTTAAACGCATCGTTGATAGGGCGGTCAACCAACGTTCCCCGCAGGTGCGGGGATGAACCGCTATGTAAAAACAACCGTGGATGACGCGATGAACGTTCCCCGCAGGTGCGGGGATGAACCGTCAGTATCATTCACAACATCAATGCCGTGCATACGTTCCCCGCAGGTGCGGGGATGAACCGACCCTTTGTGGTTGAACCCTGTGGATGCAATAACGTTCCCCGCAGGTGCGGGGATGAACCGCTGTGGTAGAGGCACTGAACCAATGGGAGCCGACGTTCCCCGCAGGTGCGGGGATGAACCGCAGCGTAGCAGAGAGCAACACAGGCGAAGCCAACGTTCCCCGCAGGTGCGGGGATGAACCGTCGTTTCGCCGCTGCCTGTGCCTCTTTATAGGACGTTCCCCGCAGGTGCGGGGATGAACCGCGCAGCATTGCCACCGCACCACTGTCGTTGGGACGTTCCCCGCAGGTGCGGGGATGAACCGCGACTCTGCCGCCAGCAACGCTTGCACCCCTGACGTTCCCCGCAGGTGCGGGGATGAACCGTCCATTTTGAGCATGTGTCGTTGCGTTGTATCACGTTCCCCGCAGGTGCGGGGATGAACCGCCGCCCTTGCCAGCTAGCAATGCAGCCCTATTACGTTCCCCGCAGGTGCGGGGATGAACCATTCTTGCTCTAGCACAGTGATATTGCCAACATACGTTCCCCGCAGGTGCGGGGATGAACCGATATTGCTCGCCGTGGCTTATTTCTCTAGTGAACGTTCCCCGCAGGTGCGGGGATGAACCGCTGCATTTGTTTCAACGTATGCACTACCATTCACGTTCCCCGCAGGTGCGGGGATGAACCGTAAATATGCTGATGATGAAGTGTGCAGAAAGGACGTTCCCCGCAGGTGCGGGGATGAACCGTATGGCTGCCGAGATTTTCAGAACACCGCGCAACGTTCCCCGCAGGTGCGGGGATGAACCGACAAAAATCATTTCAAATAGTCAGGCGCTGGGACGTTCCCCGCAGGTGCGGGGATGAACCGAGTATAAGCGTACAGGTATCAATGCATTAGATACGTTCCCCGCAGGTGCGGGGATGAACCGGCATGTTTATTGTTTTGCTTAATGCGTTTTGAACGTTCCCCGCAGGTGCGGGGATGAACCGTGCTTTCAATTTATCAGTTCCAACTTGATGAGACGTTCCCCGCAGGTGCGGGGATGAACCGCACTTGCAGGTTCAGAGACTTCTATACGAGAGACGTTCCCCGCAGGTGCGGGGATGAACCGTTTGCCATTTCTGTTTTGTCGTTTTGCTGCAGACGTTCCCCGCAGGTGCGGGGATGAACCGTGGTTGACTTCGGCATCACGGTCTAGCAAGCCACGTTCCCCGCAGGTGCGGGGGTGAACCGCTTGCTTTAAAAGCATCAAACAACTGCAACACACGTTCCCCGCAGGTGCGGGGATGAACCGCGATTAGCTACCAATAATACTTACAAAACCCGACGTTCCCCGCAGGTGCGGGGATGAACCGATGAAACGTACAAAAAATTGGGTGATCTGGTTACGTTCCCCGCAGGTGCGGGGATGAACCGTTCAGATTGTGATAGACGATTAAAAATAGCAGACGTTCCCCGCAGGTGCGGGGATGAACCGCTGTTGCACTAAAAAGCAATGCAACAACAAAAACGTTCCCCGCAGGTGCGGGGATGAACCGCTAACTGGCGACCTCTTTGTTGTTGATGAAGCACGTTCCCCGCAGGTGCGGGGATGAACCGCTATTGGCGGCATTCGGGTGAAGGAAGGTGAGACGTTCCCCGCAGGTGCGGGGATGAACCGAAAAATACGTGATGGCAAGATGCCTATGGGTGACGTTCCCCGCAGGTGCGGGGATGAACCGTATTTATAGTGCTAGTATTTCAAAAAGTGTACACGTTCCCCGCAGGTGCGGGGATGAACCGGTGAACGCAGTAAATTATTGTTGATGCTTGCTCATGCCGTTCAATCGCCAGATGAAATATGGGTGTCAATGATGTGGCATAATAAACAACAATCAGCAATAGCGAGTCGTGTATATTTATCACGCTATACTGTCGGTAATAGGCGGTATACTGCGATTCTTGTTTGGAACTATCAACGAGGATGGTATGGTGTTACGGCGCATGTATCGGGAAATATCAGTGAAACAAGTTTAAAGATTGAGAAAAACAGAAAAAGAATACGCTTATTTAAGCGTATTATGTAGTAGCCAGCCGCCCCCTTGCACGACTGACTGATTCACCTCATTGCTGCCTGAGGCAACGGACTCAAGGGAGCCGCCTTTATGGATGATTGATCTCAATGCTATATATATAAAGAAGGAAGAGCAACAATGGCAGGCGCAAGCATTACTATCACCGTTGATCATGCATCATTAAACGTTCCCCGCAGGTGCGGGGATGAACCGTCGGCTTCCCTTTTAAGACGGGACAGCCAATAAAATCAATGGGTTACAGATAGATCTTCGTTTTGACCTTCTTGGCAAAGGAAGCTCTTCAACTTGCCCTAAAAGCCATGTGAGCGGCTCTTCAAAATCTTGTCCGAATAAACGTGCTGCTGCTGTTGAACCATCGCTATAGTAGTTTAAGCAATAAAGCGGCATTTTGTATTTTTTAAAGTTTCCATAAT
>CAYWFG010000026.1:0-24946 GCA_964458185.1 uncultured Zetaproteobacteria bacterium
ATGTTAGAAAATCACTTTTTTAGTTGCAGCTTGTCCCGTCTTAAAAGGAAAGCCAATGAACACATACAAAACAATCCCCCCAATGCTTTGGGGTTACATCATGCTATTGCTATGCATCCCTAGCTATAGCCATGCTGATGAAGCTGCATGGAAAGGGGAAGCTGAATTAGGTGGCTTACAAACATCGGGCAATACGCAAACGCGCACACTCAACGCAGCCGCAAAAAGTAGTTATAAGATAAACCGTTGGCGTTTTACTTTAGGTGGGGCAGGCACATCAGCAACAGATCGTGGCATTGCCACAGCAGAGCATTATCGTGTGGATGGCGAAATTCATTATAGATTCGCGGATAATTTTTATGGTGTCAGCACCGTAGGCTACGATAAAGACCGCTTTAATGGCTATGACTACCGACTCAATGAAACCTTAGGCATCGGTTATCATATGGTAGAGTCTGATGCCTTTGACCTTAGCCTTGAAGCGGGGCTGGGTTTTCGGCAAAGCCAATTTAACAATAAACGCAAAGAAAAAGACATCATTGGGCGCAGTGCTATCAATGCCAAATGGCAAGCCAATGCGATGGTATCGTTAAAAGAGGCTATTGATATTGTTGGTGGTAAAGATGGCACGGTGTACCAAACCAAAACAGCATTGACAGCGATGCTCTCTAAAGTGTTGGCAGCAAAATTTAGCTACACCACCAAAACAAACTCAAAACCTGTATTTGGCACCAAAAAAACAGATGCCGAAAGTGCTGTGAATTTGGTTTATAGTTTTTAAATCACTGATGTTAAACAGTTATGCTAAACCTGCCCCTCGTTCCCACGCTCCTGCGTGGGAACGCATATTATGGCTAGGTATATTAAATATCCGTTCCCACGCAGGAGCATGGGAACGAGGTTTTAATCATCATGACTGATTTTTCTTGGCATACACTGCATTTGTTACGCCCTGCATGGTTGTTGCTACTGCCTGCATGGTGGGGTGTACTGTGGTGGATTTACCACAAAGAAGATAATACTGCCGCGTGGCAACGGGTGTGTGACCCTGTGCTATTGGATTATTTATTGATGGGAACAGCAGTTCAGCGGGTAGTGCGTTGGTGGTGGTGTTTGGCACTGGTCGGCAGTTTGTTGTTGCTTGCTATGGCGGGGCCTGTGTGGAAGCAACTGGCTGAACCTGTTTACCGACAATCTTCTGCCTTGGTGGTGTTGCTGGATGTCTCACGCTCGATGGATAGCCAAGACCTACAACCGAGCCGTTTGCAGCATGCCAAGCAAAAGCTTCATGACCTTTTGGCACTGCGCCAAGAAGGGCAAACTGCACTGATTGTCTTTGCAGGCGAAGCTTTTGTGGTTACGCCTTTAACCGATGATATTGCCACCATTGATGCGCAGTTGCAAAGCATTCGCACCGATATGATGCCTGTTCAGGGCAGTCATCCTGCCAAAGCGGTGAGCAAAGCCATCACCCTTTTGAAGCAATCAGGCATTGCCCATGGGGATGTTTTTTTGATAGGCGATGAACTTCCAGCGGTGAATGATTCTTTGATGTCGGCAGCAATACAGGCATTGACGGATGCTGGGCATGTGTTTTCAGCTATGCCTATTGGTAGCATGCAAGGCGCACCGATTCCATTACAGGGTGGCAGTTTTATTAAAGATGCGGCGGGGCATATTGTCATTCCGCATGTTGACTCCACCTTGTTTTCTTACTGGGTCGATCAGGGTAAAGGGCAATACCATGCCATGACATTAGATAACCAAGATATTGAATCGCTACAAGGAGCGTGGCAACAAATAATGAATAACCATCATTATCAACAAGCCGATACAACCATCTTTAACCGCGATCAATGGCGTGAAGACGCGCCTTGGTTATTGCTTGTGTTGCTGCCTTTGGTGGCGTTGGTTTTTCGTCGTGGCTGGTTAGTGATTTTGGTAATCATTTGTATACCTCACCCAGCCCAAGCTTTTGATTGGACAACACTATGGCTCAATGCCGACCAACAAGGTGCGCGTTTGTTGCAGCAAGATCAATACAGCGAAGCGGCAAAGGCATTTGATGATCCACAATGGAAGGCAGCAGCGGCTTACCAAGCAGGCGATTATGGGCAAGCTGCCAAACTGCTTGCGCCATTGAGTACCGCTGATGCGCATTACAACCGTGGCAATGCATTGGCTCGCGCAGGTAATATTGAAGCTGCCATTGTAGCTTACCAAGCATGCCTCACGCTTCAATCTGATCATGCCGATGCATTGTACAACAAGAAATTATTAGAAGAACAAAAGAAAAAAGAGAAAAAGCAATCGCAAAAGAAACAACAAGGTAAAAACAAAGACAATAAGCAAGGGAAACAGGGCAAACAAGGAGAGCAGGGCAATAAGGGGCAACAAGAAGGGCAAGGGAAACAACAGCCTGCGGAAAAATCAGCCGTAACAAAAGAAGAGCAGCAAAAAAAAGATCAACAAGCCATTGCCAAACAGGGTAAAAAAGATGATGGAAAAAAGAAGACAGAGCAACAGGCTGTGTCTCACGATAAAAAGCCACCACAATCACCCATGCCAGCAGAGCAACACAAGATCAATGATGCCGATGCATTAAAAAAGATGGAAGCAAGGCAAGCGTATGAACAATTTATTCGCCGTGTTCCTGATGACCCCGGTGGACTGCTTCGTCGTAAATTTCTCTACCAGTACCAACAGCAACAGCATGCGCCAACAAAAGAGGATAAAACATGGTAATTCAACGAATTTTATGGCTGTGTTGTAGCCTTCTTGTATTGCCATGCATGGTCTATGCTGATGCTTTGACCGCGAGCATTGACCGCAACCAAATGCGAATTGGTGAATCAGTGCAATTAACAGTTACGCTACAAGGCAGTGCAGATAGCGAACCAGACTTCACCCCATTGCAACGGCAGTTTGAGCTAGTAGGGAAAAATAAAAGCAGTAATATTCAAATCATTAATGGCAGCATGAGCCGTTCAACGCAATGGCTTATTACCTTGATGCCTAAAAAAACAGGGCAGTTATCTATTCCACCTATTCATGCTGGTACATTGGTCAGTGCGCGGGTGCGGCTGCAAGTCTTACCCGAAAACCAAAGCACCACGGGGATGCCTGCGGATGTTTTTCTTGAAGTTAGCGCATTGCCCCTTGACGTGTATGTGCAGCAGCAAATTTTGTGTACTGTGCGATTATTTCGTGCCATTAACCTTACACAGGCACAGCTCAATGAACCCGATGTATTGAACGCCTCGGTAGAACGCTTGGGCAAAGATACAACCTACAAAACCCAACGCCAAGGACGCAGCTATATTGTAACGGAACGGCGTTATGCCATCTTTCCGCAGCAGCATGGAAGAATAACCATTCCAGCCTTGCAGTTTACGGGGAGGGCAAGCAGTGGCAGTGGTCTTTTTATGCAATCAGGGCGAGTCTTGCGTAAATCTTCACAGCCTATCCACATTACCGTGCATGCGATTCCTTCTTTATGGTCGCCTGTATCAGAGTGGTTGCCTGCAAGTGCGTTGGTATTGCATGATAAAGGATTAGATTCGGCATCCATTCATGTTGGCGATGCATTAACCCGCAGTATTCGCATTGAGGCAACAGGGCTGACCGCAGCACAACTACCACCATTAGCCACGACAAGCATACCCGATGTTTTCAGAGCATACCCCGACCAACCCAGCTTGACCAATCAACAACAGCCCCAAGGTATACTCGGCGTGCGAGAAGAGAAAATGGCATTGATTGCAACCAAAAGTGGTACATTTACACTGCCTGCAATCCGTCTTCCATGGTGGAACACACAAACAGGGCGCATCGATATTGCAGAAATCCCTGCCCGCACACTGATTGTTTTACCGCCCCTCAATCAAACGACCCCACCATCAACCATGCCAACCACCAAACAACAGTCTATGGAAGAACAGGCTGCCACCACAAACAACAGCCTGCCAATCACCCAGTCACCCCCGTGGACAGGCTGGCGAATGGTTGCCATTGGCTTGGGTATTGGTTGGTTGTTGACGCTATTGCTGCAAGGCCACCGCGCTTACAATAGCAAGAAAAACAATCAAGAAGCCGCCATACAGCAGCAAGAAAATGAACGATGGCTACGCAAAAAAGCACTGCAAGCATGCCGCCAAAACAAGGCAAAGTCTGCCGCATCTGCATTGATACAATGGGGGCAACACCTTGCTCCAACAGAGTCTATCAACAATATACCGCAACTTGCAACATACTTAAAAAAGCACGACCCTCAATGGTCTAAAGCTTTATTGCAATTGGATCGAAGTCTTTATGCCGAACAAAAGAAAGCATGGGATGGTGCTGTTGTTTATGCTTTAACAAAAGACTGGAAAGCGGCCCCCATAGAGCTTGTCAACAAGAATGATCTACCATTATTGATGTGAGCGACCCTTGATGAAAATATAGGTCGCTCGTTTAAGGAGGGAAGTTTTGAGTGGCTTCCCTTTTTTTAATAACTGATGTTACGCACTAAGTTATTTCGTACACATTCTTTATTCCGTTAATCAAGTCTTTGCCTCCCCACGCTCTCTATAAACAATACTTTTAAACTGCTCCAACTGCATATCATTGATAAACTCAACGCTGCTGTTGAGTCTCAAGACGCGCTTAATACCACTTCCATAGCCAGTGTATGGCAAGATAGTTTTACAAATTGAACTTAATATAGGGTTTCTTTGTACAGCAATACCACTTTTTATTTTTTCAACCGTTAATGAGTTGGTGAGTTTTCCAGGGTTGATAATTTCTATTCGATTGTGAAACATAAATATTTTGATGGAGGCGTTGATGTAATAATCCCGATGCACCAAAGCATTCACAATCAACTCCGTCAGCACTTCTTGATTGATCTCCAGCTTGGCATTGGAGTTAAAACCCGCGTCAACTTGATAGCTTCTTAATTGACTGACGATAAAACGCATACTGTCTTCATAAAGCTCATCCAAGGTACCTTTCAGCGTTTTTTTAGATATAAAGTGACTAACCCCCACATCATTACCATCAAAATAGCAACAATCCACATAAAAAGATGGGTTAAATTGTTGTGGGTTTTCACCGAATATAAGGTTTCCCGCTAGAGTTAGATGGTCATCTCTGAATAATTCTAGATTACTTAAAACAGTCTTTAAATCAAGATCATGGTGATAGAGTTTGTTGAGTATTTCAGGATTATCGTCTTTCAAGAATCTTCTAAGTTTAGAAATATCCAGATCATCTATCGTGGTTCTATGCACAATACTTTCGTCAGGAAAAAGGTTCTTTGATTCAGCAAAAAGCCTGCGTAATTCTTGAGACGAAATCTTCCGCTTATCACTTCCTGCCTTGGTTAAATATATACCCTGATGGGTAGCGTATGGCTTATTGCTTCCCTCATCAATCTCAATCAATAAAACCTTTTGACCTTCAATGTTTTCAATTTTTACCAAGGGGTAGATGGGCGGCTGGATATGTGTATGGATAACATGCCCGATCAGTTGGTTCAACCTTTTGATGTCATCCCCCTTAAGACCCACTACCACACCATCATCATCAACACCAATGATCAGCAACCCACCCCTTGCATTGGAAAAGGCAACCAACTCTTGTGCTAATTTTTCACTGTTTGTGACGTTTCTTTTGAATTGCGTGTAGCTATCTTCACCATTGGCGATGCGTTCTTTTAAATCATCCATGTTACTCTCCGATTGGACTCAAGCTCTCAATGATAGCGTTTTTTTAGTAAACTGCGTAACATCAGTTAATCATGCTGTATGATTGCAATTTAAATCAACGATTATTATGGTTCGGGCTATGATCATCTTTACCAGAATAGCTTTACTTATTCTTCCTTTTATTTTTATTGGCTGTGCGCAAATGCACCCTCCCCTGCAAACGCATTTAAACAAAACATTGCATCATATTGATATTGCGGCGCTAGAATTTGATGATAAATTAAAAATTCGTCGCCTCACCCCTTTAACCCTCATGATGGGCAGCACAGGTTTGATGATTGATAATATCATGGTGGAAGCCCAAGGTTATGAATACAAAAAGAAGGTTGGCGATGTCGGTCTTGAATGCGGAAAAGTGTTCAAATCCACCCTGATTCACCGATTAAAAGAGTCAGGTTATGTGGTGCATGACCGCAATGAACGTTATTGGGACTATTTTAAGCCGAGTCGAAAGGCGATTCGTGATCAAACCGATGCTATTTTGCGCATCAATATGGAGCAAGTCGGTTTTTGGGCTGGTGGCTTAAGTCGCCCCTATCAAGCATCTGCCTTGATCAGGGTTGAAATGGTCACGCCAAAAGGGCGTGATGTTTTGTACCGTAACCGCTTTGTTATTGGCTTATCGCCTAAAGATGTACATATTTTAAAAGACTATATTGGTACAACAGAGCTTGTTGAACGTGGCAAAGAATCCCCAACATTTAAAAACTTTAAAGCGTTATTGGCAAGTGGTGAAGAAAGTCGCTTTGATCTACTGAATGTGATGGCTTTGGCAGCAAGAAAAATATCACGCGATTTAAAACCAGCAGAAGAACGTGATTTGTTAGCCGTTGAACAATCACAGCCTCAACAAAGCACAGCACATGGTGGTTGGGGCAATGCTTTAAACCCTTCAGGCTCATCTAACGCACAAACATTCGACTCGGGCTCTTAATGTTGATGCAGGCGATGATAACCAAAGGGCAACAATCATCCCTTGAGCATATTGCCATCCCCACATGTGCTGCCGATGAAGTTTTGGTTCGCATCTTTGCTGCTGGCGTGAACCCAATTGACCGCAAAGTGCAACAAAATGGTGCTTTGCTTGGTGATGGCGATTCATTTGTTTTAGGCTGTGATGGTGCAGGTATCATTGAGGCTGTTGGCGAAGATGTTACCCAATACACTGCTGGTGATGCTGTTTTTTATTGTTATGGTGGTATTGGTCAATCGGCAGGCAACTATGCTGAATATGCCTGTATTCCTGCGCAATGCTTAGCCATTAAACCTGAATCCATGAATATGATTCAAGCAGCCGCTGCACCCTTGGTATTGATTACCGCATGGGAATCATTGTTTGATCGCGCTCATATGTATGGCGAACAAACGGTGTTAATATTGGGTGGCACAGGTGGTGTTGGGCATATTGCTTTGCAATTGGCAAAAATTGCAGGATGCCGCGTTGCTTGCACCGTAAGCTCTGCTAAAAAAGCTGCTTTGGCTTACGAGTACGGCGCAGATTGCGTGATTGACCGCAGCCAAGAAGACATCACTGAAGCCATTCATCGATGGACTGATGGGCGTGGGGTAGATGTCTTGCTTGATACTGTTGGTGGCAAGGCCTTGCCACCCGTATTGGGCGCGCTGGCAAATTACGGCACACTGGTAAGCCTGTTGCAGTTTGCTGATGATCTTGATTGGAAGACATTGCGTTTAAAAAACATTACCTTGGCACAAACGCTGATGCTTAGCCCCATGCTGCTGGGTGATAAGCAAGGTTTAGCACACCAAGCGGCTATTCTAGAGCAATGCGCACAGATGATTGACAGCGAACAACTGCGTCTTCATGTATCAACAATTCTTTCATTAAACCAAGCAAAGGACGCACTTGATGCCATTGCCAAAGGCGACACTATGGGCAAAATTGTGCTTGATTGTACGGGCAGCGATCAGGATGAACCCTAAACTTCGCACTCTTTTTTTCTGTATGTTTCTCTTGCTACTAGCAGGCTGTGGTTTTGCCGAAAAAGATGCCATCGTTACCGTACTAGAAGCACGCGATCAAGCTGTTTCTTCACGCGATATTACTGCCTTCGGTGCATTATTGGCAGATGATTTTATGGAAAACGGCATCAACAAAGCAGAACGTATTACCGAAGAATCTGCATTATTTAAGCAATTTGAAGAAATTCAAATGCATTCCCATGGTCGCATGATTACCCTGCATGGCCCTCATGCTGAATGCGAACAAAGTTATAGTCTGCGGGTTCTTCGTGATGGTGATTGGCGTTCATTGGTGCAACGCGAACGTATCCAGCTTAAAAAAAATGCCAACGGCTGGAAAATCATCGGAGGAATCTAATCATGTTGAACATCGCTATCGGCATCCCCGCCCGTTTTGCATCCACGCGCTTCCATGGTAAGCCTTTGGCAATACTCGCGGGTGAACCGATGATTGCTCATGTAGTTAGGCGGGCAATGCTTGCAGATATTGGTGCAGTTACTGTCGCAACCGATGATCAACGCATTGCCGATGCTGCAGCATTGGCAGGTGCTGATATATTTATCAGTCAATACCCTCATCGCAGTGGCAGCGAGCGATTAGCCGAAGCCTTTGCGCAAAGCAAGGTTGATATTGTGGTGAATGTTCAAGGTGATGAGCCATTGATTGAGCCTGAAGCAATTCGCGCCGTGGTGCAACCATTGCTTGAAGATGCTTCGCTGTCGATGGCAACATTAGCGCACCCTTTGCTGCATGGCGATGATTTGCATGACCCCAATGTGGTAAAAGTGGTTTGTAATGCCAAAGGGCATGCCATGTATTTTAGTCGTTCAGCGATCCCCTTTCCTCGCCAAGCAGATAAAGCGATACCTTTGCAGCATGTTGGTCTGTATGCCTACCGTCATCATTTTCTGATGCAGTATCAATCATTGATGGACTGCCCTCTGGGTATCAGCGAACAATTGGAGCAATTAAAGGTATTGCATCATGGTCATGCCATTGCCGTCAGCATTGGTGATTTTCACACCATCGGCGTAGATACCGTTGAAGATTTACAGCGAGCAGAAACACTGCTGTTAAAGTCTGCCTAGCGATAACATAAAAAAAGCCCCCGCAATGCGGAGGCTTTCTTCATCAACAATCAGCTACTTAAGCATGAACGCCTAAGTTATCGCGCCAACCAGGGAAGATCTTGTCTGAATCATGAGGGAAAGACTCAAAAGCACGGGCAAACTCATTGTGTGTTTTTGCGTATTCAATCGGATCAGTACCAGACTTCCAGCAATCATAGGCTTGGCTCAATGATTTTGCACCAGCACCAGGGCTGTCAATATGACCATATGCACCACCACCACAGGTATTGATGATATTGCCATGACCCAAGTTCTCAAAGAAACCAGGTAAACGAAGTGCATTCATGCCACCAGAGATGATCGGGCAAGTTGGTTTCATGCCATACCAGTTTTGGTGATAATAATGACCCATGCACTCATCGCGCTCAAGCATGTATGCCAGCACAGTCTCATTGCTGTGACCTTCCATCTTACCGTAGCCCATCGTACCCGTATGAATACCTGATGCACCCATCAAACGCGCAAACTTCATGAAGCACAATGGATCCATGCCCATGGGTGATTTGTAGGATGTGACCGCGCCATGACCTGCACGATGATAATGCAAGAATGTATCAGGCAATTCACGACGACAAGTGGTAACACCATGTACGCCCGTAACAAAACCATCAACCAAGAAGGCAACGTGATCACGCGCACCAATTTTTTCAAACTCATCTAAAATAAAGTTACCACGGGCAACCATTTCAACATGGCAATCAGCGGTGATATTGGCAGAGAATAGTTTAGCCTCACCTGTTTCTTGCTGCGCACGATCCATAGAGTCAACCACTTTAGGGATAACTTCTTTCATCGGGCAGAAGCTTTGGTTGCCTTGAGGTTCATCATTTTTAATAAAATCGCCACCCAACCAGAACTGGTATGCTGCTTTGGCAAAGGGGTCGGGACGCAAGCCTAATTTTGGCTTAATGATGGTGCCTGAAATATAGCCACCATCTTTTTCAGGGCGACCCAAGATTTTCCATAAGTCTGAAATACCAACGTTAGGGCCATCAAATTTTTCAACCATGGCTTTAGGAACCATGAAATCCAACATGCGCAGACCAACATGATCGCCCATGCCTTGGTTGTTACCCAAGATCAATGAATACATTTGAGAGATCATGTATTGGCCATCAGTGATATTGATGTCAAACAATTCAATCGGATAGGCAGCTTTAAATAAGCCAAAACCATCGTCAAAGGCGGTTTCATCAATTTCATAGACCAAGCAATCAACACCCTTGGTGAAATCATCCGTGGTGCAAACTTCAACATTTGTACCTGTTGACGATTCGGCAGCAATATGGGATGAAACTTCTAAAAAGCCATGACCTGCGGCAGGCTTTAATTTGTAAGCAACAAGAAAATGCTTGCCGCCTGCAATGAGGTCTTTTTCATTAAGACTAAGGTCAGAATAACGGTTCGATTGGTCAAGAGACATAGTTAAATCCTTCTTCTTTTATGGCATACTGATCATTGATATACAATCATCAGCATGCGGTATCTGGTGACTGCTACAAACAGTGTTGCAGCAACGAGGCGAACTTTAGAAAAATTTTACCATCATGTAAAATAATAGTTTTTAGCAACATGTATAAATTATTCTTATGCTCCCGATGCAAGCGCGTGCATGGCATCTTCGTCCACGACTTTACTGTCTACTTTGCAATACGCGGTGGCTTCTTCGAGAATAATCACAACCTCGGCAATACCCTCCAAAGCCAACAGCTTTTGTTCCAAGGTTTTCGCTGCTGTATCGTCGGTGATGGTGATCGATAAAGCACGACTGGCAAGAAAGGGTGGCTGCCGCATGGTCATGGCAACGATCAACCAAACGGTTAATAATCCTGCGATTAAGAAAAACACTGTGGCATAGTTTTGTGTTGCAGGTTGGTAGATAAATCCAGCCAAAACACCGCCAACAAAAGCACCGAAAAATTGACTGGTGTTAAAAATACCAATCGCCGTTCCCTTCGCAGCAGCAGGCGCGTATTTTGATACCAATGAAGGCTGACTTGCCTCCAAGGTGTTGAAGCCAAGAAAGAAAATTAACAGTGCCGCAGCAATCATCATCAAAGAGTTATGCGCCGTTGCCAGCATCAAACAAGCAACAATCAACATGGCAATAGAGATAACAAAAACCTGTTTCATTTTTCGTTTAGATTCAGCAATAATAATCAATGGAACCATGCCACCAAAGGCAAGCAGCATGACAGGGAGGTACAGCATCCATTGTTTTGATTTATCTAACAAATCAGCAGCAGGATCAGCCAATAGCAGGGGTAATACTACAAATAATGCCGTCAATGCTGCATGCAAACAAAGCACACCAAAGTCTAACCGCACTAAATCACCGTGCTGTAACATTTTTTTAAACAACGCAGGGGTAACTTCGCTATCGCTATGATGCTGATGAACCACAGGATCAGGCACAATAAAATACAACACCAAAATAGACATCAATGATAAAAAGCCAGTGAGCCAAAAAATACCTGCAACACCAATCCATTGATCGAGTAGCGGTCCTAACACCATAGAGATAGCAAACGAGACACCGATGGTAATCCCAATGGTTGCCATCGCTTTGGTGCGGTGTTCATCGCGGGTTAAATCAGCAGTCAGTGCAATAACTGCGGCGGCAACAGCACCTGAACCTTGGACAATACGCCCAAACAATACGCCCGTAATGGAATCGGACATGGCAGCAATAACACTGCCCACAGCAAACAATAGCATGCCGATAGCAATCACAGGCTTGCGCCCCCATCGATCAGAAAGCATGCCAAAAGGAATTTGCAATAACGCTTGTGTTAAACCATAAGCACCCAATGCAATACCGACCAACTCGGGGTGTTCGGCTGCCCCTTCGAGTCCATGGGCGTAAGCTGAAAAAACAGGTAAAATTAAAAACAATCCCATCATGCGCAGGCCAAAAATACCAGCCAATGATGAAACAGCACGGCGTTCGTCACGGCTAATGCTTGTAGATTGGGTCACAATTACTCCTAAAACAGAATGGATTTATACACGGCGATATTAAAACCTTGATTGAGAATAAAAAGGTCTATCTAAAAAGGTGTTATTGCTTGATTGGTCACAAACCTTGTAATGGTTGACCATCTAGCACATAAAAAACACTGCGCTGCGGTTGGTATTGGCGCGCACCAAAATAATCAATATAAGTGGATGTCCAATGGTTCCAGTGACGTTCAGGTTGTTGTTGCCATTGCCAAGACATATTACTGAGTAAGGTCAGCAATGATTGGCATACATCCCCTTCACACGCTTTTTCACATTGCCACAGCGGTGCAGTATGATGGCTTTGAATAGGGTCAACAAACACACGGAGGCGCGCACTTTGTTGTAGTTTTTCAGGGTGCAAAGGTACATCAATGATAATATCAAGACGATCCCGCTGGCGCGGGTTTTCTTTGTTGCGTCTGCCTAAGCTCAGTGTTGCACTTTCATACAAATCATCGTCTTCACGCAGCTCTGAAAAAAACAAAAAGCCCATCCACGCAGAATCATTTAATAAATCATGCTGAAAATCACGCGCTTCTTTAGGCAGATTACAATCATCTAACACCTGTGCTGCATGTTGCAAAAACATACCGTCCATACCTTGCTGTAGCATAAAACTTTGAAAGGTAATAAGATTGTCTTTATTCCACGGGCGCGACCACCCGATACTTTTTTTTTGGCGGTAGGCTTCCAAACGATTCATCATACGGTGCAACATCTTTGAATTACCCTTGCGGTGACTCAAGGCATGCAATGCTTGTTGGTACATCTGTTCAGAAGCAATAGGGGTTGTTGGGATCATTAATGCATTTCCATGGTTAAGTTAATGCTTGATACATTGCCATTATTTAAACGGTAGGCTGCCATTTTTAGCACGCCGGCAGCATCTGAATCCAAATGAACGTGAACACACTCAAGAGAGCATGCATCGTTAAGTTCTGTCCATGCGCGTTGTTGTGCCATCATTGTTTTAATCGAAGGCAGTGTGGTATAAAACCAACCACACCATTGTCTTGATAATGGCGCAGTTTGCTGATGAACAATATCAGCCAAGGGTTGTTCAGGTACATAGGCAGCACCCGCCACAATGCATTCGGCTTGAGACAATAGTATACCACAAGAGCATGCAGGATCTTGCATCGTGTTATGCCAGATCGTCTGCGCAGCATGGCGGGTGATGCTATGGATCATGGTCGTGTAAAATACAACTGTACAGTAACAGGGATAGCCTGTGCAATAGATGGAAGTTTTGCCAACGTGCGCAATTTCTCAATACCATCAGTAAACGAAAAATCAGATGCCTTAAGCATGATTGGTTTTGCTGTCATAACCATCAAGCCATCATCCATGCCAATCACCAATAAAGAAGCCTTCATGGTTGTGGTGACACCATGCAAACTTAATTGAATACCTTGTTCAAGGCGTTGCATCGTTCCTTTTTTGATAGCCATCCATGCAGGGTCTACCGTTAGGCTGGCTGTCGCTGTTGCGAACTGGCTAACATCAAACAGATGTTTCTGCATGCGTTCGTTGCGAATAGGAATCCCTGTGTTGACACTGCTTAAATCAATGCGGAAGGTTGCTTTGTCGCCGACAATATTGCCACTGATGCGATCAAAATGATGAACCTCACCCACAGATCCCTTTTTAATGGAGACAAAATTCAACGTAGAACGATCTTGATCTAATTGCCACGCGCTTGATTGATGCTCATCACCAGCCCAAACAGCAGTGGGTAGCAAAAGTATGGCTGCAATAATCCATTGTTTCATTTTCATGCCTCGATACGGATAGATTTCATTACGCTACCATTGGTCAGCGCATCGACCAATGCCATGCCTTCAGTGACTTGACCAAATACCGTGTATTGACGGTCAAGGTGGGGTTGATTGCCAAAGCAAATATAAAATTGGCTGCCCGCTGAATCAGGACTTTGACTGCGAGCCATAGCAAGCGTACCACGTTGATGTTTACGGGCATTAAACTCTGCTTTTACTTGGTAGCCAGGGCCGCCTGTTCCTCTTCCATCAGGGTCGCCACCTTGTGCCATGAAATCAGGAATAACACGATGAAAGGTTAAACCATCATAAAAAGATTTGCCTGCCAATGCTTTAAAGTTAGCGACCGTGTTGGGTGCATCATCAGCAAAAAATTCAATATGAATATCACCACCATCCACTTCAATAACAGCATGGTTGCCTGCTGGAATATCCGCATCACTTGCTTGCGGTGCTTTGTTAAAAAATCCCATATATTCTCCTTGGGGGGTATAAATTATTCGTGTTACGTTATTTTAATAAGGGCGACGCGCAGAAAAATCTGCCAAATCTGCCAACAGTTGTAACAATTCTGGATCACCATGTTGCGGTAGCAGTGATTTTGCACGGTTGGCATAATCTTGGGCGCGCTTCATGGTGAATTGCGTTCCATGCTCAGCAATGACACGGGCGCGAACCCATGCGTTTTCACCACCATCATAATCATCCATCTCTGATATCTCTTCGACACGCTGGCGTAGTGCATCATCCGTTTTCATGGCGTGAATCAGGGGTAAGGTTATTTTTCCTTCTTCTAAATCATGACCTACGGGCTTACCTGCAGCTTCAGCTTCTGCCATATAGTCCAGTGCATCATCCATCAGTTGAAAAGCAACGCCCAAACACATGCCATAGTGTGCCATTTGTTTGATAACTTTGTCGGATTGACCACCAATATGTGCGCCGACTTCGGCCGCTGCGGCAAATAACACAGCCGTTTTTCGCTCGATAACTTCTAATGATTCTTCTTCGGTCATGCTTAAATGAAAAGTACGCGATAATTGCAGCACCTCACCCTCTGCCAAAGCATTGGTAACATCAGACATTAAGCGCAGCATGTGCATATCATCATCGCTAACCATCATTTGAAAGGCGCGTGAAAACAAATAATCACCCACCAAGACACTTGCTTGATTGCCCCACACGCCATTGGCTGAAGGCGTGCCTCGCCGTTGTTCAGAGGAATCAACCACATCATCGTGCAACAAGGATGCGGTGTGGATAAACTCAATCACAACTGCCATAGGAATATGGCGATTACCATGGTATTCAAATAAACGGGTGATCAACAAACACAGCAATGGGCGCAAGCGTTTGCCGCCACTACCGATAATATAATGCCCAATAGCAGGAATCATGACAATATCAGATTGTAAATTATCGGCAATGCAAGTATTAATGCGTTTCATATCATTGGCGCAAAGGTCAATGGCGCGGTGAAGAGGGGAGCGTTGTTCAGTCACAGTAGCGGCACTGTATGATTCGATGATAGCACGTCAAGCGGATGCATTCTTGAGTTTTCGACGCAACTTTTCGCTGGCGACCCATTGCCGCAACAACATCACTTGCATGCCACCACGTTCATCTTGGCAGCGAGGGCAGGTCAAGTAGGCAAGAAATAAACTTTTTGGCATTTTCCCTTCATCCAGCAAACGGCTTTGCATTTTGGCAACATTCAAACGAACATCTGCCACATCGCCATGAAACAATGCCACCCGAAGATTAAAAGGGCGGGGTAAACAAAACACTGATCGCGCAGGTGAATGTTCTTCTTTCAACAAACAAAGTAATTGCCCACGGAACATCGCCGAACGCGACAACACAAAGCCCGGCCACTGCGCATGCAAGCCCAGCCTTTGCATATCTTTAAATTGCAAATCCAGTTTTGCTTCATGACCAATAGGCATGTGTAAAAACATGGATTGTTTTTGCCCATGCGCCAATTGCCCACCAAGATTAATATCTTTTCGATCCCAATCAGGAAATATAGCGGGGCAACCACAAGCCAAACGACCGTCGGTAGATTCAGCCATGCTTATGACGGTTATAATCACGCACCGTAAGCGCGACGTTGGCAAGGTAAACCCAAAAACCAACGGCTAACACCGTTGCAGCAACAGAAATAACAGGACCATAAAAACGATGAACAGCAGGCAATGCGGCAGGATCATGAAGAAATAAATCCCCCTCAATAAAGCCAAAGATCATCAACGATACATAAAAACAAGACACGCCGATAGTCGTCCACCAAAATGAATGTTCTGCCATTTTTCGAGAAAATAAAGGACGCTTAGTAATGATCGGTAACATATAATAAGTCACAGCCATGCCTAAAATAGTCACGCCGCCAACCAAGTTAATATGTGCATGCGCGAGTGGGTCAATCATATGACCCGGACCACCATAAGGACTACCAATTGAATCTAGCCATGCGCGCACAGCAGGAATAACTTGCAACAAGCCATGAACAGTCCCAACAAAAAAGGAGAGTACAGACATCATAAGAAATTTAATTAAATAGCGATTATCATCGGAAGATGGATCATACGTTGAGGGAATAGGCATGCTGCGCATGCTCTGCGAACACAGCATAACTGACAAGTGAAAAATATACCACTTAAGTAATATTGGCTTTGTAAGCTATATTTAAGCTATACGGTATAGCATTCGCAGTCATGAACCTTGTACAGTCAAAACGCATTATGGTATGGGATCCTGCATTGCGGATGTTTCACTGGTTATTAGTGGTATGTTTTGTTGCGGCGTATGGACTCACCTCTGAAGATAAAGGGTTAAACCTTCATTTATTGGTGGGCTATAGCATTGTAGGCTTATTGTTATTTCGTGTTATTTGGGGTTTTATTGGCACCAAGTATGCACGGTTTCAACAATTTTTATTTCCGTTGTTTGAACTCAAACAACACCTCAAGCGACTGCGCCAAGGCAAGGGAAGACCCACGACAGGGCATAACCCTATAGGCAGCATCATGGTTTTTTCTTTGTTATTGATGCTTTTTACCATCGTACTATCTGGGCTAATGTTAGATGGTATTCAACGAGAAGGACCTTTGGCAGAACTGATGACCACCATCCCTCATACATGGGAGTATGTGTTGCAAACGGTGCATGGAACACTTGCTGATATCACCGTATTGATGGTGATATTCCATATCTGTGGTGCGGTTGTAGAAAGCTGGTTACTGGGTGAAAATTTAATTGTGGCGATGTTCACAGGTCGCAAACAATACCACGGAGATGATTAAATGAATAAATACTGGCATTACTGTTGTGGATTATCATTGAGTCTATTATTATACTCAGTCCCGTTAGCACAAGCGACCGAAGCGACTAATCAATTGCTTGAAGAATATGCAGCCTCCTCAACCACTGCTTTTTCAGCAAAACGAGGTGAGTCGATGTGGACAGAACAACACATGCAAAAAAAGTTGCAAAAACCTGTTAGCTGTGCAACGTGTCACGGTAGCAATTTATACAAAAGTGGTGAACATATCCGCACGGGAAAACTCATCGAACCCATGGCTAGAGCAGTCAATCAAGCGCGTCTTACCGATGTAAAAAAGATTCGTAAATGGTTACGCCGTAATTGTCGATGGACGCTGGGACGAGAATGTATAGCGCAAGAGAAAGGTGACGTTCTTCAATATCTTTTAACGAAGGAGCAATGATGAAAAATAATTATGGTATTGCACTATTAATGGCTTGTATCGCACTCGCGACAGGCTTTGGTATGAGTACAGAATCTTCTGCCAAGGATGATCGCTCTGTTGATAGCGCATCAGAATCAAAACTGGGTGATGATAGCAGCGATGATAAAAGTGATGATCATCAACGTGGTTTATCATGGCGTGGACAACGTGCTAGCGTTGTTCCAGTAAGCAATGCCTTGTACACACAAGAATGCGCATCTTGTCATTTCACCTATTTACCGGGGCTGTTGCCTGCCGCTTCATGGAAGCATTTAATGGCAAATTTAGACGACCATTATGGTGATGATGCAAGCCTAGAGGATGCACGAACAATCGCCGAAATCTCTGCCTTTTTGGAACGCTTTTCAGCAGACAACAGCACCGCACGTCGCTCCAAGCAAATTATGGCTTCGTTGAAAAAGAACCCTGAACCTGCAAGCATCAGTGATATTCCCTATATTCGTTACAAACATCGGGAAATTCCTGCTAAGATGATTATTAAAAATAAAGGTGTTCGTTCACTGTCGAATTGTATCGCTTGTCATGATAAAGCAGACCGTGGCGTATTTACTGAACATGGCATAAAGATTCCTGGTTATGGTCGCTGGGAAGATTAAACTTGCTGCTGCAATCATCGCATGTGCAATATTGATTGCCAATATTGCACATGCGGATTCTGCTGCCATACCTTTTGACCCCTATGGCAATGTTGACACTATTAGGCAACTCAGTGAACAAGGTAAAATCATCCCCATGCGACGCTTGTTAAAAAAAGCCATGCCTTATGTGCATGGTCATATTATTGAAGCTGGTTTAGAGTTAGAGCATGGACAATTATTGTATGAAATAGAATACATTGATGCTACTGGAAAAGTGCATAAAGTGTATTTTAATGCACATGATGGTACATTATTTTCCCCCGTTTTATCACAGGATAACCCATCCGATGATGAAGCGAGGCAAGAAACAAGAACAGGAACGTAACTTATGCGTATTTTGTTGGCGGAAGATGATGCTAAATTAGGGCAGTCCCTATTAAACACCTTGCAACAATCAGGTTATGCCGTTGATTGGGCAAAAAATGGCATTGATGCCGAGGACTGGGGGTCAGTTGAACCCTATGATGTGGTGATTCTTGACCTTGGTCTGCCTGAGAAAAACGGCATGACTATTTTGCGTGGTTGGCGAGAGCGTCATATTGATATACCTGTTTTGATTCTCACAGCACGCAGCAGTTGGAGTGAAAAAGTCGCTGGGCTTAAAGCGGGTGCTGATGATTATTTAACCAAACCCTTTCACAATGAAGAATTACTGGCACGCCTGCAAGCTTTGTTGCGCCGCAGTGGTAAAGAAATACGCTCATTAAGCTGTGGTTCGCTGACTCTGGATGAAGAGTCACAGCAAGCCCAGTTATCAGGCAGTATTATTGCACTCACAGCGATGGAATTTCGCATGCTGCGTTATTTTATGTTGCATACTGGCAAAGTGGTATCAGCAACCACCTTGCTTGAGCATAGCTATGATCAAAATGCTGACCCTGAAAGTAATATTATTGAAGTATATATCAGTCGTTTGCGACGAAAATTAGGGCGTGAATGGATCACCACCCGCCGCGGTCAGGGTTATGTTTTTTCGCAACCTTGATAACGCATCGTTAGGTCATCGGCTGGGCATGGGTTTGGCTGCTGGCTTGGTGGTTATTTTTTTATTGCAAACAGCGGCAACATGGCTGATTACTTCACGTTTGGTCGAACAAAATGTATTGGGAAACCTAGAACACGAAAGCGAAACCCTGCTGGCGATGACCAATTTCTCTGGCAAGACTTTAACATTTTCTGTTCCATTGCATGCACTGCAATACCACCGCCCTTTTTCTGGGCATTACTATCAAATCCGTTCCGACAACGCCCCTATAGGCTTGCGCTCTCGCTCTTTATGGGATGAAACCCTTCCAGAAAACCATCTGGAAACAGGGGCATCCCATTATTTTTATATTCAATTATTTGACCAATCGTTATTGGTACTGAATCAAGTCTATGAGCGTGATGGCAAGCATATTCGTATCAGTGTGGCAGAAGAGCTTAATCATCAACATATTTTGATGAATCGACTCATGTTAGGGTTTTCACTGATTTTTGCCTTGGCAATACTACTGCTCTGGCTGTGGCAGCAATGGAGCTTGCACCGAGCGATGAAAATATTACAAGTCACCCGTGAAAATATGAATGATATTTGGCAAGGTCGCCGTGAGTCTTTACCCGTCGATCAAACACCTTCAGAGATTCGCCCTGTGGTAGAAGCTTTTAACAACATGCTAGAGCAATTACAGCAACGCATGCAACGCACCCGTTCAGCATTGGGCGATTTGGCACATAGCTTAAAAACACCACTGGCACGTATTCATCAAATACTCGATCAACCGTTGGATGATGCAGCAAAAGAAGAACTGCATCAAATCAGTGATCAAATTCAACAACGCATTGAACGCGAATTACGCATTGCCCAACTGGCAGGGAAAAAATCAAATTTAGGGCGAGTTAATATCTACCAAGAAGCCCAAGATCTTATTTTTGCCATGAAAACATTGCACCCTCAGAAGCAGGTGTCACTACATACGCCGAAACAACTCTGCCTGATGGCAGACCGTGAAGATATTATTGAGCTATTGGGCAACCTTGTTGACAATGCATGCAAATGGGCGCAGTTAAAAGTGAGTGTTACCATTGAATATACCAATGAACAACTGCATGTTCGAGTAGAAGATGACGGCATCGGCATGCCTGATAATGCCTTGCCTATCTTGCAGCAACGCGGCACTCGCTTGGATGAACAAGTTGCAGGTCATGGCTTAGGGCTTGCTATTGTTGCTGCCATTGTTCGTGAATACCATGGTGGGTGGGAAGTGTGCGAGTCACCACACTTAGGTGGTGCATGTGTCGATGTGGTCTTAATGCTTAAGCAATGTCAATCGCATGATCATTGTACTTCAAAGTGCGGTTGCTGATACAGCACAAGTCGTACTATTTTCCCCTGTTTATATTTCACCTGATTAATTATTCAATCTCTAACACACAAGGATGCTGCGTTAAATTGCGATGCCCTGATGCGGTAACGACGGTTAAATCTTCTAGCCTTACGCCACCAATATCAGGGTAATACAAACCCGGCTCAACAGTCACCACATGCCCTGCCATCAATGTCGCATCACACAACGATACACGTGGCGATTCATGCACATCCAAGCCTACGCCATGCCCTGTACCATGAAAAAAGCCACATTGTCGCCCGTCTTGCATGCCCGTCTTATAGCCTTGCTGCTCAAAATATCGTTGAATAGCATTATGAATATGCTTGACGGGACGACCTTCAACCAACAAATCTAAACCAATGGCTTGCCCCTCGCGCACGGTGTTGTATATTTTTTTCACCGCTTGCGAGGCCTTGCCTTTCACATAGGTTCGGGTCATGTCGCCCCAATAGCCTGTGCCCAACATACGGGGGAAAATATCAATAATAATCGGGGTGTTGGCACAGATGTAACCATGCCCTATGCAATGCGGGTCAGCGCCTTCAACACCGCAGGCAACGATCGTATGGGCAGGCATCGCAGCATGGGCAATCAACCATGTTTCTATCACTCGTCGTACATGATGCGAACGAACCTTTTTGCCATGTTTGGGGTGACGCAAAATACCATCGTTGCCAATAGCGCATGCTGCCAAAAACTTCTCTGCTTTGATCATAGCACGGCGGGTTAAGGCTTCCGCTTGTGTCAAATGTTCAATTTCTGGTGCTTGTTTGATCGCACGTTGAGGAAACAAGCTGCCATCTGCCGCTTGTACGGTAATTTTTTGCTGGCGCAGGGCATCGGCAAACATCAAGGCGAAATTACCAGGGACGGTAACCGTATCAACACCATGCTCATGCAAAAACACGGCAGCAATCCCCGCTAGCCCATGCCCTAGCTGTTGCTGTTTAGCTTTTTTTGCCCAAACACTGCTATCATGAATCTGATCCAGTGTTGCTTCACTCCGCGCACGGTCAACTTCCAGTGGCGAAAACAAACCATGCCATTGCCATCCTGCTGCTTCATTCATGCCAATGACAATAAACGCATCAGGTACAAACATACCTGCCACATAGAGCATATCAGCATCCGCTTCCGATGCTGATATCAATAATTTTCCTTCATGATGGTTGGGCATCAATACTCCTGCGTTCGCCTTGATCTTTTTCTAATAATTGTTGCACGGTAATTTCACCTAAACACTCAATCTGCTCACGTTGCAAACGAATATGCACGCCACTTAATGTGCGCCCAAAGCTGGTATCGGTATACTGTTCGGGGATCTCCATCGTGCTACCATTGAGTATATGGTGGAGATCATACAAGTGAAGAATTGCTGCATTTTTGGCAATGATCCATTCATGCTCACCCTCGGCGAGGCGACGAAGCAAGCCTTTTTGTTCCAAGTCTTCGCACCATGTTTGCAACATCGTTCTCCCCAGCTTGGTTTCTTTGGCGAGGGTATTGATGGTTAATGTATTACCTTGATCAAAGGCTTCTGCTGCGCGTAACACAATCAGGTGTTGGTAAAAATTACGCACGCCATCACGCAACAACCACGCACCATGACGTTTCGACTTTTCAGGGTGTTGTGAGCAAAAAGCCACCTCTGCACCAATCAACACCACCACCCAGACCAAGTACAACCATAACAAAAACACAGGCAACGTACCCAATGCGCCGTAGACTTTTTTATAATTTGCCATTTCAGTGACATAAAAAGTAAAACCAAACTTACTGCTTTCAAACAATGCACCTGCCACCATGCCACCTATAATGGCATGCGAAAAAGGCACATTGGTATTGGGCAACAATTTGTACAACGTGGTCATCGCGGCAGTAGAAATCAGCCAAGGCACAACAAAAGGGATATGCTGCAACGACGATGCGCCCTGCGCGACATCACGCAACACAGGCAAGGCAGCAAAGTATGAAGTGATACTGATCGATGCGCCCATCAAAATGGGAGAAAGCGTCAACAATGACCAAAAAATAAAAAACTTGGTCAACAATGGGCGCGGTGTCGTCACCCGCCAAATATCGTTAAAGGCTTCTTCTACTGTATTTAACAATGCCGTGACGGTAAACAACAAACCAATAATACCAAAAGCAGACAACGCCCCCGTTTTATCGGTCACTGAACCCAAATAGGCTTTTAGCGTATCTTGGCTGGTGGCAACAAAGTTTTGCAATACCCAATCCGTCATTTTATCGGCATAGCTCTCAAACACCTGAAAGCCTGCAAACACCGAAAATGCCAACACCAACAACGGCACAATCGCCAGCAATGTGGCATAGCCAAGTGCCGAAGCACGTTGAATACAATGGTCATCAACAAAACGAGCCAATACTCGCCAAGAAAAACGAAAGATAGCCGAGGTATAACGCCATATTGCAGGCAAGCTGGCAAGATCAGCAGCATCCATATCCAGCACGCGGCGCGCTGTGGCATGCGTTTGATGAAGCCAGCTAGCCATCAGTTAATCAGGAAAATGTAGGCTAAGGGCATGAATCACAGCCCCAAAAAGATCTTTTACCGCAGCATTGACCATGCGATGCCGCGCCAGTGTAGATAGCCCTTGCAAGGCATCAGCACGAATACTCACCACATAATGCCCGCCGCCCTGTTCTTTTGCTCCAGCGTGAGATGCATGTTTGGAAGATTCATCGTCAATGTGCAAATAGCTGGGGGAAAATGTTGTTTCTAAGCGTGTGGTTAAACACGCTAGGCGCGCTTCAAGGGTCATGCTTTGGTTTCGTTTTTGCGGTAAAGAATAAACACCTTACCGATAGAGCCTACGCATTCTGATTGGGTTTTGCTGCACAGTTCTGCTGCCATCGCCTTGCGTTGATCGCGCTCACCTTGGTGAATATGGACTTTGATTAACTCATGAATGGTTAACGAGACATCGGTTTCATTGATGACACCCTCACTCAAACCATGCTGACCCAAGCGCACCACAGGTTTTAAATGATGGGCGCGAGATTTTAGTTCGCTGCGTGCTTTACTGTTTAATGCCATGGTAGCATCACTCCTAAAATGGATTAAACTCCAAAGCTAACCAAGCATGATGAATACACAATGGTATTGGCAGGGTTTAGCTTATCGTAAAGCTTCAATCGTGTTGAGCGCATCCATCATGCGTTGAGAATAGGGTGGTCGCTGTTGTTTCATGGTTTGGATAATGACGCGAGCTTGGTTGGTTTGCTTATTTTGTTGGTATAGGCGCAACATGACCAAGGCGTTTTTACCTTTTGTTGGTACCGCCAGTGATTGCCATAGCTGTAGGTGTTGTGCTGCGGGCATGGTGTGGGTGAGGTTGTTGAAATTTTTGCTGTTAAGCACGAATGTGGTGTACAAGCGTGCAATTTGCCTCGCGGTTTTTCTTTGCCATGCTGTTTGAAACGCTTGGGTTAAATGGTACGCAATACCCAATGCCATCTGTTTGGCGCGGATGTCGTGTTCTTGTAGCAAGGCAGACAATGCCAGATTGAACACTTCTTGACGATGCGTCTTTGTTGTTGCCGCTTGTTCTATATGTTGTAAGGCTGTTGTTAGGTCGTCGCCGTGGTAAAGCTGCCAAAAAGCAAACATGACATGCGCCCAAGGATTGTTAGCATCGTGTTGCAATGCTGATTCAAACAAGGCATCCACTTGATGCGGGTCAGTGATGCGGTTTTCTCGAAAGCGCAAATAATTTGCCCAGCCGATATGCGCTAAAATCGTTGCGTATTGCTCCTCTTTGGCATCGCTTATGCCTTCGTAAAGGGCAGGGATGATAGGCGAAATCAATGATTCAAATGTTTCGCCTTGCCGAATAGAGATATGACGTAACCATAGCATGGCGAGTTGTAAGCGTGCTTGATTGGCAGCCTCATGACCGGGGGAAAGTTGCAATGCTTGTTGGTAATGCAACCATGCACCACGATAATCATGGTGCTGAAGTTGTAGTTTGCCAGCGGCGATGTAAGCATCAGTAGCGCGTTGCCTTTGTTGTTGTTCACCGAGTAAGGCATCGACTTTATTCAAGGTGAGCAGCAAAGAGACCATTGCTGTGATCGCTGCCACCCACTTCAGCACATTAGCGAGAGACAGCCACGGTGAAGACTGTTGCCGCGTACCGCAATGCGGGCATAAGCTGGCTTTGTTATGGATGTTACTGTAACAAGCCCTACAATGCTGTTTTATATGCATGTTTTATTCAACACCTTCGCCAAAGTTAATAAGATAGCTGCCAACATTCAGTATTGATTTTTACCATAAAACACACTGGAACATAAAGGGCAGAGACCTATGCAAATAAATCATACAAGCCTCCAAAAAAAACACAAGAAAACAAAAAACTGGTAAGTTTAGCATTCATCAAACACCCGATGATGACCATTGACCACCCGATGTAGGGGGCGAACCTATGTGTTCGCCCCCGTCGAAACGTGTTCGCCCATCGCAACCACATATTCGCCCATCAATACATGGGTCATCAGGGC
>CAYWFG010000026.1:25046-25110 GCA_964458185.1 uncultured Zetaproteobacteria bacterium
AGACACGTAGGTCATCAGGGCAGACACGTAGGTCATCAGGGCAGACACGTAGGTCATCAGGGCA
>CAYWFG010000027.1:0-24613 GCA_964458185.1 uncultured Zetaproteobacteria bacterium
ACGCAGGAGCATGGGAACGAGAGGCTGGTTTTAGTATAACTGCGTAACATCAGATCTTCAGCAAGAAATATAGCTTGCGTTTAATGCTGCATATCATCATCATGATCCCATGAAAGAAGAAACATCTCCCCTATTCAACACACTCACCCAATCCATTGAGGCATCAGGTGGTTTTTTGCCGTTTGATGTGTTTATGCAGCATGTTTTATACCATGAGCAATACGGTTATTACCAACGAGGGGAAGTGTTTGGTGCATCAGGTGATTTTATCACCGCGCCAGATATGGGACCATGGCTATCGCTGGCATTCGCTGATTTGATTTACCATGGTTGGCAACAAATAGGCTGCCCACAACAATGGGGCTTATTGGAACAAGGGGGTGGGCGTGGTCGTTTGTTATCACAGGTTGTTCGTTTGTTGGATGAACATTATAAAATCCCACCAAGCCATCTGTTTGCTGTTGAAAAAAGTCATTATTGGCGCGAACAACAAGCCTTGCATTACCAACAATCAGCCATCCATGTTAGACAGAGCGAGCATGTAGATGAATTATCAATTGATGTGCCATTGATGGCTTTCTCCAATGAGCTGCCTGATGCCTTTCCTGTGCGCTGTTTTGTGTGGCAGCAAGGGCAATACATGGAGCGAGGTGTGAGTTTAGATCATGCAGGACAATTAATGTGGCAGCTTGGGGAAACACCCATGCAACAACCGCCAATGATTGATCCATCAATCACTGGGGTATGGCCTGAAGGGTATAGCAGTGAGTACAATGCAGGCTTAAGCGCATGGCAAAAATCACTTGGCAGCTTATTAACAACCAACGGCGGCATGGCATTGACCCTTGATTATGGTTACAGCCAACAAGAATACTATCGCCCCAACCGCATCGAAGGCACATTGATGGGACATCAAGCCCATCAAGTCGTGCATAATGTATTAACTCATATTGGTGAGGCAGATATCACTGCTCATGTGGACTTTACCGCCTTAGCACGAATAGGGAAAATTCATGGTTTAACCCCTACGGCCTACCTTACCCAAGGTGGGTGGTTGGCAAGTAGCCCATTGGTGCAATCGGCACTGCAACAGCTTGCGGCAAATCCAACGGCTCAAACCATGCGCCTCATTGCCCATGCCAAGCGATTAATGCTTCCTCATGCGGGGATGGGAGAAAGTTTTAAATTACTCATTCAAAGCACCGTACCCATGCTATTACCTAAACCACTACAAGCAATAAATCGTTTGCAACGGTTAAAGCTAAACCCTGCAACTGTTCGCACATAGCGTTATCAGTAGAAACAAGAATGACAGCTTACCGCTAATCATAAATCATCACCACCATAGCAACCGTATGATCTTGTTTTCCATCTTCTCGCCAGATCCAATAATAACAAATCACTACGCCAGCAATAGCTGCGATGGATGTGGTAACATCTATCGCTAAGGAAAACATACTCGCTAGCCACCAGCCTAAAAAACCTGCCATTAAAAAAGCAATCATGGGTAAACCATACAAGCGAAAGCTGGCTTGTAGCACCAAATGGTCATCAACTTCAATATCTACACAATCCCCGACTTGTGCGTCCAAAGGATTATCAACGCACATTTCAACAGATTTTGACTGCCAAGAGCCTAAGGTGCTGCACGATGTTTTCCCTGCGCAGGAACCACAAGCAGACTGTCGCTCGCCACTAACCATGGCTGTATCGCCGATTAAACGGGTAATATAAACTTTTTGACGCATGGGGTTAACACAAATCAGAACAGTGCAACGATTGCCCACGGAGATTCGCTGTATCAGGGTGCAATAATCGCAAATAAGCAGGAACGACTGTTTTAGGCAAGGGGATGGATGATCGTAAAATTCCTTTAAATGCACGGTCAAATAAGGGGGTGCGAACACGCCCAGGGTTGAGGCAATTAAAACGGCACGGTTTATTGGGGTGTTCACCTTGCCACATGGATGCAGCATAAGGCAAAGCGCGTTTTGCCATGCCGTAACCATGCCAGTTTTTTTGATTATCTACGGTCATATCACAAGCAGTAAACACAACAGAAGCAGCTTCAGCACGGCGCAACAAGGGGAACATGCTTTGGGTAAGCATATTGGGGGCAGTCAAATGAATATCCAACATGGTGCGAAAGTCATCGTGTTTGGCATATTCCATCGGCGTGCAACGCTTAAAACTTGAAGCACAATGAACCAGCCCATCCAAATGAGGGACTTGCTCTTTTAACGCCAAAAAAAGTGCGTCATACTGATCGAATTGTAATAAATCAAAAGGAATACCAAGGCAACGCCCACCACCCACCTCGATGGCATCGCAACATTCGCCCAGTGCTGTTTCATCAATATCTAAGGCGAGTACGTTAACACCGCGCCTTGCCAGTGCATGAATCAATGCTGCACCAATACCAGAGGCCGCACCTGTTACCAGAACGATGCGACCTGAAAACCAATCACTCACGCAGTATCCACTTGAATCAAACATTCATCAGGGTTGACGGTATCACCTTCTTTTACAAACAGCGATGCAATCACACCAGATACGGGGGCATGCACAGGGTTTTCCATTTTCATTGCTTCAACCACCAGCACAGTATCACCAGCCTTGATTGATTGCCCTACTTCAACATTCACCGCCACAATACGCCCTGGCATCGGCGTAGTAACATCACTGTCTTGCCTTGCTCTTGGACGTTTAGAACCACGCGATGCTTTTTGGGCATCAATGCTGCCATCACGGGTAGGAATTACTTCGGTTAATGTTTCAACGTAGACTTCTTCTAAAACATTATCGACCTTCACATAAAAAGGACGAAGTTCTTCAGATGAATGCCCAGAACCTTCAATTTTAATGTGGTATTCTTCACCATGAATAGTGATATTAAATTCTGTTGGCGCAAGACTGGGCAATGTTGCTGTCGCCTCGGTATTTTCCTCATCTGCTTCCAATGATTCTGGTTTGAGGCAGTCATTGTCACGTTCTTCAAAAAACTCTAAGGCAATCGCAGGGAACATGGCATAAGAAAGCACATCTTCAAATGATTTTGCACGATCACCTACCTCACGGGTAAGGTTATCTAACTCAGGGGGCAATAAATCGGCAGGGCGAATATCAACCAGTTCATCATCATCGCCCAATGCTTTATTGCGCACACTTTCGTTCACCGTACCCAAAGGCTTGCCATATTTCCCTTGTAGGTAATCTTTGGTTTCGTTGGTAATAATTTTGTACTTTTTGCCTGCGATTACATTCAATACTGCCTGTGTACCAACAATTTGACTGGTTGGAGTCACGAGTGGCGGGTAACCAAAATCTTTACGCACACGCGGGATCTCAGCCAATACTTCATCCATTTTATCCAAGGCATTTTGATCGCGCAATTGGTTGGCTAGGTTTGAAATCATACCACCAGGGATTTGACTGGTTAGCACGCGAGGATCAACAACGGTCACGTCTGATTCATAGCGTTTGTATTTTTTGCGAACTTCGCGAAAATAGTTGGCAATATCTTGCAATAAATCAAGGTCTAAGCCTGTATCCAATGGTGTATTGGCAAAAGCTGCGACCATGGATTCTGTCGCGGGGTGAGACGTACCACCAGAGAGTGGCGAAATAGCCGTATCAATAATATCACAGCCAGCATGGGCTGCTTCCCACTGCACCATTTCAGCCACACCTGCTGTCGCATGGCAATGCAAATGCAAAGGAACCGAGACTGATGCTTTTAACCGCGTTACCAATTCTCGAACAATGGTGGGAGTAAGAAGCCCAGCCATATCTTTAATGGCAATCGTATCACAGCCCATGTCTTCAAACTGCTTGCCCAAATCAACAAAATAATCCAACGTATGTACAGGGCTAATGGTGTAACTGATCGCGCCTTCGGCATGTTTATGGTTGGCTTTGACCTGTGTTATTGCTACACGAACATTGCGCAAATCATTCATGGCATCAAATATACGGAATATATCCACGCCGTTAGCCGTTGAGGTATCAATAAATTTTTGTACCACATCATCGGCATAATGACGGTAGCCGAGTAAGTTTTGACCACGCAACAACATCTGCAAGGGCGTATTCGGCAAGGCTTGTTTTAATGTGCGCAAGCGCAGCCAAGGCCCCTCTTTTAAATAACGCAAGCAGGTATCAAAGGTCGCTCCACCCCATGCCTCAATTGACCAAAAACCGACTTGATCCAGTTTTTCGCAAATAGGCAGCATATCTTCCAAGCGCATGCGTGTTGCAAGTAGCGATTGATGGCCATCACGCAGTGCCAATTCAGTAATCGCTAATGTTCGCTGGTTCGTCATGATCTTTTCCTTGTCTTGTGCTAATTGTTTGAAATAAGAGACTTAAAGCCCTGCGTAAGTAGCAATGGCAATGGCTACCGCAGCGGCAATATTTTCTGGTCTTTTCTCTGCTGTGAAATCAAGCATTTCTGGATATTCTAACAAAAAACCTGTATGAAAGTCACCCGCCAAAAAAGGCGCGGATGCTGCCACATGGCGGTAAAAAGGGAGTGTCGTCGGTACACCACGAATGTCATATTCACTTAAAGCACGTTTTGCTCGCGCCACAGCATGCTGCCAATCTGGCCCCCACACCGTCAGTTTGGCACACATTGAATCGTAATGGGGCGGAATTTCGTAGCCTGCATAGACGCAACCATCAATACGCACCCCTAAACCACCAGGGGAATGGTAGCGGGTAATGCGCCCTGGTGTCGGTAAAAAGTTGTTTTTAGGGTCTTCCGCATTGATACGAAATTCAATAGCAAAACCAGTATGGGTCAACTCATCTTGGGTAAAAGGCAGGGGCAAGCCTGATGCAATGGCAATTTGCTGGGCAACAATATCAACCCCTGTAATGGTTTCAGTAATAGTATGCTCAACTTGCAAACGGGTGTTCATTTCCATAAAGTAAAAACGATGGTCTTTATCCACCAAGAACTCGACCGTTCCCGCATTCACATAATTCACAGCCTGCGCCGCTTGCACAGCGACAGCGCCCATAGACGCTCGCAGTTCTGGCGTTAAATACGATGAAGGGGCAATTTCAATCAATTTTTGATTGCGTCGTTGAATCGAACAATCACGCTCAAACAAATGCACACAATGACCATGCTGATCGGCTAAAATTTGAAACTCAATGTGGTGCGGTTCAACAATACATTTTTCCATAAACAGTTCATCACTGCCAAATGCAGCCATCGCTTCTCTGCGGGTAATGACGTAGTTTTCACGCAACTCTTTATCGTTATCGCAACGACGAATGCCGCGTCCACCGCCACCAGCGGCAGCCTTCAGCATCACAGGGTAACCCATTTCATGGGCTTGGTCTAAGGCATCTTGCTCATTGTTTAATGCTGCATCAGAACCAGGAATTACAGGTATGCCTGCGGCAATCATTGCCGCTCTGGCACGGGTTTTTAGCCCCATGTCTTGAATAGCTTCAGGTGAGGGTCCAATATAACATAAGCCTGCGCGGGTTACTTCTCTTGCAAAATCAGCGTTTTCAGAAAGAAAACCATAACCAGGGTGAACTGCATCGCAGTCTTCTTTGATAGCAATGTCAATCAGGCGATGAATATTTAAATAACTTTTAACAGGGTCAGGGCCAATGGTGATGGCATAATCTGCTTTTTTCACATGCAAGGCATGGGCATCAGCCTCTGAAAAAACAGCGACAGTTTCTATCCCCAATTCTTTACAGGAACGAATAATCCGAATGGCACATTCACCACGGTTGGCAACTAAAATTCTATTAAACAAGACGTTAAGCCTCCTTGCACGCGAGTGAATCCTAAGGGGTTAATGACGAATGGCAAGCCTGTTGGTGGGATTTCACTTGCGTAAAGATTATGGTTTTTTTTGATGGCAATGTTCAATAATTTTTTGTTTGCGTAATTCGCTGAGTTGAACGTGGCTATTGTCATGACGAATTTGCTTGAAGGTCGTGTGTAGCGTGTGTAAACTGTTGGCTGAATGGCGGCAAGAAGCGCACAGCCATAGGTGAACAGTCAGTTTTATGCGTTCGCCAAAATGCAAAGGGCGTTCAAATGTATCTGAAGTCAAGCGGCTGGCTTGACGGCAAAAATGATTCACTGCTTATGCTCCAAAGCCATGTTTTTCTAGGCAATGACGCAACGACAAACGAGCACGGTGCATCAGTACATGCAGATTAGTCGGCGTAATTTCACAGGCGTTACAGACGAATTTTGCATCTTCACCGACCATCTCTCTTAGCATAAACACTTGCCGTTGGCGCAACGGGAGTTTTTTCATGCATGCCTCTAAGCTACTGCGAAAATCATCGTCATGGCACAGGTGTTCAGGACTATCATGCCATACGCGAGCGGCATCGCGCCAACTGTTGTCGTTATTAAACCATGGGGAAACAGGGTCTTGGGTTAATTCATCGGTTAATTTTCGAGTGCGTATTTGTTTGCGAATGTGATCAATGATTTTATGCTTAAGTATACCAATCAGCCATGTTTTCCGTGAAGAGTCACCTTTGAATCCATCTTTGGCTTTCCATGCGGCAAAAAAAGCATCTTGCACCACATCTTGTGCTGCATCATCATCGTGCAGGCGCATCCGTGCAAAGCGGTATAAGTCATCACTGTAATTGGTAACCCATGCGGTGATATCTTCTTGTTGCTTCATGGGTAAGGTTAGTTGTAAAAAGGGGTGTTAACTTTAACTGCGAGGAATAAATTTTGCAGGGTTCAGTAATTTTCCAAATCGATACACCTCAAAATGAAGATGTGGACCTGTGGATCGACCTGACGAGCCAATGCGACCAATAATTTGACCATCCTTCACTTCATCACCAGCTTTTACAATAACGCTGGATAAGTGTGCATAACGGGTTCGGTAACCATAACCATGCTCAACCTCAACCATGTAACCATAATCACGATGACGACCCGCATACACCACTACGCCACGACTAGAAGACAACACCGCAGCACCATAACGATTGGCTATATCAACACCTTTATGAAAACCAAGTCGTCCTGTAAACGGGTCGTTTCGCCGTCCAAAATGAGAGCTTAAAGAACCACCTTCTGTGGGCCATGCATGCGGTCTTGCCTGTGAAAGCTCGCGAGTATCTTGCAAGACCATATCAATAACAGCAAGTTGTGTGTCAAGGTGGGATAATCGAGAAAGTGTATCTTTAACTTCTTCATCCAGTGCAAAACGAATATTTGAGGCAGCCATAGGCAATGCAATTTGCACCCCTCCAATGGCAGGCTCCATAGAAAAATCAAATTCATCTTTATCTAATTTAGCAACATCAACCAAGCGTTCACCCAAGGAGTCAAGTCGAACCAGTTTTGCCTGCAGCTTGCCTAGACTGCGAGCATACACCATCATCTTATTGCGTTCAGTCTTAAGCATGGCTTGTAGCCGTTGTCGCTGTAAGGCAGCCGCTTGCTTTTCTTTTTGTAATTGGTATTGAGATTGTTCTAATTGAGCTTGAATCAAGGACTGTTGGTGAAATGAATAGCCACCAAACGCAGCCAACACAAGCAACAAAAGTAGCGAAGCTACGGCACAACGAATCCATAGTTTTCGTATAGAAAAACGTTTAACTGGCCCCGTATCAGAGACTACCATCAGCGAAAAATGACTCAAATACTACTCCTGAACAAGCATTAGAAAACGCCTGCATCCACCATTGAAGTAGCGATTGCTACCGCCTATCGGCATTGTGGTCAAGTGCCTATTAAACCCCTGCACCCTAGAGGGCGTTTATTCTTGCTTTGCATCAAGTCTTTGCTACGTTTCTGCTAATGTTTTATTGTGACCCTTCCCCCTTGCCGTTTTTTCATATTTTCTGATGAGCGTGCCTAATACCCCTACCCCCCATAAAAATGCATGGATAATAAACCTCATGACTCACCCTGCGCTCAAAGCCCTTGTGACGCTATTTCTCATGATTATGCTGGTTTATTATTTAGACCTGATGGCTGTTTGGCAACGGATTGTTGATGTAAACCCATGGTATATTATGGCAGCGATTGGATGCATGATTGTTGGTTATATCATCTGTGGCATACGGTGGGCATGGATCGCCAAAGGTCTAGGCATGGTGGTTTCACCGCAGCGTAAAATACGCTTGTATTTTTTAGGTATGTTCACCAGCCTCTTCTTGCCATCAACCATTGGCGGTGATGTTGTGCGCGGCGTATTGCTTGCCAAAGGTGAAGGGCGAGTAGGCATGGGGATTTTTGCAACAGCCAGTGTTATCTTAGATCGTGCCAATGGTTTGTTTGCACTGATTACCTTATTAACGGTCTGTATGTTTTGGTTTTCTTGGCCTACGATTTGGTGGTGGTTGTGGTCGGCTGGCATCATCTGTGCTTGGGCAGGCATGTTGCTTTACCCTCGCATCCATCAACGCTTGCCTCAAAAAATGGCACGCATCCAGCATTTACCACTGGATCAATCATCGTTTCATCGGCAATGGTGGCGCAGTCTTCCTGTTTCTTTGCTGTTTCAAATCATCATCATTCAAGCCCATGTATTTCTTGGGCTTGCCGTAGGTTTAACCATGCCTTGGGCTGCTTTTGCCATGATGGTGGGCTTGGTTGCATTGGTGGCTATTTTACCGATTTCACTGAATGGTTTTGGTATTCGTGAAGCGGGCTATGTTGGGCTTGCAGTGTATTTTGGTGGCAACGATGAAGCTGCCGCAGCCATGGCAGCCTTATGGGTCTTTGTTCTCGCTATTTCAGCCATGCCTGGGGCATGGGTTTTGTGGCGTTTGGGGGGTGTTCGTGCGATTAAAGGAGATTAAACGATGATGGTACGCGCTGATCAATTAACGGCTTGCACAATACCTGTGTTTTATTTGTTTGGCGAAGATCACGATGCGCTTATGGAATACGCACAAGAACTGTTGGCACAAGGCAACAGCACAACCACACGAATGCGCCTTAATGTCGATGAACTAGCCCATTTTATGGGAGCCATGCGTAGCCCTTCGTTATTTGGCCCCGCCACTTATTCAGCGTTACTGGGTAACGCTTTTAGCGCGTCTGCTGCGCATATTGCATCATTACTTACTGCCATCACCAAGGTTGAACTACCGCATCGCTTAATTATTTGTGCCTGTGGCGCGATGTATAAAAAAGCATGGCACAAAGAAATAATGGCACGCAAAGATATTGCCTGTTGTGAGTTTCGCTCACCCAACACCCAAGACTTTCAACAATGGTTGTGGTATCTGATTGAACAATCAAAGCTAAACATCAGTAAAGAGGATGCCTTCTTAATGGCGGCACAGCTCAATGGCTTACGCACTCAATCACGGCAATGGATGACACGATTGCAATACTATGATGGCAATCAAGGCGCGCCTATTTCGTTGCCCGTCATGCAAACATTGTGCGGTGAACACAGCCCCGAATCTTTGGATAACTGGTGTCATGCTACAGCCATGCGCCAGCCGCAAGCCATTCAAATAACCCATCACCTCTTGTTTTTCCAAGGGGTTGCACCGTTACAGATGCTTGTTTGGTTAAGTAACCGTTTGCAGCAATTATTGATGTATTGCTGGCATCAAGCGTGCCATCATGCCAACCCACTACAGCAAGCACGCGCCTTTGGTGCAGCACGCAAACTATTGCCTCAAGAAGCAAGACATTGGAATGGTGCAACATTGATGCAGGCATTGCATAATATTGCCATCGCAGAACAACAACTCAAAGGCGCATCATTATTGCCAGAGCGCATAGTGATGGAGTCATTGGTGCTTTGCCTATGCCGTGATGATGCATCTCAATCATGACTAGTGCCGCAGATTGGCTGGCGTTTGATCGCGCACATATTTGGCATCCTTATGCCTCGATGGCCTCGCCCTCACCAGTTTACCCTGTAGCTGGCGCACAAGGCGTAATGCTAGAGCTTGCCGATGGTCGCACCTTGATTGACGGCATGGCTTCGTGGTGGTCTGCGATTCATGGCTACCGTGTTGCTTCGCTGGATGCCGCTATTCACACACAATTGGAATCCATGGCGCATGTCATGTTTGGCGGTCTTACCCATCAACCAGCAGTATCCCTTGCCAAGCGTCTGCTTGCGCTTGCGCCGCCATCGCTTCAGCATGTCTTTTTTGCTGACTCTGGCTCTGTTGCGGTAGAAGTCGCTATTAAAATTGCCCTGCAATACTGGCAAGCACAAGGCAAGCCAGAAAAACACCGCCTGCTGACCATCAAGCATGGCTACCATGGCGATACGTTTGGTGCAATGGGGGTATGTGATCCAATTCATGGTATGCATCATGTTTTTCAGTCCATGCTCCCGCAACACTTGTTTGCCGATGCCCCTGATAGTAGGCAATGGCATCCGCAACAAATCACGTCATTGCGTACCCTGATTGAATCTCACCATCAAAATATCGCCGCATTGATTATCGAACCCATCGTGCAAGGCGCAGGCGGCATGCGTTTTTACGCCCCTGAATTTTTAACGGCAGCGCATGCGCTATGCCATGATTACAATATATTGTTCATTGCCGATGAAATTGCCACAGGGTTTGGTCGCACAGGCTCCATGTTTGCCGTTGAGCATGCTGCCATTGAGCCCGATATTATGTGCGTAGGAAAAGCCTTAACAGGTGGTTACATGAGTCTTGCAGCCACTCTGTGCAACACCAAGGTCTGCCATGGTCTACACGGTACAGGCAAGCATGGTGCAGGGGTGTTGATGCATGGTCCGACCTTCATGGCCAACCCTCTAGCTTGCGCCGTAGCTTGTGCCAGCCTTGATCTATTATGCACCAGCCCATGGCAACAACGCATCACCGATATTGCAGGGCAACTGCATACGCTGCTGATGCCTTACAAACAACATGCCAAGGTTGCTGATGTTCGAGTGCTAGGTGCTATTGGTGTGATTGAAATGAAAGAAACCATTGATGTGACTAAAACACAAAAAATCTTGGTTGCTGAAGGTGTATGGTTGCGCCCCTTTGGCAAACTAATCTATACCATGCCACCTTATATTATCAGCCCTGCACAATTACAGCGTATTGCTAAGGCTATTGGCAAAGCCATTGAATGAGGATTCCGTATTCCTCAATTATTTTCAATTTGAACCAATAACAGTCCCCGCTGACATGTGCCAATGTTGCTGTGCCAATGTTTTTATATCATCATGATTATGGCTGACAATCAACACAGGGATATGCCATTGCTGCTGGATTGTTTGCAAAAAAACACGCAGCTGATGGTGAATCCTAGGTGCTTGAGCTGAAAAGGGTTCGTCCAATAATAATAAACAAGGTTTACGGTAAATAGCTCTTGCCAAAGCAACGCGCTGTGCCTCGCCTGTAGAGAGCATGGCAGGGTATTGGTGCTGTAAATGATTGATGTTGCATTGGCTGCACACATCTGCCAACCATAAAGCATCATGGTCATGCCCTAGCTGAATATTGTCATTCACATTCAACCAAGGCAGCAATACAGCTTCAGACCACATATAAGCGAGATTGCGCTTGACCGTTGGCAATGCAACTCCCGCTTGGCTATTTAACCATGTTTCTCCATGCATCGAAATAATGCCAGAGGGATTCTCTAAGCCTGCGATAGCACGCAATAATGATGTTTTACCTACGCCGTTATCACCCGATATGATGATGATTTCATTACTGAATGTTATGTTTACATCAAGCAATAAACTTCCAAGTTGTTGTTGGCAGAGAACACGATGGGGAGTCAATGCATATTCCCTGCAATGATAGGGCGTTGATTGATGCGGTACACCAACGAAAGTATGACAAAAGAAGTCATTAAAAGAATCAATGCCAATAACCAAGCTTGATCATCTTGTTGCATTTCAACAAACTCAAATAACGCAATGCTTGCCACTTTTGTTTGATCAGGAATCGAACCGCCAACCATCAACACGACACCAAATTCACCCATGGTATGCGCAAAGACAAGACCTGCTGCCACCCCGATTCCACCCTTGGAGGCAGGTAGAATAATACGCCAACATGTTTGACTAACATCAAGACCTTGCACCTTAGCAAGTTCCAACCAACAAGCAGGAATGGCACGAAAGGCTTGCTGGATCGGCTGTACAGCAAAAGGAAGGCTGTATAACACCGAAGCAAGCACCATGCCAGAAAATGAAAAAGCCAATCCCTGATGAAACAAAAACTGCCACATAGTACCCAACAAGGCAGATGGTTGAATCAATAATAACACGTAATAGCCCAAGACGGTTGGCGGCAGCACCAGCGGCAAGGCAATGAAGACTTCAAGCACCATCCGCCCTGTAAATGATTTAAACGCTAATAAATACGCCAAAGGCACACCGATCAGCAACAAAATAACCGTGGTGGTTAAAGCTAGCTGTAACGTGATCCATAATGCATTAATCATGCTGCTGTATAAAATGTAGGTACTGTTTGGCAACAGTACGATCAGACAACAATACACCAATATAAGGAATACGCAGCAAGTAAGCATCATCATGATCAACAGGAATAAAACCTGCATCCACCAGTCCTTTATTGACCATCATGGATGCTTGCATGGCATTTTGTGCATAAACAAACTTGGGTTTTAACCGTTGCCATAATTTTTTTTGTTGCAATAGCTTTTTGCATGCCTTGCCAAAAGGAGCAACATTAGGATTAGCTATCACGATACGATGAACATTGGGTGCTAACAAGCGTGTTATAGCTTGATAGTGTTGATGGTGGATGGTTAAGCCAAGATAGCCATAGCCCAATGTATAAGTGGCAATGGCTTTTTTCGCTTGCATTAATTGTTGCGGTTGTTCTTTTTCTGCGGCAATAAACACATCAAAAGGCGCACCCAATTGTACCTGATGGTACAAACGTCCTGTTGATCCTGCAACCCATTGAACCCGTACCCCATGTGTTTTTTCAAATTGGGGAGCTTGATGCTTTAACGTAGCATACAGGCTAGAAGCCACCGCAACAGTGAGTGTTTCTGTGGCAAAGACAGGCGAAACGGATAAACAAGCAAGGATTAACGCTAACTTACTAAAAAAAAGAATAAAAACAGACCTTATGCTTCAATCACATGGTGACGAATGGCAATGCGTGCCAATTCTGCCGCATTTTTGGCATTTAATTTATCCAAAATATTGGCACGATGAACATTGACTGTCTTTGGACTTAAATACAATTTAGGATAGATTTCTTTTACAGGAAGCCCTTGAGCCAACAGCACAAAAACTTCAAACTCCCGAGGTGTCAATATATCAATGGGCGTATCTGCTTTGCCTGTTGCCGAATGAATCGCTAATGATTGCGCTGTTTCAGCATCTAAAAAAGTTCGCCCTTGTTTGACCATGCGAATAGCATGCAGCAGCTCATCGGGGTGGCAGCATTTGCAAATAAAGCCTTTGGCACCAATTTTTAAAGCTTTACTTGCCAAGTCGGAGTCTTGGTACATACTGATCAACAAAATAGCGACAGAAGGCGTTAATCGCAATAAACGCTGGCAAGCAACAAAGCCACCAATCCCCGGCATGTTGATCTCCATCAACAAAACATCCACGGGGTCGTTCTTATACAAGGCAATCGCTTCTTCACCAGAATCTGCGACAGCAACCACATCAATATCAGGCGCACTTTCAACGAGTTTTTTCAAACCCGCTTGTATCATATGTTGATGATCAACGATCATCATTTTTATTGGATTAATGTGAGAGTCCATGATTGTATCTCCCTGCTACACCAATTCAGAAACTGGCACGGTAAGTTGCAGTTCTGAATTTTTACGGTTGTACGTCACCTGCTCTGCAATGCGTTGATCAAGCGTCTGTTGTAAAAATAAAAATTGTTCATGGCTATTGGCTACATGAATAATCATGCTGCATTCTTTTTTATCAACATTCAATAGCAATTTCGCGGTTAACGACAAGGATTTTTTTGTCGTCAGCATCAACTGCAAGACAATGCCATGCAATACTTGAAAAATAACAAGAGCGTCCGCCGAAGAAAGTTTATCACATGCTTGCGGTACATCAAAACTGCATTGCAATACGCCCATTCCTTCGACAGCCTTCTTCATTGCTGATACAGCATGGATGACCCCTTGGTCAAAAGCCAATCGAGGAAGACGCATCATGTTAAGTAAGTATTCAAACTGTTGAATGACTTCATCGGTCATATTAACAGCCTGATCGGCAAGTTCTTGTGTTTGGCGACCTTCGTTGCGGCGACTGTACAATGCCGCATTCATGCGAATAGCGAGTAAGCGTTGTGCCATTTCTTGTTGCAAAATATCTGCCATAGTTTTTTCACTAAAGAATGTTAAATCGTTGTTTTTTTCCATGTTGTGGTCTCTTTTGATTTTTGTTATGCGATAAAAAATAGCGCATAGAAAGGGGATTAATAATCAGAAAACAATTGAATAGGAAGACCTGCTTCAAGCATGGCTTTTGCATCGCTAGCATTCAGCATCGGTGTAAAATAATTACCTTGCATGTATTGACAGCCCAATCCCTGTAGAAATCGAAAGTTTTTTTCTGTTTCTACGCCATCAGCGACAACATCAATATTCAAAAGTTGGGCAAGATGAATAATCATTTTAACAATAACCTGATCATTTTCATCAATGTTCAAATCACGAATAAACGTTCGGTCAATTCTTAGCGCTTGAATAGGTAATGTACGGAGAAGGTTCAATGAAGAATAACCCGCACCAAAGTTATTGATTGATATTCTCACGCCCAGTTCAATCAAGCTATCAAGTGTTTGATTGGCTTTTTCAGATGCCTTCATGGCAGCAAATTCAGAAAAAGCGAACTCTAATTGTGCTGCTTTGATACCATGCATGGTTAATAATGCACTAATATCTTTCACGAAGTCTTTTTGCAGCAAAATATTAAAGGAGACATCCAAGGTTAGCATTATATCATAAGTGATTGATGTCTGCCAATGCTGCAATGCCTCACAGCTTTGTTTAATCTTCCACATATCAATCACCGACATGAGACCACTGGATTCAGCTATTGCGAGAAAATCTTGCGGTGCAACCACACCAAGGGTGGTGTTTCTCCAATAGGTTAGGGCTTCAAGCCCCGTAATATTGCAACTTTTAATATCAACAATAGGCTGAAACATCAAAAAAAACTCATTACGCTCCAGCGCGTAGGTGAGTTCTTGGCTTAAAATCGTTTTATCGGATAAGTTTTGTTCATAAATACAATAGGTATTGCGTTTAACTTTGGCTTTGTACATGGCAATATCAGCGGCTTTTAACAAGCTGTTGATAGACGCTCCATGATCAGGGAAAAAACTAATGCCAATACTGCAACCCACGCTTACTTTTTCTTCACCCAATATAAATGGTGTAATCAGTGTGGAGCGAATTTTTTCAGCCACCAGTTCAAGATCTTCATTGCTTTCAATTTGTTCAAAAATAGCGGCGAATTCATCGCCACCTAGGCGTGCTAACGTATCACTTTTTCGTAAGCATTGGGTAAGGCGGTCTGCAACTTGAATCAATAATTCATCACCAACATCATGACCTAAACTATCGTTGACCAATTTAAAGCGATCAAGATCCATGAAAACGACGGCTAAACGATCATTGTTACGCAAAGATAAACGCAGCGCATGTTCTAGCCGTTCCATAAACAAACGACGATTGGCTAAATTGGTCAGTGGATCTTTAAAGGAAAGATGACGAAGCTTCTTTTCTGTCTCCATGCGAACCATGATTTCTTTTTTAAGGTATTCATTGGTTTCTCGCAGTTCACGCGTGCGCGCTTTGACGCATTGCTCCATCTCATCGAGCAAGGCAACTTCTTGGGTGACATTGCGCAAATATACATTAACATATTCATCACATACAGGTACAAACAAGCATTTAAACACCTGCCCTTCAATCACCCAGTTGGCTTCTATTTCTTGCATGTTTTGCTGCACCGATGCAACAAGCTCTAACCAATCATCATTCATTTGGTCTGCTTCGATCTGCTTTAACAACTGTTTAGCTGGAACATTAGCATACAAACGTTTGCCACTGGCTGCATAACGCATAATAGGCATTGGGCTTTCATCGGGGAAGCTTGCTAAGCTACGAATCGTATTTGCCGCTTCTCGCAATGGCGTAACATCGTCAAACACAACAACATAAATCGTTTCACCGTCAATATCGGCTTCGGTAACAGAAAGTCTTGCAATCATGGCAAGTTTCGCATCAGGTGAAAAAGTAAACTCTGTGGTTTTACCATCGTGTAGATGATCGACCAAAAAAGCAATGCCACGTCGATTGATTTGCGGTAAATTTAAGACTTCACCCAAATTAAGTGCCAGCAATTCATCTTCACGGTAATCTAAAATAGTACATGCCGCTTTATTAACGGTTAAAATACCACCCGCTTTATCGACCGAAATAACCGCACTCTTCACATGATTCAGCACAATAGCGATAATACGGTCATGCGTATGCAACAAGTCTGTTGATCCTCGGTGGTTGTTTTCAGGTGTGGTATTTTCAGCAAACACAGTCATGACTTCCCCCAAAGAACAAAAATTAAGAACTTCACATGAAAAGTCCAATTTTATTATGGAGTAAGGTAATCAGAAACTATATTATTGCAAGTATCTATTCAGGAAATGGGCAATCCTTATCGCAAGATGCTTCAGTTAATCCATATCCACATAAAAAACAATATTCGTTTTTGGATCATGGTACAAACGTGTCCAAATATTGGTTGTAGGCAAGATATCTGAGAGCATCACCCGCTTCATCATAATTCTATACTTATCAGTTCCTTCAGCAGTGTTGGTTAACACAGCACAAATACCACTTAAAGAATAAAATTGACTATCTTCATCGCTTTCGTTATCAAAACTAAATTGACAATTAAGCCCACCATTACTCAAGCCACCTTTTTTGGTTAAATGAAGAACATCTGATTGAAAATTAATGATATCTTGGTTTTTTACTGAAGGTGTTCTGAGCATGAATAAAAGTATTGCTTTTTTGTCTTCCATAATCTTCATTAATTCACTGTAACGCCCTGTGAAAATACTATCGCTATTTTTATCCTTCATTTGGAAAGCTGCAATATTAACATAGCGTACTTCAGATGCATGACTCATAACGGGGGAAACCCATAAGTATAAAGCAACCAATACGATGCTAAAAACCTTAATGGGTTGGTATATTTTATTCATAATTATATATTTAATCTCTTATTTAATGGGGTTTCATACAAAAAGCCAAGCAAGCAGCCAAAAAATATTGACTGTTACTTGGCTGGATAAAAAGAAAGACCTACAGCGTTTGCATTTTCTGCTTTAAAACAATGGGGTTTAGCTTATAAACTATGAATGGTAATCAACGTTTCTTTTTGCATATCTAAAACCTTCAACTCCATCGCCTTGCGCATTCTTAAAACATTACTATCAGACATACCAACCAATGTTAGGTTTTCAATCTCTTTAATGCTGCTTGCGGCATCACGCAATTGACTTAACAATAGCTTCAGATAAACCATTTGTTTTGTTGTTTTCTCTAATTGTGCATGAGAACGTGCGTGACTTACTTGTGCATAAAAAGGAAGAAGCAATGCAAGCAAAAAAGCAAACATCACAACCTTAGACTTTTTCATATCAACCTCCTTAAATGGGTTGCAAAACCAATCACAGAGTGCAGATGTTGTGCATCCCTTAGCGGCGAATTTAAAAGGTGATTATGTCAATAGAGTGACAAGAAAAAGTCATGCGTTGATAGACTGAAAAAAAATCAAGAAGGCGTTTAGTTTGAAGGTATAGGAAGCCTGATATTTTACAAAAATAGTGAATAAAACCCCCCCGCCCTGACGATGCGATGATGCCTTACCGAACCCTCTTTACGAGGTGGGCACTTCACCTGAACATTAGGTTTACCACAAGAGCAGCAACACACAATTCAAGTAGGCGGTTCCCTGTCGGCACGTATCGGCTCGGGAAACAGCAAAATCGTTCGCTCAGGGCAGAGGAACTTTGATTAAGGGGTGCTTAAAGTGATTTTTTGAACGCCCCTTAATGTCTCTGCTTGAAACACTACATCATTCAGCGCAGAAAGCAAGGCTTTTGATTCTGTATTTTCGGCAGATGACTCTTTTTGCCCATGATTGCCCAGCAATTCACCCGCAAGGTTTAGCGCAACCAATGCCATCAAGCGATCACTTCCTGCGGTGCTACCTAAAGCACGCAGTTGATCAAGCTTTTGCTGCACCAAATCGGCAGCAGATTGCACTTTACCAGGGCTGTCTTCTGTTTTGATTGAAAAAGTACGCCCTGCAAGGGTTACTTCAACTTTTTTAGCCATATTATTCATCACTCCGAAGCATGATCCATCATTTGATCCAACCGTGCAATGGCATTTTCAACCCGTCCTTTGGCTTCATTTTTATCCATCTGCAAGGCTGTTATTTCTTCTTCTAGTTGTTGCATTTGATCGCGCCGCTTTTGCAGCTCAAGATCACTAAGGCGAATGACTTCACGCAGCCGTTGATTTTCAGCCTGTAAGGCACTCTGGCTTTCTTCAATGACATTCAAATGGCTGCGAAGCACATCAACTTTTTGAATGCATGATTGATAATCGGATGGTTCCATGCGTGTATTGAAACAGTAAAAGGGTTGAAGGTCAACCCGATTTATGAATAGATTGCATGTACCGACGTTTGAATTCTTTGTCTTTGATCATGATTGGTTGACTTAAACCCAAAGCTTGCAGTTTTTGCCACAACACATTGGCTTCTGAGTGCGACATGGGCGCAAACACAAAACGCATTGCAGGAATAAAGACTTTTCGCTGATCACGCTTGTAAGGCAAACCACTGCTACGCAAGCGTTGTTCTGTATTTTGCGCAAACTCCATAATATAATAACGCCCCAAGCCCAGCCCGTAACTCTCTTTTTTCACCACTACATCAACATCGTTAATGCCGTGCCGTTGCCATGCGGCTTGCGCTGCGCGTGCTGCGGCGAGACTCGTGAATGTTCGGGCATCATCAAAGACATACAATGCGACGCGCTCTTTTCTCGTCATTAACTGGGGGGATAAGCCCATCGCCGTTAGTTTTCGTTGTAGATCATGCACCCCTTGTTGCCACACCATTCGATGTGTCAACACTCGCCATAAACCATCGTTAGCAACAGGTGGTGGAGTAATGTACACATCAACAGCGGCAGGCATGCGTGCTTGTTTCGGTGGTAGCCATACCAGCCATGTTGCCCAGCTTAATGTGGCTAGCAAGAGCATCACCAGCAAGCGGCGCATTACAAGATAAAATGCTTTTTAGCGAGAATATGAAGTCCAGATAGCGTTAAATCTGGGACTCGCGCAGTAATCTCTGGTATATCATGTTCAATGCTCAAACTTAAACCACCCGTCGCAATCAATGGTGCTTTGGCATACAGCGGCAATGCCTGCAAGCGATGAATAATGCCTCGCAGACCATCGACTGCTGCCCAGTAGCTTCCTGCTTGCATGCTGCTTACGGTATCTCTGCCAATCAATGTTGTGACAGGAGCAATCGACACTTCAGGCAAACGTGCTGCATGCTTACACAAGGCTGCCAATGAAATTTCCATACCCGGCACAATCAACCCCCCTGCATACCGCCCATCAGGAGAAACAACATCAAAAGTCGTTGCAGTACCACAATCCATGATAATCACAGGCGACCCCCAGTGCTGCCTTGCTGCAATGGCAGCGGCTAAACGGTCGGCACCCACTTCCCTAGGGTTTTTATAATCAATCGAAATCCCCGTTTTTACTGAAGAAGCCCCCACGAACAAGGCTGTTTTTTTACACACACTGGCACAAGCATCGCCCATCACACCATCAAGGTGTGGCACGACACTCGCCACCATGATGCCATCTACGGTTAAAGGATCTTGCTCGGCACGGGTGAACATACCGACCATCTTCCATGCTAATTCGTCAGCGGTCATGCGCGTATGGGTAGAAAGCCGCCAGCTATGGGTTAATTGGTCATCAATATACAAACCAAATTCCATTTGCGTATTGCCAACATCAATGCATAACCAATGATGAATCATGATGGGCTAACCATCACTTCACCGCAAACAATCCGTTCTATGCCATGATCTGTAGTCAACAACAACGCGCCATCATGGGCTAAGCCTGAAGCAACACCCTGCAAGCATTGCCCCGCTTGATGAACAGTAATGCATTGACCATGGGCGGCATGTGCTTTTTGCCATGCCACGCGAATAGGCTCAAAACCTTCGCGCTGCCAACATGCATACCAAAACTCTAAACGCGCCAATACCATCGCCATGCACGTTTGACGTGATAATGGTTGTGAGGTGTAATCATTCACACTGCAAGCAGCACGATTGATGCCTTCTGACCAACCATTAATAGGTGTGTTGATATTCATGCCAATGCCAACCACCACCCCCAACAGCTTCCCTTGTTTGATGCGACTTTCAGTCAGTATGCCACATAATTTAGCATTGTTAATCAACAAATCATTCGGCCACTTAATGCCTACATTGGGAATAATAGACACCAAAGCTTGCCACACAGCTACGGCCGCTACTAATGATAAAGCAGGTATTGATGCTAATGGCACAGTAGGCTTAAGTAACACACTGCATGCCAACGCATCATCTGCGGTAAACCAAGTACGCCCTTGCCTTCCTCGACCTTTGGTTTGCTGATCTGCCATCACCGTTGTGCCTTCAGTTAAATCAGGCGTTTTCTCCAGCATTCGCAGCAAGGTGGTATTGGTAGAATCAACAGAAGATAAATGAATCAGCGGTTCACCAAGACAAATGCCGCCCTCAGTCATCAGCAACAACCAATAATGATAAATCAAGTACCGCAGAAGAATGGGTCATTGCACCAATCGCCAAACGATTCACGCCTGTTGTTGCATAGGCATGGGCATTATGCAAACCAATATTACCTGATGCTTCTAACAAAATAGAATCAGGCACCAGAGTACGCGCCTTAACAACCATTTCTACGGTCATATTATCCAACAAAATCATATCAGGTGCAACCAACACAGCCTCATTCACTTGCGCCAGTGTTTCACATTCGACTTCAACAAAACAACGGTCATCCCAAGCATAACACGCGCCAACGGCATCGGTAATACTGCCACTGGCCGCAATATGGTTTTCTTTAATCAGCATCGCATCGGCTAAATCCATGCGGTGATTGACACCGCCGCCATGCACGACGGCTTGTTTTTCTAGCCGCCGCATGCTGGGCGTAGTTTTTCGTGTGTCCGCAATCTGGCAACCTGTGCCATCAACACAGCACACCAAAGCATGGGTTGCGCTGGCAATCCCTGATAAATGTTGTAAAAAATTCAAGGCAGTCCGTTCCGCTGCCAATAAGCTACGCAAAGAGCCTGTGATATGAGCAATCACATCGCCTGCCACCACAACTTCACCATCATGCTTAAGCCATGCCGTCACAAGATCACGGTCACGCGCCATAAAACACATAGCAGCCACTTTACAGCCCGACAATACGCCGTTGCTTTTTGCTATCAACCTTGCTTTGCCTTGGGCATCCACAGCGATACATGCCAACCCTGTAATATCTTGAAAAGCCATGTCTTCTTCTAACGCAGCATGAATGAATGGGTGTAAGTGATCACTCATCTTATTTATTTACAGGGACTTTTTCATCTGTTTTTTCATAGGCTGTTGCCGTAGCGGTTGTTGGCTCAATGGCATCATTCTTTGCACTGTCATCTTTTAAATTCTTTTTAAAGTTTTTAATGCCCTTTGCAACACCTGCCCCCACTTCAGGGAGTTTGCCTGCGCCAAAAAAGATCACCACAATGGCAAGAATCAAAATCAGCTCTGTTGTTCCCAGTCCGAACATATTGGCTCCTTAAAATCGCAATTTTGCGCCATTCTGCTTGACAGTTGCAGCTTCGTCACGCTCGTTAATGCAATGTAGCATTCATTAATGGCGTTAAAGCACCATCTGTTCGTGGTATAAAACCTGTAATACGCTGCCCCATCACCGCAATCACAGGTTCATACCATAACGGTATATACACTTGGTCGTCATGCATCTTTTGTTGCACTTTCCTATATAAATCAATCCGTTGCTGCGGTAATTCGGCATGCATAGCAGCCATCAACCAATCATCTACTTGTGTATTGTGGTAACGTCCACGGTTAGCACCTTTCGGCGGCCACATATCAGAATGCAAAATCCAACGGTAAATATCAGGGTCAGAAATCGCCACCCATGACAATGAAAATAATTGAAAGTCACCACGTTTAATCCGCGCATAAAATGACCCCCACTCCAGCGACTCAATGCTCACATCAACCTTTAAATCACGCCAGCCAGCAGCAATAGCCGTTGCTAAACGCAACCGTTCAGGGTTAGTACTGGTGCGGTAAGTTAAATGAAATCGCCAGCCATCAGCCAACACAGGGAACCCTGCCTCATTCAATAATGCTGCTGCAGCTTTGGGGTCATAAGGGGTAACAGGCAACGTTGCTGCTGCCCAATGCTTGCTAGCAAGCACTGTTTCAGCAAGAACAGGCGCATCCAAAAACAATGCCTTCTTTAATCGTTGACGATCAACCCCCAATGCCAAGGCGCGACGAACACGAACATCAGCAAGGTATGAGTCTTGCATATTCATACCAATATAAGCAAACGTTGTTGATGGTGTCGAGGCAACGCTTACCCCCAGCTGCTTGCGTAAATAATCAAGCATGTGCAAGGGAAAGTCATTTTGCATCATATCAATCTCACCCCGCGCCAGCTTGAGGCTGCGAGTAACAGCATCTTTTACGCGGATAAAGGCAATGCGTTGTACCGCGCCCTTGCTTGTTCGTTTCTTCTTTCGTGCCAATACGATGGTATTGTTTTGCCATGATTTAAAAACAAACGCGCCACAACCAATAATGCCACGTTGCTGCTGGGGCAACAGCGCAATTTTTTTCGGTAAAATTCCTAAGCTTAAACGTGTTAGCAATGATGCATCAGGCTCGCTTAAATGCAATCGAATATGGTGTTGGTCAATCGTCTCAATACGAGCAATGCTGGTAAAACCTGCACGCAATGGGCTAGCATTTTTCGCATCTATCACGCTGCGCAAGGTTGCCACTACATCATCGGCAAGCACTGCGCGCCCATCATGAAAAAATACATCATGACGCAAGAAAAAGTCCCATGTTTGAGGATCTTTTTGTTGCCAGTTCGCGGCAATATCAGCTTGCGGTAAAAAATGATTATCTTGACGAATTAAACCGCGATGCATAAAAGCTTGAACCTTTTGCGATGCCGCATCGGTAGCATAACGCGGATCTAAGGTGATCGGCAATTCAGCCATGCCAACACGCACCAAGCCTGTATCAGGTTCGCTTTGGCTGCATGCGGTTGCAATCAATAATAGTATGCAGGGCAACAGTTTTATGAGGGTGAACAAAATTATGGGCTTCCCGTTTAAGACGGGGTAATTTGTACGCCCTGCATGGGCGTGAACTTATGGGGTGCAAATCCGCTGTATGTGAATCTCGTCAACATCGTGCGATGATGATGCAAACACTAGCCAATGGCAAGCGCGAAACCGTGAAGTTTAAGGCTCTTTTGACTATTGCTACGGCAGAATTGTATTACCTTCATCGTTGTGCATCACAGATTTTCGCCAATGAAATGACTGCTGAAACGATTAAGCCCATGGTTAAAGCTGATGCTTGATCAGAGCAGGTGGATGCTTTTGTTGTCCGTTTTGGGCGTTTGCAAGATACCTTGCGTGATAAATTATTACCCGCATTTTTATATATAATGGAAGAGAGAACAGGAACGATACGAGAAAATCTTGATTGTGCTGAAAAGTTAGGGATTATTGCGTCATTGGATTATTGGCTTGTGTTGCGGAAATTAAGAAATCGCATGATTCATGAATATGTTTGCTGATCAAATGAAATTACTTCATGCTTTGCAAGCAGCGCATTAGCCAAAAGGTTGGTGAGAGAATGAGAGCCGCTGTAGGATTCCGAAATATTGCTGTCCATGATTATGAATCAATAGATTGGCAAATAGTGTATCATGCATTGAATGAAGTTGGGAAAAGTAATTGATAGCTAAAACACTGGCTGTCCCGTCTTAAAAGGGAAATAAAAAATGCTTATTAAAAGAGTTCCCAACAGTGAAAATGAATGACTACATTTGATATGCTAACAGAGGTGTTGGTGAATAAAAAAGATATTCTTTTTGCCGTATTGATTGGCAGTAGAGCAAATAGCACGGCATCTGATAGCAGCGATTGGGATATTGCTGTGGCATGGCAATATGATATGCTATGGATGGAACGTGTGGCAAATACTGAAACTTTACGACGTGACTTAGCGCAGGCAATGGCTGTAACAACTGAATGTATTGATGTGGTTGATTTACATAGAGCAGGATTAACTATGCGTGCAGCAGTTGCCGATGAAGGCATTATTCTATATGGTGAAAAGACGTTACCATGGACGCATTTTTTATTGCGCACATGGCGTGACTTAGAAGTGTTTTATTGGTCTGATATTTATGCGCTTTGATCTTTATCAAGCTGAAACAGCACGTATTGCTGCAAAAGAGGCTACT
>CAYWFG010000028.1:0-21947 GCA_964458185.1 uncultured Zetaproteobacteria bacterium
GAAAAAAAGCGATGCGAAAAACACCCGCAGGTCAATTTATTCGGCTGACTTCGGGGCAATGGAAGCGAAAGTAACACCCCCCCTAAACTTCAGTAACCGTTCACCTACCCCCTGATTTTTTCGCCTACAAGACGAAAGCGCGCAGTTTACGCTATGGTAAATGAGCACTTTCAACGCTGTAGGAGGAAAAAGCAGGGGGTAGGTGAACGGTTACAAACTTCACCCTATTCTTTCTATTCTCGAATAGCCTCTTAGGGTTGTGCCATGTCTGATACTGTAATTCCTATTGAATCCATTCCCACCCAACGCGCCCGTCTTGCCAAGCCCAAGTGGCTCAAAGTGCGTGCGCCGTTATCGGCTGAATACCGTCAAACGGCTGCCTTGATGCGTGAGCTAAAACTGAACACCGTTTGCGAAGAAGCTGCCTGCCCCAATATTGGTAGCTGCTGGAAACATGGCTCGGCGACGTTTATGATTTTGGGGCGTGTTTGCACCCGTACCTGTGCCTTTTGCAATGTTGCCACGGGTCGCCCTGATCCTGTGGATGCCGATGAACCTGCGCATTTGGCAGATGCTGTAGCGCGTATTGGTTTGAAGCATGTGGTGATCACTTCGGTGGATCGTGATGATTTGCCCGATGGTGGCGCGGGGCATTATGCGCAGGTGATTAACGAATTGCGCCAGCGTCAACCTGATTTAACCATTGAGATCCTCACCCCTGATTTTCAGCGCAAGCCTGCATCCTGTCTTGATGTCATCGTCGATGCCCACCCTGATGTATTTAACCATAACATTGAAACCGTACCGCGTTTGTACCGAAGTGTGCGCCCCGTGGCACGTTATTATACCTCGCTTCGTTTGTTGCAACGAACGAAAGAGCTTGACCCTAGCATTGTCACCAAGTCGGGCATCATGCTGGGCTTGGGTGAAAGCCGCGATGAAGTGTTGCAGGTACTTGATGATCTTCGTGCCGCCGAGGTTGATATGTTGACCATTGGGCAATACTTATGCCCCAGCGAACGGCATCACCCTGTGGTTAAATACTGGACACCTGAAGCCTTTGATGAATTAAAGTATCTGGCAGAAAACAAAGGCTTTGGCATGGTTGCATCAGGGCCTTTGGTGCGTTCATCCTTTCATGCTGATGATTTATTTCAGGCATTGAAGCAACGCCCATGATGATGCAATGGCAAGCCACCCCCGATCATGCCGATGATTACGCGCTGCAACGCAGGGGCTACGATTTAGGTGCAATTAAGATACAGCCCTCACCATCACCCTCGCAGCGTCCAAACAATGATGATTTTGCTGCCATGTGGAACCAGCATCAGGCTGTTTTGTTGCCCGCTTGGGTGGCAGATGATGTGGCTGCACTGCAAGCTGCCATTGCTGATCGTGAATCATGGGTGGCAAGTATTTTAGCAGGAGATTACCCTTCCGAGCATCTTGCGATCAACCAAGATGATGATGGTTTTTCTTTTGTTGGCAGCTCCGATGAAGAACACGATGTGCAAGCCATCGAAAAAATGTTTTTTGCTGATGGCAACCATGATGATGCCCACGATAATTTGTGGTGCAAGGCTTCGTGGTTATCGTTTCATGATGATGATGCCTCGTTGCGTTTTCGTTTTTCGTTTGGCATGGAAGGCTTTGAAGATGTCGCCGCAGACCCTGCACGACAACAATCAGCGGCACAGTTATGCACGGCGTTATTTCCTGAAAGTGCAGCGATTGAACAAAATAATAACCTCAATACCTTGATGGATACCATCGTCGGTGGTAAGGCATGCTATGTTGAACGCATTGTTTATTTTAATGCACCGAACGGTGGTGCGCAAATGCACCATGATGTTGAACGTGGTCATGCAGGCGTAGTCTATGCCCAACTGACGGGAGAGACCTTTTGGCTGGCTCTAGCTAAACCATTATTGGTGGCAGAGATTCAGCAATACAGCAACGACCACCCACAACTTGCGCAACAGTTGTTTGCTAATGTGGCGCAGCAAACTGCATTGGAACAATTACTGTTAGATGACGATGCCCTGAATGATTATTTGGATCAAGACGATCACGAATTATTAGAAGTGCTGATAGACCAACAGCCTGATTTTATTCGCCACATGACCGAGCAAGGGCATGGCTTTGTGCTGCAAGCAGGTGATGTGTTGCTACTGCCGCAACAAGATTTAGCGCATTGTGTGTGGCATACTGTTTTTTGTTTGGGTGATGACATGGGCGAAGCATTATCGTTTGCCGTTCGCCCGTCGGAAATATAAACCATGATGATTCAATGTGAAAACTTGGCGTTACGGCGTGGTCATAAACTATTGTTTTCAGGTGCAAGTTTAACCATCCACCGTGGCGATAAATTGGGTTTGGTGGGGCGCAATGGTTGTGGTAAGTCATCGTGGTTTGCCATGATTCGGGGCTTATTAGAGCCTGATGATGGCACGATTGTGATCAAACCCCATTGCCGTATGGCATACGTTGCCCAAGAAACACCTGCATTGCCCACCCCTGCATTGGATTATGTCATACAAGGTGATACCGCATTGGTCGCATTACAACAAGCCATTGACGCTGCCGATGAACAGCAAGATGGCATACGACTGGCAATGCTGCACGAAAAAATGGCATTGATGGATGGTTATGCTGCCACGGCACGCGCTGCTAGCTTAATGCATGGGCTGGGTTTTTCTGCCAAAGAGTCACATGACCCTGTGGCGACGTTTTCGGGTGGCTGGCGCATGCGCTTGAATTTGGCGCGTGCGTTGATGTGCCCTTCTGATGTGTTGTTGCTGGATGAACCGACCAATCATCTTGATTTGGAAGCCGTGGTTTGGCTGGAACAATGGTTGCAGCAATACGAGGGTGCATTGTTGCTGATTTCCCATGACCGTGAGGTGTTGGATCATTGTATCAATCGCATTATTCACATTGAACAGCAGCAAGTGACTCTCTATACAGGGACGTATACCGACTTTGAGCGCGCTCGCGCCGAAGGCTTGGCAAGCCAACAAGCTGCCCACCAAAAACAACAGCGCGAAGTGGCACACATGGAAGATTACATCCGCCGTTTTCGTGCCAAGGCGACCAAAGCAAGGCAGGCACAAAGCCGCATTAAGGCGTTGGAACGCATGCAGTTGATTGCCCCTGCCCATGTTGATTCGCCGTTTTCATTTTCATTTTCATCGCCTGATTTTATGCCCAGCCCGCTCTTGCAACTGCAACGCGCTGATATTGGTTATGGCGATATGCCGTTGCTAAAGCAACAATCGTTCAGCCTGTTGCCTGGTGAGCGTATTGCCTTGCTAGGGCCCAATGGCGCAGGCAAGTCCACGCTGATGCGGGTGCTTGCAGGTATGGCAAAACCACTGGCAGGGCATTATCAACAAGCCCAAGGTGTACGCATTGCCTATTTTGCGCAGCATCAGTTAGAACAATTGCATCCAGAACTCAGTCCCGTGCAACACTTGATGTTACTCAACGAGCAACTATCAGAAAAAGAATGCCGCAATATACTGGGGCAGTTTGATTTTCATGATGATGCGACCATTACCCCGATAGCACCCTTATCAGGTGGTGAGAAAGCCCGTTTGGTGTTAGCCATGATGGTCTATCAAAAGCCACACGTCTTGTTGCTGGATGAACCGACCAACCATTTAGATTTGGACATGCGCCATGCTTTAACGCTCGCTTTGCAAACATTTACAGGCAGCATGGTATTGATCTCACATGACCGTCATTTGTTGCGTACCGCTTGCGATCAGTTGTGGTTGGTGGCATCACCACAGGCAACACCGTTTGAGGGTGATCTGGATGATTATACCGACTGGTGCAGCGAGCAACGGAAGCTGACTCAAGCCCCCACCAGCACCACGCCTGACAACAGCAAAAAAAGCCTGCGGCAAAACAAAGCAGCCCAACGCAAAAACACCCAACCCTTGCGGAAAAAGGTGCAACAATTAGAAAAACAAATCAGCCAAGATCAGCGATTATTAACTACAATAGACATCCAGTTGCTTGACCCTTCATTGTATGAAAACAATAACCCCGAACAACTTAAAGTCCTCACCGTGAATCAAAAAGCATTGCAACAACAGATTGCAGCAACAGAAGATGCATGGCTCATTGCTTCGGATGCATTAGAAGCGGCACTGGATTAAGATAAAACCTATGTTTAAGGCTGCGCTTTATGAGAAGTTATAACAATAGAAATTAAAAGGGTTGACAGTGATACATTATTTCGTAAAGTTCCGCGCCGCAGCAGCGGGCTGGGAGTTTTTCTAAGCAAGCTTAAGCGACGAAAAATATGCGCCTATAGCTCAGTTGGTAGAGTAGCGGACTTTTAATCCGTGGGCCCTTGGTTCGAGTCCAAGTGGGCGCACCATTTTTTTGTTGATTGTTGTTTGTCCCCATCGTCTAGTCGGCCTAGGACATCGCCCTTTCACGGCGGCAACAGGGGTTCGAATCCCCTTGGGGACGCCAAATTGGCTAAAAATAAAAAAGGCGTTGCAGCAATGCAACGCCTTTTTTATTTGTTGATTAACGATCTTCTCCCGACAGTACGATAAAAAAAGGGAAGCCGTTTCACTTCGTCAATTCTAAAAGTAGTCCAATATTTTACATGCTGAATTCAGATTCTTCACCTTAACAGTGGGTTCATTCTATCGAAAGCAGCTTTGTTGGGAAGCTTTAATCGTTGTTTTGGTTGAATAACCTTGCCAACCGTAGGATTCGCCAATCGTAATTTTTGAAGTTGCACATCATAACGCCTAGCAATACGCCACCACGAATCACCTGATTTTACCCTGATATACCTTGCCTTCATAATAGGCTTTGTGGTCTTTGATGAAACCACACGATCCCAAGGTGCAAGTTGAGGTAAGCATAGTGTTAAGGTGGTATTTTTGGCATAACGAATGCGTTCTAGCTCAGGATTAAGACGTAAAATGGTTTCAAAGGGTATATGCAAGTCCTTGCCCAATTGTCGAACATCCAGTCCTTGTTGTTGCACTCGCTGAATGGGCTTACTTTTTGGGAATGTGCGAAGACCTTGGTGTTGTGCATAGGCAAGACTCAATATATTTTTAACATAAGCCTTACTGGCTTTAGGCGCAGGCAAGGCATTGAGTCCATCGGATGGTTTCCATCCACCTTGTTTTCGCAAAAACTTTGCCAATCGAGCAGGACCACAGTTGTAAGCTGCCAAGGCTAGTGGCCAATAGATAAAGCGTTGTTGCAAACGTTGTAAGTATTGGGTTGCAGCGCGAGTGCTTTTTTCAACATGGCGAAGATCATTGCTTTTTGTGTTGCACTTAAGTCCCATTGCACGCGCTGTAGTGGGCATAAACTGCCATAAACCTGCCGCACCTCTGGCAGAGACTGCGTAAGGGTTGTATTTTGACTCGACAGCAGGAACCATTTGCAGCGCGATCGGTGCGCCCATATCGTGTAACACATCAACCACGCGGCGGTGAACAAAAACAGCATTATTGGCAACCACCTGCCAATGCCGTTCAGGGAAGTTTTTTACAGCCCGCTTTTCCAGCATCGTTAAATCATCGGCAGACAAACCTTCTAATAATACAGGTAATACAGGGCTGATTGGCTCAATTTCCAGTGTTATTTTTGGCAATGCGGTTATAGCGACTTCCACGGGAGGCGTTGCCTCAAATACAATATGTACTGTATCAGTAGGTAGGATTTGTTTTTCTTGTTTTTTTGTGTGGTGCGGTACACAAGCAGAGAGAACAAACAATACGATAATAAAACGCAACATCAGTATCAACCCATATCCAACGGATCAACATCAATACGGCAACGAACTTGCGACGGTAAATGAAGTTGATCCAACACGGGTGTTAACATCCATGGCAGGCGTTGTTTGCTAGCATCACGCAACAGAACTTCAAAACGGTAATAATGGGCTTGACGTTCCAAGGAACACGGCATCGCTGGCATGACAGTAATATCAGGGATTTTTTTGCATAGTGTTGCAATTTTTTGCGCGGCAGCTTGTGCTATTGCTTCTTTAGTCGCGGTGCAAATGATACGAACCCAACGCGCAAATGGCGGAAACTGTAATTGCTCGCGCAGTAACAATTCTTCATTCAAGGTGTCATGCGCTGATTGCGTATGAATTCGTGCCAACCACGGGGCTTCAGGCATCCAAGTTTGGAACAATACGCACCCCGCTTTATGGGCGCGACCTGCTCTCCCCATCACCTGTGTCATCTGTTGCCACCAACGTTCGCTGGCGCGAAAGTCGGGCAATGATAAGCCCATATCTGCATGAATCACCCCAACCAAGGTAACATTAGGAAAGTCATGACCTTTGACCAACATTTGTGTGCCAATCAAACAATCAATGCTCCCCTCTTCAAATTGCTGTAAAATATCAACCAAGCGTTGATGACTGGTGACTTGATCACGATCAAACCGTGCCACCCGTAATGCAGGAATATGCTGCTGCAATGTTTCATCCAAACGTTCAGTACCCGTGCCTATGGGCAATAGGGCGACTTCACCACATTGCTCACAACAGCGTGGAACAGGGCGAGTATAACCACAAAGATGACAACGCAATTCTCGCCGTTGTCGATGCAATGTGAGCCGAAGCGTGCAAGCCATGCAGTGACTCACATCACCACATGCCGTGCATTGCAATGCAGGGGCATAACCACGACGATTAAGAAACAGTATGGATTGCTCACCTGCGGCAAGGGTTTGTTGTAATTGTTGTAGCAAAGGTGGCGATACGATGGTTTTATGCTGGCGCATATCAATCATTTTTACTTGCACCACTTGGTGGGCTATCGCCTGCTGGGTTAAATCGACCCGTTGATAACGCCCCTGTTTAACTTGTAGCCATGTTTCTAAGCTGGGGGTCGCAGAGCCAAGAATAATCGGAATCTTCATTGTTTGAGCGAGCAATAGCGCGCCATCTCTGGCAGAATAACAAGGACTCTCTTGCTGCTTAAAACTGCTGTCGTGTTCTTCATCAACCACAATCATACCCAATCGGGGCAAGGGTAAAAACAATGCTGAACGTGTGCCAATCAATACTTCTGTTTTATCTAAATGTGTGATAACTGCCAAACGCTTCCCTGCTGCCAATGCCGAGTGCCATACCGTAACACGCGAAAAACGTTGCTGTAAACGCTGTTGCCACAGGGGGGTTAAGCCAATTTCAGGCACTAAAATAAGCACCTGTTTACCTGATTCGACACAGTGGCGAGCAGCATGCAGATAAACTTCTGTTTTTCCCGAGCCTGTACGACCAAACAACAATACAGGATGAAAACAGTTTGTTTTGGCTAAAATAGCATCGACGGCGTGTTGTTGCTCTCGATTTAAAAGGGGGGGGAGCGGCGTATCAGATGCATCTTGTGTTAACCATGTTGCTTTGGGGGCTACTTCTTGTAAGCCGCCTTGCTGCACAGCTTGTGTTATATACCTGTGAATATACGGGCTGTCACACCGTTGGCGTAAGGTTTTCATGCTTAAAGGCGTATTGCGACGAAACGCCTGATGTAAATCAGAAAATAAATCTACCAATAGATCTGAATCAGATTGACGAAAACGACGATTGTTATCAACGCTTGCCCAAGCCAATGCTGTTTCCCACATGAGACCCAAAGAAGGTAAATAATAACGTGCCAGCCGTTGCAACCACTGTTGTCTCAATGAATCGTACAATGGCGTAACATCCAGTACGTCTAAGACATCCCGTGTTTTTATGGCTGGTGGTTTTTCTAAGCATGAAACCACCACCGCTACACGTTGACTACGCGCCAACGGCACAACAACCCGAAGACCAAGATGAATTTCACCCAAATGATCAGGCCAACGGTAATGAAACAAACGACGCAAGGGCGAATACACCGCAACGGCAACAAATACAGATGTATCGTGTTGCGCTATCATCATTCTTTACCCAGTATTGAGATAATCACTCAATAGTTCGTAGCTAGTCCAAGATCTTGCAATTTCATTGGCTGATCAAACCAACCTGCATCAATTTTAACCCATAAACGCAAATCAATATGTTGATTAAATAAGGTTTCAAGACCTTTGCGAGCGGTGATTCCCATGCGTTTTATTTTTTCGCCGCCTTTACCAATAACCATCGGTTTATGGCTTTCACTGCCGACAAGAATCACTGCCTCAATATGGAGTCCCTTCTTTGTTTCTTCAAAGACTTCAATATCCACCGCTGTTTGAAAGGGGATTTCTTGATGCATGGCTAAAAATACTTGTTCACGAACGTATTCAGCGGCAAGCTCACGTTGACTTTGATCGGTATACCAATCGGCATCGTACTCTGCTTCGCCTTCTGGCAAGTATTGGGCCAATGCTTGCAAAAAACCATCAACCTGCTTGCCTTTTTTAGCAGATAACGGAATAAAGGCTTTGGCAGTGGGATCTAACGCTTGAACTTCTTGCAAACGGGGCAGCAACAATGCTTTATCCATTTTATCGACTTTGTTAAGAATATGAATGCGCGGTTGGCTTAAATGATTTTCAGCAAAGCGTTCAATCAAACGACTGGTAATACTGTCGAGTGGACGACTTGCATCTTGCATGATTGCCAAAACATCGGCTTCTTCTGCTGCGGCATAAGCAATTCGCACCATGTTTTTATTCAGTTGTCTATTACCTTTATGAATCCCTGGGGTATCAACAAAAATCATCTGGCATTGCGCTGTCGTATGAATGCCAAGAATTCGATGCCGCGTCGTTTGTGGTTTAGGGGTTACAATCGCTACACGCGCTCCAATAATTTGATTCATTAATGTTGATTTGCCGACATTTGGGCGACCAAGCAAGGCTATTTTACCACATCGAAATTTTGACATTATGATTTTTTTACACGGTTCCCTTTATTTTTTTCAAACCCCAACATAACAATCGCTTGTTCAGCGGCAATCAGTTCGGCTTGTTTTTTGCGATTTCCCCAGCCACTGCCCATCGTTTTTCCCTTGATTTGGCATTGTGCCTGAAAGCGTGGGTTTTTATGAGGCCCAAGGTCACGAATCTGATAATAAGGCAAGCCATTATCATGCCCTTGTGTCCATTCTTGCAAACGACTTTTAGCATCAACAGTATCCAAACTTGCCAATGCCTCAAAAAGAAATTGCCAAGCACGTAAAATCAAGGCGCGTGCCGCATCAAAGCCCAGCGTTTTAAATGTTGCTCCAATGATTGACTCTACCGCATTGGCAGCAATAGAAGGCGATTTAAGCTGTCCTTGACCCGTTCGCTCGCCTTCGCCAACACGTAAATAATCAGCAAGTTGCCATGATTTTGCCACTTGAAGCAAGCTTGCCCGACACACTAGATGCGCACGCAAGCGGGTTAAGTGTCCTTCCGTTTTGTTAGGGAACTGATGATGCAAATACTCCGCAATCACCAGCCCAAGTACCGCATCACCAAGAAACTCTAAACGCTCCATGTGCAAAGGGTCGCCTGATGAACAATGGGTTAATGCACGCTTTAATACCGTATTGGGTAACTCTGGCAATAGCAATTGCTGCTTGAGTGAATCGTACTCAAGGGGTTTTTGCATGAACTTCAAATTCCACATCCATCCGTGCTTGATCACGAATTTTATCCATGCCTTTTAATTCGACAGGGTCATAATCTGAATTAGGATCAGCACTTTCAATAGGGCCCATCAGCCAAATGATAACGTGATATTTTGATGATAATTCGATACGCCCATAACCTGCATTAATACGTAAGTTATCATAAAATTCTTGTGGTACGTCATCGGTTTCAATCGCTTGTGTTTTAAACAAAATAGGTAAACGAGAACGAATTTTTAATTCGGTAGCTTCTGCCATTTCTTTGCCCGTTGCCTCAAAAATCTTTTGAACTTTGTAATGCGTGTAATACACGGGGAACATTTTAAAGCCCACCATTCCTGCGCCAACAAGAATAACCAGCAATACAGCCATTTTAAACATGGAAAACCCACGTTGATTATGCATGATCATAATAAAACCTCAATGCAGTATTTTTCCTAAACGATCCCAACGGACTTCGCTATTTGGACCATCCCATGACCACCAAATAATAGCAGCTTTACCCACTAAGTATTCTTGAGGAACAAAACCCCAAAATCGAGAGTCACGAGAATTGTTTCGATTGTCGCCCAACACCATATAATGACCTTCTGGAACAGTCCAAGTACCATCGCGCAAGGTATACGGTTGGCGCAACACATGATGGCTAACATCAAAAATATTTTCTTCAAACTCGGTTGAGACTTGCGCACTACCATCACCTAAAAAATAAGTGCGTGTTGCAATTTTTTTCAGTAGCATTTCTTCATCGTTGATAAACAAACGATTTTTATCATAACGAATATGGTCGCCAGGGAGACCAACGATTCGTTTGATATAATCTTTACTGCGATCTTCAGGGTAATCAAACACAACCACATCGCCATGCTTGGCTAGCGTAGGAACCAACTGTATATCAGTAAAGGGAATCCGCAAACCATAAGAATAACGCAGTACAAACAAATAATCACCCACTTCTAGCGTTGGCACCATGCTTGACGAGGGGATTTTAAATGGCGCGGCAACAAAGCTGCGAATAACAAATGCCAACAAACCAATAACAATAATGCTTTCTAACCATTCTCGCCAGACTGGTTTTTGATTTTCTTCCATCAGCTTCCTTCCCCGAGTTTTAATACTGCCAAAAATGCCTCTTGCGGCACTTCTACGCTGCCGATTGATTTCATGCGTTTTTTTCCTGCTTTTTGTTTTTCTAGCAATTTACGTTTTCGCGTAATATCACCACCGTAACATTTAGCCGTTACATTTTTACGCACTGCTTTAACCGTTTCACGCGCAAGAATGCGTCCACCAATGGCTGCTTGTATAGGAATATCAAATTGTTGTCGCGGAATCAATTGGCGTAGTTTTTTTACCAAGTCACGACCGCGTATTTCTGCAATAGAACGATGAACAATCAATGAAAGTGCATCCACAGGCTCTGCATGCACCAACACATCCAGCTTCACCACATCATCTTCATGAAACCCTGCTAATTCATAATCAAGCGAGGCATAACCACGAGAAACTGATTTCAGGCGGTCATAAAAATCAATCACCATTTCAGCCAATGGCAATTGGTACGACAGCATCACGCGCCCTTGCCCAATAAACTTCATATCTTTTTGAAGTCCGCGTCGATCTTGGCACAGTTTGATGACAGCACCGACAAATGGTTCGGGCATAAACACATGCGCCATCACCACAGGTTCTTTAATACGGGTAATTTCTTGCGGATCAGGAAATTCACTGGGGTTCGATATTTCGCGCATCCCCCCTTGATCCATGTATACTTGATACACCACCGAAGGTGCAGTGCTGATCAGTTCAAGTGAAAACTCACGCTCTAAGCGTTCTTGGACAATTTCCATGTGCAGCATGCCAAGGAAGCCACAGCGAAAACCCAATCCTAATGCCATGGAACTTTCTGCATCAAAGGTGAATGCAGGGTCATTTAAGTTGAGTTTTTCTAAAGAGTCGCGCAACTCGCCATAATCGCCTGAATCTACAGGGTAAAGCCCTGAAAAGACCATAGGTTTTGGTTCACGAAACCCTGGTAATTGTTCGCTGGCAGGATTTCGCTCCAAGGTTACGGTATCGCCAACTTTTAAAGCCGATAATTCCTTGATACCACAGACCATAAAACCCACACAACCAGAATGCAACGACGGTCGGCTGTCAGCTTGGGGTAAAAAAACACCAACATCATTCACTTCATAACTGCGACCCGATGACATGAGGCGAATTTTATCTCGCTTTCGTAGCTCGCCATTAAACACGCGCAATAACGCCACCGCGCCAACATAAGAATCAAACCAAGAGTCGATAATCAAGGCGCGAAGGGGTGAATCATCTTGATCGACTGGTGGCGGTATACGTTGCACAATGGCTTCTAACACTTCGTTAATACCTTCCCCTGTTTTTGCCGACACAGCGATGGCATCAGAGGCATCCAGACCAATGATTTCTTCAATTTGTCGTTTCGCTTCTTCTATATCAGCACTGGGAAGGTCAATTTTATTGATGATGGGAATGATTTCTAAGTCTTGTTCTAAGGCAAGGTAAACATTCGCCAACGTTTGTGCCTCAACCCCTTGCGTCGCATCAACAATGAGTAGCGCACCCTCGCAGGCATGCAAAGAGCGTGACACTTCATAACTAAAATCGACATGCCCAGGGGTATCAATCAAGTTTAATGTATAATCACCGCCATCATCGGCGGTATAGGTTAAACTTGCTGTTTGTGCTTTGATGGTAATGCCACGTTCTTGTTCTAAATCCATAGAATCAAGCACTTGCTTTTTCATTTCACGGTTAGAAAGCGCACCTGTAACTTCGATCAAACGATCTGCAAGGGTTGATTTACCATGATCAATATGGGCGATAATTGAAAAATTACGCAAGCGTTGTTGCGGTGTAACTGAAAGAGAGTGATGCTGTGCCATTGCGCGGCAGTGTAACACTTGTCTTGATATGTGCCAGATGATTACTTAAAAACTTGACGATGAAAATATAATTCCTAAACTGCGCCGCATCAAACAACAAATGGCGCTTTAGCTCAGCTGGTTAGAGCATCGGAATCATAATCCGAGTGTCCGGGGTTCGAGTCCCTGAAGCGCCACCATAAACACGTATTATCTTTCCCTTTGAAATGGAAGCTCAAATAGAACAAAGTTTTATCTGATATTTTATCCAGTAGTCTGGATGCTGATCCTCTATTCCGTCCTCTGCAAGTAATTATTAATATCTTGTCTAAAAGGAAATCCTTAAAAAAGAGAACTTCGATGAATAATTATGATGATAGCATTGATGAATTAGAACGTCTTGAAAAAGAAATTGAAGAAGACAAAGCAGATCATGACCTAGTAGAAAAAGAAACAGAAAGCACTCGTCGCCGTGATGAACTTCTTGAAGCGGCAGTTTTTGAATTAAGTCAGCAGATTCAATTAACTATTCGCGATATTGGAGAAGAAAAAGCCAGCAAGTTGATGGATCTTTTGCGCGTTCAGTTTATTGATATTATTGATGCCTTAGAAGAACTGCGGCTTAGCCGCGATCAACTCGAAATTGATATTCAATCAGAGCGTGTACGCCAATGGTTGGGAAGCCTTAGCCGTAGTCCTTTTATCCCTTTATCATTTCGCATCAAATATTTAAGGAAACTCGAAAATCACTTAGACCTTATTGCCCGTGATATGGGGCCATTGGTCATGCGCGCCTATAAAGTTGGTATCTTATTGATCAAAGATAAGGCAAAAAAGCAACCCAAACTGTATCAAAGCATGGTCTATGTGACAGGGGCAGCATTAGAATTGGCCGTTATATCACTCAAGCGCGATTGTTCATTGCATATCCCTGCATCGCCACTGGATGTGCGGCAAAGTTTTGATATGGCGCGCTTAGGTCTTGCTATTGCTCGAACATTAAGCCCCAAAGAAGCCAAAAAAGATATTAATCGTTTAAAACTTGCCATGATTCAGCATGAGTTATTGCGCAGTATGGATCTTTTTCGACTAAGTGATGATGACCAACAGACTGTTTATAAACGATTACCTGATTTCACCAAACATACAGATATTGAGTTTTTACGTGCAGGTGATCACGCATCTAAAAAGATTCCTGCGCCTTATTTGATTTCTCGCCTCAATAAACCCCATATTAAGCCTTCTCGTTACAATCATTTAAGGGATATTAAAGAAGACAATGTTTTTTTAGTCTATGGTGGCAAGTTATTTAAAAAATCTGTTGAGTTAATCAACTATACATCAGGCGAGAAAGCAAAGTCCGCACTCCATTTAGAGCATGAGTTTGTCGAACTGGTGATGTGCGCGCATACATTGTATCATGCTTTTCAAAGGATCAAACGTCAGGATCGAAAAGTATTAAAGGATAAAGGTCATAATGTGTTTGCCCGCACAGCATTGGTGCTGAAAGAAGAATTGTATATTGATAACGCCAATGAACACTTTGACCTATGGAAGGTAATGAACTTATCTAAAAATGGTATCTGTTTACAAGGTCGGCATAAACCACTGATGATTGATGCCTTAGTTGAAGTTAAAATTACAGCAAACTCTTCACGTTTTGCGATTGTTCGATGGTATCAAAATTCCATTCAAGGATTGGTTGAATGTGGACTTGAATTTATTCATGCCTCGTTATTGCCATCAAAAGTGGGGTTGTTAAATAATACTGCTTCAGAGTCGGTATGGTTAGCACTGTTGCAAAAACATAACCGTGGTTGGAATGTATGGATTGGTGAATGGGTGGGTACGCCTGTTTCAATGATTGTAGGTATTAAACGACAAGGAAAAACAAGAATGATTTGTCGTATTGCACCAACAGGAAGAATAGGAAGCAATTATGCTGTTTTTTCAATCGTGAAAGTGATGTCTGAAGAAGAATTTACAGAAATAAAAGAAGAAGAAACCTCCGAAGCCACATCACCATCCATCAAAAAACAAGCCTCGGTGACTAGATGAACTCCCACAAAGAATACTGATGTTACGCAGTTATACTAAAACCAGCCTCTCGTTCCCACGCAGGAGCATGGGAACGAGGCTCTAATCAGCAATATGCTTTAAAAAGGTCAAGTGCGTAACGTCAGTTAATGAAAAGAAAACACCTTAGGTGTTTTTTTATGGCAGGCCCCTGTATATGCTTCTACGTTTTCTTTTTCTCTCTTCATTGGCTGTAACACCTTCCCTACAGCACAAGCATCAGCCCAGTTTTTTTCCAATACATTCATATAAAAAATCTGCTGCAACAATCTAGGATCTTGTCTTATTTGTAAGGCTTGTTGCAAATAAGGTTTAAGTGCCAGTGTTGCGGGTATTAATTCAGGTGATAACAAGCGATTACCAATCATACCTGAAATCAAATAGGGTAAAATGGTGGATTCTTTAACCAATGATTGCGTAAGAATCAACCGTTCCCTGCTTGACAAACTGTTGCTATACATGAGATCTTCATAAGCCAGCCATGCTTGTGTTTTATCTACCGATGTCCATGCCAAGTAGGGTATCATCAAACATAATAAAAGCAGCATTATCTTTTTGGGTATGATTATGGTTTTTGTCATGCGGCGAAATGATGGTGCTGAAGCTATCGCCAAAAACAATGCGAACATCAAAATAGGGTACGGTCGAGATAGAGTAATATTTCCCATTCCCTGAATCCAAAGCAGCCATGCACAAGCAAGTGATGGCCACACCCTTGATGTTGTTATGCGCATGCGGTATCGCCACGATAACAGAAAGAGCCAAATCGTTATGGATAACCATAAAAATAATCCAAAAACACCCATCTCTGCCATCAGTTGTAATAAAAAGTTATGGGCGCTGTTTAAAGCGGCTTGTTCGGGCAAAGGCGCTTCTAACATGGTTAAAACCTTTGATTGATAGGTTAAATAATAGGCTGATAATTTCCCCAAACCAACACCCAACCATGGGTAATCTTGCCATACCTTGTAGGTTGATAGCCAAATGAGTTTTCGTTCATCAATACCATGTTCTGATGTATGATTTAAACGTTTTTCAGCACCGACAACATCATGATGAATCACATAATTCACTACAGCATGCCCCGCATACCAAGCGCAGGCAATACTCAATAGCAGCAAGAACACATGATGATAATTTTTACGAATCAGGCAATACACCAAAAGCCATACTACAATAGGGAGTATCGCCAGCCATGCCCCCCAAGCCATACTAATAACAACAGCGCATAAAAAAAACAAAGCAAGCAACCACCATTGCCACTTTTGTGTTGTTAAAGCATAAACCGTTGCTATCAACCATGCGCAAGCATTAAAGATCGCTAGCACATTGCCATTAACAAAAGGGCCATTGGGTTTTAGTCCTGCATCTGAAGTTAATGCCCAAAGACCAACGTGCAAGGCATTGCCATTTGTTGCTCCTAGCCAAACAAATAATGCCAATATTGTCCAAATAATAGATGTAATAAAAAATATAGAAAAAATTAATTTTTGTGTTGTATGATTAGATTGTGAAAATATTATAAAAGTAATACAGGTACATATTATTACAATAGAAAAAGAGGAAAATGACAATGATGCAAAAAACACTATCAAAAAGAATAAAATCAATAGTAACCAGTGAATACAAACCGTCTTGTTTTTAACGCAAACAAATAGCGAATAGATCAACCAACAAAGTGAGGTTGTATAAAAAGGAATAATATTTGGATTAAGAAGATACGGTTGAAAAATTGGTGATGCTACCATCAATAAACACAAAGAAAATTCAAGCAATCCCAGCTTGCTTATTGTTATGGTATTAAACATAAAAATATGGGTTGTTATTTTACCAGTCTGACCATGAGGAAAGATCCCAACCTCCTGTCGATGCAGGAACATCCGCAGGCGTTAATGTGGTTGATAATTTTTTTCGTGTAGATAAACTTTTATCCATTTCAATCGCTAGAATATAGTTCCCACCCATCCCTCGTGCTGCAACAATGATTAATGAACCTGATGGATCTATTTTAACGAGAGATTCAACCTTGCTATTGAGGTAAGAGATCACAAATGGCGTTGACACACCATTGCGCGTAATTATTTTATTCAACTTCCCTTCAGCATCTCGATCACTGGGAATATAATCAGCATAATAAGAGTTTATGTCATAAAAATTATTTTCTGCTAACACAATCAAATGAATTTCGGCAAGAGCCGCTGCATTATGCGCTTTAAATTGAAATTTTTGATACGTAGGAATAGCCAAAGATGCCAGTATCGCTATTGTAGCGACAACAATCATTAACTCAATTATTGTAAAGCCTTTTGACGCCATAGGAACCTTCCTGCTCTTGCTTTAGTTTTTTTATTTTGCTCTCAATTTCACTGCCGTATTCTTTTGGTAATGATTTTTTCATCATCGTTAAAAACGCAATAGTATCGGCAATAGTCAACTCTTTTTGCATAAATTTAGCGGCAAGACCCACAATCATGCTGGGTGCTCCAGGTCGTTGCGCTGCTTCCTTCATTAAGCTTAATGCTAAACCATCATCTTTTAGCAAGTCATGTGCCAAATAACCAGCAATAAAGGGTGTTTCCCAATCCCAAGGACGGGAGGCGCTTCCTTTTTCTAATATTGCAATAGCTTTTCGTTGAAATTTATGTTGGTTAATCAATAGTCCAGAAGATAGTCGATTAATATCCCAAAACCAAGGATCAAATGATTGCGCATGTTGAAGATGGCGGTACAAATATAACCAAGCTTTTTGCTGGTCTGAGAATGATAGTGTTCTAGCATCAATTATCGAAAACATAGAAAAAATAGATAAAATATTTGCATCAGCACCTAAGCCAAGGGCTGGTCCAGCAATAACTTGCTGGACAATTAAGGATGTCGGACCACTGATCAATAAGCTACGACCATCGTCAGCACGAATTACACCCTCTGTTTTACCCAAGATATGCAATGACATTCCAAATAAAAAAACACAAGTTATTAGGGCATATTTTTTAACTTTTAAATGATATTTCAAAGACATTATAAATTACGTTTAGAAAATATAAAAATTGCAATAAGAAGCATTATTATGGTATAACCTAAATGCCCCCCTGCATGCAGGATAATACTGGATGTACTAATCGCAATGCCATGTTCAAAGGCCAAAACTAAACTTCCCCCCGTCATATCTGGCAGAAGCCAAGTAACAGCTTTAATAATTTGAATTAACAGCTCAGGGGTGGTGTGTTCGATATTATTTTTAGCTTGTATTGCAACAAGAATAGCAGGAAAAACCCAATAAATAAAGGCTGCAGAAGATGAAAAAACTAACATTTCAGCAGTACCAGAAGCCCAAGTGCAAACAAGAAAAACAACACTTAGCAAACTAATGGTTTGATACCAAGCTGTCCAAGCAACCATAATCCCTGTCATCCAACTTATACCATGTCGGTAAAAAGGTATTTCATCACGCAAACTGATCCAAACTAAAATCTCTGTGGTGATTAAAAGCAATAAATACAACAAGGTAACGACTGCCACAATGCCAAAAAACCTACCCAATAAATACTCCGTTCGCTGGACAGGTGGGATTAGGAAAAAAAAGCAAACACGAGAGCCTAAATCATTTCCCAGTAATGTAACCACGGTAGATAATAAAAACACTATTCCAAGTAAATATGAACCACCAGCCATCACATCAATTTGAACTTTTGTTACCTCTAACATAAACAACTTAGAAAAAATGATCGCAAAAACAGGTAATAAAAGGGCAAATGCAAAAATAGTTCGAGTGACCCGATAACCCAAAGTCTCTAGCATTGTAAATCGGGCAATATGCCAAACATGTCTCATGCCATACTCCGATTAGCTAATAACTTCTCTAATAAGACCACTTCACTCATATCATGGTTTAAAATATTAAATTCATCCAATACACGTCCTTGCCCCATCAGCAAAACTCGTTGACTTAAGCGAACCAAATCGGGAACAATATGACTACAAATCAAAATGGTACTTCCTTGCTCATGTCTTGCTGCAAGAATATTGATTAAATGTAAACGACCAATAGCATCTAAACCAGACATAGGTTCATCAAGAATCAATAAAGGTGGCATTCCAATCAAGGCAAAAGCCAACGCAGTTCGTTGACGCATACCTTTAGATAACTGTCGAATAGGTTTTCGCCATGCTTCAGAAGACAAGTTAATTTCTTCTAAGCTTGATTCTGCACCTTGTTTTTCATTGCATCGTAATAACCAACCAAAACGCAACAATGCCAGTGGAGAGACTGTTTCAGGCATGGATGCAAGTTCAGGCATATAACCAATCATATCGGTTTGTAATGTCACGGTTCCATTATCTGGACGGATAAGATCTAAAATTATTTTAATGAGTGTACTTTTACCTGCACCATTAATACCCAATAAACCTAAAACTTCACCCTTCGGCTGCTCAAAGGTCAAGCCATCCAATGCTGTTTTTTCACCATAATACTTACTAACTTCATGGCACTTAATCATAGAAGCAACCTTTTATATTAATGAACTAATCATCCTAACTATTTAAATACAGTTAATCGTCATAGTAAAAAAACTATAAAAAAAAGGCAGCCTAAGCTGCCTTTTTTAAAAAAACAAAATCAAATCAAGGGCAATCAGTTGCCGTAAATGCCGCACCTGAGGCTGCATAGGTTATTGTAGAAATATCCAAACCAGTTACAGCAGTATTAGAAACATGTTCTTTTACAGTAGGAACACCATCATTCGCATAATAGCATTTATCGCCAGCGGTATGCTTGGTTAAAATCGCATAAGACTGTGTGGTTGGTCCAGCAGATACACCTTTCACTGTTTTAGACAAGTTCCATTTAGCACTTGCACCAGTAGCAGCAGGCCATTGCAACACATTAAACTGTGCAGGTGTTATGGCTGTAGGGTATACATTGTTATCTGTATAATACGCTTCAAAAATCGTTACTGCAGTGCCTGCATCAGATGTTGCAGCAGAGTTGAACGCTTTGGTACGATAAGATGAAAACTGTGGAATAGCGATGGCAGCCAAAATGCCAATAATAGCCACAACGATCATCAGCTCAATAAGGGTGAAACCCTTTTGTGTAGAGATATTCATAATGAAATCCTCCGTTTGAAGTATGACCACAATACTTGTGGCTCACACTGATATAGCAACCTACGTGCCAACTATTAAAAGCATGCATATCGCATTTTTATCGCCTGTTACTGACAAAAATAGTCAGGTGCATGCATGAAATGTCTTTTGTAGTGAATATCACTTTATGATCTCTCAGATAGAGGGGGGCAAGTGATGCTCGCCTAAAAAATCAACAATCTTTGGAATCAAATCTTCACCCATATCTTCAAGCACATAATGCCCACCATCAGCATAACGATGAACCGTCGCTTCAGGGAAGCGAATCAACCATTCGTTCAAAAATGGGCGATTAAAAATAAAATCTTTTTCACCCCAAGCAATCAGCATCGGACGATCTTGAAACTGTGCCAACCCATCGGATATCTCACTGACTAAATCATAACCCGCATCCCCCTCAACTAAAGGAATATCTTGCACAAAGCGCAGCGTAGCAATGCGGTGTTGCCAACTATCGTAAGGGGCGCAATAGGCTTTTCGCAGTGCCGCTGGCATCGGGTTACGTTTGCAGCCCACATAGGCTGCCCCCCGTGCAAACACATTCAACTTGCGAACAAGCCACGTCCCCAACCATGTATCTCGGCAAATACGCAACGCCAACGGAAAACGCACAGCGACAGGCAAATGAAAAGCAGCCGTATTGAGTACCACCAAACGGGCAATACGTTCAGGGTGACGGACGGCATAGCCCATGCCAATCATGCCGCCCCAATCATGCACCACCAATGTGATGCGCTCATTCACTTCCAGCGAATCAAGCAAGGCTTCCAAATCATCAATACGCTGTGCCAAGGTATAAGCATACAAAGCATCATCAGGTTTGTCGGACAAACCACAACCGATATGATCGGGCACAATCACCCGATAGTCATTTTTTAACGCCGTAATCAAATGACGATAATAAAACGACCAAGAAGGATTACCATGCACCATCACCACGGCATCCCCTCTGCCCTCATCAATATAATGCTGCCGCACCCCGCGCCGCAAAAAAAAGTGCGAATCAAAATCATAACCAAAATCGCGCTGTCTTCTGTCTTCTGTTTTCTGTTTTCTGGTACTCACCACTCCACCGCCAGCATCAAACAATTTAAACCACTACCAATCCCTAAAAAGGCAACGTGATCGCCAGCTTGTAAGCCACCACGTTCTTGGGCGATGGCTGCGGTAATCGGTAGTGATACGGTTCCCATATTGCCCAGATAGGGAAAGGTTGAAAAGTCATGCTGGGGATCTAAACCTAATGTTTTTAAAATCATGCGTTGATGCCCTTCTCCTACTTGATGACAAATGGTTTTATCGACAGTATTGCTTTGCCATTGCATGGTCTTACAAAAAGCTTGCCATGTTTGTTTACCCAGTTGAATGCCGTGCTTTAATACACTGATAGCATCCGTTGTCATGTAGGGTTGATAATGTTCAGGGGATAGGGGTGTAATGCCCCAACGGCATAAATTATGGTATTTAGGCGCAGTCATCTGCACACCGCCTAATAGACGTTTTCCTTGTTGCGAAGAAAAAGAACCATCTGTCAACAACACTGCTGCTGCCCCCGAACCACCCGTAAAGGTCGCAAGCGATGTGGTAAACAATGGCATCGAAGGTTGATCAATCAATCGTTGCAGCATGGTTTCGTTGATCTCGCGTGACGACTCACAAGAAACCACCAAGCCTGCACGAATTTGCCCTAACTCAATACGATTGGCAATATCTAACATGCCACTTAACACCCCAAGGCAAGCATTAGAAATATCACAAACTGCCGCATCGCTTTGCACGCCGAGTGTCGCTGCCACATGGCAAGCCGTGGCAGGCTCGTATTGATCGCGGCAAACACCTGTATAAATGACAGCACCTAAATCACGGGCGGTAACTTGTTGCCCAGCCAATGCTTTATGCGCTGCAGCAATCCCGCCTTGCGACATCCGTTGATGGGGTTGCCACCAACGCCGTTCACGAATTCCTGTTAATGCTTGCAACTGCCCTGATGCAATATGCAATGATTCATAAGCAGGTTGCAAACGCGCCTCTAGTTCGGCTGAAGTCACCACAATGGGTGCAAGTTCATAGCCTATTGAATCTATATATACCTTCGAATACCGCATCCACACCACCTACATAAAATAAGGCAATGCTAAGGACTTGCTTGAAAATGCAAAGCAATTCCTCATCTTCACTGATGTTACGCAGTTGACCTTTTTAAAGCATATTGATGATTAGAGGCTCGTTC
>CAYWFG010000029.1:0-20365 GCA_964458185.1 uncultured Zetaproteobacteria bacterium
GTTTTCTTGCGGCGGCTGGTGTGGCTGTGGTTGAACTTGGTCTCACCAATAGCACTATTCATCAAACGGGTGAATGCGTTGCTGTTGATGAGCTTAGGGTCTTGACTGTCATTTATATGCATATAATTTCTTCTTTTTCTAAAGCCATGCACCCCAACGAAAAAAGCGTATGATTTTTTTTCTTACATTCAACTTCCCTTTTAAGACGGGACAGGAATAAAGTCAAGGGGTTACAGCATGTTAGAAAATCACTGCTGATTCACCATATTGAAATAAAAATTATAGATTAGCTTGCTTTTTTTGTTGCAGATTGTCCCGTCTTAAAAGGAAAGCCTTCTTTCGTCCCCTGATGAGTCTTAGATTTGGAGGGCTTTGTTAACCCCTATTTAATGAAATCACCCTGCCTCTCTAACATGAAAGACTTGTCATGTTGCATCGTTTCTGCTAAAAATCGCCCTCGCTGAAAACCTTGAGGGGATAATTTGAAGCTGGTAAGAGCCATGAAGTGACTGTTTTTACACCAGATTTAGACCATAAAAGAATAATACAACGACTTTTTTTGTTGCAGTGCATGGTTGGCATGGTTGTTGTGCTTATTGTTGCAGTGGTCTTTACTTTTATGTTTGCCGCTGCATTGTGTTACGGTATCATGATCGTGATGCTTTCAGGTATGACGATACAACAAAGTATTCATCAGGCAACAGATGTTGATCCTGATAGTGGAAAAAAACTACTGTTGAAGTCGGCAGTGATGCGGTTTGTTGTCGTGTTAGCCTTGTTGTTCTTGGCGTATGCGATAGGGCTTCATTTACTTTGGGTGGCAGCAGGTTTTTTTATTGGACAGTTGATTGCTTATGTCTATTTTGTGCGGGTATTTTATCAGCAGCAAAAAGAAAGTGTTCAACCTTGATTGTTCGTAAGTTTTTAATAGAGAAAATATAAATGGTGAATAAAGGGGATAGAATTGTCTACGGAAGAACACGCTGACGGAACTGCAATCAGCGCACATCTGGATTATTGGACTTACCAATTTGATCCCAACAATGCTTTTATGCAAATTCATTTAGATACCATGTTAGTAACCCTAGTAGTTGCAGGCTTCATGATTGGATTTTCACTTTGGTTGCGTGGTAAAATTGTAGCGGGCGCACCCACTGGGGCGCAAAATGCGGTGGAGGGTTTGGTTGGTTTTGTGAACGATACAGTTAACGATAACTTTCCTGTTCATAATCCCATTATTGCACCCTTAGCCTTGACAATTTTTACCTTTATCTTTTTATGCAATACGATTGACCTTTTGCCTGCCTATTTATTGGGGCATACGGCGCATTTGTTTGGTATTGAACATTTCAGACCCGTACCCACGAATGATTTAAACTTGCCTGTGGCAATGGCATTGTCGGTGTTTGCCATGGTGTTGTATTATGAGTTTAAGTTAAAACCTGTACACTTTATGAAAGAGTTATTGTTGCAACCTTTTGCCAGCCTTTTGCTGGACTCTAAAAACCCTGTGGTTAAGATGCTCGGCGTTGCACTAATTCCGTTGAACTTCACCTTGAAGGTGATTGAAGAAATAGCTAAGCCATTGAGCCTATCGTTTCGTTTGTTTGGCAATATGTTTGCAGGCGAAGTGATTTTCTTGTTGATTGCCATGTTGTTGTTAGCTGGCAGCATGGAACAATTGGCATCGGTCGGCGGCATCCTTGCTGAATTAATTGGCATCGTTGTAGGGCTTGGCTGGTCGCTGTTTCACATGTTTATTGGTTTGTTACAAGCCTTTATTTTTATGATTTTGTCGGTGGTTTATTTATCTATCGCACATCAACCTGCTGAACATTAAAAGAACATCTACGTTTCTAATTCAGCATAACCATTTCATTTTATCAATAAAAAGGAGTATATAAAAAATGGAAAATACTATCATCATCGCTGCTACAGCAATTTCAGTGGGTGTTATTCTTGCCGCTGCAGGCTTAGGGTCAGCCATCGGATGGGGACTTATTTGTTCTAAAACATTAGAAGGTATCTCTCGTCAACCAGAAATGCGTCCGCAGTTGATGTTTAATATGTTTATTTTCGCAGGCTTAATGGAATCATTTCCTTTTATCATCATGGCGTTTGCATTGTGGTTCTTGTTCGCTAACCCATTCATTTCTTAATTATCAATAATTAATACCATGGGATGGGTCTATGTACCCATCCCTTTGACAATGAATAAACCGTTAGGAGGAACAAGTGAGTATTGACTTAACATTTGTTGGCCAAATTATCGTGTTTGTGACCATGGTATGGGTACTGAAAAGCTTACTCTATACCCCGATCAACGATGCGATGGAAAGCAGAACAAAGAAAATTGAAGATGGTCTAGCCGCAGCCAATGCTGGTGTTGAAGCCAAAGCGATTGCCGAAGCAGAAGCCGCAGCAGCCATTGCAGCAGCCAAAAATCAGGCGCAAGATATTGTTGCAGCAGCAGAGCGTCGTGCCGCTGAAGTGAACGAAGAATCTGTGATTCGCGCCCGCAAAGATGCAGCCTCGATTGTTGATGCAGGCAAAGAAGAATTGAATGCAGAAGTTGGTCGCGCACGCCAAGCTTTGCGTGAAGAAGTTGCTACTATCGCTATATCAGCCGCTGAAAAAATCATTGATGCAGAACTTGATGCAAAACGTCATGCGTCAGTCATTGATGATGCGATTCGTAAAGGGTTAGCAATCGCATGAGTACGGCGTTGATTGCCCGTCGTTATGCTGCTGCATTGTTTGATTTGCATCAAGATGCTGCGCTGGATCGTGAATGCCTTGCTAAGGCTTCGGTTGCGGTAAATGATACAGATGCAGCAGCAGTGTTAGCATCGCCATTGTTTGATAAAGCATGCAAAGCGACATTGATTAAAAAAGCCATTAAAGCGACGAACGATACTGCGATCACTCGATTGATTGATTTGCTGGCTGGTCGCAATAAGTTGTCTTTATTGCCTGAAATAAACGCGCAGTTAGATACTATGATTATTCGTGCTGGCAGTGATGTAGACGTGCAAGTGACGGTTGCCACGCATTTAAACAAGCGCGAAGAAGCGTTGCTAGTGAAATCTTTAAAAACAACTACAGGTGCTAATGTGGTGCTTCATGTTGTCAAAGATGCCAGCATCCTTGGTGGCTTGATTGTGCAGTTGGGTGATCGAAAAATTGACAACTCTTTGCGCGGCAAGCTGGATGGTTTGCGGCAAGCTATCGTTAGCTGAGTATGTACAGGCCTTACCTTATTGGGTGAGGCCTTTGGTGTTCAATCCTATCTGAATAAGACACTGGGTTTATAAGAACACACCCCAAATTAAAAAAATAGAGGTTGAAAATGAAGCTCGACACAGCGGAAATCAGTTCCATAATTAAACAACAGATTCAAGGTTTTGAATCTGCGGCGGCTGATGTAAACGTGGGCAGAATCATCTCCGTTGCAGATGGTGTTGCATTGATCCATGGCCTAGCAGGTGCAATGGCTGGGGAAATGCTTAAGTTCCCAAATGAAACCATCGGCATGGTACTGAATCTTGAAGAAGACTCTGTCGGCGCGGTAATTTTCGGTGAATACACGCATTTACGCGAAGGTGATGAAGTTTGCTCTACAGGCAAGATTTTTGAAGTTCCCGTTGGCCCTGAGTTAAAAGGTCGTGTGGTGAATGCCTTAGGTGATCCCATTGATGGTCTTGGTGCGATTAACGCAAAAGAAACGGATGTGGTAGAAAAAGTTGCCCCTGGTGTGATAGAACGCAAAAGTGTTGATCAACCGATGGCAACAGGCATTAAATCTATTGATGCCATGATTCCTATTGGTCGTGGTCAACGTGAGTTGATTATTGGTGACCGTCAAACAGGTAAAACAGCGATTGCGATTGACACCATAATTAACCAAAAAGACTCAGGAATTACCTGTGTTTATGTCGCTGTAGGTCAAAAAGCAGCGACCGTTGCTAACGTGGTTCGCACTTTAAAAGAACATGGCGCATTAGATAATACGATCATCGTTGCTGCATCGGCATCAGAATCTGCGGCATTGCAATACATTGCACCTTATACAGGTTGTACCATGGGCGAATATTTCCGTGACCGTGGTGAAGATGCGTTAATTGTTTATGATGATTTAACCAAACAAGCGTGGGCTTACCGTCAAGTGTCGTTGATTTTGCGTCGTCCTCCAGGGCGTGAAGCGTACCCTGGTGATGTGTTTTACCTTCATTCTCGTTTGTTGGAACGTGCATCTCGCGTTTCTGTACAGTATGTTGAGGAATTCACCAACGGAAAAGTGACTGGTAAGACAGGTTCTTTGACGGCATTACCGATCATTGAAACCCAAGAAGGCGATGTTTCTGCTTTTGTTCCTACCAACGTTATTTCTATTACTGATGGTCAGATTTTCTTGGAAACAGGCTTGTTTAATTCAGGTCAACGCCCTGCTGTGAATGTTGGTTTATCAGTATCTCGCGTGGGTGGGGCTGCGCAAACCAAAGCAGTGAAAAAAGTTGGTGGTGGTTTGCGTCTTGATCTGGCGCAATACCGTGAGTTGGCAGCATTTGCTCAGTTTGCTTCTGATTTGGATGAAGGCACACGCAAGCAAATTGAACGCGGAAAACGCGGCATGGAAGCGTTGAAGCAAGGTGAAAACAGCCCGATGTCTGTTGCTGAGATTACTGCTATTTTGTATGCATTGGGCAATGGTCAGCTAGATGATATTGAAGAAAACAAAGTGGTTGCCTTTGAAGCTGCGTTTATGTCTTATTTGAAACATGACGAACGTACTTTGATGGAATCCTTGAACGAAAAACTGGCATTGACCGAGCAAATCGTGGAACAATTGGATAAAGCAATCAGCACATTCAAATCCACTGGCACTTGGTAAGGGGTTAATCAGTGGCTTCTGCAAAGGAAATTCGCGGCCAAATTAAGGCGATTCAAAATACTGGTAAAATTACCAAAGCCATGGAAATGGTGGCTGCCTCTAAAATGCGCAAGGCTCAACAGCAGGTGATCAAAGCCCGCGCCTACGCAGAAGGCATTCATCGAATTATTGGCAATTTGATGCAAGCACACCCTGAGTATCAGCATCCTTTTATTACACCGCGTGATACAGTGAAGCGTGTTGGTATTATTGTGATCAGTACCGATAAAGGTTTGTGTGGTGGTTTAAACAGTAACGCTATGAAAAAAGCGGTTGCGATCATGAAGACTGTCGATGTTGATGTAGACACCATGAATATAGGTCGTCGTGCTGGCATGTTCATGCGCCGCATCAATGCACCTATTTTAGGTAGCGCAGAAAACATCAACGATCAACCCGCGATGGATGAATTGGTGGGTGTTATTCAAGTAGCTATGAATCACTACATGGACGGTACATTGGATGAAGTTCACTTGGTTTACAGTGAATTTGTTAATACCATGACCCAAACACCTACCAGTATTCGACTGCTTCCCTGCCCAATGCCCGAGCAGGTATCGCATCCTGGCTATTGGGATTATCTGTACGAACCTGAAAGCCACGTTGTGCTTGAAGGCTTGTTGAAACGTTATATCGAATCATTGGTGTTTGAGGCTGTTTTAGAAAATAAAGCTTGCGAACATTCAGCACGTATGGTCGCCATGAAGGCAGCAACGGATAATTCCAAGTCGATTGTTAAAGACCTTCGTATTACCTACAACAAAGCGCGGCAAGCTGCGATTACGCAAGAAATTGCCGAAATTTGTTCGGGTGCTGCGGCATCTGCGTGACCTTTTTTATTAAAATATTTTTGGAGAGAAAATTATGAGTACAGGAAACATTGTACAGGTCATTGGTCCTGTTGTTGACGTGCGATTTTCTTCTGGTGATTTGCCTGCCATCTACAATGCCTTACGCATTGATGAGGCTAAATTAACACTGGAAACGCAGCAACATATTGGTAACAACACCGTTCGTGCTATTGCCATGGGTTCAACTGATGGTTTAAAACGTGGCATGGATGTTGAAGATACGGGTGACACCATTCAGGTTCCCGTAGGACAAGGGACGTTAGGGCGCATCATGAATGTGCTTGGCGAAGGCATTGATTTTGAGGGCGTTGAAGTAAAAACTGAAACACGTGCTTCTATTCATCGTTCTGCCCCTGCCTTTGAAGACCTTGCACCCGCCCAAGAAATCTTAGAAACAGGCATCAAAGTGATTGACTTGATGGCACCTATTGCCAAAGGTGGTAAAGTAGGCTTGTTTGGTGGTGCTGGCGTAGGCAAGACCGTCAACATGATGGAATTAATCAACAACATCGCTAAAGCACATGGCGGTTTTTCGGTGTTTGCTGGTGTGGGTGAGCGTACCCGTGAAGGCAATGACTTTTATTACGAAATGAAAGAATCCAATGTATTGGATAAAGTCGCCCTTGTTTATGGTCAAATGAATGAGCCACCGGGTAACCGTTTGCGTGTTGCTTTAACGGGCTTGACCATGGCGGAGTTTTTCCGTGATGAAGGTCGTGATGTGTTGATCTTTATTGATAACATCTACCGTTATTCACTGGCAGGTGTTGAAGTATCGGCATTGCTGGGTCGCATGCCTTCTGCTGTGGGTTATCAACCGAACTTGGCAGAAGAAATGGGTAAATTGCAAGAACGTATTGCGTCTACCAAAAAAGGCTCTATTACTTCGGTGCAAGCCGTTTATGTGCCTGCGGATGATTTAACCGATCCTGCGCCAGCAACGACGTTTGCGCATTTGGATTCTACTATTGTATTGTCTCGTCAAATCGCGGAGCTGGGTATCTACCCTGCTGTGGATCCTCTTGATTCAACCTCTCGTCAGCTTGACCCTAAAATTGTGGGTTTAGAGCATTACGAAATTGCCCAAGGCGTGCAACGTACCCTTCAGCGTTACAAAGAACTGCAAGATATTATTGCTATTTTGGGTATGGATGAACTCTCTGATGACGATAAGTTATTGGTCTCGCGCGCCCGTAAGATGCAACGCTTTTTGTCTCAACCATTCCATGTGGCTGAAGTATTTACAGGTTCTCCGGGTATTTATTGCAAGAAAGAAGATACCATTCGTGGTTTTAAAGGCATTTTAGCAGGTGAGTTTGATGATCTTCCTGAGCAAGCCTTTTATATGGTGGGTTCTGTTGATGGCGCAATTGCCAAAGCCAAAAAAATAGCAGCTAAGGCTTAAGCCATGACAACCATGAATGTCTTGGTGGCAACAGTGGAGCGCGAAGTATATCGCGGTGAAGCTGATTTTTTGGTCGCACCTGGCGCAGCAGGGGACTTAGGTATCATGCCCAAGCATTCTCCATTGTTAGCGAAGCTAAAATCAGGGGAGTTGCGCATTCAATTGGGCGAAAAAACTGATGAGGTTTTTGTTTCAGGTGGTTTTATGGAAGTGCAACCTGATATGATCACTATTTTGGCAGATAGTGCGGAACGTGCTGCTGATGTTGACGAAGCTGCGGCAGCAGAAGCGGCAAGAAATGCAGCAGCTTACCTTGAAAGTCGCAATGGCGATACAGACTTGGCGATGGCTGAAGTTGAGTTGGCGATTGCTACCGCACGCTTAGAGTGGTTACGCAAAAAAAATAATCGTTGAATAGACGATGTTACGCACGTAGGGGCAACCCCATGTGGTTGCCCTGTTTGGCATTGCCTACCCTGTATTGGTTATGGTTATTTTATACCACAAGAAGGCAACCACACAGGGTTGCCCCTACGGTTGCATGGGGCGCATCAATTAAAAAAGGATAGTACCACAATATATGCGCCATTGGTCATTTGTTTTTTATATAATATCGTTGTTTTTTGCTGTATCCAACATGGCACTTGCCGATACGATTCAGTCGTTTGATGACTATATACTGCCTATTAAAAAGCCACTTGATTTAAATATAGACAAAGTAGCCCTTGGTCGCTCTCTTTTCCATGAAAAACGTCTTTCTTCTGATAACTCAATTAGTTGCGCTCATTGCCATCATTTGGCATCAGGTGGTGCAGATTCGCTGGCACATTCTTTTGGTGTGGGAGGGCTGAAAGGTACGATTAACACCCCAACAGTATACAATGCTGTATACAATTTGGCACAATTTTGGGATGGTCGTGCAGCCACGCTAGAAGATCAAATTGATGGCCCCATCAATAACCCTTTAGAAATGGCTTCGAATTGGTCTAATATTGTAAAAAAACTTCAGCAAGATTCTACTTACTCGCAACGTTTTAAAAAGATCTATGGTCGAAAAGGCCTCACAGCAGATAACATTAAAGATGCCATTGCTACTTTTGAACGCTCATTGGTAACTGCCAATGCACCCTTTGATCGTTTTTTGCGAGGTGATCAAAAAGCGATAAATAATGATGCCAAAAAAGGCTATGCTTTGTTTCAATCGTATGGCTGTGTTTCTTGCCATCAAGGTATTAACGTTGGTGGCAATATGTTTCAAACGATGGGCGTATTTGGTGATTATTTTAAAGACCGTGGTGACATAACCCCTGCTGATGCAGGACGTTACTCCGTGACGGGGCGAGCATCTGATCAACATAAATTTAAAGTGCCCAGTTTGCGATTGGTGACGTTAACTGCGCCTTATTTTCATGATGGTTCAATTGATACCTTAGATGAAGCGATTCAAATTATGGCACGGTATGAGCTGGGGCGCATGATTCCCGATGAAGATGTGCAAGCTATTATTTCTTTTTTAACATCATTAAAAGGTGAGCTACTAACGAGTAGCACACCATGAGACTATTTTACCCTCTTATTGTATTGTTGATTGTTGGTTTATTGTTAGTGGCATTTATGTTTGGCCCCAACTCTTACCGTGTTGATCTTAAAAGTTACCACCAGATCACTGAATTGATTGAACAAATAAAAGATGAGGATATGGAACTCAATGAACACATGCTCATGGCAAGCAGTGGTATGCTTAAAAATTTTGATTCTATGGTTCATATCGTTAAAGAACTTAACAAATTAGAAAAAAACTTTAACCATCTGAAAAAAGATTTGTCAGAAAATAACAAAAAAGAATTAACGCCGCTTATTAAGCGACTGTTTACCTTGATCGATACAAAAATTAAAGCTTTGGAGCAATACAAAGAGAATTATGCTATTTGGCATAACTCTCGGGCATATTTACCCACTGCGGCAAACCATCTTCTTCCTAAGTTAGATATTGATGTGCAAACACATTTGTATGACTTAACATCCCATATCTATATCTATGTTAATAATCCTTCATTAACACGAAAAGAAGCTATTATTACAATGATTCAGGCATTTGAAGGCTACGCCATTAGCAGTTATGCACAAGAACATTTGATGATGATTTTTACTCATATACGTATCATCCTAAATGGTGCTGATATGCTGAAAAATGTGTCTATGACCATCATGTCACAACCTACATTAAAAACTATTGAATCTATTGCAAAGCAACAAGAAAAACGTCACGCTGAAGCATTGGCTACCAGTGATTTAATTATGTTGTTTTTGTCATTGGTCGCGGTGTTGTTTTTTTGTTATATGTCATGGGTGATGTATCGCTTGCGTATGACAGGCTATGAGCTGGAATCTAGCATTGCTGAATTGAATCATCAAAAGTTTGCTTTGGATGAACATGCCATTGTGAGTGCAACGAATATTGATGGTGATATCACTTATGTTAATGATAAATTTTGTACCCTTAGTGGCTACAATAAAAAAGAGTTGATTGGTAGAAATCATCGTATTCTTCGATCAGACGAACATTCCCCTGAAATGTTTAAAACATTATGGGCAACGATTAGCAAGGGTAAGCCATGGCATGGAGAGATTAAAAACATTGCTAAAAACGGTAGTGTTTATTGGGTTGATGCGACGGTTGTTCCTTTTATGGATGATGCAGGAAAACCTTTTAAATATATTGGCATTCGCACAGATATTACCGAACGAAAGGCTGCCGCAGCAGAAAAATTAACGAGCAGTGAAAATAACTTATTTCGCGTTTTTGAGTGCACCCCCATTCCGTTGGCTATTATTAATGATCTTGATAGTGGGTTGATATTACTTTGTAATCAGGCGATGAAACAATTGCATGCTAATGATCAGCACCCAAACAAACTTTTTGAATCAGCGATTGACCCGAAACATCGTAGTTTGTTACATGAACAGTTGAATGAAAAAGGTTATGTGGAAGACTATGAACTTGGCGTAAAGTTTCAGGGTATGAATGAAAAACGTTGTTGTTTAATGTCACTCCATTCCATGGTTTTTTCTGGCGAAAAAGCTTTTCTGATCAGTCTTTTTGATATCAGTAAGCAAAAAGATGATGCCGTAGAATTGCAACATGCCAAAGAACATGCTGAACAAGCAGCGCAAGCAAAAGGCGACTTTTTGGCAAACATGAGCCATGAAATACGCACTCCCATGAATGCCATCATGGGTCTTTCAGAATTAGCATTAATGGCTGAACTTCCGCCTAAACAACGTGATTATTTAAGTAAAATTCATCGTTCTTCCACGGCATTATTGTCCATAATTAATGATATTTTGGATTTTTCTAAAATTGATGCTGGCAAGATGGATATAGAAGATATCGCGTTTGATTTGCAAGATGTTTTAGATCATGTCACCGATATGATCGCATTAAAAGCCAGTGAAAAAAACCTTGAGTTTCTGATTGTTTCTAAACCAGATTTGCACACCGCCTTGATTGGTGATCCCTTACGTTTGGGGCAAATTTTAATCAATTTAGCCAACAACGCAGTGAAGTTTACAGCCTCGGGTGATATTAGCATTGTGATTGATGTTGTGGAGCAAACAAAATACCAAATTAAACTATCGTTCATGGTGAAAGATACAGGGATTGGCATGACGGATGCTCAATTGGCAGGACTTTTTCAATCGTTTTCTCAGGCTGATACATCGACTACGCGAAAATATGGCGGCACGGGTCTTGGTCTAACGATTTCTAAAAAGTTAGTAGAAATGATGGGCGGAGAGATCGGCGTGAACTCTGTGATCGGTCAAGGTTCTATCTTTTCTTTTACTGCAATGTTTGGTTTTAGCCATCATATTAAAAAAATACAGCATATTCCGACTGAGATGAAAGGACTTAGGGCATTGATTGTTGATGACCATGCGGCTTCGCGTGAGGTTTTGTTGGGGTTGATGGATTCATTAGGGTTTCAATCTGGCGAGGCATGCTCTGGTGCAGAGGCGATTCAAAAACTGGAACATGCCAATGAAAATGCGCCTTACCAACTGGTATTGATGGATTGGAAAATGCCCGATATGGATGGTATTGAGGCGGGTCGTTATATTAAACATCAAATGAATTTAGCCCCAGATCCAACCATGCTAATCGTTACCGCACATGGACATGAGACACTCAAATGTGAATCCAAGCAAGCAGGGTTTGATGGCTATTTGCTTAAGCCTGTGAATCAATCGACATTGTTTGATAGTATTGTATCAGCATTAAAATTAACAATACCAGAAATTGGCAAAAAATCATACAAACGTTTGCCAAAAGCAAGTGAAAAGTTTGAAAAAACACACGTATTGCTGGTTGAAGATAATGATATTAACCAACAAATTGCAGTGGAACTTTTGGCAAAAGCAGGCATTAAAACAACGGTTGCAGAGAACGGAAAGAAAGGCGTAAAAGTGGCAAAAGGGACAGCATTTGATGCCATACTAATGGATGTGCAAATGCCTGTTATGGATGGCATTGAAGCCACACAAAAAATCCGAACATTTGATGTTAATACTCCCATCATTGCCATGACTGCCAACGCCATGGCTGGTGATCGCGAACATTGCCTTGATGTAGGCATGGATGATTATATTACTAAACCTATTAATAGCGTAGAGTTATTTGATGTTTTACGCCGTCATATAAAAGAAGAAACCTTGCCACCCAATGCTGACCAAGTAATCAACAATGAAAATAGCAAACAAGGTGCGGTGGTATTTGAAACCGATATAGCAATACTGGATATGCAAGAAGGTTTATCTCATGTTGATGGTGACCAAAAACTGTATTACAGTATTTTAAAACGATTTTGTGATACACGAGCAAACACCGTAGATGAGATAAAACAGGCTGTCTTGGAAGATAAGCTTAAAGACGCCTTGCGTATAGCCCATACCCTTAAAGGTATTGCTGGCACCATTGGCGCACCATTGCTTGCTGAAGCTGCCTTGGATTTAGAACGTGTTTTTCACATGGGTAAAATTGAATCATCCAATCCACTCTACACTACTGCAAAAAATGAGTTGAACAAAGTATTGGATGCTGCAAAGGCATACATTGCATGATATCTTTATCTGTATCAATAGACTGTCTTTAAAGCTTTAATGAATGCCACAACCTTTTCAATTCCCTGACCCCTTATTTACTCTAGAAGACTTCCCTAATTGTAAATCCTTTTACTTGTGTAAGGGCGAATTTGTATTGTTTGAACGGGATGCAGGTTCGGGCAATTGTTTTCTTATTGTTGATGGCGCGATGGACGTTCGGTTGATGATGGCAGGTGGTAATGAAGCGTTGTTGTATACTTTGCAGGCTGGTGAATTAATCGGTGAATTATCGCTTTTTTTGGAGCGGCGGACGGCAAGTATTGTCGCTGCCGAAAATGCTCGGTTATTAACCATTCCCCCTGCTGTTTTTTGGCACGCCTTTGAGGCTAAAGATTTTCAGCTACGAATAAGCAGCTTGTTTTTATCGCGTTATTTGCGCTCTCACGATGTCGTCTGTCGCTTGGGTCAACCGAGTATTGCGATGCGGCTTTGCCGTTATTTTTTATCGTTACCAGCATGGAAAAACCACCCTGATAATATGTTGTTAACGACTTTGCCTACCCGCGAGGCAATGGCACATTTGCTAAGCTGCCAACGAGAAACAGTGAGCCGTGCTTTTCGGAAATTATTATTAATGGAACTGATTAAACAGCATAGCCGTCAAGAGTATTGGCTAGACAAACAAAAAATAGCCCTTTTTTTGGATGATTATTGATTAGATTTTACGGAGATTAGATGAATATTGAACAACAAATAGCATTGTTGTCGCGTGGGGCATGTGAAGTTTTGCCGCAAGGTGGCTTAGAAGCACGCTTGCGCTTGGCAGAAAAAGAACAACGCCCTTTACGGATCAAAGCAGGCTTTGACCCTACTGCACCTGACTTGCATCTTGGTCATACTGTTTTATTAGAGAAACTGCGCCAATTTCAACAATGTGGTCACGATGTGATTTTTATGATTGGTGATTTCACTGCCATGATTGGTGATCCTACGGGTAAAAGTGAAACACGTCCGCCATTGTGCGAAGAAGATATTGCGTACAATGCCAAAAGTTACACCACGCAAGTATTTAATATACTCGATGAAACACGCACCCAAGTATTGTTCAATTCCGAATGGCTGGGGAAAATGAGTGCCGCCGAGATGATTCAATTGGCAGGAAAAGCCACTGTGGCACGCATGCTAGAGCGTGATGACTTTGAAAAACGCTATGGCAGTGGGCAGCCCATTGCTATTCATGAGTTCCTTTACCCTTTGGTGCAAGGCTATGATTCAGTTGCGCTAAAAGCCGATGTTGAGTTAGGTGGTAACGATCAAAAATTCAACTTGTTGATGGGACGACAATTACAAACAGCACACGGGCAGTTACCGCAAGTGATTCTTACGATGCCTTTGTTGGTTGGTATTGATGGCACACAAAAAATGTCCAAATCATTGGGTAACTGTATTGCCATTGATGAACCTGCCCATGAACAATTCGGTAAAATCATGAGTGTTTCCGATGAGCTTATGTTTGATTATTACGAATTACTTACCGATGTAGACTTAGATACCATTCGTGCCATGCACCCCATGGAAGCTAAAAAACAATTGGCAACATTATTGATTGTCCGTTTTCATGGCGAAGATGCAGCGGCAACAGCGAGAACAGGATTTGAAAAACAATTTGCACGCAAAGAAATCCCTGACGATATTCCTGAAAAATCATTAACTAGCGAGGATGATGGGCTGTGGATTGTTCATGCGTTGACGCAATCAGGCTTAACTAAAAGCAACGGTGAAGCCATGCGTTTGATCAAACAAGGGGCATTATCGTTAGATGGCGAACGAGTGAACGATAAAGATATGCGCTTGCATGCAGCAACAACCGTGTTAATCAAGCTAGGAAAACGCCGTTTTTTACGGCTACACATTGAAGCAGGAGTAGGGTAATGGCAAGCAATCAAAAATTGGATGATATTGCAGAAAAAATAACCAGTGGTATTCGCATGTTAGGCGGTATTAAACATGAAGCCGATGCACAAGTGCGTAGCATTGTTGAAAGTGCATTGGGGCATTTTGATGTGGTAACGCAAGAGCGTATGGAAGTACAAGAAGCAATGCTGAGCAAAGCACGCAATCAGCTCGATGTCTTAGAAGCCCGCATTACAGCACTAGAAGCGCAACTCAAAGAACGCGAAAAGTAGCCGCTGATGCCTGCTGCTCGCCTCGTTTCTGCTGCCTTACGCGGACTTGATGCAGAAGCTGTTGCCCTAGAGGTGGATTTATCGCGTGGCTTACCGGGTTGGAGCATGGTTGGTTTGCCAGATGCCGCAGTGCGAGAATCGCGTGATCGGGTGCGGGCTGCGTTGTTGAATTCTGGTTTTGATTTTCCGCTGAGTTATATCACGGTTAACCTTGCCCCTGCTGATATACGCAAAGATGGCGCGTATTTTGATTTGCCTGTGGCAGTAGGTATTTTGCTGGCTTCAAATCAATTAAAACCTAACGATGGCTCGCTTCCTTTTTTACTCGGTGAAATGGCTTTAGATGGTCGTTTGAATCGTGTGCGTGGCATTTTACCGTTGGTACAATTTGCTCAAAAAGAAGGGTTTTCTGCCGTGATTGTGCCTGCTGAAAATGCTGACGAAGCAGCACAAGTGCAAGATATTGATGTGTTATCAGCACAATCATTGCTTGATGTTCATCAGCATCTGGCTGGTGCTACGTTGATGCAGCCTCACCAGATTAAACTACTACCCACAATCGATACATCAGGACCCGACATGAAAGATGTCCGTGGTCAGGCGCATGCGCGTCGTGCGATGGAAATTGCCGCCGCAGGTGCGCATCATTTGTTGATGAGTGGTTCACCCGGCGTTGGCAAAAGCATGCTCGCCGCACGCATGCCGGGCATTTTGCCTGCGTTAACTGAAGCAGATAGGCTGGATGTAGCGCGTATTTATAGCATTGCTGCCGAACCACGCTCACCTTTACTCGGCACCCCGCCGTTTCGTTCGCCGCATCATTCTGCCTCAGATGTTGCTTTGATTGGTGGTGGAAGTATTCCTCGCCCCGGTGAAGTGAGTAAAGCACATTGTGGGGTGCTTTTCCTTGATGAATTACCTGAATACAAGCGACAAGTGTTGGAAGTCTTGCGACAACCGCTAGAAACAGGTGAAGTTTGCATTGCCCGTGCTGCCGATACATTGATGTTCCCAGCGCGTTTCCAGCTTATTGCGGCAATGAACCCTTGCCCTTGTGGTTATTTGGGGCATCCAACGCGCCGTTGCCGTTGTTCTGATGTACAAGTTCGTCGTTATCAATCCCGCATTTCAGGCCCTTTGCTGGATCGTTTTGACCTACGCATTGATATGCCACCTGTGGAGCAAGAAGCGCTGTTAACGATGCAGGCAGGTGAATCATCGGCATGTATTGCCGAGCGTGTGAAGCTGTGTCGATTGCGGCAAATAGATCGTCAAGGGGTATGCAATGCCGTGTTAACGCCCTCTGATCTTGAGAAGTTCGCTAACCCTGATGCAGCTGGTTTACAGTTATTACAACAAGCATTGCAACACTTTGGTTTATCAGCACGCAGTTATCATCGACTATTAAAAGTAGCCTTAACCATTGCTGATCTAGTTGAAGCACCCATGCAAAAATATCATATTGCAGAGGCATTACAATACCGAGGTCAGCAACTGGATCATCAGTGATGCTTTTTAACATTAAATCATTGACAACACATTCTGCCACGCTAAAGTTCGCCTCGTTCGCAGCGCATCGGCAGTCAAATATTGTGCCTGTTGACGATAACGCGGGGTGGAGCAGTGGTAGCTCGTCGGGCTCATAACCCGAAGGTCGTTGGTTCAAATCCAGCCCCCGCAACCAAACATAAAGCCAGTAAGTCTACATAAAAAGACTTGCTGGCTTTTTTATTTCATAAACGTCTTTCCTTGTTTTTTTAGTTGAGCTTAATTCCAAGGTATTCATGCAGTAATTATTTATAACTTATTAGATATATCGAAATGTATAGATCACAAGAAAGGCTACTTCGCAAACTTTGCCAGCATCTCACGCATTGCTGCCATGTGTGATGCTGCTTCTTCTTTGGCTTCATCAGAATGTTGATCTTTATCAACCCAGCGCATGGCATCGTTATTCATTTCTTGCAAAAAAGGGGATGGCGCGCTTTTTTCTTCTTTGCCAAAACGACGACGGCTTATTGTATGGCTGAGGGTTAAGCGAAAACGTGCCCTTGTTACGGCAACGTACATCAGTCGCCGTTCTTCTTCTTGACGGTTTTCTTCTAAGGCATTTTTGTGGGGGAATACCCCATCTTCTGCCCCTGTGATATATACATGATCAAATTCTAAGCCTTTGGCTGCATGCACGGTCATCAGTCGCACTCTCCCTTCGGGATCGTCGTCATCTTTATTAGCAAGTAGGCTTAATTGTTGCAAAAAAGAGGCAATATCCATGCCTGATTCATGGCTGCGCAACCACCAGCGGCGCAGTTCCATGACATTATTCATTCGCCGTTCTACGGCATCATCATCTCCATCTTCACGAATTGCTGTCTCTAGCCCTGTATTTGTCAACAAGGCATCAAAAGCATCATCAGCTTCGCCATGCAAAAAACGGTGTTCAAGGTCGCTGATCATTAAACCAAAAGCGCGCAAGGTATGTTCTAGCCGATGTGCCAATGCATCATGGGTGCATGCTTCTAGCAATGAACATTCATGCCCCCATGCAAAGTCTGCTAACAAGCCCAAGGCTTTATCGCCAACGCCGCGCCGAGGACGGGCAATGGCACGCATAAAAGCAAGGTCATCAGCAGGATTAGCCAGCAAACGTAAATATGCCAATACATCCAATACTTCAGCGCGATCAAAAAAGGACATGCCACCAGATACATGGTAGGGAATACCGACCTCACGCAAGGCAAGCTCAATCGGACGAGATTGATACGATGCACGGTAGAGAATACAAAAATCATCCCAGTCTTTGGCTTCTCCGACAGCGCGGCGAGCTTTAATATCACCAGCAATACGACGACCATCTTCTTCTACATCAGAGCAAGCCCACACACGAACAGGCTTGCCTTGCCCCAGATTAGAGCGCAGTGATTTACCTAACCGCTCTTTATTGTGAGCAATCAAGGTGTTGGCAGCAGTTAAGATGGCAGCGGTTGAGCGGTAGTTTTCTTCTAAACGAATGGTATGCAAGTTGGGGTAATCTTTTTCTAATTGAAATAAATTGCGCACTTCTGCGCCGCGCCAGCCATAAATAGACTGATCGTCATCGCCCACGGCAGTTAAATTGCCTTCGCTGGTAGCAAGCAGTTGCACCATGCGGTATTGCATGCGGCTAGAGTCTTGGTATTCATCGACCAAGAAATGACGCGCTCGTGATTGCCACAAGGCACGCGCTTCGGCATCTTCGCTTAATACCTGAAGCGGCAACACAATAAGGTCATCAAAATCAACGGCATTCATGCGCGTTAACAAGGCATCGTAACGGTCGCGTATATTGGTAATGGTGGCATCAGCAATATCTAACGTTTCGTTTTTTAATGATGACACTCGCTGTAATACACGGTTGATTTGGTCAGAATCAGTGGGCAATTGCAAGTCTGCCAATACCGAGCGCATGGCAGAGCGCTGTTCTGCACCAGAAAATACCGACAAACCATCACGGCGTTCGACCAAATGGGGGTGTTGACGTAAAATATTTAAACCCAGCGCATGAAAAGTGCAGATGCGTAAACGCTTACCTTGTACCCCTAAGCGATGAACTAAGCGAGCGCGCATTTCTTTGGCCGCTTTATTGGTGAAGGTTACAGCGGTAATGGCATCTTGGGGTACATGCCGTTCAATCAATGTCGCAATGCGTTCGGTAATCACTCGCGTTTTGCCAGAGCCAGCTCCAGCTAAGACCAATAATGCCCCACCTCGGTAATGCACGGCTTCATATTGTTGTTCATTTAATGGTGATGCACTCATGCGGCGAAGCTTAACTTTTATTGTGAGAATGGGTATGATTTGTGCTATTGTCGGATGATAAATTCATGGAGGGAAAAGCAATGGCACGTTCAACCAATCAAGCAGGTGTTGATTTAATTAAAAAATTTGAAGGGCTACGCACCCAAGCCTACAAAGATGCGGTCGGTATTTGGACGATTGGCTATGGTCATATTGAAAATGTTCAAGGGGGTCAATCCATTAGCGAGGCAGAAGCCGAAGCCTTTTTGCGCAGCGATATGAAAAATGCAGAGCGTGGCGTTGAGCGTTCGGTGAAAGTGGCATTGAACGATAATCAGTTTGCTGCCCTTGTTGCTTTCACCTTTAACCTTGGTACGGGTGCATTGGCATCAAGCACTTTGGTTCGTAAGCTGAACAATGGTGATTATGCAGGTGTACCTGAACAGCTTAATCGTTGGGTAAAAGCAGGCGGAAGAACCCTTGCTGGCTTAGTGAAACGGCGCAAAGCAGAAGGTGCGTTATGGTCAACAGAAGGTGTATTTAGTGATAATATTGCGCCAGAACCAGAACCTAACGAAGAAGCATCTGCTCAAAAAACAATGATGGTGTACGATGAGAATCGTTATATTCGTTTTGAAGTAACAGCATCCACTGGGCTTAATATGCGCGATAAACCCAACAAAACTGCTACTGTGGTTCAAGTATTACCCAAAGGTACATTGCTTTATATTGGGCATCATGTAGGGATGTGGACTTCTGTTGATTTAAATGGCGATGGCAAAGTCGATGGTTGGGTTGCCGAGGAGTATTTATCACCGATCATTCGATAACATCAACGATGATTTTAGTCATCAATACAGGCAGTTCCTCCATCAAGATGGCATGTATTTGCATGCCATCAGAAACAGTTGTGGCAGAAGGACTTGCCCAACGCCTTGGTGAGTCGCAAGCGACACTATCTATTACAGTTACAGACAAAGTTGACCATCCATCGCTTGATAAAAACAACCATGAAGCAGCCATGCAACAGATGTTAGCGAGCTTATTTGAGCAAATAGGGATGGCATCAATAACGGCATTAGGGCATCGGGTGGTGCATGGTGGAGAACAGTTTATTGCACCCACGCGGTTAAATACTGCTGTGCTGGATGACATTGAGGCGTTATCCCATTTAGCTCCATTGCATAATCCTGCTAATATACTGGGCATTCGATTGGCAATGAAGGCATTGCCCGATATTCCCCATATTGCGATTTTTGATACGGCATTTCATCATGCCATGCCTGCCCATGCCAGCTTTTATGCCACGCCTTACCAGTGGTACAGCAAACACGGCGTTCGCCGTTATGGTTTTCATGGCACAAGCCACCATTATGTCGGTGAACAAGCCGCACAATGCTTGAAACGTGACTTTTTTGATTGTGAATTTATTACCGTGCATCTTGGCAATGGTTGCAGTGCTACTGCGATTTGCCATGGCATCAGCGTTGATACCACTATGGGTATGACACCGTTAGAAGGCTTGATGATGGGAACGCGAAGTGGTGACATTGACCCTGCAATCCCTGCTTTTATTGCCAAACAAACGGGGGACTCATTAACAACCATCACCCATGCACTCAATCATGATTCGGGTTTACTGGGCGTGTCAGGCTTGAGTAACGATATGCGCACGCTGCTAAAAGCTGCCAAAGAAGGTCATCCACGTGCAACGCTAGCGATTGACCTCTTTTGTTACCGTTTAGCAAAACACATTGCTAGTTTAGCCGTTGCCTTGAACCGTATAGATGCTATCGTATTCACAGGCGGTATCGGTGAGCATGCCGTAGCTATTCGCGCTCAAACGATGACCCATTTGGCATCGCTTGGTATGGTATTAGATGCTAACAAGAATAAACAGCACGGCAATACTTCGCATGGGGCTATTCATTCAGGTGAAAGTAAAGTGGCTATCTTGGTCATACCAACCAATGAAGAACTCATGATTGCGCGTTATGTTGAGGCTTTGCTAAGGGAATAACGGGTTTTAGCTTAACTGCGTAATATCAGATTATAAAATCAGGCTTCCCTTTTAAGACGGGACAGCTAGTAAAATCAATGGGTTACAGACAGCTCT
>CAYWFG010000030.1:0-19671 GCA_964458185.1 uncultured Zetaproteobacteria bacterium
AACATGCTGTAACCCCTTGATTTTATTGTTGTCCCGTCTTAAAAGGGAAGCCCCTCATCACAATAGACTTCAAACTTCATGACTACCTCCAAGCTGAAGGGTTTCGGTAGCAGATATAATTACCTTCACTCGCCGCTTGCCAGTAAGCAACTGCTGCATCAGGGCTTTTTTCTCTTGCTTCAAATTCTCAAGCTCTTGTTGCCATGTTTCGATTTCTTGATCGGCAGATGAAAGAACGGATGCGATTTTTTGTTGTTCCTTAATGCTTGAAGGCAATAAAAGAAGCATGCTTCTAATATCATTACCATTTACAGCACTAAAAGTGCTTCCTTGGGATAGACTAGCCCATCTAGGCTCATGCCAAAGCAGCCACTGATATAAAAAATCGTGTTGCTGTGGGTTGTTGGACTTGATGGAGGCAATGCCGCGACCAATGCAGGCGTGGTGAATTGAAATTGAAACCTCACCAACGGGAGCGCGAACACTTAAAAGAATATCCCCGACATCACATTCTTTAGTGATTTCTGTTGTAAAAATCCTTGGTGCAGATTTTCTTTTTTTAATATCGGCATTGCCTTGAATGAGAGGTAAACCAACAGATTTATCATTATACGCTTTTGAGCTTGGTGAGCTTCCCATAATGATTTTTGCAACCATCTCAAGCCGCACTTCCTTCCACTCCCCATCAAATTCAGGGAAGCGTTTTTTGCCTATGAGGAGTTGTTGCATCAGTGCTTTTTTCTTTTGTTGGCTGTTGGCAATCAGCTTTTCCACCGTTGCAATCGCCTTATCCCAAGTGGACAAGATTTCCGCGATTTTCTTTTGTTCGGGGAGAGGGGGAATAACAAATCTAAGCCTCTTCAATTCTTTAAGAGATAAGAATGGCTGTGCACCACCCGCCTTTACTTGATGAGCTATTTTAGTCTTTCTGACTTGATGATGTTGGAAAAGAAATTCACTGGTTATCTTTGTTTCGTTAGGTTTAAGTAACGCGACATTTTTTAAGCTAAATTCAAAATCAACATTTACATAGCCACAATCCAAAACACCTGCACCAATATTTACGACAAGAAGGTCACCTTTTTCTGAGTTGCACCTTTTATATATTCCATTATGGACATCTTGAGGTAAATATTTGCAATCCTTAAAGTTGATAAATCCACCTTTGACATGAACCGCAGTTATATATGGAATTCCAGTAGCAGTTGGGCTGGGAGTATCATGTGTTCCATCTGTTATTTTTGAGCAGACTTCGCTGGCGAACAGTACCTTCCATGTTTCAGGGAGGAGTCCTTCATGAGGCCATTTTTTATATCCATCAGGAATCATTGTTCACCTCCAAGCTTTTTTTGCCTTATCAATAACGGGTAAGAAATTTCTAAATTCAGCATATTCAAGTATCTTTGCCAACCTTCTCGCCATCCAAAATTCACCACCATATTCATTGGTTTTAAAGGCTTCCCTTTTAAAAGGGTGCTAGTTTCCTCTTTTGTCAAAACATTGCGAAAAATACTTTTTTAGGGTTTCCAAATCTCTGTTTGGTGGTGTGATATTTTTTATGACTGTTTGCTCTTTATTCATTGTACTTTTTTAGATTCAGTCATGATTTGACTCTTTAGAAACAAAAAAGACTCGCTAACAGCGAGCCTTTCTTTATTTTTACATCGCTGTAACTTTACAGTTTATCAGCTTCGTTAGCCAAATAGCTCGCCACGCCTTCGCCTGTTGGGGTCATGCCTTTATCGCCTTTGTTCCAACCTGCGGGGCAAACTTCGCCGTGTTCTTCGGTGAACTGCAACGCATCAATCATACGCAACATTTCGTCAACATTACGACCAAGGGGCAAATCATTGACCACTTGATGACGAACAACGCCCTTGGTATCAATCAAGAATGAACCACGGAAAGCAACGCCTGCTTCAGCAAATTCAACATCATAGGCTTGGCAGATTTCATGCTTCACGTCGGCAACCAATGGGTAAGCAACCGCGCCAATACCACCGTCATTGACGGCAGTGTTGCGCCATGCCAAATGGGTAAATTGAGAATCAATAGAGCAACCAATCACTTGTACGCCACGCGCTTCAAATTCTTTAATGCGGTGATCAAAAGCGATCAATTCAGATGGACAAACAAATGTAAAGTCTAACGGGTAAAAGAAAAGTACCACGTACTTACCTTTGTAATCAGAGAGAGAAAAAGCTTCGTTAATTGAGCCATCAGCCAAAACTGCTGCGGCGGTAAAGTCTGGAGCCTGCTTGCTAACTAAAACACTCATGTATTATGTATCCTTTTTTTCTAACATCATTGCAGCCAATGCCGCATACAGGCAAATCTAACGGCATAAAAAAAGCATGCTACCCTGAATGAAAAATGGAACAAAAAAAGGCTCCGCAAGCGGAGCCTTTTTGAGCGTAAAACCATACGGTTTAGTAACGACGCTCACGGATACGTGCTGCTTTACCACGCAATTCACGCAAATAATACAATTTAGCACGACGAACGCGACCACGGCGAATAACGGTGATGCTTTCAATCATCGGGGAATGCAAGGGGAACACACGCTCTACCCCAACATTGCTGGATATTTTTCTAACGGTAAAGCTGCTAGAAATACCCTTGTTATGACGGGAAATCACCACGCCTTCATAAACCTGAATACGCTCTTTGCGCTCCACGCCTTTTTTACCTTCTTTGATATCGACAACGCGAACATTGACGCGAACGGTATCACCCTCACGGAATTCAGGAATATCTTCACGAATCTGATTGTTGGTTACATCGTCCAATGCACGCATGATTTTCAAGCCTCCAAAAAAGATTGCGGGATCATAGCAAAAAAATGAAACCCGACAAAAGGGCGCGCAGGTTAGCTATTGAATCATACAATAGCAAGAATTTTATCTTTTCCATAGACTTAGCTGGCTTCGTTTATTTCTTTTTTCCAAATAGGAACTTCTTGTTTTAAGGTATCAATCACCCAGCGACAAGCATCAAAAGCTTCTGCCCGATGCTCAGCAGCAACCACAATCAATACAATTTGTTCACCTGCCATTATTTTGGTGATACGGTGAATTATTCGTACATCAATAATATCAAACTGTGTCAATGCCTGCTGCCGCAATGCATGCATGGCAGTCATCGCCATCGCTGCATACTGCTCAAAATGAATCGCCGATACTGTGCCAGCATCAGAAAAATCACGCGCACAGCCCAAAAATGTTGCCACGCCACCAATACGTTGTGATGTTGCACGTATCGCATTCACTTCTTCTTCGATAGAAAAGTCTTGTTGTTCAATTCGTACTCCATCTGTTGTTAGCTGCATTTAACCTCCAGAAAATGGTGGCATGATGGCAATTTCATCACCATTATGCAGTGTTAATTCCCTACTTTGTTGCTGCTCTTGATTCACGGCAATCAAACATACATCAGGCAAAGCCCCTTCCAATGTATTCAGCACATCAGCAAGGATCATCCCTTCATGATGTGGCATTGTTCGCTCTCTTGTACCCTGTTGCTGCGCAATTGTCGCAAAAAATAATACCCGAACACTCATGTGCGAGACCAGTCCCCTGACTTGCCCCCTGTTTTTTCATCGAGCCTAATATGCTGTAATCGCATGTTTTTATCCACGGCTTTGCACATATCATAAATCGTTAATAATGCGGTGCTGACTGCCGTTAACGCTTCCATCTCTACACCTGTCTTGCCCTTGCAACGCACGTTCACATGCACTTTAAGCCCGCAACCATCATCCAATGGATTAAATGAGACATTCACCCCAGAGAGCATTAAAGGATGGCACATAGGAATGATATCTGCTGTTTTCTTGGCTGCCATAATCGCAGCAACATCGGCAACAGCGAGTACATTGCCTTTTTTTAACGCACCTTGTTGAATACGTTGCAGTGTTTCAGGCAGCATATGAATTTCGCCGCTGGCAGAAGCAATACGAAGGCTGATGTCTTTTGTTGATACATCGACCATTCGACCACGCCCTGCGGCATCAAAATGGGTCAATTCACTCATGATTCTCTCGGCGTGCGTGTTTTAACGGTTAATGCATGCCAAGTACCGTCTCGCAGTTCAGGCTGAAACAACTTCATGATGCTGCGTTGGCGTGCAAGGGGTGACATGCCTTCAAAAGAGGGCGACACAATAGCGATTTCAAAAGAGCAGTCGCTACCATGAATGGTTACGTCAGCTTGAGGGTAGAGCGTTTGAATACGCTGGCGAATAGCATCATCTTGCATGGGGAGTTCCTTTTTTTATGACGCAGAATATCAGCAAAGCGATTCACCGCCAAGACAAAGCAATGATTATTGCTGGACAATGGCACTATCAACCCAATAATCAAAGCCTATGACTACGCCTATTTTATTGATTGTCGGCCGTTCCAATTCAGGTAAAACCACGTTGATGGAACGCTTAATAAGCCGATTACAACAGCAAGGATTGCGTATTGCCACCATCAAACATACCCACCATCAACCAGAAATGGATACCCCTGGTAAAGACAGTTGGCGGCATAAACAAGCAGGTGCGGTGGCATCGTTACTGGCATCGCCGTCGGGCGTGTTGATGGTCGCTGATGTCGATCAACCTTTAACACCCGCGTATCTAGCCGCTCATTATTTACCCACGGTTGATTTGGTTTTGGTGGAAGGCTACGGCAGCATGGATGGTGCAAAAATAGAGGTTGTTCGCGCCGAACGCGCCAACACCTTGCGTCATGGCGATGATCAACAGTTAATCGCGGTGGCATCTGATGTGCCTAATTTACACACCACTGCGCCTGTTTTTGCACTGGATGATGTACCCAAGCTGGCAGCGTTTGTGCAGCAATGGTTAGAAATGCGGATGAAATAATTGATCACCGATTGCACCGCAATTATCTTGGCAGGTGGTGCATCCACTCGCATGGGGCAAGACAAAGCATTGCTACGCTTTCGATACCAGCCATTGATTGAGCATGCATTAAAACCAATCAACGCCTGCTTTCATCGCTATACCATCAGTGTTCATCAGCACAAACCATCATTAACGGGCAGGCAAGTTTGCGATGCCATGCAAGGGCATGGTCCTATGGTCGGTATTACAAGTGCGATGCAGCGCGTTGATACCCGTTGGGTTTTTGTCATGGCGTGTGATATGCCTTTTGCCTCCACTGCTTTGATTCAAGCAATGGCACAACAACGCAGGCAACAACAAGTCATTGTGCCTAGGGTGAATAATATCATGCAACCGTTGTTTGCCTTTTATGAAAAAAGCTGTTTACCGACGCTGCAAGCGCATCTTGATGCAAAGCAATACAGCATCAAAAAAATGATTGCAACGTTAAATACCACCATGATTAACGAATCATTGTGCCGCCAATATGACCCTAAACTATTAAGTTTTTTTGATCTTGATACGCCTGATGATGTGGCACAAGGTTTGTTGTTGGCAACGACCTAGTTTTTTAGCCTAGGCCTAAACATTCAATGCACCAAGGCATTCATCTCAACAATGGGTAATAAAATAGACACGGCGAGCAGCCCAACAAGCAATGCCATGACCAGCATCAAGGCAGGCTCTACAATAGTCATGAGCCGTGAAATAAGGCGCGAGGTCTCGTCCTCATATTGATCGGCAATACGCAGCAGCATGGTATCTAACTCGCCACTTTGTTCGCCGACATCAATCATTTGAATCGCCATGTGGGGCAATAATTTACCGCATTGCAACGCTTGCCCCAAGCCACCGCCTTCGCGCAACGATTCAGCCGCTTGGGTGATGAGTTTTTTCATCGGGATCAAGGTCATGGTTTGTTCGGCAATGCGCATCGCTGACAATACTGGCACGCCCCCCCCCAGCAGCATGCCCAATGTGCGGCTAAAGCGGGCTGTATCAATACGAATCAACAACGATGATAATAAGGGAATATGCAACAACAGATGATCACGTTGCTCTCGCACGGTTGGCTTGCGCAGTAACAATAGACTTCCCCACCATGCCATTGCTATGCCCACAAACAATAGCACACCATCAGCACGGATAAAATCAGAAATGGCAATCACCCATTGGGTAATCATCGGCAGCTCACCGCCGCTGCGTTGAAACACCGTCACGATTTGTGGCACGACATAGGTCAGTAAGACCAACATGACAAGCGAACCAAAGGCAAGAATAATCGCAGGGTATAAAATCGCGGACATCAATTCTTGCTCAATACGCCGACGATTATCCAGCAGTTCTGCCAATCGTTTGGCAACAACCTCTAACTTGCCTGTTTCTTCACCTGCTTCAATCATATTGCAAACGACATCATCAAGCGCAATCTGGCGCAAGGCATCGGCTAAGGTGCTGCCTTCGCTGATTTGTTGGCGTACATGAGAAACAGCACGACTGGCTTTGGCGCGCGACATACCTGTGGCAATAGATGCCAATGAATCAACAAGTGGCATGCCTGCACCAAGCAAGGTGGATAATTGTTGCAAAAAAAGTGACGTTTCGTTGCCATTCATCGCCATGCCATGGCTGTGTTTTTCGCCTGATTTTTTAGTGGTACTTGCTGCTTGTAAACGGCGAACCATCAAGCCTTGTGCTTTTAACTGCTGCCGCGCTGTTCGCTCTGAATCGGCATCCAACTCGCCTTTTTTGCGGCGACCACGGGCATCTATTGCTTCCCATGAAAATTGGCTCACGCCTCCACCTCAATGGCTTCTTCACTGGATACACGCAAGACTTCATCGACACTGCTCACACCAGCATACACATGCCGCGCACCATCTTGGCGCAAGCTTCTCATGCCTTGTTGTTTGGCAATATGGCGGAGTTGAGTCCAGCCTAGCCCACCATGAATGGCGTTGCGCAAGGCTTCGGTAATCAAGAAAATCTCATAAATAGCAATCCGCCCAATAAAACCTGTATGCATACAACGACCACAGCTACTGGGTTCATAAATTGTCGAGCCTACGGGGAGTTCATCAAGCCCTACCTCCAGTACCTTGGCATCTTCGGCGGTGGATGCTCTTGGAGAATGGCAATGGGGGCAGATACGGCGAATCAAGCGTTGTGCTTGCACCATCATCAGCGAGGATGCCAACAAATAAGGTTCTACGCCCATATCTTGTAGGCGAATGGCAGCAGACAATGCATCGTTGGTATGCAAGGTGGCAAACACCAAATGCCCTGTAAGAGATGCTTGAATGGCGATTTCTGCCGTTTCTAAATCACGAATTTCACCAATCATGACAATATCAGGGTCTTGCCGTAAAATAGAGCGCAGCCCTGTTGAAAAGTTCAGCCCTATTTTCGGTTGCACCTGCATCTGTGCCACGCCGCCTAATTGGTATTCGATGGGGTCTTCAATGGTCATCACATTGCGGTTGGCACGGTCAACTTCCATCAATGCCGCATACAAGGTGGTGCTTTTGCCTGAACCTGTCGGCCCTGTGATCAGCGCAATGCCATGCGGCGCACGAATGACTCGGCGCATTTGAGCAAACTGCCGCTCACTCATGCCAAGTTCGGGTAAGGTAAGAATCTTTGAGGAACGATCCAACAAACGCATCACCACCCGCTCACCAAAGGCAGTGGGTAAGATAGAGACCCGAACATCAACCTCACGCCCTGCAATTTTTACGCGGTAACGCCCATCTTGGGGGTGTCTTTTTTCGGCAATATCCAAATTCGCCATCACCTTAATACGGCTGATCATGGCTGCCTGCACGCCTTTGGGCGGGTGAACCACGGTATGCAATACGCCATCAATACGAAAACGCACCAGCACTTCTAACTCAAAGGGTTCGATATGAATATCGCTAGCACGGTCTTTCATCGCTTGTGAAATCAAGGTGTTGACCAAACGAATGACAGGGGCATCATCTTCTGATTCTAATAGATCACCGACTTCTTCAATTTTTCGATTGAGGTCATCGTCATCGGATAAATCTTCGAGCATTTGCTCTGCTGAAGCTGACGACATATCAAACACTTGATTGAGCAACATGAGAATATCATCGTGCGGCACATAAATAGGTTCAATTTCACAGCCCAACATGCGGCGGTAATCATCGAGCAATTCCCACGGTAAAGGATGACCATCAGCCACTGCAACCCATGCACGATTGATAGCTGTTGCTGTTAACAACGGAATCAATGGTCCTTGTCGCAAGACAGGCAAGGAACACATCAAAGTACGCTCCACATCCACCTGCTCGGCGGATAAACGTTGCCAGTGCTGCATGGTTTAAGGTGCTACCGTGGCAGGGGGTGTTTTTTTACTTGGCTTATCATCGTTGGTTGATTGTACATACGGCGGCAATTTACGTTTGGCTTCTGGGAAGATAATGCTACCGCCTTGGATAGGCTTTTCGTATAGTTTTTTAATATCAGAATACTTTTCATTGGTTAAGCGATCAATTTGATCCGATGATTTGATGATATGGGGGCGTAAAAACACCATTAAATTAGTTTTTCTGTGGGTATTATCAGTGAATTTAAAGGGTTCACTAAGAATCGGGATAGAACCAATACAAGGCACACGCTGAACCGATGCCGTATTATCATCACGCATCAAGCCACCTAACACAATAATTTGCCCATTGTTCGCCAATACCACGGTTTTGATGGAGCGTTTGTTGGTGATTAAATCTGCACCTTTCACCGCAGCATTAATCGAAATGCTGGACATCTCTTGGTATATTTTCAGGCGAACCGTATCACCATCAGTAATTTGTGGCTTCACCCGCAAGGTTAAACCGATATCTTTGCGTTGAATCGTCTGAAAAGGATTGGTAACACCACCAGCCGTTGAGCTTTGCCCTGTGATAAATGGCACGTTTTGACCCACCACAATCTCCGCTTCTTCGTTATCCATGGTTAATAAATTGGGCGTGGACAACACATTGGTATCCGCCTTGGATTCCATCGCTCGCGCCAATGCACCAATATTTAAAAATTGTTTACCACCAAAGTTAATTGTGCCACGCACCAAACCAACCACTAAACCATTCCCTGGGGCAAAAGGATTAGCTCCCACAGCATTGATATTCGTGCCACCACCGAATGTCGTGCCGCCAAGCACCGTGGTTCCTGGTTTGGTAAAATCCCCTGTGCCTCGCCACTCAATACCAAATTGTTGGCCTGAATTAGTAGAAACCTCAACAATCAAGGCCTCCACCAACACTTGACGGCGGCGCACATCTAATTTGTCAATAATTCGATTCAAGGCAACAATGTCAGCATGCGCGCCTGTAATTAACAAAGCGTTAGTTGCAGGTTCGGCAACGACTTTAATATCACCTGAAAACAATACACTGGCAGGTGCTTGACCAGCGGCCTTTGTCGCAGATGTTTGCCCTCCAACCAATTCAGTAATTACCTTTGCAACATCGACGGCAGTTGCATTTTTTAAATAACGGACTTGCAAGCGTCCCGTATCTGATTTGGGTGCAATATCTAATTTATCAATCAGGTTGCTTATTTCATTAAGAATTTGAGGGGCTGCGACAACAATCAAAATATTTCCTGGTTGATGCGCCATGATTTTTACTTTACTAGCAGCAGTCCCCCCCGGTAGTGGTGGTCCTCCACCACTCGCTTGATACAATCGCTCTAAGGAGGTCGCCAGTTTATCAGCCGAGGCGTGTTTGAGCGTGAACATTTGCACACCCACAGCATCTTTACGATCAACCAAATCCAATATTTTTTGAATACGGCGAACATTACTGGCAGTATCGGTAAGCAATAACATATTACCACGAGGGTAAGCCACCAAGTGGCTGTTGGGTGAAATCAGTGGACGAATTAAGGCGACGAGTTGTTGCCCATTGGCATAATGTAAACGAATCACTTGCGTCACCATCGCATCATTTTTTCCTGCAATGCCGCTACGCACGGGTAAGGCGCGTTGTTTGCTTTCTGCTCGCGGCACTATTTTTATCACAGAGCCTGCATGCACCGTAGCAAAACCATTCATTTCTAGCACCGATAAAAAGACATCATAGGCTTCTTGTTTACTCATCGGCATAGGGGAAACCACGGTGATTTTCCCTTTTACACGATTATCTACTAAAAAGTTTTTACCCGAAAAACCCGCAACAAATTCAATAAATGCAGAAATATCAGCGTTTTTAAAATTTAAGGTGATTTCATCGGCACTAGCAGCATAGCTAAAAGAGATTGTTATCAAAGATAGACACAGCAACCAACGTGAAAATTGACCAAACATGAATGCTCCTAAGCTTCGGATGAAAAAGGTAAATGCTATCAACAAGGAAAGGCGCAGCAAGCACACAAGGGGCATTCTATGCAACGAGGGTTTTTTAAACAGTGTTGTTTTGCGTGCACAACAATCAAAGCATGGTATTCTTGAAAGAATTCAGTCGATGCGGTGAGTCGCCCATGAAACCATTGCTGAATGGTGGTGTAATCATGAATGGATTCAGCAAAGAAGCCCAAGCGATGGCATAACCTGCGGGTATACGTATCTACCACAAAAAAAGGCTGATGAATAGCATACAACAAGATGGAATCCGCAGTTTCAGCACCGATACCATGAACCGAAAGTAGCCGTAGGCGGAGTTTCTCTGGTGGCATATCGCGTAATCCTGCAATACCACCGTGGGTATGATAAAAACGAGCAAGAGCAACTAAGCGCGTACTTTTTTGGCGAAAAAAACCACTGGGGCGAATTAAAGTTTCAAGCAACTGTAAATCACATGCTTCTATTGCCGCAGGTGATAAACAATCAGCGGACTTTAATTGGGCGATCGCAGTTTCTACCTGCTGCCAACTGGTGTTTTGGGTTAAAATAGCCCCCACCATCATTTCAAAGGGAGTATCTGCTGGCCACCAATCTTGTGCGCCATAATGTTGATGCAAACGATGGTAAACCTGAAGAGGTGTAGTCTTAGTCACGGGCAGTATACTGGTTTACCGTATGCCGTAAGGCACGAACTTCTTTCGCTTTTAAAGGGCGGTATTGCCCGCCAGCCAAGGCAGGGTCTAACGATAATGAACCAAATTGGGTACGAATAAGACGACGAACAGGGTGGTGGCAAGCCTCCAGTGTGCGGCGAACTTCGCGCCATCGACCACGGTGTAAGGTTACCCGCAACCACGTATGCCCACCTGTTTCGCTATCAACAATAGTATCCCAAGGTGCGCTGGTATCACCACGTCCCATGTCGATACCACCATTGCGCAATAACTCTAATGTTTTTAATTCAAGATGACCTGCCGCACGCACACGGTAGGTGCGAGGCACTTTAGAGGCAGGATGAATCAAGGCTTGCGTTAATGCACCATCATCGGTGAGAATCAACAAGCCTTCGCTATCCATATCAAGGCGGCCGACAGATTGCACGCTGGCAGCCACTTCTAAATGATCATAAATCAATCCGCGATCCCGCCGATCTTTGCGTGCACACAATAAACCACGGGGTTTATTGTATAAAAAATAACTGTATTCAGTGTTGGCAGTCACCACTTTACCATCAACCATCACCCGATCTTGCGCACCAACCTTGCTACCGGGCTGGGTTAACACATCGCCATTTAAGGCAACACGCCCAGCAAGAATCATACGATCAGCCTCACGACGAGAGCATAATCCACAGCGTACTAAAAAACGATTAATGCGTTCTTTATCGGTGGGTGTTGTTTGGGGCATGATGGGTTCCTAGTATTCAAAATAAGTCACCATGCTATGCTTTGGCTAAGGACTGGACAAGGTAAAAGGATAAGCCAATAAAAAAGCCTGCAAACACAAGGCTTGCAGGCTTTTTTAAATAGGGGTAACCCCTTGTCTGGTGGAGCCAAGCGGGATCGAACCGCTGACCTCTACACTGCCAGTGTAGCGCTCTCCCAGCTGAGCTATGGCCCCGTTGCGGAGGCGCATTTCGCCTGTGTTAACTTATAATGTCAAGTTTTTTTATTGCTGCTGTATGTTTTGTGAAAAATAAGAGGAAGTATAAACGAGCATCACTTTTAAGCAGGAATACGAATCAATGATTCGGCATGTTTTAATACAAACGCGCAAAAAGCCTGTGGTACAGGGGTGAAGCGTTTCCCTTCTTTGTGGACGATGTACCAATGACGAAGGATAGGGAAGCCTTTGACATCCAGCACCACCAATCGTTTTAACTTCAACTCCATTTCTAAAGTATGCGCTGAAACAATGCCTAAGCCTAGCTCTGCCATCACGGCTTGTTTGATCGCTTCGACACGGTTCATTTCTATGCTGGCATGCAATAGCATACCATGCTCGGCAAAAAAGGTTTCCACAGCGCGGCGTGTGCCAGAGCCTGCTTCTCGGACAATAAAACGGGCATCGACCAGTGCCTGCATAGAAATGTTTCGTTGATTGGCAAGTGGGTGTGAAGGATAGGCGATAACCACCAAGGGGTTAGGCATAAAAGGTAACCCCAACAATTGATGACCATCGGGTGGCGACCCCATAATCACCATATCTGTGCTATGTTCATCCAAGGCTTTTAGCATCCCCTTGCGGTTGATTGCTGATAACTGAATGTCTACCTGCGGGTATTGTCGATGAAATGCAGCAATCAATTGCGGTGCAAAGTAATTGGCTGTAGCAGCCATCGTGAGATGCAAACGACCATATTGAACCCCTCGCATGGCATCCATGATATTGGCGGTTTGATGAATGCTTTCACGCACTTGTTGAGCGCAGTGCAATAACTCTACCCCTGCTTCAGTTAAAGTAATTTGTTTGTGATGGCGTTCAAACAAGGGCATTTGAATATGACGTTCTAATTGCTTGATTTGCATAGAAACAGCAGGTTGAGTCATGTGCAATAATTTAGCAGCGCGTGAAAAACTATGCGCCTTGGCGATCGCCTCAATGATTTTTAACTGTTTCAGTGATACACGCATGGTTAGTGTTTACCCTCTATGCGGCGAATACTGTTCATTCGACTCATTGATCGCATGGACTGTTTTTCAAAACTTGGGCAATCAAAGCATTTAACACTGGCGGTTGATACATCTGTCACCAATCATGGGGAATGGCTTGACCAGACACCAGTGTGATGCCATCAATAGTGAGAATAAAGACTTCATGGTATCTCTTTTTGTAGTGTAATGGAGACAGCGATAAAACAGACTAGCCGATTATACATCTTTCACTATATCTTCAATTAAATCTACAATCTTCTTATTACTAAATTGTGTTTTAAATTCAATTTTCACATCGCTACTAAAGAACTTTTTTGCATGTCTTATTTTCTGTTTTTCTTCATTTCTTAAACTTTCCTCATCGGTGTTTTTTGTTTCGACAACAAAGTACAATTTTTTTGATTGGTCTTTATAATTTAAAACATAAGCAAAATCTGGTGAGTAACTTTTCCCACCTGCCACTGGTATTTTAATCGAATTTTTAGGTATCTTAGAAAAAACAACGACTTCTTTTACATTCTGCTCAATGTTTTTCTTTTCTAATTCTGAATCATAAAACAATTCATCCAATAAATAGTTATCAGCAACATTATTTTCTGAATACATGATACCAACATTAGAAGCGGGAATTTCTTTTAAAACATTTCCTTTTTCGTCCGTGAATTTTGTTGGATGAATTTCGTTACTTACTTTTTGGTATTCAATGCCGAATGTATCAATAGCATTGTACATTAAGTAGCGCTCAAATTTTTGTTTGATCATACGAACTGTGGCAATATTTAAGGATTTATTTATATCTACATCAGCATCAATAAAAGATTGATGTAAGGTCTTTATGTTAATGTTTAAAATTTTGGCTAACTCTTTTAAAAAATCGCTATATTTCATCGTTGAAATTGACGTTGTTTCATTGCCATAAATGGTTTGTTCTTCTCTAACGCTTGCTGTGTTATTGCTTATTTCAATTTGTGCGGTTCTTTCTTTAATACCTTCGATAGTAAAATTATCTTTTTTATTATTTAGAAAATGAACAAATAACGTTTTAAAATCGTCTTCTTTCTCAAATTTATATTCTAAAATTACTTTTTCATTTAGTTTTTCCCAAAGTGCTTTCAGTTCGGTGTATTTCTCGGTTCTAATGCTTACTTGTTTTTTCTTATCGGTCGATTTTCTTACTTTATTAGAGCCAACACCTTCAAATATTTTAGGATAATTATGTTTAATAAAATCAAAACCACCATCTTTAAATTTGTTGGTTCTTGTAATGATCTTTCTCTCATCTAAACGTTCTAACAATTCATCTTCTGTAATGTTGTATTTATCGGTGATTTGTTGAATCATTTTTGGGTGAAGCTTCTCTGGAATTTCTTCTATTGAAATCGCACCTGATTTTTCGTTAATTTCATTCACTAATTGATCTACAAAATCACTTTCGGTAAAATCTACAAAATAATTTAGGTAAAACTGTTCATCTTTTACACGATGTCCATACTCGTTTACAGGAAGTCTTAAACCTCTGCCAACTTCTTGCAGTTTTGAAATGTCGCTTCCGCTACCTCTTAATTTACAAATTTGAAAAACATTAGGATTATCCCAACCTTCTCGCAAAGTCCATTTAGAAAAAATAAAACGTCTTGGATTTTCTAAATCAAGCATGGCTTGTTTATCGTGTAGTATTTCGTTTATCTCTTTTTCTATGGCTTCATCCTTTTCAGAATTGTCTTTAGAAAAATATCCTGCGTGTGTAAGGCTTATATCTTGCAGTGTTTTTTCAAGATAGGCTTTATAAAAGGTGTTTTTTTCGGTTTTAAGTAAGGTCTTTACTTCTAATATAATAAAACGCTCCACGGCTGTTCTTAAATAACCGTTTTCATGACGGTATTCTTCAATATTATCAATAAAGAATAACGTAATGGGTTTAATTTTTACGGGTCGTGTTAGTAGTTGTTTTTCATTTTCAAAATGGCTTTTTATGGCTTTTTTAATCATCATCTCTTGCAGCTTTTCTGCGTAAGAATAAGGGTTTAGCTTATCCCCTTTCGACAACTCAATACCATTAGATAAAATAACTTTGCTCTTATTTAAACGTTCTATATGCAAATCTTCCATTGCTGGATGGACTCTTTGTAAACTTTCTTTTTTAGCAAGTTTAACCGTTTGTTTTTTGCCTTCATCTAATAGTTCAAAAGTGGCTTCTTTTCCATCGGTATTGTTCAGCTTTACAATGGCATTTTTTCCGCTTTCAAACTCTGTGATATGTCCAATAACCCCTTTTACTAAATTACGGTTAAAAGAATCAACAGCAGTTAAGGTATAAACTAAATTATGGTAATCTTTTACTTTTTTCTTCACTAACTTATTGCTTAAAGCATCTTTTATTTTTATTTCTTTATCAGGGAATGTTGCACCATAACGCAAAATAAATTGCGGATTCATTTTTTGAATATTTGTCCAAGTCGTTTTACTTATTCCAAACTTGTGTGGTTCATCAATAATTAAAAAAGGCTTTACTGCCGAAATTGCTTTAAAAGGAACGGTATGTTGATCAAAAACCCCTTTGTCAAAACTCTTTCGCATTGTTTCAGCGTTGATCATTCCTGCATTGATAACCATCACTTGAATGCTATTCTTTTCATAAACACCTGCATTCACAAAACTGCTTACAGCAGGTGGCATAAATGATTTTTTATTTTTTCCGCCTTTTTTACTTGCTACAATATGTAATTTAATGGTTTTGCCATATTGTTCTTTAAAATGAGCTCTTGCACTATCGCTATTTAAAAAGTTTATGGTTCCTGCTTTAATAGAAAGTGTTGGTACAATAACAATAAATTTAAAAATACCGTAGTTTTTATTGAGTTCAAAAATCGTTTTGCTATAAGTGTAGGTTTTTCCTGTTCCTGTTTCCATCATAATATCTATGATGTTGCTTCTTCCGTTTACTTGGGAATCTATTTCATTTCTGCTTTGAATTTTTGCTATATTTCCATTATAGTCTCCAATGTAATAATGAGAATATATATCTATATGGGGGTTTATATATTGTTTTTCTGCGCCTATTGCTTCTTTTATTTCTAATTTCTCAAACACCTCTATTGTACTTTCTACCGCTTGGGTTTGATGCAATAAGTTTTTTTCAAAGTTAAATCCTTTCACACTATTTTTTACCCTTTTTTAACTGCTTTATTTGCTTTTCAAAATCAGAATTTATCTTTTGAACTTTATTAAATTGTGCATACTCTTTTTCTGCTTTGTTATCTGCTTCTATTTTCGATATTTTACCTTTTCCTTCTAAAATTTCATATTTATTAAATACCAAAAACGCATTGATTGATTTTGATAAACCGTCCATTGTAAAGGTGGTTTCTGTTTCAATGATTCTTTCTATATAATCGAAATAACTGGAAACAGTTCTTTCTAACTGCTTAATTTCAGTTTCTTCTAAATAATTTTTAGCAATGGTTACATCAGATTTTAGCACCCTTCCATCTGGGGCGTTTTTAAATGAGCTAAGCCCCATTTTTTCTTGTTCGGCATTTGCTTTTGTATAAATGATCTCGGCTGCTGTTTGCCCTGTAATGGCAAAATGAAATTTATTTTGTACTGTGGCAAAAAAATCTTTAGTTATTTGTGAATTTTTATCATAATCAATACTACACTCAGCAAAAATATCGGTGATTTGTAAATAAATCCTTCTTTCGCTTGTTCGTATAGAACGAACTCTTTCGAGTAACTCTTTAAAATAATCTTTACCAAAATATTGGCCATTTTTTAACCGATTATCGTCCATGACAAAACCTTTAATAATATATTCTTTTAAGGTATTGGTTGCCCACATTCTAAAATGTGTAGCTTGTATCGAATTGACGCGATACCCAACCGATAATATGGCATCTAAGTTATAAAAACGTATGTCTCTTCTAACCTTACGTTTTCCTTCTATTTGAACTATTGGGAAATTCCCAATAGTTGAAACTTCATCCAATTCATTGGTTTTATAAATATTTTTTAGATGCTCATTTATAGTGGTAACATCTACGCCAAAAAGTTCACTCATGCGTTTTTGACTAAGCCAAATGGTTTCATTGTGTAAAAAAGCCTCTACTTTTATCTCTCCACTAGGTGCGGTATAAAGCAAAAACTCGGTCATCTCATCTTTAAGTTTTATTTCGTTTTTCATGTTAATACCGTGTTATAAAGTCAACATCAATGCTTTTTTTATTGGCATAAGACTTTATGTTTTCACTAATTTCTCGCAGATTTTTGCTTTCAAAATGATAACCAAAGGCAATGATAGTGGTAGGGTTAAAATGTTTGTCGCTGTCTATTTTTTCTAACAGTGTTTTAAGGTTTGTAGTTTTAAAACCTTTGTTCATTAAATACAATTTACCGTTGCTATAATAGGCAATATAACCGTTTAAATCTATGGCTTGCAAAGGTTGGGTAAGCGCAATGCCATCATACGTTTTCCAAGTAACCAATAAGGATTTGATGTCTGCGGTGGTTAATTTACTTTCGTCAAATAGTTGCATCTCTCCTACATTTAACTGATCTGCTTCAAAATTATAATCTTCCCAAATAGGCATGGTTTCAAAAAATTTGAAACCTACATCTTGCTTGGATAAATCGTTATCTTTGTTTTCTTCTTGTATTTTTTTACTGGCTCTTATTAACCGTTCTTTAGTGATTTCAAAAATAGTTGGTTTTGTTACGTTTAATTCATGTTTCACAAAGTCGTAAGCGGTTTTACTTTTCTTTTCATTTATAATTTCGGGTAGTTGCACTAAAATAAATTTACGGTTTCCGCCATCTTCAGCATTGAGCTGCATGACGGCATCTGCTGTTGTGCCTGATCCTGCAAAAAAGTCAAGGATTATGTCATTTTCTTTAACTAAAAAATTTATTAAATATTTAATTAGACTTACAGGTTTTGGGAAGTCAAAAACTTTACAACCAAATAATTCCTGTAATTCCTTAGATGATGTTTCATTTGTGTCAATATTAGTGTTTGTCTTATCTAATAACGGAAAAATAATATTTTCCCTAATAGAATTTAAGGGGGTTTTATAACTTTCATCTTCAAATCTTTGAAAACGAATTGAAAACTTGTTAGATTTGATTATAAAAGTAGTCCCTTTTTCTATTTCATTATTTAAAAAACTTTGTTGCCATTTGAAGCGACCTTCTATTTTTAAATCAACAGAACACTTACCGCTAATAATTTCAATATCATTAAGAAGTTTTATTCTATGGTATTGGTCAGAAGGATAAACACCATCATCTATTTTAAATAAGATTTTTTCCTTAGGTATTTCCAAAACTCCAATATTGTTTCCCTCATTTAAAAGAGGTTGGTCTCCATCACTTAAATCATCTCCATAATATTTGTAATTATTTTTATTTTTTTCATAACACAAAATGTACTCAACAGTTTTTCTTGATTTTTTTGAAAGTGATGCTGGTGTAGAAGTTTTATTCCAAGAAAAAATTTCTACAAAATTCTCCTCCCCAAAAACCTCATCCATTAAAAGCCGTAATTGTGCTACTTCATTATCATCAATAGAAATAAAAATAACGCCATCTTCTTTTAGTAGTTGTTTAGCAATGTATAATCTTGGGTACATAAAGGTGAGCCAAGCAGAATGTGAGTTGCTGTTGCTTTGGGTAAAGTCTAAAATGCGTTTGGCTCGTTCTTCACTGATTCCTGCTAATGCTTGCAGTTCGTCTTTGGTAAACTTTCTATCGTCTGCATAGACAAAGCCATCACTACCTGTGTTGTACGGTGGATCAATGTATATCATTTTTATTTTTTCGTAATAGGCGTTACTTAGGTGTTTTAGCACTTCTAAATTATCGCCTTTGATCAGTAAGTTTTCCGAGTTTTCGTTTTCTGGCTTTTGGTTAAAGGTTTCATCTTCTTTTAAAAGGGTGGTGGTTTCGTCTGTTGCCAAAAGTCGGGCGTAGGATTTTCCCAGCCAATCCATTCCGTAACTTTCTTTTGAAAAGTTTATTTCGTTTTTGGATAGTTGTTTTTTTAACTTTTCAAAGTCTAAGTTTCCGCTTTTGTCAAAACATTGCGAAAAATGCTTTTTTAGGGTTTCCAAATCTCTGTTTAGTGGTGTGATGTTTCCTGTAATTTTTTGCTCTTTATTCATTGTGCTTCCTTAAAGGTTTATAGCTTCTAATAAAACGCCTTATGCCGATGCCCGCAGCAGATGCAATATCCCCTGAATCAACGCCGTAGGCGACGGTGGGCAGCCATGAATCACTGCATCAACAGGAATAATATCGGCAACCCTGCCTGCGATAGCATAATTATCTTGACCAAATATACCACAATCAATGGCACAATCCCCCATAGCCAGCACCAGTTTCGGCGCAGGCATGGCTTCGTAGGTCATTTCTAGCGCGGTTTTCATATTGATGCTCACAGGGCCTGTGACCAAAAGCATATCTGCAAAGCGTGGGCTGGCAGTGAAATGTATGCCAAAGCGTTCAATATCGTAATAAGGATTGTTGCTGGCATGCACTTCTAATTCACAGCCATTGCATGAACCTGCATCCACCATGCGAATAGCAAGCGAACCGCAAAAACGTTTTTTGATCACCGCGTTTAATTGATTGCCCAATAATTTAACATCATCATGATCGGCAAGGGTTTCGGTGATGGTGCCGATGTTTATAATTTGTTGTAAAATGCTTAACATATTGGCTTTCCTTTTAAGACGGGACAAGCTGCAACTAAAAAAGTGATTTTCTAAC
>CAYWFG010000031.1:0-17922 GCA_964458185.1 uncultured Zetaproteobacteria bacterium
ATTTTTCACCCTGTCATTCTGCGCGAAGTTTACCCTGTCATTCTGCGCGAAGTTTGGCTTCCCTTTTAAGAGGGGACAGCTAATAAAATCAACGGGTTACAGGATGTTAGAAAATCACTTTTTTAGTTGCAGCTTGTCCCGTCTTAAAAGGAAAGCCGTTGGGTATGAACGGCAGTACTCTCAATGGTTTTACCGATGTTTTATCCAATAAAACTGATCCAGATATTGCTGATCATTAATTTTCACTTCTTGCAATTACTCACCCTCCCATGATAATGCGGCGCATAAAACATTTATCCAGAGCGGTGGAGGGTTCAGGCCCTGCGAAACTGCGGCAACCAGCCCTATTGGGTGACTGGTGCCAATGCCTGCCTGTGGCTGATTGCCTCAGGAGCGATGATGTGAAGTGATGTTGGTATTCTTTTTTATAAAGATTTATCCTGCTTAAAAAAACCTTCGCAATCATTGCGGGGGTTTTTTTTTGCCTGTTTTTTATTTTTCTATGTAAGGGAGTATTCCTTGACTGAATCTATTGTGAGAGCGTTAAAATGCCGCGAATGTGGTGAAGAATATCCGATTCAACCCACACATGTGTGTGAATTTTGCTTTGGACCATTAGAAGTTGTCTACGATTATGACAAATTACAAGGTCACTTCACCCGTGAGTTGATTGAGTCTCGACCGCAAAACATGTGGCGTTACCGTGAGTTGTTGCCGATTGATGGTGATCCTACCGTCGGTGCAGATAATGGCTTTACTCCGTTGGTGCGTGCTGACCGTTTGGCTGCTGAGCTTGGTGTAAAAGAATTGTATATTAAAAATGATTCTGTTTGTTCTCCTACGTTATCGTTTAAAGATCGTGTGGTCTCTGTTGCTTTATCTAAAGCGGTAGAGTTTGGTTTTAAAACCGTTGCTTGTGCCTCGACGGGCAACCTTGCAGGTTCTGTTGCAGCCAATGCAGCGGCAGCGGGGCTGGAATCTTATGTCTTTATTCCTCACGATTTAGAGCAGGGCAAGGTGCTGGGCGCAGGTATCTTTGGTACGCGCATCATTGGCATCAATGGCACTTATGATGATGTCAATCGGCTATGCTCTGAAGTTGCAGGAAAATATGGCTGGGCGTTTGTAAACGTCAATGTTCGCCCTTTTTATGCCGAAGGTTCAAAATCTTATGGTTATGAGATTATGGAGCAACTCGGTTGGAAAGCACCCAAACATGTGGTTGTGCCGATGGCATCAGGCTCGTTATGCACGAAAATTGATAAATCAATCAACGAATTCATCAAGCTGGGTTTGATTGAAGATAACGGTACTGCTATTTATGGTGCGCAGGCAACAGGTTGCTCGCCGATTAGCAAGGCCGTCAAAGAAAACACCGACCTCATTCACCCCGTCCGTCCTAATACGATTGCTAAATCATTGGCTATTGGCAACCCTGCGGATGGTTATTACGCTCACCGTGTGATGCGTGATTCTGGTGGTTGGGCAGAAGATGTGAACGATGAAGAAATAGTGTCGGCGATGAAATTGCTTGCTGAAACCGAAGGGATTTTTACCGAAACGGCAGGTGGCGTAACCGTTGGCGTGGCTAAAAAACTCATTGAGCAAGGTCGCATTCCCCGTGATGAATCGATTGTACTATGCATTACTGGCAACGGTCTTAAAACACAGGAAGCCATTGTGGATGCTATTGATAAACCTCGCATTATTGAAAGCAATCTGAAAGACTTTGATGCCTTAGCTGCTGCTGATGGCGTGCAGCTATAATTATAACCCACTAAACTTAGGAGTTTAACCATGAGTATTACCGTGCGAATCCCCACCCCTTTACGCAAGCTAACCGCTGGTGCCGATGAAGTTGCTGTTGAAGGTAGTAATGTCGGTAATATTATCGACAATCTTGAAGCCAAGCACAATGGCTTAAAAGCACGTTTATGTGATGACGCAGGCGAAATTCGCCGTTTTGTGAATGTCTATGTGAATGATGAAGATGTTCGATTTTTGCAAGGGCGTGAAACCCCTGTAAAAGACGGCGATGAAGTTTCCATTGTTCCTGCTATTGCTGGTGGTCGCTAAAACATACGAGGAGAATCCACCATGAAAATGAAAGTTTATCTAACGTACAATACTGAGAATGTGCGTTTGCCTATTATTTGGCAGTTGGGGCAGTCATTTGCTGTAACCACCAATATACGCACTGCCGATGTAAAAGAAAACATGGGCTTGGTGGCATTAGAGTTAGATGGAAAAACAGAAGTCGTCGAAGAAGCGATTCGTTGGTTAGAATCGCAACACGTTCATGTGGAACCCATTGAACAAAACATGGTGGAGGGATAATGAATATTTATACTGATATTGCAGAAGCTATTGGCAACACGCCATTGGTTCGGCTGAATCGAATCGTGCCAGCGAATACGGCAGAGATCGTTGCTAAGTTAGAGTTTTTTAATCCATTAAACTCAGTAAAAGATCGCATTGGTCGCGCTATGGTCGATGCTGCAGAACGTGATGGTGTATTGATCAAAGGTGGGGTAATTGTAGAGCCAACATCGGGAAATACAGGTATTTCGCTGGCTTTTGTGGCGCGGGCGCGTGGTTACCGTTGCATCTTGACCATGCCTGAATCAATGAGTTTGGAACGCCGTAAATTACTCAAGCTTTTGGGCGCAGAACTGGTGCTAACGCCTGCCGAATTGGGCATGAAAGGTGCTATTGCTAAAGCCTCTAAACTAACGGCATCCATTGATGGTGGTTTTATGCCGCAACAGTTTGAGAACCCTGCCAACCCTGATATTCATCGCCGTACCACAGCAGAAGAAATTTGGAATGATACCGATGGACGCATTGATGCTTTGGTCGCAGGTGTTGGCACAGGCGGCACGATTACAGGGGTTGCGGAAGTATTAAAAGAACGCAATAAAAACTTTAAGGCGTTTGCCGTAGAACCCACAGATTCCCCGATTATTTCGGGGGGGCAACCAGGCCCCCATAAAATTCAGGGGATTGGCGCAGGCTTTATTCCTAAAAACCTCAACATGGCGATTGTTGATGGGGTAGAACAAGTGAGCAACGACGAAGCTTTTGCCATGGCACACCGTTTGGCAGAAGAAGAAGGCATTCCCGCAGGTATTTCTTCGGGAGCTGCCGTGCATGCGGCGTTGCGGGTTGCTGCCCGCGAAGACATGGCAGGCAAACGTATTGTTGTGATACTGCCTTCTATGGCAGAGCGTTATATGTCAACCGATTTATTTAAGAACATTGATGTCTAAACACACGCAGCGGAGTATGCATTGATTGATTTTACAGAAGAACAAATTGAGCGTTATTCACGCCATATTATCTTGCCAGAGGTGGGTGCTGAAGGGCAATCACGACTGCTAGAGTCGAAAGTCTTCATGATTGGTGCAGGCGGCTTGGGTTCGCCTGTGGCATATTATTTGGCAGCCGCAGGCGTTGGCACGATTGGTATTGCTGATGCCGATGTGGTGGATATGTCCAATTTGCAACGGCAGATTATTCATACCCAAGACCGTGTTGGCATGCCCAAGGTGGAAAGTGCGCGTGAAAGCATGCAAGCCCTGAACCCCGATGTGACGGTGAAAACCTACAATCACTTTGTCACTGAAGACAATATCCGTGAAATTATTCGTGATTATGATGTGATCGTGGATGGTTGCGATAATTTCCCTACACGTTTTTTGGTCAATGATGCCTGTTTTTTTGAACAGAAAACCTTGGTGTCTGGTGCGATGTTTCGTTTTGATGGGCAAGTCGCAACGTTTAAGCCGCATCAGCATGCAGAAGGCCCTTGCTACCGTTGTTTATACCCAGAACCGCCGCCTTCAGGCATGGTTCCATCATGTTCTGAGGCGGGGATTTTGGGTGCTTTAGCAGGAACCGTGGGAACGATTCAGGCAGTAGAAGTGATCAAAGAATTGCTGGGGATTGGTCGTTCATTATCGGGGCATTTGATGACATTTGATGCCATGCGCATGGAATGGAAAAAGTTAAAACTGCGCAAAGACCCAGCTTGTGCCTTGTGCAGTGAAAATCCTACGATCACTGATTTAACCACCTATGAGCAATCCTGCGATATTCAAGCAGCAAAGCTTAATCAATAAACACCTAAAGGATAGGTATGAATACTTTTCAGTTTGCAAAAACGACAGATGTCGATCAATACGAAGCAGGATTAACGGCGTTTCTTGATGGCAGCATGCCAGAAGAACGCTTTACCCCCTTTCGTTTGCAAATGGGGGTCTATGGTCAACGGCAAGAAGGCGTACAGATGGTGCGTGCCAAATTACCGGGGGGTAATATTACCCCCGACCAATTGGATGTGATTGGCGATTGCGTCGAAGCATGGGCAGGTAAGATGAATCGTGCCAAAGTTGCGCATATCACCACCCGTCAAGATATTCAAGCCAACTTTGTTGATTTAAAAGATACATTACCCTTTTTACGCAAACTTGATGATGCAGGACTGACCACCCGTGAGGCCTGCGGTAATACGGTGCGTAATGTTAGCAGTTGTTTCTTGGCGGGTGTTTGCCCTGCTGAACATACCGATGTGAGTATTCACGCCCGTCGTTTTGCGGAATATTTTTTACGTCATCCATTGGCGCAGCAATTTCCGCGTAAATTTAAAGTATCATTCTCAGGCTGTGAAACAGACTGTGCCTTATCAGGCATGCATGATGTTGGTTTGATTGCCCGCTACAAAGATGGCAAGGCAGGTTTTAAAGTCTGGGCAGCAGGCGGGTTGTCTTCACAACCGATGCCCGCGTTGTTGCTGGAAGAGTTTGTTGCCGAGCAAGATATATTGCTGGTTGCTGAAGCATTGATGCGTATCCACTTTAAGTTTTCAGAACGAAAACGCCGCGCACGGGCGCGGATGAAATACGTTGCGCAAAAACTCGGCGCAGAAGGTTTTATTGCGGAATACCGCAAGCAGCGTGCTGTGATTGAGTCGATTCATCAGGGCGTAGAAGCAGTATCAGGTACACACTGGCGAACAACACGCAGCACACTGACGGTACCCAAAACAGGCATCATTGAGCAACATAATGGTGATTACGCCTTGTTAATCAATGTGTTTCGTGGTGATCTAACGCCTGCACAATGCCATGCCATAGCTGCTACCGCACGCGCCGCTGGCACAGAGGCTTTGCAGGTGACGTGTGAGCAAGGCATCATCATTACCGATGTGGCAAAAGATCAATGTGAGGCGGCATTAGCATCATTAAAAGCAGCAGATTTACACTGTGATTATGCCCGCAGTATTGCTGATGCTGTGGCTTGCCCCGGCACTGAAACCTGCCGTTTGGGTATTACCTCCAGCCGTGGCTTGGTTGAGGCAATGCGTCCGATGTTGCAATCATTTCAAGACGATCCTGTGTTATCAACCATTGAAATTAAAGCATCAGGTTGTCACCACTCTTGCGCCCGTCACCATGTTGCTGATTTAGGCTTTCATGGTTTGGCAAAAAAAGTAAAAGGGCAAGCCGTACCGCATTATCAATTGCATATTGGCGGCTCGGGTCGTGGTGGTGAAGCCATGGGCTTTGCCACCGATGCAGTCCCTGCCAAACACGCGCCTGATGCTGGCATTGCGGTGTTGCATGCCTACCAACAACAGCGTGATAATGACGAAACCTTGCATGATTGGGCGAGCCGTATTGGCATGGATGGTGTGCGCACGATTTTGCAGCCGTTTGGTGTGGGTGAAGGTGATGTTGAAGGCTTGATCTATGATTGGAGCGAAAACGAAGCTTTTAACACCAAAGGCAACAAAAAAGGCGAGTGTGCAGGTGCGGTATTGTCGATGAGTGATGCACTTACCTCTGAAGCAGCGTATGAACAACGCATGGCACGAGCGCATTTAGATGCCATGTTTTGGGGTGATGCAAGTGCTGCACTGCGACGCTGCGCATTATCGACGGCACGCGCCTTTTTGGTTGCTTATGGTGAAGCACCTGAAAAAGATAGCGCAGTATTTGCTTTGTTGGCGAGTCTTGCTAGTGATGATGCCGATGTAAGCCAAGGGCTTCAAGCCGTACAAAATGCCTTGATGGATGTCGATATTGATGATCCAGCAGCAAGCATGCATGCCATCAACAATGCCGTTACGCCTTGGTTGGATCTAGCCTTGATACGTTTTGCCGCTGTCCCTGAAAAGAATGAGGTGGTTGTTGCTACTGCTGCGCCTAAAGACGAAGATCAAGCACGTTTGGATCTCACAGGGGTCACTTGCCCGATGAATTTTGTTAAAACAAAAATAAAACTAACAGGGATGCCATTGAATGCCGAGTTATTGGTGATTCTTGATGATGGCGCACCGATTGAAAACGTCCCCTTGTCATTAGAAGAACAAGGGCAAACGATCATCTCAAAAACACGCATCTCCGATCAACAATGGCAGATTACCGTTAAAAAGTCGTCGCCTATTTAGATTCACCTTCTTTGCCGCAGCGATGATGTGTTTATTTGATAACCCAGGGCGAACAAAGTTAGCACTGGCAACCTTGGGTGTTGGCTTGCCAAAAGGCTTGGGCAAGGCAACACGCTGGGTGGCACAAGCCAATGCCATTGAAACCGTCATTGACTTGCGCCTTCCCAGCGGTCATTTTTGTACCGTTCCTATTGCACTGCCTTATACCCAAGCCAGCCCGATTAGTTTAATTCCTACGCAAGCCGAAGGTTGCGCCAGTTTGTTGCATGAAGGTGAGCAACTGGACGTGCAATTGTTGCCTGCGCCGATGTATTACAGTAAAAAAACCCGTTTGGGCAATCGCATGGGGCAATTTTCATCGTTGCATGAAAATTTACTGTTGTTGCACCCTGTAGTTGGCTGTGATTTTTTTAAGACGGCGAATATGTCTTGCCAATATTGTCAGTATGATGCGTTGATGGGGCATGCAACGTCTGTCCTCCGTGATCCACTGGAGTTGGTGGAAGTCGTCCAAGCGGCATTGGCAGAGCGTGAAATTGAAACAGTCTACCTGTACCACGGTTTTTCTAACGATACACCTGATGCAGGGCTGAAAGCATTGGTGGCGACGGTTGCCTTGTTACGCCGTCATTTAGGGCATCGGCAAATAGCCCTAGAAACGGTTGCCCCTCAAGATTGTTCGGTCATTGATGCACTCTATGCGGCAGGGCTTGATGTGTTTATTTGCAACCTTGAAGTAGCAAATCCGCAACGTTTTGCCGAAGTTTGCCCTGGTAAAGAAGCCCGTGGTGGGCAAGCTGCCGTGTGGCAGGCATTGGCACATGCGCGTTCTGTGTTTCGTGCTGGCGCGGTGGTGAGCCATTTGATTGCAGGGCTTGAATCGGTTGATTCAACAAAAAAAGGCATGGAAGCCTTGGTTGCCAAGGGTATTGTACCATTGTTGCTGCCATTTCGTCCGTTACCTGATACACCCCTTGCCGCAGAAGCAAGCCCATCGCTGCCCAATATGGAAACATTATTGCTGCATCAATATGCATTATTGCATGCCATCAACGTCCCCACCCATCGTTTAAGGCATATGGGGCGGGTGATGACCCCAATGGAAAGCCGTGTATTGGATGGTTCACCTGCAAGTTTGGGCAAGCGTTTTGTTGAAACAGATTTAATGCGTAAAGCAGAAGGCTGGTTTGATCGCTTACGCCGTCATTTGCGTGTTCAAGCCCGCGATGAACAGCAATCTAAAATCGTAAAGAATAATAAGACAACAGGGCAGTTAATTGTTGAACAAAGCCGCCCATTTATCATGTTGTTATTGCTATTCTTTACAACATGGACGCTATCAACGTGGCTTCCCCCTACAGGATTAACCATCGCAGGCTGGCATGCATTGCTGGTATTTGGCTTGTGTTTGATCTTGTGGGTGTCGCAATTATTGCCTTTATCGGTGACATCGTTGCTGGGCATTGCGCTGCTGCCAATGTTGGGGGTGATGCCAACCGAAGAAGTCTTTGCCCTGTTTGGTAATCCTGCAGTATTTTTTATTTTGGGTGCTTTTATGTTGGCAGCGGGGGTGATTAAAACAGGGTTATCGGAGCATGTTGCCTTATTGGTGTTGAATCGCATGGGCAATAGCAGCCGTCAATTATTAATGACAATGTTATTGCTTCCTGCAATGATGGCTTTTGTTATGCCTGAGCATGCTGTGGCAGCGGTTTTTTTGCCCATTGTTTGGTCGGTAGTGCGCAGCCTGAATTTATCGCAAGGCGATCGTTATGCCCAAGCCTTGTTTTTTGCTGTTGCTTGGGGCGCGATTATTGGTGGTGTGATGACCTTGTTAGGGGGTGCTAGGGGGCCCTTAGCATTGGCATTGCTGGGCGAATTAAGTGGCACATCATTTAGTTTTGCGCAGTGGACGCTGGCAAGCTTCCCTGTGGTAATCATAATGCTTGTAGCGGCTGCCATTCAATTGCACTGGATGCAACGTGGCATAACCATTGATATGAGTGTTGCTAAAGATGCAATTTCACAACGTAGGCTTGAACTGGGTGATATGAATATTCCTGCCAAGGTGATGGGGATATTATTGCTGGTAACGATTCTTATGTGGGTTTTTGCAGGGCATGCACTGGGCTTGGCAAACATTGCATTGCTTGCGGTTGTTAGCATGTTTGCCTTACGTTTGGTGAGCTGGAACGATGTTGAATCGCATGTGAACTGGGGTGTGTTATTGATGTATGGTGGTGCGATAGCGATTGGTAAAGCATTGTCAGATACGGGCGCAGGGCTATGGCTGGCACATACACTGTTGCCAGCGTCAATGAGCGTTCCGCTATTGTTCATCTTGCTAACAGTGTTGACCTTGCTGTTGACCGAATGCGTCAGCAATGCCGCCGCAGTGGCTATTTTATTGCCGATTGCCTTGCCGTTGGGTGTATCGATGGATGTTAGCCCCATCATGATCGCTTTATTGATCGGTATTGTCTCGGGTTTTGCTTTTATGCTGCCCATGGGAACACCACCTAACGCCATGATTTTTAGCAGTGGTTTTGTGCGTTCACAAGCGATGTTGCGTTTTGGTTCTGTCATGTCGCTCACTGCCGCAACACTTTTTTTGTTGGTTGCCTTTGTATGGTGGCCTTATTTGCACTGGCTGGAGTAACAACGTATGCAAGATATTATAACACCCTCGCTTGGTGTGCTGAAGCAAGCAAAGCAAACGCATGGAGAACGGCTGGTCTACCCTTGTAGCTTTGGTGCAGAAAGTGCGGTATTGCTAGAACTGATACACCAACAAGATTTGAATATTCCTGTGGTGACTTTAGATACAGGTCGATTGCCGCAAGCCACCTACGATACCATTGCCCAAGTTGAACAATATTACGGCATAAAAATCACGGTGATTTCGCCTGATCACCATGATGTCGAAACAATGGTGGCAGAGCATGGCATCAATTTATTTCGCAGCAGCCCTGAACTGCGAAAAGAATGTTGTTTGCAACGTAAAGTAAAACCCTTACAACGTGCATTGGCACATTATGATGCATGGATCACAGGACGACGCGCCGAACAATCAGCAATGCGGGCAGCACTTGACTATGTCGATGCACAAGACCCTGTCTATGGTTTGACTAAATATAATCCTTTGGCGCATTGGTCATTGCAACAGATTATGGCATTTATTGCGCAGCATGCACTTCCCCATAATGCATTGCTGGATCAACATTACAGTTCTATTGGCTGTGAATGCTGTACTCGTGCGACTACCGTCGGTGAAGATCCACGCGCAGGCCGTTGGTGGTGGGAGCAAGGGGATGGTGGAAGCGAATGTGGCTTACATGTCACACCGTTACATGAATACCGTGAGGGTGAAGTAGGAGAAGGTATTTAATGAATGATAAAGTACGAAAATTAAATAACACATTAAGGGAACATATGTCAAACCATCGATTAACCCAATTAAAAGCCTTAGAGGCTGAATCCATTCATATTATGCGCGAGGTCGTTGCCGAATTTCGCAACCCTGTGATGCTCTATTCTGTGGGCAAAGATTCTAGCGTGATGCTGCATTTGGCACGCAAGGCATTTTACCCTGCGCCCTTGCCATTTCCCTTGTTGCATGTCGATACGGGCTACAAATTTAAAGAAATGTATGAATTCCGCGATGCTTATGTCAAAGAAGTGGGTGCAGAACTCATCGTTCGCCGCAATGAAGATGCCATAGCCAAGGGTATGAACCCCAAAGATTTTGGCGTTGCCCGTTGCTGCGGTGCTTTAAAGACCAAAGGGCTGCTTGATGCACTGGAAGAAGGTGGCTATGACGCAGCTTTTGGTGGCGCACGCCGCGATGAAGAGCGTTCTCGCGCCAAAGAGCGTATGTTTTCAATGCGCGATGAATTTGGTCAGTGGGACCCTAAAAATCAGCGACCAGAGTTATGGAGCATCTACAATGGTCGTATTCATGATGGCGAAAGCGTGCGTGTTTTCCCCTTGTCTAATTGGACAGAAATGGATATTTGGTTGTATATTCGAGAACAAGAAATTCCTATTGTGCCACTGTATTACGCCAAAGAACGCCCTATTGTAAAACGAGGGGATTTATTGATTCCTGCGATGAATACTGAACACCTGCATCAAGGTGAACAAGCTGTACCAACCATGTGCCGTTTTCGTACTTTAGGCTGTATTCCTTGCACGGGCGCAGTGGCTTCTGCTGCTGCCGATATGGATGAAATTGTTGCTGAAGCTGCGGCAGCTAAACGCAGTGAACGTGAAACCCGTATTATTGACCATGGCTCAAACTCAATGGAAGACAAGAAAAAAGAAGGGTATTTCTAATGACTGCATTAAATTTCAAAATGACCGAAGAAATTGAGTTGTTACGTCTTGTCACCGTTGGCAGCGTTGATGATGGTAAGTCGACCTTGATTGGTCGCTTATTGGTCGAGACCAAAGGCGCATTTGAAGATCAGTTGCTTGCAGTACGAAAAAAGAAACATGATACCCAAGTCGCCTCTGCTGATGATATTGACTTGGCGATGTTGACCGATGGTTTATCGGCAGAGCGTGAACAAGGGATCACCATTGATGTCGCTTACCGTTATTTTGCTACACCTAAACGCAAGTTTATCATGGCTGATTGTCCAGGGCATGAACAATACACCCGTAATATGGTGACAGGGGCATCCACTGCCAATGCTGCCATTATTTTGATTGATGCTCGCCACGGTGTGATGCCACAGACTCGTCGTCATACCCATATTTTATCGTTATTGGGCATCGAACATCTGATTGTTGCAATCAATAAAATGGATTTGGTGGATTATGATGAAACCATCTTTAACACCATTCGTGATGATATGCGTGGCTATTGTGGCAAACAAGGCATCAATGATTTATTGTGTATTCCTATGTCTGCCTTAACAGGCGATATGGTGGTCGTTCGCGGTGAACAGATGCCTTGGTATGAAGGGCAATCATTGCTTGAAAGTTTAGAGTCGTTGTCAGTGATGGGTGGCATTGATGAAGCAGCGTTTCGCTTTCCTGTGCAATTACTAAACCGTCCACAAACGCCAGACTTGCCTGATTACCGTGGTTTTATGGGAACGATTGCATCGGGTACGGTGAAGGTCGGCGATGCAATCGTTGCACTGCCCAGTGGCAAACAATCGACGGTGAAAGAAATCGTGACGTTTGATGGCAACTTGCAAGAAGCTTTCGCACCGCAAAGTATCACCCTAACACTGGAAGATAACATTGATATATCACGCGGTGATACATTGGTACACGCTGATCAACTGCCCAAGCAAGATACAGTATTAACCGCTGATATTTGTTGGATTGGTGATGAACCGTTATGTGTTCGCAATAAATACCTACTCAAACAAACAAGCACCACGGTCAAGGCGATTGTGAGTAAAATTGTAGCTAAAACCAATATTCACACCTTAGAAAAGGAATCTTCTGATGAATTGCTAATGAATGATATTGCCCAAGTCACATTGAAACTACAGCAACCTTTGCAGTATGATGCTTATGCCGATAATCATGTGACAGGCAGCTTTATTTTGATTGATACATTCACCAATAACACTGTTGGTGCAGGCATGATAAGATGATAGAAGACAAATAACAGAGAGAATATATGCAGCAATCTATTGATGTTGTTCAGGCCATTGTGCTGGCATTGATTCAGGGGCTTACAGAGTTTCTTCCTATTTCATCGTCGGCACATTTGGCATTGGTTCCACTGCTGTCTGCATGGCCCGATCAAGGGTTAGCCTTTGATTGTGTGGTGCATTTGGGGTCGCTTACGGCAGTGGTGGTGTATTTTCGCCATGATCTCATGCGTATGGCAGTCGGGCTTCGTCATACCATTGCCGCGCGTTCGATTGCGGCGAATCATGATGGTTATATGGCGTGGTTGATTGGCTTTGCCACTATTCCTGTGGGGCTTGTTGGTCTAAGCTGTGAGCATTATATTGAACATAGTTTACGCTCGATTGAAGTCATCGCCGTAGCCTCTATCGTGTTTGGTTTATTGCTTTGGTATGCTGATAAAAAAGGGATTAACCAACGTAAGGAAGGTGAATGGTCATTTCGTGATGCCATGATTGTTGGGCTGGCACAGGCTGTGGCATTGATCCCCGGCACCTCGCGTTCAGGTATTACCATGACCGCTGCCATGTTGTTAGGCTATACTAGGGAAGCTTCAGCGCGGTTTTCGTTTTTATTGTCGATTCCTGTTATTGTATTGGCAGGCGGCTTAAAAGTGAAAGAGTGGATCGCGCAACCTGAACAAGCAGCCAGTCTATTTCCTTTGATCGTGGGTTATGCAGTGTCAGCAGTGTCGGCTTATATTTGTATCTATTTCTTTTTGAAATATATCGAAAAAACAGGAATGGGGCCTTTTGTAATTTACCGTGTGTTATTAGGTGCTGTCTTGCTGTGGATGGTGTGGTGATGTTAGCGCCCCATATTGATCCTGTTGCCCTTCAACTAGGCCCTTTTGCCATCCATTGGTATGGACTGATGTATGTTATTGGTTTTATGTCGGTGTGGTACCTTACTCGCATGCAGTTGCAAGAGCGCGGACTGTGGAACAATGGCATTACGGCTGAACAATACGAGAATCTTTTTAGCTTATTGATTCTCGGCGTAATTGTTGGCGGCCGATTGGCGTATGTATTGTTTTATAACTTTGATTATTACCTGCATAATCCGTTGCATGTTTTTTATGTATGGCAAGGCGGTATGAGTTTTCATGGTGGTTTGTTAGGACCTTTGCTGGTGGGTTGGTGGTACTGTCGCCGTCATCAGTTACCTTTTTTAATGGTTGCTGATCGTTTTGCCATTGTTGCCCCTCTAGGGCTGGCTGCAGGACGTATGGGGAATTTTATTAACGGTGAATTATGGGGACGTGTGACAGATGTACCATGGGCAATGATTTTTCCTGGTGCAGGACCAGACCCACGTCACCCAAGCCAACTCTATGAAATGGGACTTGAAGGTATTGTGTTATTTTGTTTGCTATGGTTTACCCGCCACCGTTCATGGGGCAATGGCTCGCATGTAGCATTGTTTCTTGTGGGTTATGCGCTGGCGCGAATATTTTGTGAGAACTTTCGTCAACCTGACGCGCAAATCGGCTTTCTGATGGGGTCTTTGACCATGGGAATGCTGTTGTCTTCGGTAATGTTACTGGTGGGAAGTGTGGGATTTTATTGGGCGAATAAGAAATAAAATTGTTGACTTTCTCTGCAATATGGGAACAAGATTATACTTCAACTGAAGCTTAGGGCAACGCGCAATAAATAATATACCAAACTCACTTGTCTTTTTATTGGTCTTCAGCGTTCCAGCAATAGTTGAATAGAGCAACTATGCGCCTTAAAGACGAATAAAAACCCTGCGCGATTTGGTATATTATTTATTGCGAGTCACCTTATTTCATGACCCTGCGACCCTGCGATGAAGAACAAGCGTTAACAAAAAAGCAATAATGGCAAAAAAAGCAAACTCAGCTTGTTTTGTGTTGGCTATTAAGACTGCATCAAAAAGAGAAATACCTGCAATCATTGCCATTACAGATTTGCAGATATGCAAGGATCCATTGCTTAAAGCCATGTGTGCGGCATAGGCCATCCATGCATAAAACAACAACAAAAAAGGCAGGCTATATGTATTGGATGTTACAGCGAGCCAAATCAAAGGAACAACAAAAATTGCAAGGTTCCATGGATGTTTAAGCTTAAGTGAATTTTCTTCCCTTGCAATATAACTTACCCCTGCCACATAAATAATAACCACCAACATGACAGAAATGGGCATTGCCCCACAAGCAGCAAGTGTGGCAATGCCATACAGCATTGCTCGGCATAATCCCATCAACCAAGGTGCATACAAGTTGTCTTTATGGTCATAATTATACCATACAATACATCCACACAAAACTAAGGATAATAGCACTGCATTTCCCCCTAAAGGTACAAGTATTAAAAAACCGAATGCCATCAAAGCCCATCCGACAGTAAAAGCGTGCTTCGCTGTAATAAGTTGAGAGGGAATGGGACGGCTTGGGCATTCTAAGACATCAATATTTCTATCAAAAGCATCGTTAAGAAACATGCCTGCAAGGTAAAATATCGACATGGACAACATTAAAAGCAAGAAGGTTTTTTCATTGAAATCAGCCGAAATCAATAGCCCTGCCAACACATTACTCCAAACTGTTGGAAGATTTGATACGCGCCCTAAACGCAAATAAACGTTCCACATCTTCATGCAAGTTTAGATAAAACCCAGGCTATTTCTTTTGTTATCGATGTTGTTAAGCTGTATTTTTTGTATTTAGCCTCTAACACACCCCAAGTGTATGTTTCAACTTCTAGATGGGGAGATAATGGCGTTGTTTTATGCATCTTTAGCACTTGTGTAACCGTATCAATGGTGGTTACAAAGCTGTCTATTTTTTCAACCCATAATGGAACGTGAAAATGAATTCGCCATTCATCATATTTTTTTTTATCTGCAAGTGCATCAACAAGATCTGCCCAATAATACATGCTTTCACCCCGTTTTGCTGCGACTTGGTGTAAATAGACATCTTCTGCAAAAGAACGGAGTTCTTTTTTTTGTTTTACACTTGGCTTCATTATTTTGAGTGCTGAACTTAGCTGTATTTTATGCAAAGCAATACCTGCTTGTTGAATGCGAGATATTGCCTTTATCGGATCTTCAAATGTAATAGCGAGATGGCAAACATCAAGGCAAATGCCTAAGTGTGTTTTTAATGTTGCCAGAGATGCTTCGGCATCAAGCCCTATAAATTCACCCAAAAGAGAAACTGCCTTTGGGTTATATAAATAATCAGCAAAGAACGTGATGATGCTTTCGGTATTGTCCAACAAGCATCCTGGTTCAGGCTCCAGTGCTAAGGATATATATTTCCCTGTGTTTTTATACAGTTTATGCAAATGGGCAATATGCTGGATTAAATGATGGGTTATTTTTTCATAATCATCACGAACAGTTAGATGAGGAAGGTAACCACCTGGAACCGTGCTGATGCTACCGCTTATGCCACTTGGCAATAAAATGATAAGTATATTTGCCAATCGGTTGCTATAATCAAGTCTTGATGCACTGGTCCAATTTGGTAGATAAACCTGATCTTTTACTTCAGTGCGATGAAATGAGCCATAAGGAAATCCATTAAGCGTAAAAACATACAGACCTTCTGAATGGAGAAATAGCTTGAAATCTTTCATTTCATTCGGGTCTTCAAGAGAAAGCGCTGCTTTTGCTGATAATCTTAGCCCTATACCAAAGGGGGTGGTTGGTGAGACTTCTTTCTTTATTTTCGGTAAATGTCTTGCCAGTGCATCTTTAATTTCAGCCCAGCTTTCTCCAGGGTGGATGTTGCTGCAATAGGTTAGGTGGGTGTTTTTTCCAACCTTCATTTATTTTCAAAAACACCTAGGTTTTTCAGTGCCTCGTTCATTGCTATAAAATCAATCGAATGAATCTGAACACCATGGCCAATGTCAGCAAGCATAATTAATGTTAACTCTCCACCAAGGTGCTGACGAAACTCCATTATTCCTTCAATTAACAACTCGCGTCCTTCAGGGCAATCAAGCACTTGATCCCAAAGCGAAAAACCAAACTTTTGAAGAAGTCTGCAAATCAACATTAAAGCCTCTTGTTTGAGCAGACCGATTTCGTATGAATAAAAGGCATCCAATGCAACACCTATCGCAACGGCCTCACCATGGCGCAGTCGAAAATGAGTCATAACCTCCAATTTATGCGCTGCCCAATGACCAAAGTCAAGCGGTCTTGCGCTGCCAAATTCAAAAGGGTCACCACCTTCTGTAATGTGTGCCAAGTGCAATGCGGCACAACGACGTATCATGGTTTCACTATGCCTTGGAGAAAAACAGGACAAGGCCTCAGCCTCTAGTTGAAGCCATTGAAAAAATGACTGATCTCGAATCAATGCTACTTTAACGGCCTCAGCAAGCCCCGCTTTTTTGTCTCTAGAATCAAGGGTGTTTAAAAAATCGAAGTCAGAAATCACTGCAAAAGGCGCTGAAAAGCAGCCTATTAAATTTTTTGTGTTAAAAAGATTAATGCCATTTTTAACACCTAATCCAGCATCATTTTGCGCCAACACTGTCGTCGGCAATCGTATGATTCGAATGCCCCGATGAAAGGTGGCAGCAGCATAACCCGTCATATCAAGCAATGCACCTCCGCCTATTGCCAACAAAACAGACTGACGATCCAGTCCCAAATCAAACATCCAGCGATGAAGTTTAGCGATGTTGTCGTGTTTGTTTTTGCATAACTCACCACCAAGAAGAATCATAGGCGATGATCTAAGCACCATAACATTATGATAAAACGCAATATAATTTTGAATATTTACAATCAGTTTTGACCATGCTATCGAAACATTCGAATCGACAACCACAACAATAACGTGATGTCTTTTTGACTCTAGACGGACAATTGTATCATGTAGGGTTAAATTTGATGTATTAAAAACACCTCTAGTAAAAACAACAGGATAATCCATGCGTAATGACAGGGTTTGAAGGTTAGGAGACACTTTTTTATCGCCTTTTTTATAAGTCAATGATCCCTTTTAGCAGCAATACATCCATTCCAAAGAAGCATACCTGCTAGTCATCACAATAATTACAAAATAATAGGTTGCGTTGGATACACAGCAAGCCTATACTACGGTGTTATGAAAATCTAGCATAAATAATTATCACATGACTTTTAATAGATAATGAAGATTGAGGTATATCTAAAAAATGAGCCTTAAAATGAAGCCTTACAATAGTGACTTGCTTGAATTGCATAATGAAATGAAAGCAAATGGTATTTTAATTTATTTTAGTGGTCCTTTTTCTCAGGCTATTATCGAAGATTTGGGTAGCAGTTTGCGAAAAAAAATAAAAATAACGGGGGAAACATCGAAAGTTATTAAGGTTTTTTCTGTCTTTATTGAGCAGGCTCAAAATATTATCAATTACTCGGTGAATAAATACTACTTCCCCAATGCTGCTGTTGATACAGCCAAAATAGGCGTTGGTGTTATTGTTGTGGGGAAATATGATGATGATAAGTACTTTATTCAATGCGGTAATGAAGTGTTGAATACTGACGTGGAACATTTAGATAAAAAGCTTTCTATCCTAAAAGGGAAAAATAAAGAAGAGTTAAAAATCATATACAAAGAACAGCGAAACGCTGGGCCCGACAAAAAAAGCAAAGGCGCAGGATTGGGTTTTATTGAGATGGCTCGTCGCTCCAGTGAGCCTCTTGACTATTCTATTACCCAATTAAATGATAAATATTCTTTTTTTACTATCACCACAGTCGTATAGTAAAAGCATGAATACTTTAAGGCTCTTGTAAAACTCAAGTGGGTTAGCAGAATTTATTGACCTTAGAAAAGT
>CAYWFG010000032.1:0-8761 GCA_964458185.1 uncultured Zetaproteobacteria bacterium
CACGTTTTATCCATACTGCCGCGTTATGACTATCTTTTTTTGATATTAAACCTGTCCAAGCTGATAATGTTAACGGTTGATTCATAGGCATAGCGAGTAACTGACGCAAACGGTCTTTGGCATTGTCTGCCTGATTCACCGCTTGTGTGACGGCAACGGCAGCATTAAGCTGATGGACTTCTGCATCCATCACATCACTGCGCAGCAACATCCCTTTGCTAAACATTTGTTTGGCAGTATCGACATGAGCAATCGCTGATTTAACGGCCTGCATGGCGACGCGGTGTGCATGCTGCGCTCGCAAACCATCACTGTAAGCAGCAATGACCTCATAGATGATTTGTTGTTCGGTTCGTGCTTTACCATAGCGTTGAACTTGCTGTTGCGCTGTTGATTTTGCAATAGCAGAAGAAAGCACTCCACCACGGTATAGCGGAACATCGACCACCACACGGTGCTGAAATTGGGTAATCGCAGAAGGATAATTAAGTGAAGCAGGGGCAAAATCAGCGGCGACGATGGATTGTTGTGATAAACGTGAACCAAACACCGTCATCGGTGCATTGCTCCGCAGCACAGAACTTTCTAGCGACACTTGTGGCAAACGCGCTGCTTTTGATTGTATCAAACGTGCTGATGCCATTTGCATGCCCGCTTCATGGGACAGTATCTGACGATTTGCAGTCATGGCTTGCGCGACAGCAGCTTGCAGTGTTAACGGTGTTTGCTTGTCTGCATGGGCCAGTAGTGGGCTGATTGCTACAGAGCAAATAGTCAATACAGCAATGCGAAAAAACAATATAGGATTCATTCGCACATCTCGGGGCAATATATTGTTTTTAATGCGTTAACTAGCCCTTCAAAAGCAGGGTTCGCGATATAATAATACACTTGCATACCTCGACGTTCATTGTGAATAATTCCCATTAATCGCATTTTGGTCAAATGTTGCGATAAATTGGACTGTGAAGTGTTTGTTACTGCCATTAATTCGGTAACAGACATCGAACCATTCATCAAGTGACACAATACAGTTAAGCGTAATTCATGTGCAATAGCACGCAAGCCTTCAGCGGCTTGGCGAATATTTTCTTCAGGAATGGCTTGCATGGCGCGAAGGTTATTAGTATATTATAATATAGTCAATAATTAAATACATCGCCATGCAATTATAAGCTGCATCTTTCTATTTTGCTGCATCTTTCTTAGGCTTGGCACTATTAGGTAACTCGCAATAAATAATATACCAAACTCACTTGTCTTTTTATCCGTCTTCAGCGTTGCAGCAACAGTCACATAGAACAACTATGCGCCTATTGCTGCGCCTTGAAGACAAATAAAAATTCTGCGCGATTTTGGTATATTATTTATTGCGAGTTACCTTATTGTTTTAACACCTTCTTGTTTTGGAGTTTCCCAACTATGCCGCGTAGTGATGATTTTCAATCGATTTTAATTTTGGGTGCAGGGCCTATTGTGATTGGTCAAGCCTGTGAATTTGATTATTCGGGCGTGCAAGCGTGCAAAGCGTTGAAAGAAGAGGGATACCGTGTTGTTTTGGTGAACTCCAACCCTGCCACCATTATGACTGACCCTGAATTTGCTGATGCAACGTATATTGAACCTGTAAATTGGGAAGTCGTGGCACGAATTATTGAAATAGAACGCCCTGATGCTATTTTGCCAACCATGGGGGGGCAAACAGCCTTAAACACTGCCCTTGATTTGCACAAACATGGCATCTTAGAAAAGTTTAATGTTCGATTGATTGGCGCGCAGCCTGATGCCATTGATATGGCAGAAGATCGTGAGCGATTTAAGGCAGCCATGGATCGGATTGGTCTTGAAATGGCAAAGGGTGATTTTGCCCATTCCTTGGACGAAGCGTTTCGTATTGGTGAGTCTATTGGCTACCCCCTTATTATTCGCCCATCGTTTACCTTAGGGGGGAGTGGTGGTGGCATTGCCTATAACCGTGCAGAATTAGAACACATTGCCCGCACAGGACTGGATGCCAGCCCCACGGATGAGATTTTAATTGAAGAATCAATCATTGGTTGGAAAGAATTTGAAATGGAGGTGATGCGCGATTGCAATGATAATTGCGTGATTATTTGTTCCATAGAAAATCTTGATGCCATGGGTGTGCATACGGGTGACTCCATTACCATTGCGCCAGCACAAACCTTAACCGACAAAGAATACCAACGGATGCGCGATGCTTCTATTGCCTGTTTGCGTGAAATCGGTGTCGAAACGGGTGGCTCTAACGTACAATTTGCGGTCAATCCTAAAGATGGTCGATTGATCATGATTGAGATGAATCCGCGTGTCTCGCGCTCATCGGCGTTGGCATCCAAAGCGACAGGGTTCCCTATTGCTAAAATCGCAGCAAAACTCGCCATTGGTTACACCCTAGATGAAATACGCAACGATATTACAGGTGAAACATGGGCAGCCTTTGAACCGAGTATTGATTATGTGGTGACAAAAATGCCACGCTTTGCTTTTGAAAAATTCCCTGGCTGCGATGCGCATTTAACCACGCAGATGAAATCAGTTGGCGAAGTGATGGCGATTGGTCGCACTTTCACCGAAAGTCTCGGTAAGGCAATACGCGGACTTGAGACCGATACCTGTGGTTTTGATTTTACCCTGCCTGATGATGTCGATGCTGATGTTTTTCTACAAGATAAATTGGGTGTTCCTAACGCTGAACGTGTGTGGTGGTTGGCAGAAGCCTTGCGTCTTGGCTGGAGTGAAGAAAAAGTACACCGAATTTCTCACATTGACCCGTGGTTTGTTCGTGAAATCAACCATGTGATTACATTAGAAGAACAAACACGAGGGCGTAATATTGGCACATTAACGGCAACAGACTGGCATGAATTGAAACGTGAAGGTTTATCCGACCAACGGCTGGCACAATTATTGGCATCGACTGAAGCGGATGTTTGCAAGCAACGGCAAAGTCATGGCGTAACCCCTGTTTTTAAACGAGTTGATACCTGTGCTGCCGAATTTGAAGCAAAAACCCCTTATTTGTATTCCTGTTATGAACAATATTGTGAAGCTGCGCCGACCAATAATAAAAAAATCATGGTGTTAGGTGGTGGTCCTAACCGTATCGGTCAAGGCATTGAGTTTGATTATTGTTGTGTTCATGCTGCCTTTGCTTTATCTGATGATGGTTTTGAAACGATCATGGTAAACTGCAACCCTGAAACTGTATCGACGGATTACGACACCTCCGACCGTTTGTATTTTGAATCGCTCAACTTTGAAGATGTGATGGCAGTTGTTGCCGTTGAAAAGCCTGTTGGCGTGATTGTACAATTTGGTGGTCAAACACCGTTAAAACTGGCAGATGCATTGCAAGAAGCGGGTGTTCCTATTATTGGTACTAGTCCTGATATGATTGATTTAGCAGAAGACCGCGAGCGTTTTCAACAGCTTTTGCATCAACTTAAATTGCGTCAACCAGAAAATGGTACGGCACGATCGGTTGATGATGCGGTAAGCATTGCCAATGATATTGGATACCCTGTGGTGGTGCGTCCATCGTATGTATTGGGCGGTAGGGCGATGCAAATCGTGTACAACGAAGAAGGCTTGTTGCGCTATATGCGTGAGGCAGTATCGGTTTCGCCCGATCATCCTGTATTATTAGATCGTTTTCTTAATCGCGCTATTGAGCTGGATGTCGATGCCCTTGCCGATGGAACACGGGTGGTTATTGGCGGTATCATGGAGCATATCGAAGAAGCAGGCGTGCATTCAGGTGATTCGGCATGTTGTTTGCCACCGCATTCGATCAGTGATGCCATGATTGAAGAAGTAAAAAGACAAACCCGCGCTTTAGGATTGGCTTTGAATGTGCAAGGTTTATTAAACATTCAATTTGCTTTGCAAGGTGATGTTTTGTATGTGTTAGAGGTGAACCCTCGTGCTTCGCGTACCGTGCCTTTTGTCTCTAAGGCTGTGGCACAACCATTAGCCAAACATGCAGCACGCATCATGGCAGGAAAATCATTGGATGATCTCGGTTTGCATGAAGATATTGCACCGCCGGCCCATTTTTGTGCGGTCAAAGAAGCGGTCTTTCCTTTTGTAAAGTTTCAAGGCGCGGATATTTTATTGTCGCCAGAGATGAAATCCACAGGTGAAGTGATGGGGTTGGCAGATAATTTTCCTGCGGCTTTTGCCAAGGCGCAACTGGGCAGTAATTTAGCATTGCCAACGAATGGCACAGCTTTTATTTCGGTGCGTGATGAAGATAAAAAAGGGGCAGTCAAAGCAGCACGATTATTGCATGATGCAGGCTTTTCATTGCTTGCCACAACAGGCACATTAGCCGCGCTAAAGACTGCGGGTATTCCTTGTAATCAAACAGAAAAAGTGACATCTGGTGTGCGTCCGCATATTGTTGACCGCTTGCTTAATAAAGAGGTGAGTTTGGTGATCAATACAACAGCCAATGAGCAGGCTATTACAGACTCAAAAGCGATACGCCAAGCAACACTTGCTTGCAGCGTAGCCTATTTTACTACCTTAGCAGGGGCATTGGCAGCAGCAGAGGCTATTGCGGGTCATTCAGATGTTACCGCTCCCATGAGCATCCAAAAATACCATAAAGGATATCCATAATGCAACGTGTACCTATGACCAAACAAGGCGCAGAATCATTGCGACAAGAGTTGGCTTGGCTAAAGTCGGGAAAACGGCATAAAATTGTTGCAGCCATCGAAGAAGCCAGAGCGCATGGTGATTTATCAGAAAATGCGGAATACCACGCAGCCAAAGAAGAACAAGGTATGAATGAAAGTCGTATTGCGACCATTGAAGACCGTTTGGGGCGTGCGCAAATCATTGACCCTGCAAGCATTGATGTCAGCAATATTGTCTTTGGTGCAAAAGTAACCTTGGTAGATTTAGATAAAGATACAGAAGTTCATTACTTTATTGTCGGTGAAAATGAAGCGGATATTACTGAAGGGAAAATATCCATCACTTCACCCGTTGCTCGAGCCTTGATCGGCAAAGAAGAAGGCGACGTAGCAACGGTTCACGCCCCAGGTGGTGATAGGGAATACGAAATCATCGAAGTTCGCTATGGCTAACACCAGCGGCGATTTGATACGCAATAAAACATTAGCGGCAATTCTGCTATTGATGTTGAGTAGCATGGTTGTTTCTGGCTATGTGATTGCCCCTTTGCTATTTTATTATGCGGCAACGCCGACAATAGCGGGTGAACTTGCGGGTATAGTGTTTCAAATCTCCAATGGTGTGGTGTTGCTGCTGGGTTTGGCAGCGATTGATGCTTTTTGGCGAGAAGGGATTTATGAGAAGAAGGTTTGGCTACCATTGTTGTTGGTCATCGACCTTGTTGCCTTAAATGGTTTTGTCTTTACGCCTATTATAGCCGATATTAAAGCTGTTGCTGGGCCGATTGAGTTGTTGCTCTTGGATGACCCTCAACGACAAGCCTTTGGCATGTGGCATGGCATTACCGCTGTGCTGCATCTGGTGATCAGTGCCTGTTGTACTTGGCTTGTTTATTATTATTTTTCTTCATCCCACCGATAACTAAGGGTAGAAAATATGAAAACGATGATTGAGTGGGTATCCGACCGTTTGGCAGATACCCAACTGATGATGTTGCTGGCTTCATTATTGGGCATTTTTACCCTGCTTATTTTCTTCAGTCGTATTTTAGCACCCTTGCTGGTCGCTATTGCGCTGGCTTATGTGCTGGATACGATTGTTCGTTTTTTTGTTGATCGGCACATGCCGCATTTAACGGCTGTTCTTTTAGTGTTTAGCACTGCCATGCTATTGGTGATGCTTACATTATTAACCATTGTACCGATTTTGACCGACCAGATTATCGGCTTGATGAACCATCTTCCTGATTATATTCAATCCATACGCACATCAATGGAATCATTTCAGTCACGTTATGGCGTGAGTTGGTTGAACCCTGAGCATGTACAACAACTGATGGAAAGCAATTCGGGTGAATTTCAAACATGGTTAACATCCATGCTCAAAAAATCCTTTGCCTTGATTCCCAGTATGATTGCTTTATTGGTATACATGGTGCTGGTTCCTGTATTGGTTTTTTTCTTGCTGAAAGACAAAAAGACCATTCTTATATGGTCAAATGAGCTGCTACCTAAAGAACGCTCTTTACTCAAACGGGTTTGGCAAGAACTGGACACGCAGATTGGCAATTATATTCAAGGGCGTTTCTGGGAATCTGTTTTCATTGGTTTGTTAATGTGGATGGTGTTTGCCATTATGGGGCATAACTATGCTTTATTGCTCGGCGTACTGACAGGGATTTCGGTATGGATTCCCTTTGTCGGTGCTGCGGTGGTGACGTTTCCTGTGATGTTTCTGTCATTTTTTCAGTGGGGCGCAAGTGATATGACACTGTATGCCATCTTGGCTTATGGCATTGTGCAAGCATTTGATGCCAATATAGTCATCCCATGGTTATTTTCAGAGATTGTCGATCTTCATCCTATTGCGATTATTATGGCAGTGTTGGTCTTTGGTAACTTTTGGGGCTTTATTGGCGTTTTTATAGCCATTCCCATGGCTGTATTGGTGCAAAGCGTGCTGTCTATTTTTCTTGAGCGGCAGCATCAACAACATATACCTGCTGAATAACAATGATAGATTCACACCGTTGGGTCATTGGTCTGCAAGGCGAAACCTTACAACCTAAAGAATGTGCGTGGTTGAAGAAACATCCGCCATTGGGTGTTATTTTGTTTGCCCGAAACATCAATAATGCGACACAGGTTCGTACTTTATTGAATCAAGTACGTGAACATACAGGCAAGGCAACATGGGCAGCCATTGATGAAGAGGGTGGGCGGATCAATCGTTTATCTTTTGCGCCGTTTAATCAACGAAAAACAGCGGCTGATTTTGGAAAATTGTACCAACAAGACCCTGAAGCCACACTCAAAGCGGTCTATGATGATGCTCATTACATTGGTAAAGCCTTGAGAAAGCTGGGGTTCACCCATAATTGCGCGCCCGTATTGGATGTTTTTCATGCCGACGCACACAGTGTTATTGGTAATCGTTCTTATAGTAGCAATGTGAATGATGTGGTGCGTTTGGCAACGGCTTGTATGCAAGGTTATCACGATGCGGGCATCACAGCCATTGGCAAGCATTACCCCGGTCATGGTCGAGCGACGGGTGATTCACATTGTACATTGCCTGTTGTTAAAGCTGATGATAATGCATTAAAGCAAGATGCAGAAGTTTTTTATGCTTTGATCCAAGCGGGACTGCAACACATTATGACAGCACATATTCATTACCCAGCATTGGATCACCGTATGGCAACATTTTCACCGTATTGGTTGCAACAGCAATTACCTTTGCATGGTTTTTCAGGCACGATCTGGAGTGATGATTTATGCATGAAAGGGGCAGGGGATAATCTGCAAGATGCCATACAACAAGCGACAGCAGCAGGTTGCCATACCTTGCTGATTTGTGACCCTGAAAAAATACTCTGAAATTAAATGTTTTCACCACCTATTATAACGTCGCATCATGTATATGATGTAAAATTTAGGGAAAACAACCTAGGTGAAAATAATCATTTTTTGTACCGAAAATAAATAGGCAATAACAAAACGTTGTCACTTGACTTTTTCGTGTTATTTTGCGAGTAATGCAAAAGGGATATAAGGGGAAATGCCATGGCTTTGATCAATCGTTTAAGCACTAAAGATACGGGTTTCCCTGATCAACTTCGTCATTTGTTATCACGAGAAACCGATACTGGCACCGACGTGCAAGACTTGGTTGCCACTATTTTACAACAAGTACGGCAGCATGGTGATGTAGCACTTTGCAATTATACCCAACAGTTTGATCGCTGGAATTGTACCGCTGAGAGCATGACCATTGATCGTGATCGCATGGCTACAGCATGGCATGCCGTGAATGATGATGACCGTGCGGCTTTAACATTAGCGACTCGCCGTATTCAGGACTACCATCAGCATCAATTACAACAAGATTGGAATATTACTGATCAACAAGGCTTTACTTTAGGGCAACGCATTACGCCGCTGGATTGTGTTGGTTTGTATGTCCCCGGTGGCAAAGCAGCTTACCCATCATCAGTATTGATGAATGCCGTTCCAGCAGTCGTTGCTGGTGTTGCTGATATTTGCATGGTTGTGCCAACCCCTGATGGCGAAATGAATGATTTGGTGCTGGCTGCTGCTTATATTGCTGGCGTGCAACAAGGTTATGCCGTTGGCGGTGCGCAAGCTATTGCCGCATTGGCTTATGGTACAGCAACCATTAACCCCGTCGATAAAATTGTCGGGCCGGGCAATAAATTTGTAGCGGCTGCTAAACGCCAAGTATTTGGGCATTGCGGCATTGATATGATTGCAGGACCATCAGAGATTGCCATTGTTGCTGACGGTGGCAACCCCGATTGGTTAGCGGCTGATTTTTTATCACAAGCAGAACACGATGAAGCGGCGCAAAGTATTTTAATCAGTACCGATACTGCGTTGATGGATGCTGTAGAAGCGGCTGTAGCTCGCCATTTAACCCATTTGCCACGGGCTAACATTGCTGAAGCATCGTTGCGCAACCATGGCGCGTTTATTTTGGTCGATAATATGACCGAGGCTGCCGAAGTGGTTAATACCATTGCCCCCGAACATTTAGAACTGGCTGTGGATGACCCTGATGCATTACTGCCCTT
>CAYWFG010000032.1:8861-17619 GCA_964458185.1 uncultured Zetaproteobacteria bacterium
CCCGATAGCGACATGCATGGTTTGCGGGTACAAATTGCCGAGCGAGACCGAGTCATTCCTGAGCAAGTGTTGTTAGGCAATGGTTCAGATGAGATTATTCAAATGCTATTACTGGCGACAGGCAGCGGTACAGTGATGACCCCTGCTCCCAGTTTTGTGATGTATGAAATGGTGGCTAAATGGTTGCAGCGTTCGTTCTTTACTTTGCCCTTGGGGAAAAACTTTAGCTTGGATGCCGAGCAGTTTTTGAGTGCTTGTGCCAGAGAAAAAGTTACCATGGTGTTTCTTGCTTGCCCCAACAACCCCACAGGTAATATGTGGGAGCGTGAAGCATTGCAAACCATTTGCAGTCGTTTTAATGGGCTAGTCATTATTGATGAGGCCTATGCACCTTTTGCCTCATGCACACACACTGATTTATTAGCACCGAATGTGATGATTTTACGCACCTTTTCTAAATATGGTTGGGCTGGCTTACGACTGGGCTATTTATTGGGTAGCGTGTCATTTATTCATGAGCTTAATAAAGTAAGAATGCCCTACAATATTAATAGTTTAACGCAGGTTACAGCAAGCTTTTTATTGCAACATGATGAATTATTTCAATTACAAGCACGTACCATTTGCAAAGAACGTGAACGGGTTGCTGATGCCCTAAAAACATTGCCTAATATTCACGTTTTTCCTTCTGAAGCCAACTTTTTATTGGTTCGCGTTGCCGATGCGAGCATGGTTTTTGAGCGATTAAAAGCAGAAAATATTTTAATCAAAAACATGCATGGCAAGGACTCAACATTAAAACAATGCCTACGGATCACCATAGGCACTGAAGCTGAAAACAATGCCTTGCTTGCTGCCATGCGGAGTATACACCATGACTGATTTACATGCCCGTGCGGCACATATTCAACGTACCACCCGTGAAACTAATATTCATTTAGCCATTAATATTGACGGCACGGGGGAAGCAGACTTGCATTCATCCATCCCTTTTTTAGATCATATGTTAGAGCAAATTTCACGCCATGGTTTAATTGATCTTACCTTGCAGGCTAAAGGTGATCGTGATATTGATGATCATCATACGGTAGAAGATATTGGCATTTGCTTGGGTGAATGCCTCTATGAGGCGGTGGGTAACAAAGCTGGTATTGCCCGTTATGGTCATGCCTATGTACCATTGGATGAAGCCTTGTCTCGGGTGGTGCTTGATTTTTCAGGTCGCCCTGGTTTGGTTTACAATGTTACCTTTCCCAAAGATACCGTAGGTCGTTTTGATCTTGATTTATTTCGTGAGTTTTTTCAAGCTGTCAGTAATCATGCGCGCATGACTGTACATATTGATAAAATCCGTGGTGAAAACAGTCATCATATTATTGAAAGTGTTTTTAAAGCCTTTGGTCGTGCCTTACGCATGGGACTGGCGCATGATGTACGTCAGCAAGGGATTCCTTCCACCAAGGGTCGCTTATCGTGAACCGTGTTGGTTTGATTGATTATGGCATGGGTAATTTACACTCTGTTAGCAAGGCCTTAGAACATGCTGGCGCATCGGTACGACTGGTAAAAAAACCTGAAGACTTACAGCATTGTGATCGTATTGTACTGCCAGGAGTCGGTGCTTTTCGTGATTGCATCCATGCCTTGCATGATCATGGTATGGATGAAGCGATGAATGCCTACATTGCAACAGGCAAGCCATTTCTTGGTATTTGCTTGGGCATGCAGGTATTGATGGATCTATCCTTAGAATTTGGCGAACATCAAGGTTTAGGATTGATTGCGGGTTCTGTTAAACCGTTTCCTGAAGCTCTGCCAGCATTAGGCTATAAAATTCCACACATGGGCTGGAACGATGTGACATTTGCTAATGGTATACCTATCCACCCTGTATTAGCACCCTTGCGTGGGCAACAAGTCTATTATGTTCACGCCTATTATTGCGCCCCTAGCGATGCTTCACATACCTTGGCAGCATGCAGTTATGGCGAATTTCCTTTTACTGCGGCAATGGGGTATGATAATATTCTTGCGGTACAATTCCACCCAGAAAAAAGCCAACGTGCAGGTTTATCCATGCTTCAAGGTTTTGTGAATTGGCAATAAGGGCAATCCATGTTTATTCGTGATGTTATGACCAAAGGGGTGATCACCGTTTCCCCCGAACAATCTATTGCTGATGCACTAGACATCATGTTGGAAAAGCGCATTAGCTTTATTGTCGTTGAAGCGAACCATAAACCTGTTGGGGTACTTACCGAAGGCGATATGGTTGCCCTAGCAAAAGCAAATGATGATGCAGCAATACAGCATGTTGCACGGTTTATGAGTAGCCCTGTGATTACTGTGCAAGCTGATGCCAATGTCTTTCATGCTTATGATGAGATTTTACAACACCGCATTCGTTATATTGTCGTGGTTGATGACGCTGGGGATTTAATTGGCGTGATTACCATGTCTAACTTTCTTGCATCTATGGGCGTTGAACACTTGGCTAGGTTGCGCCATGTAAGCGAAGAAGCCACCACAAAACTTGAAACTGTTACACCTGATACGCTGATGGTTGATGTCATTGCTGCGATGCATCGTTACCGCCATGCCGTGATTGCAGTCGAAAATAATCGCCCTGTTGGTTTAATGACTTCGCGTGATGTGACACGAATGTATTCGCAAAACAGCACTTCTTTTGCTAACCGTACCATGCGTGATTGTATGCGTACTAATCTTGTCACCCTACAAAAATCTGCCTACATACCCGAAGCCAACAATCTAATGCGCAGTCAACATACCCGTCATATTGTGGTGTTAGATGATGATCAAAGTTTATTTGGTTTACTGACTATTTCAGATGTTGTGCGTTCGATGGAAAGCAAATACATGGCTTTTATGAAAGCGGTGATGAATGAAATGGAACGTGATTTGAAAATACGTTCGGTGCAGCAAGCTGCCCTCTTTGATCGCAACCCCAATGCGGTTTTTTCATTGGATAAAAACCTTCATATTATTGCCAACAACCCTGCAACGGTATTGTTAACGGGCTTAAGTGAAACGGTGTTGATTGATTCTGCAATGATTGATCTTTTGGTTGCTAAAGACCGTGAGTATTTTACCCAAGCCTGCCTTGATGCCATGGAGGGTGATGCCTGTAGCATGTATGCCACCATGATTGGCGAGCATGGTGAAAACGTGTTTGCCTTTTTCAATATGGTTCCTGTGATTGTTGACAATGATCTTCCGGGGTTGTATGTCGTTGCTCATGATGTCACAGAGCGAACCGTTGCGGAACGTCATTTGCGTTTGCTTTCTTCTGCTTTAGAACAGGCCAATGAGTCTATTTTGATCATCAATGAAGCAGGCACGATTGAGTTTGCCAATCGTTCCTTTTCACGTTGTTTTGGTGGCAGTGATGATGATTTGCGGGGTAAACATTGCGATGATTTATTGACGTGCAGTCTTTATGGCAGTGCCGATCAATTGTGGCAGGTACTAAAAAACGACGGTGCCAAACAATACAACGATGCTGAAATTCGTTTGCATAATGGTACGGTACTTGATGCTAAATTATCGGTCTCTGTATTTAATTTAGATCAAGATAATATGAGCCATTTGATTATGGTGCTAGAAAATATGCAAGAACGTCGCGCCATCGAAGCGCAACTTCGTCAAGCACAAAAAATGGAAGCATTGGGTACATTGGTTGGTGGTATAGCCCATGACTTTAACAATTTACTGGCATCCATCAGTGGTAATTTGTTTCTCATCCGCGAAGAAATAGCCTGCCAGCCTGATACCGCAAAAAAAGTTGCCGTGCTAGAAGAAGAGTGCTTTCGTGCAGCAGATTTAATTCAACAATTATTGGTTTTTGCGCGCAAAGGTAACGTGCGAAAAGAACGGGTGAATTTTTGTAAAGTGGTGCAAGACAGTTTCGATTTAGGGCGTGTTGCCTTGCCTGAAAACATTGAACTAATCACTGATATTCCCTTGTATGCTATTGATGTGATGGGTAATAGCCAACAATTGCAACAGGTTATTCTTAATTTATTAAACAATGCCAAAGATGCAGTCGCCAACCAAGAAAGTCCGCGCATCGAATTACGATTAGTTTGTAAAAAAAACGATGATGATTTAAGTGATCAAGTGGTATTAACGGTGCGCGATAATGGCAAAGGGATTCATGGTAATGATATCACGCATATTTTTGAGCCTTTTTTTACCACCAAAGATGTCGGTCAAGGCAGTGGTTTAGGGCTTTCTATGGCGTATGGTTCTATTGAGCAGCATGAGGGGAAACTGTCTGTAGAATCTCAACAAGATCATGGCGCAACGTTTATGGTTGCTTTGCCATGTTTAGCTATTGATGATCCATTTTCAAATGATACTTTATCTATGAATCATCATGTTAGACAGCATTACATCTTGGTGGCAGATGATGAACCCCGTGTGCGCGAGATGTGTGCCAGTCTATTAGAATCACGCCACTACCGTGTATTGCTTGCCGACAGCGGAGAGGCAGCATTGGAACGTGTTGAAGAATACGGTGATGCCATTGATCTTGTTATCTTGGATGTCATGATGCCTGGGCTTACAGGGGTGGATGTGTGGAGCCGTTTGGTTACTACCATGCCTGAGATGCCTGTGTTGCTGATGACGGGTTATGATCGGCATAACATTACCCAAGGTTTACCCAGCCAAATGGCAGATGCCCATGTCTTAAAAAAACCTTTTTACCCTGCAGACTTTTTATTGCGGGTTGAAGAGATGATTGGTGATTAACATGAAGAATGCTGATAACAAATTAAACTTTGAGTTGATTCCAGCGATTGATTTAAAAGGTGGTCATTGTGTGCGTTTGCAACAAGGATGCATGGATGCAGCGACCGATTATGGTGATGATCCCGCAGCGATGGCAATGCAATGGCAAGAACAAGGGGCAAGTCGTTTGCATTTGGTTGATTTAGATGGTGCTTTTGCTGGCACACCCGCCAATCGGACGACGATAGAAGCCATTTGCGCACAAGCACATATTCCTGTGCAACTTGGCGGTGGTTTGCGTGATTTATCTGCTATTGAATCGACGTTGGCTTTGGGTGTGGGGCGAGTGATTCTTGGTTCTGTTGCTATTTCTCAACCGAGTATCGTGGTTGAGGCTTGTCGATTGTTTCCGCAGCAAGTATGCGTCGGTATTGATGCCCGCGGTGGCATGGTCGCCGTGCATGGCTGGGATGATGTCACTGACACATCGGCATTGAGCTTAGCAAAGCGTTTTGAAGATGTCGGTGTGGCAGCGATTATTTACACCGATATTGCCCGTGATGGTATGCTTTCTGGACCTAATATTGACGAAACACTGCGCCTTGCCAAGGCCGTTTCGATTCCTGTCATTGCCTCAGGTGGTATTGCTGATCGCGCTCAGGTTGAAGCTTTGGCTGGTCATGTGGGTGCTGGTATTCAGGGGGCGATTACAGGTCGAGCGATTTATGAAGGCACGCTTGATTTTGTTGCTGCCATGCAATGGTTAAATCATCACCATGCTAAGTAAACGGGTTATCCCTTGCCTAGATATTGCCCATGGACGGGTGGTAAAAGGTATCAAATTTGTTGATATTGTCGATGCAGGTGATCCTGTCGAAGCGGCGATTCGCTACGATGCTGAAGGAGCGGATGAACTAACTTTTTTAGATATCCGCGCTTCTTGCGATAACCGTGATACGCTTTACCACATGGTTAGCGATGTTGCCGAGCATGTGTTTATGCCATTGACTGTTGGTGGTGGCGTGCGTGAATTATCTGATATTGAAAACCTGCTTCATGCAGGGGCTGATAAAGTATCGATCAACACCACCGCGATCATCAAACCTGATTTTGTTGCCCAAGCGGCGAAACGCTTTGGCTCTTCCACCATTGTTGTGGCAATAGATGCCCGCCGCAACAAGGTGGTTGATTCACACGTAAGTTGGCAGTGTTATACCCACGGTGGACGCACCGCAACAGGGCTTGATGCCATCGACTGGGCAAAAAAAATGAGCGATGATGGCGCAGGAGAAATTTTACTCACCAGTATGGATGCTGATGGTACCAAAGAAGGGTACGATATTCCGCTAACACGAACCGTTGCTGAATCAATTTCTGCCAATGTGGTTGCCTCTGGCGGGGTTGGTACGCTTGCTCATTTGGCAGATGGTTTACGTGATGGCAAGGCAGATGCGGTCTTGGCAGCGAGTATTTTTCACTTTGGTCAACACAGCATTGGTGAGGCAAAAGCCTATTTAGCAGCGCAAGGTATCCCCGTGCGTTTAAGCACTGCATAAGCGGATGTTTTTTGGTTCTATTGCTGGGCAATCGTGGTGCCCAGAACGCACATGGCAAGCGGACGATTATGATGTAAGCCGTGAAGACGCAGCGATTCTCACGGTCGCAGGGTCATTGACCCGTTTTCTTGAACGGATGCATGGTATGAAGCTGCAAGTGCAACTAAAAGATCAATACATTGATACGCTTGAAGCAGATGAAGCAGCGGTGTTGCACACAGCCAAACACCAACAAATTTTACGCCGCAAGGTTGCCTTAACCCACCGCCAACACACCATGTTTGATGCCGAGTCTGTGCTACCACTGGATCCTTTACCCCATGCTTTGGTGCAAGACCTGCAAGATGGCGAACGCCCACTGGCAAACCTATTGATGGATTACGGTTTATCGTTATCGCGCTTGGATCTTGGTATTACGCAGATCACAGGCGAACATCCATGGCAGGGTTATTGGGCAAGGCGTTCGGTTTTGCGTTCTGAATCTGATATTCAAGCCTTGGTGGTAGAGGTTTTTCATCCAATTTTTTGGCAGCGACTTAATATGCTCAAACAGCACCGCAACCGATGATCTATGTGGATTCAAGCACCTATTGACTTAAGTTCTTTGGCAAAAGAGCCGGGGATTTACCGTATGTTGGATGCTCAGCGTCAAGTGTTGTATGTGGGCAAAGCACGAAATTTATTCAAGCGTGTGGCAAGTTATTTTCAGCGAAAACCAGACTCTCCGCGTATTCAAGCGATGGTGGTATTGGTGCGTGATATTGAATGCAATATTACCCGATCAGAAGCTGATGCCTTGATTTTAGAACACAACCTCATCAAACAATTAAAACCACGTTACAATGTATTGCTCAAAGACTCCAAAAGCTACCCGTATATTCTACTCACCGATGAAACATTCCCCCGCTTGCGACAACATCGAGGAACGCGCAGCACGGCAGGTGAATACTTCGGGCCATTCCCCCATTCTGGCGCAGTACACGACACACTTCATGTGTTGCACAGCGTATTTCAGTTGCGTGATTGTGATAATAATACGTTTAATCATCGTTCGCGCCCTTGCATGCAGCATCAAATTGGGCGATGCAGCGCGCCTTGTTGTGGTATTGTGTCGGTCGATGAATACAGCGAACAAATTAACGGCGTGCGGATGGTGTTACAAGGGCATGATGAAGCGGTATTACAATCTTGGCAAGATGAGATGCAAGCTGCATCTGCTCGCATGGCATTTGAACGTGCAGCAATACTGCGTGACCGTATTCGTGACTTACGCCGTATTTTAGGTGGTAGTCATGATCATGGCCTACCTGATGATGCCGATGCTATCCATATTGTGCGACGACCAGAATCAGTGGTTATTGCCATTGGTGTACGTCGTGCTGGTCGTGATTTAGGGGTGCATCATGTGCCAGCTAAGCAAGCGGTGGGTGCAGATGATGACGAAATATTACAAAGCCTATTGCTTGCGCGTTATTGCAAAACCGTACCACCTGCGGAAATCTATATCCCCCAAGATGATGTTTTATTGCAATCATTGACACGCATATTGCGAGTGATTCATCCCGCTGTTGGTGTGCTAGTATCACACCCTCGCCGTGGAGGGAAGGCGCAGTGGTTGGCACAAGTATTGACCTCAGCCCATGCACAAGTCAGCCACAAGACATTGAATCAACGCCCTGCTTTTGATGCCGTGGCAACATTGCTTAGGCTAACAAGCACACCCAAGCGGATTGCAGCCGTTGATAATGCCCATCTTGGCGGAGAGCAAATGGTGGCTGCTATTGTTTATGGTGGCTGGCAAGGTGCCGAAAAAGACCTTTACCGTCGTTATGCCTTAAATGGCGTACCGCCTGCCGATGATTATGCTGCTATGAACCATGTATTGCAGCGTTTTTTTACCGCGATGAATGAAGGGCGTATTGTCACCCCCGATATCATGATTGTTGATGGTGGCAAAGGGCAATTAAAAATCGCCTGTGATGTTGCCAAAGGCTTTCCTCAAGTATCTATTCGTTTGCTGGGCATGGCAAAAGGAGAGAGCAGAAAAGTCGGTGATGAAGTGTTATGGCTGGCATGGCAACAAGATGATAATGGTCAGCCTATCGCATTAAAATCTGGCAGGCATGATCCAGCGCTGCTATTACTGGCACGCATCCGCGATGAAGCTCATCGCTTTGCGGGTGAATACATGCGCAAGCGAAAAAAGAAAAAGATGTTTCAATCAGAATTGGATAAAATAGCAGGCATAGGCAAAGAAAAACGCAAAGTATTGTTGAAACATTTTGGCGGCATCAAAGGTGTAAAAGAAGCCAGTCGAGAACAACTAGCACAAGCAGATGGTGTTTCAACAACCTTAGCAGAACGTATTTTCACAGCGCTGCATTAATACAAATAAAGGCTTCCCTTTTAAGACGGGACAGCCAATAAAACCAATGGGTTACAGCCTTTTC
>CAYWFG010000033.1:0-16195 GCA_964458185.1 uncultured Zetaproteobacteria bacterium
ATACACAATTGCGAGCAGTTAGTCATTTGTTTTGTCCCGTCTTAAAAGGGAAGCCGAAAATTGGATGCTATTCGTGATGAAATAGACGCGATGAAGCTTTCTGAAACAGAAAAACATGTAGCTTTAACATCATTGTTGATCGGCTTAGATAAAGTGGATAGTACATTAGGTCATTTTACCTCATACTTAAAAACATGGTCGCCTCGCTCCTACCATCCGCTTTTACTTAAAGTTCCCGATTTGTTTTTACATGAACAAAGTCATACTGTGATTAAAGGTGATATATTTGATGTTATTGAGGGTATAAAAACAGACTTTATGTACTTTGACCCACCTTATGGATCCAATAATGAAAAAATGCCGCCATCAAGAGTTAGGTATGCATCTTATTATCATATATGGACATCAATCATAAAAAATGACAAACCAGCATTGTTTGGTAAATCTTTACGTAGAAAAGATAGTTCGGATGTATTGGCTTCATCTGTGTTTGAAGAATTTAGAAAAGATGATAGTGGGGGGTATATTGCTGTTAATGCAATAGATAAGCTCATAAAAAATGCTGATGCACATTATATTGCCCTTTCTTACAGTTCAGGTGGTCGAGCAACATCGGAACAATTAAATGATGTATTATCACAGCATGGCAAGCTTATTAAAACCATCAAACTTGACCATAAAAAGAATGTTATGGCAAGCATGAGATGGACAAATGAATGGTTAAGGGATGTTCAAGAACCAAATCGTGAATTTATCTTTTTAATCGAAAAATAGCCACCATAATGGCATAGAGGTCACGCATGAGTCATGCTTTCTTACTTGTATCAACAGGTGCAGGTGCAGGGTTAACGACGGTAAGTTTAGGCTTGGTTCGCACCTTAGATCGTCTTGGTATTCGCACGGGGTTTTATAAACCCTTTGCGCAATTACACGATGGCGATCACGGCGCAGAGCGTTCTACCCACTTTATTGAACAATTAAGCAATATTGAGCCAGTACGCCCTATCAGTTTGCGGCGAGCAGAATCATTGCTTGGTGCAGGTTCGATAGGATTATTAATGGAAGAAGTCGTTGCCTTGTACCAACAAAGCACGTTACATACCGATGTGGTGGTGGTTGAAGGTTTGGTGGCTGATGGTCATGCAGGTTATGCAACGCGATTGAATGTTGCCATTGCCAAGGCTTTGGATGCAGAAGTAATTCTTGTGGGCAAACCTGAACCCGATTTGGAAGAATACATTGATATTGCTGCCAATGCTTTTACCGCAGATGGTGGCACGGCATTGATTGCTACGATTCTTAATAAAGTAGGGATGCCAAGCGATACCCAACCTGCTTTGTTAGAAGCCGACGGTTTGCAATCTAATACCATAGCAACCCCCGCTAGCGAAGCCCCTAGCCTCCATCCGATGTGTGAAAAAATGCGGCAAAAGCCTTTTTATTTTATGGGCTGTATTCCTTGGCAGCATCCACTGACCGCATTACGCATGTGTGACATTGCCCATTACCTTGATGCAAAAGTTTTGCATGCAGGCTGCTTGCAAGAGCGGCGTGTGCATCGCATGGAGTTATGCGCACGAACATTGGTCAATACATTGAGTGTGCATCAACCCCATACCTTGTTGATTTTCCCTGGTGATCGTGATGATGTGTTTGTCGCGGCATGCATGTCTGCATTGAATGGTGTGCAATTGGCAGGGATTTTATTAACAGGGGGGCTGCGTCCGAATGCCCGTATCATGGCATTGTGTGAACAAGCGTTGCAAACTGGGATTCCATTGCTGCTGGTCTCTGGCACATCATTTCAAACGGCAGCAACATTGGTTAATATGCCTGCTGAAGTGGCAATTGATGATGTTCATTTAATCAATCAAGCGATGGATCATGTTGCCGATCACCTTGATGCTGATTGGCTGCGTCAACGCTGCGCTAACAAACGACAGCCTCGCTTGTCGCCTGCGGCATTTCGTTATCAACTTATTGAGCAAGCAAGGCGCGTGCAACGACGGATTGTATTACCTGAAGGTGATGAACCACGGACGATTATGGCAGCTTATCAATGTCAGCAACGTGGTATTGCTGATTGCTTACTGCTGGGTGATCCTGCCAGCATTCAACGGGTTGCATCGGCACAAGGCATTACGCTGGATGATCAATGTATCATCAATCCCATGGATATTGCACCACGTTATATTGATGCGATGGTGAAACTGCGTCAACATAAAGGCATGACCCGTACCATTGCCAAAGATCAGTTGCAGGGTAGGGTGGTATTAGCAACCATGATGCTTGCCATGGGTGATGTTGATGGTCTGGTTTCAGGGGCATTGCACAGCACGGCAAATACAGTACGCCCTGCGTTTCAATTAATTGGCACCAGTGAATCAGCCAGCTTGGTTTCATCGATCTTTTTTATGTGTTTACCCGATCAAGTGGTGGTTTATGGTGATTGTGCCATCAACCCCGACCCTGATGCTGCTGCGCTGGCAGATATTGCGATACAAAGTGCCGATTCGGCAAAACAATTTGGCATTGATCCTCGTGTTGCCATGATCAGTTACAGCACTGGCGAATCAGGGCAGGGGCAAGATGTTGATAAAGTTCGCCAAGCAACCCAAATGGTGCATCAACAGCGTGCTGATTTATTGGTCGATGGTCCTTTGCAATACGATGCTGCTGCGATTCTTTCTGTGGGCAAAAGCAAAGCACCGAAAAGTTTGGTGGCAGGCAAAACGAATGTTTTTGTGTTTCCCGATTTAAATACAGGCAATACAACGTACAAAGCAGTACAGCGCAGTGCCAATGTGGTCAGTATCGGACCGATGTTGCAAGGGCTGCGTAAACCTGTGAACGATTTATCTCGTGGCTCATCGGTGGAAGATATTGTGTATACTATTGCCTTAACCGCGATTCAGGTGAAATAAGCACTGTGTTCATCATTGTTTTTTGCGTCGCGCGCGAAAAAAGTCTTTTAACATCGCCGACGATGCATCTGCCAATATGCCATCAATTACCTTTACTTGATGATTCAAGCGCGCATCATGCAATACTTGATAAAGGCTGCTGACGGCCCCTGTTTTAGGGTCTGATGCCGCATAGACTAGGGTATCAATGCGGGCATGAATCATTAAGCCTGCACACATCAAGCATGGCTCAAGCGTGACATACAATAGCGCGCCGTTAAGTCGGTAGTTCTTGGTCGATTGGCAAGCCTGTTGAATCACCCGCACTTCGGCATGCGCACTGGCATCATGGCGTGATAGCGGTGCATTGTGAGCTGCAAAACACGCGCCATCAGGCATGCACAACACAGCCCCCACAGGCACTTCCCCTAGCGAAGCTGCCAAGGCTGCTTGTTGCAAAGCTTGTTGCATACAATGTTCATGGTTCATCGTTTATGCATCTCTTAACATTACCAAATTATCACGGTGAATAACCGATACATAATCCATATAACCAATGCGTTGTTCGATTTTATTGCTGTTTAACCCACAGATCATTGCCATTTCACGGCTGTTATAATTACTTAAACCTTTGGCGATGGGCTTGTTGTTGGGGTTGTAGACGGTAATGCACTCACCTTTATCAAAGGTTCCTGAAATACGATGTAAACCAATGGGCAATAAGCTGGCACCTTGTTGATCAATCGCTGTTGCTGCGCCTGCATCAATATACACTTCGCCCTTGGGTTCTAACAATTCCGCAATCCAATGTTGGCGACGGCTATGGCGGTCATTGTTGCAGCAAAATAATGTGCCAAGGTCATGCCCTTGAAGCAAATCAACCACAGCATGATCGCGCTCGCCTGCAATAATGGCCAAGGCAATACCTGCACGGGTTGCAATAGCAGCAGCTTGTACCTTGCTTTGCATGCCCCCTGTACCAAACGATGAGCCAGCACCTTGTGCCATCGCATGAATATTGCCATCAATATGGTGAACTTCAGTAATACGTTTGGCATCAGGGGCTGTATTGGGATTGGCATCGTAAAGACCATCAACATCGGTTGCCAGCACCACCAAATCTGCCTCAATCACCCGCCCGACCAAGGCGGCTAGTGCATCGTTATCGCCGAATTTTATTTCTTCAACCACCACAGTATCGTTTTCGTTGACGATAGGAATGACTCCAGCAGAAAATAAAGTCTCGGCTGTATTGCTGGCATTAAGGTAACGGCGAGGGTGGCGAAGATCATCGCGGGTCAACAGCATTTGGGCAACACTCAAACCCGCATCGGCAAACGCTTGGTGGTAGGCATGCATCAATGCAGGCTGCCCCACTGCTGCTGCTGCTTGTTTTTCGTGTACGCGCAAGGTTCGTGTGAGCCATGAAGCATCTTGCGCTGCCAATGCGACACGCCCCAAAGCCACAGAGCCTGATGACACCAAGCACACTTCAATACTCTGTTGCTGCAAGGCAGTGACGTGCTGCACGATTCGTTTTATCATGGTTGTATTGATCCCTTGCTCAGGGTCTGCCAGCAAAGAGCTACCAATTTTAAGCACCAAACGACGGGTTTGGTGTAAATCATTACGTTGTTGGATCATTCACAGCCTGTTGCTCACGAACATGTTGGCGTGCTGCTTTCACATGCCGCCAAATAGCATGCAATAATGCAGCAACCCCTGCCCCTGTCACCGCAGAAATAGCAAACACAGGCAAACCACGCCCCACCAAAGCAGCTTGCAGTGCGGCGCAATCATCGTCATCAACGGCATCAATTTTATTGAGTACCAAAAAACGACTTTTTTGCATCAAATCAGCATGAGAGCCTGCCAGTTCTTGTTCGATTTCTTCAATTTGATCCAACACTTCTCGACCATCAGGGGAGGCGACATCAACAAGGTGTAGCAATAAGCCTGTGCGTTCGATATGCCGTAAAAAGCGATCACCCAAGCCGCGACCTTCATGTGCGCCAGCGATAATGCCGGGGATATCTGCCATGGCAAAACTTTCATCATCGTCGGTAAAAACCTGCCCCAAAGCAGGAGCCATGGTGGTAAAAGGGTAATCTGCAACCTTCGGGCGCGCATTAGAAACCCGTGAGATAAGTGTTGATTTCCCTGCGTTGGGTAAACCCAATAAACCAACATCCGCCATCGACTTAAGCTCTAGATAACGCAGCCCTTCTTTACCCGCGATTCCTGTTTGCGCATAACGCGGTGCACGGTTGGTACTGGTAGCAAAATTGCTGTTACCGAGTCCGCCACGTCCACCTTTGGCTAAAAAAACACGTTCGCCGTCATGGGTAAGGTCACACAATACATGCCCTTCTTCATCGCGCACCACCGTTCCCACAGGGACTTGCACACAAATATCTGCACCATCACGACCATGGCGATTTTTTCCCATGCCGCCTTGCCCCTTTTCGGCGTAGAGATGTTTGCGCAAATAGAGTTCTTGCAACGTATTGCGGTCTCGGCTAGCGACCAATACCACATGCCCACCTCGACCACCGTTGCCACCATCAGGCCCGCCTCGGGGGATGTATTTTTCACGGCGGAACGATTTACTGCCTGCACCACCATGCCCCGCTCGGACATCTAATTTCACTTCATCAATAAAACGCACATTTACCCCTTCATCACTGGAATGGTTATTTTTCGTTTCTCTAATGCCTGCAAACGTGCCAACACCGTTGCTGCCAAATCTATATAGGCAGCCGCTTGGGGTGATGATGGTTCAGCGGCAACGATCGGTGTGCCATCATCGCCGTGTTGGCGAATAGTCATGCTTAACGGAATCTGTGCCAACACATCGCTATTGCATGTCGCTGCCAATCGCGCTGCACCACCTTCGGCAAAAATAGCCGATTCACCGCCACAATGCGGGCAGATAAATTGACTCATGTTTTCAACCATGCCCAAAATAGGCACGTTGACCTTACGGAACATTTGAATGCCTTTTTGGCAATCGAGCAGGGCAATATCTTGAGGTGTAGTGACCATGATAGCCCCTGCCAAATCAGCTTTTTGCGATAGTGTAAGCTGGGCATCGCCCGTACCGGGGGGCATATCGACCACCAGCACGTCCAGTGTACCCCAGCTAACATCAGATAACAGTTGCGATAATGCCCCTGCCACCATCGGCCCTCGCCAAATCATTGCTTCTGTTTCTGGCACCAAAAAACCCATCGACATGCATTGCACACCGTGGGCAAGCAGCGGGTAGATTTTTTTTGATTCAGCATCAATACGGGGTTGTTGGTCAGCTAAACCGAGCATCCGTGGAATAGAGGGGCCATAGATATCAGCATCTAGCAAGCCAACTTGGCTGCCTGATTGCGCTAAGGCAACGGCTAAATTGACTGCTGTGGTAGATTTTCCTACCCCGCCTTTACCTGAAGCAACCGCGATAATTGCGCCAATACGATTATTACTCATTAGTCATCGTCCTCATAATCATGCTCGTCTTCACCATCATCTTCACGGTATTGTTTGTTGTACCGTTGCTTGCTTGATCGACGTTGATTGGCATTGTTATAATTGCCACCCGCCACCGAAGGATCGGTTAAAATCATGCCCGCCGCCGCACCAAGAACACCACCAATGATCGCACCCTCCGACGTTCGATTGCTCTGTGACCCTATCGCAGCACCCGCAGCTGCGCCCACTGCCGCACCTGTGGCAACGGAACGTGTTTGCTGTTGCGTGGCACAACTTGCCAATAATATGGCTGTGATAAACCATACAAAAAACTGCCGCATAAGAATCTCCTTTGCTGTGTATATTAGTCAATGCTAAGCATTATCATCATCACTGACAACTACCAACCATCTATTTTCAACACGTTCTTTTTGCTTCATAGTTCGCAGAATGACAAAAAAAACCATTGTAAAAAAACTACAAAGCATTCGCGGCATTCACGATGGCTTGCCTGAAACAGTCTGCCAGTGGCAACAGGTGGAATCTGTTGCCCGTTCGGTGTTTTCTCGCTATGCCTTTGATGAAGTAAGATTGCCTATTTTAGAGCCTGCCGATTTATTTGTGCGTTCGATTGGCGAAGTTACTGATATTGTTGCCAAAGAAATGTATCACTTTGTTGACCAAGGGGATGATCATCTTTGTTTGCGCCCTGAAGGTACAGCGGGTGCGGTGCGTGCCTATTTGCAAGCAGGGTTAACCCGTTCGGGTATGCAGCGTTGGTTTTATATGGGGGCAATGTTTCGCCGTGAACGCCCACAAAAAGGGCGGTTGCGGCAGTTCCAACAAATTGGCGCAGAATTTTTCGGTGCAACAGGCCCGCTTGCCGATGCTGAAGTCTTGGCAATGGGCTGGCAGTTAGTGCATGAATTGGGCTTGCAGCAACTTACCTTAGAGGTTAATTCGTTGGGCTGCCCCGCATGCCGCCCTACCTACCGTGAAACCTTGGTGGCATTTTTGCGTACACACACGTCAAACTTATGCCCCACATGCATCCAACGAATCGACAGCAACCCCATGCGGGTGCTGGATTGTAAGGTGGCAGCCTGCCAAGCATGCTTGCATGACGTGCCTGAAATGATTGATCATTTATGCCATGATTGTGATAGCCATTGGCAAGGTTTGCAAGCAGGCTTAACCACGCTGGCTATTCCCTACCGTATCAACGCCCGTATTGTTCGCGGGCTGGATTATTACAACCGCACAGCCTTTGAAATCATCAGCGATCAATTGGGCGCGCAAGGCACGGTACTCGCGGGTGGACGTTATGATGGTTTGGTTGAGTCGTTGGGTGGTCCTGCCACACCAGCCATTGGTTTTGCCGCTGGGGTAGAGCGATTAGCCTTGCTATTGCCCCAGCGCGCACCTGCAAAACCACAGGTAACCATGGTGGCAATGGGCAATGATGATCTGTTGCTTACTTCGATGCGTTATGCCGATGCCTTGCGCCAAGCAGGTATTGCTACCATTCATGGCGGCGGAGGAACGATGAAGCGGCAAATGAAAATAGCAGACCGTGAGCAAACTCCTTTTTGCATTATCATTGGTGAAGACGAATTAACCACTGATACGGTGATGTGTAAAAATATGGCAGATGGTGGGCAACAACGTGTCACTCTAGCACAAGCAATTCAAACCATTACCCGTCATGGATAAAGTAGCCGTACTGGGCGCAGGCTCGTGGGGGACAGCACTGGCAATGGTGCTAGCCCGCCACGGGCGATCCGTTTCGCTGCTAACGCGCACCGAAGCACAAGCTGCCAGCATACAGCAACGCGGTGAGAACCATGCTTATTTGCCCGATATTCCCTTGCCACCAAGTATCTCTGCCACGGCACAGTGGGATCAAGCCTTGGCATCAGCGGCAGTGATTGTATTGTCGGTTCCTTGTGCGGTGGCAGAGTCATTTCTTATTCGCTTGCAATCGGATCAACGCTTGGTGATTGCCACCTGCAAAGGGCTTTCCCCTGATTCGATGGAACGCATGGATGAATTATTCATCCGCAGGCTGGGGCGAGAACGCACTGCATTATTATCAGGGCCTTCCTTCGCGCTAGAAGTCGCTCGCGGCATGCCGACAGCGTTAACCATGGCAGCCCATGACTTAGCTACCGCTGATTTTGCTGCGTCATTTTTTAATGATAGTAACTTTCGCATCTATCACAGTACCGATCTGGCAGGCGTTGCCATGGGCGGCAGCCTAAAAAACATCATTGCCATTGCCGCAGGTCTCGCCGAAGGCATGAATCTGGGGCATAACGCCACCGCAGCCTTGGTAACACGCGGCATTGCCGAAATAAGCAGGCTGGCACTGGCGTGCGGCGCACGCGCTGAAACGCTGGCTGGTTTGTCTGGTCTGGGTGATTTGGTGTTAACCTGCACGGGGAGTTTATCGCGCAATCGTCGCTTTGGCATGGCATTAGCCACTGGTGTAGGCATCACCGCCGCACGGCAGCAAATCGGTCAAGTCGTAGAAGGCGAACGCACCACCCATGCCGTGTGTCAATTAGCAAGCACACTGGTGATTGATATGCCCATTGCAGATGCGGTACAAAAAGTGCTGAACGATGAATTGTCACCCAGAGCAGCGTTGAAGAGGTTGCTTGATCGCCCACAGGGTGTTGAAGGGTAGCTGTCGTCTTGTTGTCCCGTCTTAAAAGGAAAGCCGTCTTGCACCTTCTTATTAATGGGGGAGGGTCAATCATTGTAGTGTATGTACTCGCGGTGTTGATTGAAGCATTAAAAAAAATTTGTTAGCGATAATCATTTAAGCTTTGATAGTGTAAATCCCAAAAATAGGACTGACAAGTCCTTTACAACACGTTAGCTTTGCCCTTCCATGCAAGGAGGAAGTACAGATGAAAGTTTCAGACGTAATGAGCCGTGGATTAGAAACCTGTGGTGAGAATGATCGCTTACGTTCAGTCATTGAAAAAATGCTGATGCGTCGTTGCGGTTCGATTCCCGTTGTTGATGATGAAGAAAAACTCGTTGGTATCATTACTATTCGAGATACCATGCTACCACTTTACCCCAATTTTGGTGAATATGTACACGATTCTGTTCACTCTCGTGACTTTGAAGAAATGGAAGATAATTATAAACGTGTGCTGGGTATGAAAGTAAAAGAAGCCATGACACCTAACCCTATGAGTGTATCTTCTGATGATCTTATTTTAAAAGCGGCATCTTTTATGGGGCTAAAAAATCTTCGGCGTATTCCTGTATGTGATGCAGGTAAATTGGTAGGAATGGTAAGCATTGGTGACATAACCAGAGGCTTATACGTTCATAAAGGTGTCTAAATCATTATGAGTTATGGTAATCCTGTTCGAATTTTACATAGTTTGTTGGCATTGTGTATGCTCGGTCAAATTGCTATTGGTGAATTGATGGATGTGCCGGGTAAACACAGTGTCGAAGGTGAGATATCTTCTCTGCATCTGATCAATACTGCTGTTGCCCATGAAGACCATGCATCAAATGCTAATGAAGAAGAGTCATGGATGTTTGAAGTGCATGAGTTTTTAGGAATCACTATTGCTTTTCTGATTGTGGCTCGCTTGATGCTGGCTTTTAGCATGATCCCTGGTGCAAACTGGCGAAACCTATTTCCTTGGTTGACCCAAGAAGGACGCGGACAACTGCAAAGCGAAGTAAAAGCGCAAGCCTCTGGTTGGAAAAAAGGCAAGCTTGCTGCACCTGAAGATGGTGAAAGCGTTGCCCGTAGTGTCCATGGCTTGATGCTGCTTACCGTGCTAGGCATGGCGGTGACAGGTGTTGCATTATTTTTTGGTTGGAATGAACACGGCTCTCAAACGGCAATTATTCACTTGGTTGGTGAAGCTCATGAAATGATTGTAGGCTTAGTTGAGGCATTGATTGCCTTGCATGTTTTAGCAGTTATTTTGCATATCCGTGGTGGTCACCCTATGATTAACCGCATTCGTCCTTTTGCCAAATAAATATTTCATAAAGGCGAGCACAGTAACGAATTGATATGAATCATCATGCACAACCATTATCCGATGCTGAAATCGAAGGACAATTACAACGTCTTGATATGTTGCGTGGTTGGTCATTACAAACATTTATAGCCTACCGCACAGATTTGATGCAATGGTTAAAGGCACGCACTGATCACGGTGCTGAATTACGCGCCCTACAACGACTGTTAGGGCATTGTAGTATTTCTACGATTAAAATTTTTACCCATGTTACCCATGTTAGCCGTGTTCGCTTGCATGAATTTGTTAATCAAGCCCACCCTATGGGTGAGAGGAGCTAATGCACACACTTCTCAAAAATGCTCGCAAGGCTATCAGCAACAAAGATTATGCTGAAGCTTGTGCATTGTACCGTGATATTCTTGAACACGATCAATTGGGCAATATTGATTATAAATTTCGCCTTGCTTGGTGTTCAGAGAAAGCAGGGTATATCAACGATGCCTGTTTTTTGTATGATGAAATCATTACTTATTACAATGAAAAAAATGAACAAGGCACGGCAGCCTCGTTACAAGTTATCTTAGAACGCTTGAGAAGACCCAAAGAAATGACTTCCGCTATTGATTTTGAGGCGTTAGCTCGTGCTGATCGCGCACGTCTTATGCGGCAATTGCAACACATGGGTATTGGAAAAACATTAGCAACAGGAAAGACCCTTTTTCAGGAAGGTGATGTTGCCAAAGCTCTATGGATCTTAGTCAGTGGCACATTGTTACAAAGCAAAGAGTCCCGCAAGCATGCGATCATTTCGACTGATGAAGATGGTAGCTCTAAACTCCTAGAAGAATCATCTATTTTCACCCTGCAACGGCGTGAATTCACCGTAACAGCAAAAAGCAATGCATGTTTATTATCTGTTCCCCTTGACCGAATTACTTACTTGCGTCAAAAAAGTATTGATTTTGATATCGCCATGGAACATTTAATGCGTGAATATTGGGTTGCGCCTATTTTAACAAGCCATCCTATTTTTCAACGTGTCAACGATATTGACCGAATCCGCATCAGCCATTTATTTGAACCTATAGAACAACAGGTGGGTGAATGCTTAATGCGTCGCAACGAAGAGCATCCTGCAGCTTATTTATTGCAAGAAGGCTGTCTTTTTTTGTTGCATGAAACGGTAGAAAACAGTGAGAAAAATGATGGAGATCCTGAAGAAGGCGCATTATTAGCAAGCGTCCTGCCTGGAAGTTTTGTCCATTTAGGTGGTCTATTACGCGGTTACGAAAGTTCATGCCGTATTGTTGCCATTACCCCAGTGCGTTTATTGCGCCTAAGCCAAGAAACATTTGAAAGTATATCAAGCCGTCGCTCTTGGATGATTCAGGCATTACTTCGTTTGGTTCGGCTGCCTGTTAGCGAGCAAGTTGCTCAACCAAGTGAAGCAACATTATGGCAAATAAATCATGACATCGAACTTCGACAAGTTGCGAAGGATGATGAATATGACTAATGTTCAAAATATTTTCTACTAAAATGTAAGAGGTTCTATGCCAAGCAATACACCCCCCCAAAACTTATGTTATTCACCTGGCTTAGATGGCATCCCCGTTGCAGAGTCCGCTATCTCACGGGTGGACGGAACTGTTGGTCGATTAGAATACCGTGGCATTGATATTGAAGCATTAGCTAGCGAATCAAGTTTTGAAGAAACCATGGTGCTATTGCTTGATGGTGAACTACCCAATACTGAAACCTTACAGGCATTTAAAAACGGTTTAAACAATCATCGTCGCATCAAATTTCGCGTCCGTGATATCATGAAAAGCTTCCCTGAGTCGGCGCATCCTATGGATGCATTGCAGGCATGCATTGCTGTATTGGGGATGTTTTACCCTTTGCAACGCACATTAAGTTCCGACCCTTTGACGACAGCGCAAATACAAGATGCTTGTTTTCGCCTGATTGGAAAATTACCCACCTTGGTTACTGCCCATGCGCGCATGCGTTTGGGTGATGACCCTATTGCTCCGCGTGATGACTTAAGCCAAGCGGGTAATTTTTTATACATGTTATCGGGAAATGAACCGACCCCTTTAATGACACGAATCATGGATGTCGCCCTGATTGTCCATGCTGAACACACGATTAATGCCAGCACTTTTTCAACGATGGTAACAGCCTCAACGATGGCAGACCCTTATACCTGTATCAGTGCTGCGATTGGTGCATTATCAGGACCTTTGCATGGCGGTGCAAACGAAGATGTACTGAAAATGCTGGATGATATTGGGCATGTTGATCAAGTAGAATCCTATTTGAATAACAAATTATCGAAACGTGAAAAAATCCCTGGTTTAGGGCATCGGATTTATAAAACAAAAGATCCCCGCGCCGTATTATTGCAACAATTGTACCACGATCTAACCCAAGAAATGGGCGAAGATTCCACCTATGCTATTGCACGGCGTATTGAAGAATTATCATTGGGTACTTTAGGTGCAAAAGGCATTTGCCCGAATGTTGATTTTTACTCTGGCATTGTTTACCGAAAAATGGGCATTTCAACGGATTTATTCACCCCTATTTTTGCCATTGCTCGCGTTGTGGGGTGGCTTGCTCACTGGAAAGAAAGTTTGTCGGAAACTAGAATTTATCGCCCTAGACAAATATATGTTGGTGCAGTGAATCGTCCCTATGTTCCATTAAATAAGCGTATATAATGCATTTCTTAAAATAATTTTCTTCGTTGATGGTTTCTATTGAGGTCTAACAAAAAAGGGGTTTTGGCATGGTGAAACGTACTGTAACGTTGTTATTGATAGGCTTTTATTGTTTTTCTTTGGGCAGCCTTGCTGGCTGCGGAGGTAATACTAACCCCAGCGGTGTCGCAGGGATGAGTTCCGTTACTATAGGTTTGGGGGGCAATGGTGTTGTTGTCGGCGCATTGGCAGCCGCTGGCACAATTCCTGCGAACGTCCGTTCTTTTAGTGTTACTGCTTTGCGGGCTGGGCAAATTATTGCAGGCCCTGTTGTTGCCACGCTACCCCAAAACAGTGTGACCATTAATGTACCCAATGGGCAAGGTGTTACCTTTCGATTGCTTGCTTACGATGCTGCGGGTGGCTTTGGTAAAGTTATTTATAAGGGTACAAGTATTACTTATAACTTAACAGGCCAAACAGTTAACATTCCCATTAAAATTAATCTTGCCGTGACCATTACCAGCAGTGGCACGCAAACTTCGCAAGGTGGAACCATTACTTTTAATGGTTTTGTCGCAGGTGCATTACCTCCGACGACATCGCCCTTGCGCTGGACTGTGATCGGTGGTGGAACACTGGGAACGCCTACGGCAAATGGTGCAAGTGTTACTTGGACAGCGCCCAACACACAAGCCGCAGTCGGTCAAACATACGCGATTCAAGCGCAGGTTGACCCTGCGATTAATCCTTCACAAGACCCGACTGTCATAGGCAACCTGAATGTGTTGGTGCTGCCACAAATCAATCTCTATGGTTTTGCCATGAACACCAATATTTTCACCGTAAATAATATAACATCCTCGGTAGATGTTTATGGTGCAGCAACGGCAGTGACTGCACTTGCTGCCAACCCCTTAAACATTAGTTTTCAGTTTCGTGATTATACAGGCAATGGCGCGAAGGCTTATGCTCCAGCCTTTCACTTTGATATTCGTGAACCCGCTGGCACGCGAGTGGCGATTGGTGTGATCACCCCCGTTTCAATCACCACCACAGCAACGGGGCAGGTAAGCATCAGTGTTCCAGCGAACGCAGTATTAACATATACGGGAACATCAGCCGCAGGAACAATTATTAATGGTACATCAACAAACGTAGCAGCAAATTTAATCAGCACCAGTGTGCAAGGGATTGTTAGCATAGATATGAATGGATTATTACGAACCATTGCCAACAATAGTATTGCCAGCATGAATATTTTTGCGACAGCGGGTGTATTTAATTATCAATTCGGCTTTAATAGAATTAATTTAGGGCATGAAAATGCTACCGCTACGGGAATAGATCGCTTGTTTGATGTAGGACTAAACACCAGCACGCGAGCTATTCAAGGTACGATTACGATTCAATGAAATGGTACTTGGGCGGTTTAATTTATTGCTTATGCGGCTGGAGCATCGCTGCCTATGCCGAAGCAACACCTGCCACAGACCGTCCTGTCGTGATTACCGATCATGCGATAGAGTTATGGACAAGGTATGACCTATTCACGCCAAGCATGGATCTACTTAACTACCGAAGTCGCTTTAAGAGTAGTACCGTATTGCAACAATTTGACCAATGGACATTGGGGATCAACCATGCCCCTTTTGCCACAGGGGCATGGCGAGCCAAGGTGTTTTGGTCGCAACAAAAGCTATCTAGAACCTTGCAACCCAAAGCGATTAACAATCATTACCGTGGTTTTTCTCTGGCATGGCAACAAACCATGCTAAGTGCAGCAAACACTCAAACAGTGATTGAATGGGGGATTGGTCAACAACGCTCGCCCAATGCATTTTTTGACCGTTACAATCTATCGCCCAATGTAGAAATCATTGCCGCAGCAGGCAAGCACTTAATCAATATATCGGCTTGGTCACAAGAATGGCGTTTGGCTTTGAGACAGCGTTGGCAACTATCTTCTGCGTGGACTTTTCATGGTGGTATCAACTACCGTCAATTGCGTATTCAGTCACAAATGGATTCGTATGACCCTATAGTTCGCGCATCGCTACGCTCACCGCAAAATGAGCCATGGCAAGAACAGCATATTGGCGTTAATATTGATGCACAATGGCATATTACGTCCTCATGGCAAGCAAGCATGGGTTGGCAGCATATTCAAATACGACGAAAAAATTATCGACAAATTAGTGGTAATCTTGATTACAACACTCAAGATAGCATCAATGCTCATGTGTATTACCATCTAAATCAACGTGTTGCTGTGTATGCCCGAGGGCAAGCCAACACAAATTTTTTATTGGGTGTTGCGCCATTGGCGTACAACTCGCGTACCAGCAGCCGTTTCAATGCTCCTTTTGGAACACTTTCCTTCGGCGGAACTATTTCTTTTTGATTTTTTTCATCAATGAAGTTAGTAATGGGATACAAAATATGAAGGATGAGAGGATACTATGCTAAATAAAGTTATGTTGATCGGAAATTTAGGTGCTGATCCTGATACCCGTTTTACCCAAGATCAAACCTGTATATGCAATATCAGAATAGCCACAACAGAACGTTGGAAAGACCGTTCAACAGGTCAAATGAAAGAACGTACCGAATGGCATCGTGTTGATTTATGGGGACGTTTGGGTGAAATTGCCAATCAATACTTGCGAAAAGGCAGCCGTGTTTATATTGAAGGTTCAATCAGAACTGATAAATGGACAGACCAAAATGGTCAAGACCGCTACACTACAAAAATACGTGCCGTTGAAATGAAAATGTTAGATCGTCGCAGTGATAGCGATTTCTCTCAACAACAAGGCGAGGCTGGTTCACAACAGCAAGGTGGCAGTTTCCCAGCTTATGGTGGTGGTGCTGCTGCGCCTGTTGCCAACAATAATAGCCAGCCCCCTGCACAAACACTGCCACAAAAAAAACAGCCCGTACAAAATGCAGACCCCTTTGCGGATAGTCCTGATTTTGCCAATGTTCCAACGGATGATGATATGCCGTTTTGAAATATAGCTAGTGTGTATTTGGATTTTCCTTTTAAGAGGGAACAGCCAGTAAAATCAATGGGTTACAGATAGATCTTCGTTTTGACCTTCTTGGCAAAGGAAGC
>CAYWFG010000034.1:0-16059 GCA_964458185.1 uncultured Zetaproteobacteria bacterium
TGGGCTGCTTGCGGAGGGCGGCGAAATGTAGCGAGGGGAAATCGTTTGTCAACACCTTGCCTTCAGCCAAGCAAACACCTATCCTGCGCAAACTATTTGCAATACAGGAAGGCAACGGATGATCTCAAGAAAAAAAGCCAGAAAAGCAATACGCACAGGTGATTTTTTAACGGCTGCCCAAGCGTTCTCCGATATTGCCAATAAAGACCCCAACGATATAGACGCTTACTTACAGGCTGCCCGATGTTACCAAAAAAGCAATCATACTGAACCCGCCGCAGACTGGTACCTTAAAGCTGCCAAGTTGTATGCTCAAATGGGCATTGGTGTGCAGGCAGCAGCATTGCTAAGGCACTACCGTGACCTTCGCCCTCAAGATATTGAAACATGCCGTATCTTATTTCGTCAATGCCGCACCCAAACAGCAGAACCTGAAGAACTACTAGACATGCTATCTGATGATGACAAAGCTTGCTATACCATGCGCTATGGTGAGATTTTTTCTGCACTGGATGATGCCAGTTTTGATAGCCTCCTTGATGACATGCAAGTGCATGAACTTAAAAAAGGCGACATATTGGTGCGTATGGGAGAACCTGCGCAATCACTTTTTCTTATTGCTGAAGGCGCAGTGCAAGCATGGATGGTTAAAAATGGAAAACGCATCTCGCTGGGCAAAATGGGGGCAGGCAGTGTTTGCGGCGAAGTTCCTTTATTCATCGGCATTCAAAAACGAACGGGCGATCTCATTGCCTGCGCGCCAACACGCATTATTGAAATACAATACACACTGATTAAACAAATACAGCAGAGCAATAACAGCGTCATGCGCAGCATTGATACTTTATACCGTCGCCATTTGCTAGAACGGCAACTGGCACTGAATACTTTTTTCCAAGTCATGCCTGCGCCATTCAGACAACAAGTAGCCCAACAAATGACCGCCGTTCGGGTTCGCGCAGGCGGCGTGCTATTTCATGAAGGTGATGCAACCACTGATCTATACTTAGTGCGTTCTGGGTCGCTATCTATCAATATTGATACCCAAGGCACGGAAACCTTATTTAAAATCATCAAAGCAGGGGGGCTTGCAGGCGAAATAGCCATCGGCAACAACGGACAGCGCAATGCAACAGCGCGTGCTATGACCGATGTTGTACTAATGCGATGGAAAGCGGCTGATTACCAAGATAGTTATCAAAAAAACGAATACTTACAAAGCATTGTTGCCGAACGCCTTGCCGAGCAACAACAGCAAATTACTTTGTTTTGTAATATGAGTGAGACCCCTGTGATGGAGACAGGCATACACAACAAAGCACTAATGGCTGAACTATTAACCCCTATTCAAAAAGAAGCATAGTCTTTATACTCATGCTATCCACGCGCTTTGCCCCCAGCCCAACAGGTTTTTTGCATGTTGGCAATGCGCTTTCTGCCTTGCTTTGCGCACAGTGGGCAAGCAAGCATCAAGCAAAACTCTACTTGCGCATCGAAGATATCGACCACACACGCTGCCGCGCCGATTACATACAAGCTATTCGTGATGATTTACAGTGGCTCGGAATCCATTGGAACAAAGAGATGCTGCTTCAAAGTGATCGTTTAATACACTACCAAAAAGCATTAGACAAACTCAAGAACCTATCGGTAATCTACCCATGCTTTTGCACACGGGCAAACTTCGCAACCGCGCCCAAGCCTGCACTCCAATGGTTTTGCCCTCAAGCCTGCGTACAGCTAGCCAAAAAAGAGCGACAACAAAAATTACAGCAACATACCCCTGCATGGCGACTTCATTGCCAAGCAGCATGGCAGCTAGTACCACAAAATATAACATGGCAAGATAACAACGGAAATCATCATCGTGTTAAAGATAACATCTCACAAGACCCCATCATTGGTCGAAAAGACATTCAATACAGCTACCACCTTGCCGTTGTTATTGATGATGCCCAGCAGCAAATAAGCCATGTCATTCGCGGCACAGATTTATGGCTCACAACCGCGATACACCGCCTACTACAGGCTTTATTAGGTCTCCCCTCCCCCATCTATTGGCATCACCCACTGTTAAAAGATCATCATGGCAACCGACTTGCGAAACAATCAAGCAGTATATCATTACAAGAACTTCGTCATCATGGCGTTCAAGCTTCAAAGCTACGTGAATACCTTCTTCACACCCATCGACCAACATGGCCACCAAGCAATAATGTGACACAGCTAACACTAACGACGTAAGGGTTATCACATCCCCTAGGTTTATAGCCTTTTAGTGTTCGCTCATGTCACACACGGAGGCTTCATCATGAATCAACACATCATCCCCTTGGTTATTATTACTGCCATGATTGCATTAACAGGATGCCATAATAACAAAAACCTTGCCCACACCCTCCAATCACCCCACAAAGTAATCCAAGCAAACAAAAAAACATCTCTTGGTATATCCGCTAAAGAAAGTGCGAAAACAGCCATGAAAAAAAACAAGGTGCAGGTAAAAATCACCTCGCTAAAAACACTGCCTGCAAGCAAAGTAAAGCACGCACTGCTTCAGCAATACAAGGCGTGGAAACACACGCGCTATCAATTAGGTGGCGACAGCAAACGGGGCATCGACTGCTCTGGCTTCACCCAAACAACATTTAAATCAAAATTCAATATCACATTACCCCACAATACCACCAAACAAGCAAAGGTAGGCAAGAAGGTGAGAAAAAATAAACTTCAGGTGGGAGACTTAGTATTCTTTAAAACGGGACGAAACACCCGTCATGTTGGTATGTACCTAGGAAAGCAAGAGTTTTTGCATGCATCGACCAGCAAAGGGGTTGTCATTTCAACACTAAGCAATGCTTATTGGTCACATCGTTATTGGAAAGCCGTTCGCATCGCAGGGATTTAAGTATTACTCAAAAACGCTTGCGGCAATGGCATCTGCCAACAACCAACCCTTAGATGCAATGCGCGTAGACTGATCGTCACTCATTAAATGCCCACTTTTTTTCCATAGATCACAGGCATCCCTTTGCTGCTGTAGTAAAAAATCATCAAAACGATCACAAAAAGCAACATGATCAACGCCTTGTTGACGACGCAAGCCCAACCAAAAAGCCTCACGTGCCGCCTCATCTTGCGTTAAAAACTCCTCTTGCTCTAATAAATCGCTTTGCGTCATCATCGTTGCCATATATTTTTCTGGCGAACGAATATTGCTGTAACGGTACACACCACCATCAGCTTGGTTCATTTTTCCTGCCGCGCCAGGTCCTATGCCGAGGTAATCATCGTAACACCAATACCCATCATTATGACGGCAGTGCCAACCTTTTTTGGCATGATTAGATATTTCATAAGCAAGGTAATCATTTGCAAATAAATAATCACGGGTCGATTGAAAAAAATCACTCGCCAACGATTCTTTTGGCAAGCCCATATCAGGGTTATTCGCATGCATGGCTGCCAACCGTGTTTGCGGCTCGACAGTAAGTTGATAACACGACAAATGCTCAGGCTGCATCATCACAGCTTGCTTTAAACTCGATTGCCATAGGTTCAATGACTGGTCTGGCAAACCATACATAAGATCCATATTGATATTATCAAAACCAACACGACGGGCAAGATCAAAAGCATGCGTTGCCTGTGCTGGTGTATGAATACGCTCCAACCATTGTAATTCAATCGCATCAAGACTCTGCACCCCAATCGACAAACGGTTCACACCCGCATTATAATAACCTTGAAAACGTGATGCATCAACCGTACCAGGGTTTGCTTCCATCGTGATTTCTGCACCCGATTGAATAGCAAACAACCGTGCAATACATTGAATAACGCCATCAATCACAAACACAGGGGCTAACGATGGCGTACCGCCACCAAAAAAGATACTTGCCACGCTGCGATTTGCTGTGGCGCGATAGATTAATTCCGCACAGACAGCAGCCAGCCAAGCATGCCAATCAATTTCACGGCGAACATGAGAATTAAAATCACAGTAGTGACATTTATGCACACAATAGGGGATATGTAGGTAAATCCGAAGAGAAATTAGATTAACCTCTGTCGCTAAGCATTCATTCAGGTTGAATAGCCCTCGTCAAACGTTCAACCTCATCATTAAACTCAGCATCACTTTTGCGCATGTCATCAATTTTTCGGCAGGCATACAATATAGTGGTGTGATCACGCCCGCCAAAGGCTGCACCAATTTCAGGCAATGATTTTCGAGTAAGGTCTTTGCACAAAAACATAGCGACTTGACGCGGAAAGGAAATATTGCGTGAGCGGCGGCTGGATTTCATGTCTTTTAATTGAATGGCATAATAATCAGCTACTTTTTTTTGAATATCATCCACATCAATCACACGTTCAACCACCCGCAACTGCTCACGCAGCACATGCTTTGCCATATCAAGGGAAATTTCTTCCTTAGTTAAATGGGCATAAGCATTCAAGCGGGTTAATGCCCCTTCAAGTTCGCGTACATTGTTAGAAATACGTGAGCCTAATAAATAAGCCACATCACGCTCTAACGTGATGCCAGCCAATTCTGCTTTGTTATGCAAGATAGCCAGTCTAGTCTCTAAATTGGGGGGCTGAATATCAGCGACCAAACCCCAGTTAAAACGTGACCGCAAGCGTTCTTCTAAATGTGCCATATTATGAGGGCTACGGTCGGACACTAAAATAATTTGTTTTTGAATTTCATGCAAGGCATTAAAGGTATGAAAAAACTCTTCTTGGGTACTTGTTTTTCCTTCAATAAATTGCACATCATCAATAATCAACACATCAACTTTACGGTAACGTTCACGAAAAGCTTGCGTTGTTCGAGTGCGGATGGCTTCTATTAACTCATTGGTGAAACGCTCGCCCGTACGGTAGGCAATGGCATATTTATTGGCTTGAATTAAAGTATTGGCAATAGCATGGATCAAATGGGTCTTCCCCAGCCCTACACCACCATGAACATACAAAGGATTATAATTTTGACTGGGTTTTTCGGCGACGGCCTGACAGGCGGCAAAGACAAATTCATTGCTAGACCCCACCACAAAATTAGCAAAGGTAAAGCGTGAATCAATATTACCATCTACTTTGCCTGTATTGACTTTTACTTCTTTGGCTCGCTTCACTTCAGCCGCAGCATGCGCTTGAATCGAATCATCAATAGCATAGTAAATAACTATCTTTTCACCCAAAACCACATCAACGGCAGTGCGCAATGCTTCACCACAATCACGCTTTAGCCCATCAAGAAAAAAACGCCCTGGTGCAGTAACATGCAATTGATTATCCTCAAACGACACTCGCACAGGTTCAATCCATGCATCATACTTGGTATGATCCAACGTTATTTTTAAATGATCCGTCACTTGCTGCCATTGTTTTTCCATTGCTCAAGGCTAACCCTTTGTAGCTATCATGCCCAGCGGCAAAAGATTATAAATTCATCCTGAACCATACATCCAGTTCATCTATTAATAAAAGCCATCATAAGTCCTGCTTCCTATTCTTAAATAGCCTTCTAGAATCGTTGCCTCTCTAAATTAGTTGATCAAGAGGGAGATGCGTGTGGCAAAGTCATCAGAAACATTGGATGAGTCGTTAACATTTGAACAAGCGCTGGCACAGTTAACCGCTTTGGTACAAACGCTAGAATCAGGCAAGCTTCCTTTAGAAGAAAGCGTGGCTGCTTTTGAGCAAGGAGTGGTATTGTCGCGTCATTGTGAAATGTTGTTAAACCAAGCAGATCAGCGTTTACAGGTGCTCGATAATCAGGGGCAGACGCTGTTGGTATCGCCTGATGAGGAACGCTGATGATTGCACCTTCCTTTCTTGCTGCTCATACCACAACCATGGGACATGCTTTATCGGCGATGCTAGATCGTCGCTGTGCGGTTGTACCCGAACCTTTATTTTCGGCGATGCGTTACGCCTTGATGGCTGGGGGGAAACGTATTCGCCCTACCTTATTGCTTGAATGTTACCGTGCTTGTGGTGGTAAAGATGAGACTCATATCATGGCTGCGGCAATGGCTGTCGAATGCGCGCATACCTATTCATTGATTCATGATGATCTTCCTTGCATGGATGATGATGATTGGCGGCGCGGCATGCCTGCTTGTCACAAGCGTTTTAACGAGGCTACCGCTGTATTGGCAGGGGATGCCTTGCAAACCCTTGCCTTTGAACTGTTCACAGAAATAATAACTCCAGCAGAAGTCCGTCTCGCCCTGTTGAAAAAGTTTAGCCTCGCCCTTGGCAGTCAAGGCATGGTTGCAGGTCAGGTGTTGGATATGCAAGCAGATCATCATGGCGTGAAAAACGTCTTGGAGGTTGAGCGTATTCATATTCACAAAACAGGCGCATTGATTCGCTTTTGTTGCGAGGCAGGCGCACTGTTGGCCGATGCACCGCAACAACAACGCATGGCTTGCGCTCATTATGGTGCGGCTGTTGGTTTATTGTTTCAAATTGCCGATGATATACTTGATGCCACGGCAAGCATGACAGAAATGGGTAAAAGCGCAGGCAAAGATGCGGCACAAGGCAAAGCAACCTATGTTTCATTGCTGGGGTTAAACGAGGCAAAGAACATGGCAAGCAATATGTGCGAAACAGCCAAAGATGCAGCGGAACAATTAGGCGCACAGGGCGATGAGTTGACAGAACTGGCTATCTATATTTTAGGTCGCCGCGCATGATGACCTTACTCCCTGATATTGATTCACCCGATGATGTAAAAAAACTAGCAGCGTCCCAATTGCCAACGCTGGCACAAGAAATGCGCGAGCATTTGATCGAAATCTTAGCCCCTATCGGGGGGCATTTGGGCGCGAGTTTGGGCGTGGTCGAATTAACCATTGCCTTGCATTATGTGTTTTCTTCACCGCAAGATAAAATCATTTGGGATGTCTCCCACCAAGCCTACCCACACAAAATGTTAACAGGGCGATTAAATCAGATGCCCACGATTCGTCAGTATGGTGGGCTGTCGGGTTTTACCAAACGCAGTGAGTCGGCGCATGATGTGTTTGGAGCAGGTCATGCCTCCACCTCTATTTCTGCGGCTTATGGCTTTGCCTTGTCGCGTGACCTTCAGCAAAAAAAAGGCGACGTGGTGGCAATCATTGGTGATGGCGCACTCTCTGGCGGCATGGCATTAGAAGCACTGAATCATGCAGGTGCAAGAAACAACCGCATGTTGATTATTCTTAACGATAATGAAATGTCGATCTCGCCTAATGTTGGCGCGGTATCGGCTTATTTATCACGGGTGATCTCAGGCAGACCTTATACTTCAGCAAAAGACGTGGCTAAAAAACTGCTAGATATTTTACCATCAGGTGCTATAGAGGCAGCACGTCGGGTCGAAGAACACGTCAAGGGCATGATTGTTCAAGGAACCTTGTTTGAAGAACTAGGCGTGCGCTACCTTGGCCCTATTGATGGTCATGATTTTGAACATCTCATCCCTGTGTTGCGCAACTACCAACAATTATCGGGCCCTGTCATTTTGCATGTATTAACGCGCAAGGGCTTGGGCTATTCCCCCGCTGAAGCAGACCCTGAAACTTGGCATGGTTTAGGGCCTTACAATCCTCAAAAAGGCATGCCTATTCCCAGTGGCACCACCACGTATACGTCTGTTTTTTCCGATAGTTTGTGTGCCATGGCAGCGCAAGACCCACGTATTGTTGCGATTACCGCTGCCATGCCAACGGGTACGGGACTCAATGCTTTTGCCGAGCTGTTCCCTGAGCGGTTTTTTGATGTTGGCATTGCTGAGCAACATGCCGTAACCTTTGCCGCAGGGCTTGCTGCTGATGGTATGCGTCCTGTGGTGGCAATTTATTCGACTTTTATGCAGCGTGCTTATGATCAAATTGTTCATGATGTGTGTATTCAACGTTTGCCTGTTATTTTTTGTATGGATAGAGCTGGTGTGGTGGGCGCAGATGGTGCAACACATACGGGCTTGTTAGATATTGCTTTTATGCGCAGTATACCTGAAATGCTGTGCATGGCTCCTGCCAATGAGCAAGAGTTGGCTGATATGTTAGCAACGGCTTTAGCATGGAACGAGGGGCCTTGTGCCATTCGTTACCCACGCGGAAAAGGTTTAAACATGACGCTCAAAACACCGTCTGTTTTACCCATAGGAAAAGCCGTGTTGACCTGTGATGGTGATGATGGACTTGTTATTGCTATCGGCACACGGCTGCATGATGCCCAAGCTGCCATTGAGCGGCTGGCAGAGTATCATGGTTTACACTTCGGCTTGCTAAACCTTCGTTTTATTAAACCCTTAGATAAAGAAGCCATCTTGCGCCATGTCAAGCAAGAACGACCTGTGATGATCGTTGAAGAAGGGGTGATACAAGGCGGCGTGGGTCAGTCTATTGCGGCTTTATTGCTGCAACATGGTTGGCAGGGGGCATTTGAGCATGCTGCCATGCCTGATTCTTTCCCCGCGCATGGAACACAGCTAGAAATTTTGCGCGATATGGCATTGGATGCAGATAGTTTATACCAACGCTTATTGCGTTTAACGGAAAATAATCATGAATGATGATGAGATACGTGTCGATCATTGTGAATGCATCAATATTCGTTTTGAAGCATTAAAACAACAATACGATACTTTTGACGCAGCGCAAGCAGCAACAGCATGTGGCGTGGAATGCGGTGGCTGCACCCCTTATTTACATTTGATGTTTGCTACGGGGGAAACTTCCTTTGATATTGATGACCCACGGCTGCCGCCGCAATAACCCATGCAACCGTCTTTAACACCAAATAAACAAGAAAAACCATCCTTTAGTTTGGTCACACTGGCAGCGATTGTTATTTTGATTGCAGGGATGAAGGCTGCGGCATCGTTGTTTGTTTTATTGTTGTTGGCTGTTTTTATTGCCATTATTTGTTTGCCAGCATTGCATTTTTTGATGCAACACCGATTCCCCCCATCGCTCGCTATTTTCACGGTAACGGCAGGGTTGATTTGTGCCAGCATCTTGGTCGGTATGTTTGCAGGCTCGTCGGTGGCAGACTTTTCACGCAATATGCCCATGTACCAAGAACGACTGCAAGGGCAAATGGCAGCATTATTGGTCTGGTTATCCGATCACGGCATGCAACTCTCTGGGCAAGCGTTATTGCAGCAGCTAGATCCTTCCATGGCAATGGGTTTTGCTGGCAAAATACTCGCCAGTTTTGGTAATGCCTTGGCGAATACATTGCTTATTATTTTGGCTGTTATCTTCCTCTTATTTGAGGCAATTGCACTGCCGCACAAATGGGCGATAATGAATGAACACGCACCGAAAGCCGCACAATTTTCACAGTTTTTAGCAAGCGTTAATCGTTATCTGGTAATTAAAACGTGGGTCAGCTTAGGTACGGGGCTGTTAGTGTACCTGATGCTTACATTGCTAGGGGTGGATTACCCTTTGTTGTGGGGTCTGCTTGCTTTTTTATTCAATTACGTTCCCAGCATTGGCTCTATTATTGCCGCTGTGCCAGCCGTGTTGCTTGCACTGGTGCAACTAGGCCCTGATATTGCTTTGTACGTAGGCGGCGGTTATCTGTTGATCAATATCATTATTGGCAATGCCATTGAACCTCGTTTTATGGGGCGTGGCGTTGGGCTTTCAACGCTGGTGGTGTTTTTATCGTTATTGATTTGGGGCTGGGTGCTTGGCCCTGTTGGTATGTTGTTGTCAATACCTTTGACCATGATTCTTAAGCTGGCATTAGAATCAAACCCAGAAACCGTTTGGATTGCTACTTTGATTGGTCCTGATGTCGAGGTGAAGCAATCCACGGACTGATACGGTCACAGTGACAATTATTTGCTAAAACCTATGAAAAAACAAACGCATCCGCATAAATCTTTTGCATAGGCGCACCCGCCCAAAAGCAGCGTTCGCGCATAGATTTTACAATGGCAGGATCACCACACAAATAAACGCGCATGCCTACGAAACTTGGAATCTTTTCTACCAGTAAAGCATCAATCGCACCTTGTGCGCCACCTGCTGGCGCATCACCATGTAAAACACAGGGGATATAATGCAATTGAGGGTGATCTTTAACAAGTGCGCGGAGTTCATCCCTATAATACAACCCAGCCGTTGCCAAACTGGCGTGAAAAAGATGAATTTCACCCGTGTGCCCTGCCGCTAAAGCATCCCGAACAATACCAAACAAGGGTGCAAGCCCTGTGCCTGTACCTGCCAATACCAATGTTTGCTCTAGATCATCGGGAACATAAAAACAATCGCCTGTAGCACCCTGAAAAGAAATAGTCATGCCTGCTTTCACATCTTGGCATAACCAACTACTCATTTTTCCATTGGGAACATGTTTAATATGCAGCTCAAGAAATGTTTCATCAGCAATGCTGGCTAGCGAGTAGCTGCGCATCAGATCATCAGATTGACGAATAATGTTAATAAATTGACCAGAGAAATAAGTAAATCCTGCTGACTTTTCTAAACGAATGCGTGTTACTGATTCGTTCAAGGAACTGGTTTCTAATACCTTTACGGTATGCATGGCCAAAGGTGCAGCCAATGTTATTTCTAAATCTGCATCCACTTTACACTGACACGCTAAGAAATAATTTTGTGCTTTCTTGGTATCTTTAATACCACGCTGGGAGGCGACAGGCGGTGTTCCATCAGTAGCCTGTACCATACAAGAAAGACAGCCACCACTGCGGCAACCGTGCGGTAGCGGAACACCATGGGCGATCATTTCATCCAGTAATGTTTCTTCACCTTTGCAATCATAATCTTTTTCTTGGTAACGTACGATGGGCATTATTCCTCCAAAAAAAACCAGTGGATTGGTAAAATCCACTGGTTTGTATCATCAGCATAAAAAGTAATTATTGGCAAATGCTAACAGACTTTTTTTATTTATTCAAAACATCCGAACGGGTCGTATTTGCAGTCGCAATCACTTCGCCGATTAAATACTCATCAACACCAAGCTGTGCCAATGTAGTACGCAAATGAACCAAAATATGTTCAAAATGTGAGTCGTTCAAACCCATTTTTTCAACCAAATGGCGATGACCTTCACGCATGTCTTTGCCGCTGTAGTTGTTAGGACCACCGAAAGCCATCGTTAAAAATGCCTTTTGCTTAGCAGCCTGACGCTCCATATCTACGCCTTCAAAGAAACGTTTTACATAAGCATCATTCAATACATGACCATAAAAAATACCAACAGCAGCATCAACAGCACCAGCACCACCTAGTTTTTCAAAAAGGGTGCGTGTGTCACGGCTATTATCAGCAATGGTGGTTAAAGCGATAGGCATCGCCACACCAAAAACAATAAAAATCAAAAAAGCTGGAATAAAAGCATCAAAATGCATGGGTTACCTCTTATTTATCCAATACGTCATTACGGGTGCTTTCAGCAATATCAATCACTTGCTTAATCAAATCTTCGCCGACACCCAGTTCTGCCAAGGTAGAACGCAAGTGAGCCAAGATATGTTCAAAATGTGAGTCATCAAGCCCCATATTTTTCACCAAATGACGATGACCTTCGCGCATGTCTTTACCAGTGTAATTGTTAGGACCACCAAAAGCCATGGTTAAGAAAGCTTTTTGTTTACCAGCTTGACGTTCCATGTCCACGCCTTCAAAAAAGCGTTTAACATAGGAGTCGCCCAACACACGACGATAAAAAATATCAACCGCAGCATTAACTGCCGCATCCCCACCCAGGGTATCATACAATGAACTCATAGGAATCCTCCTTTTTAATAAGACGATGTTGTAACCATCGTCAAAGCAACGGGGCAGACTTTAACAGCGCATTTTAAACTTGTAAATAATATATAGGAACATGCACAGAGTAATCGCATTAAAGTTTTACAATAGCCTCGAAGTTCATAACAAAAAATATGTTGCCATCCCCAAAAAGGCGCAAAAACCCACCACGTCTGTAATCGTGGTTAAAATAGTGCCGCTGGCAAGGGCTGGATCAATATTAATGCGCTGCAAGGTTAAGGGGATCAATGCCCCTGCCAAACCTGCCACAATAAGATTAATCAACATTGCCGTTGCCATGATTGTGCCTAATACATACCCATTTTCAGGGAACCAAAGCGTAGCAATACAACCAATCAGTATGGCGAAAATAACACCAGACACCAGTCCAACCAAGACTTCTTTCACCAAAGCCCTGCGTGCATTGGTGAACGTCACCCGCCCTAACGCAATACCACGAACAATGACCGTTAATGTTTGAGTGCCTGCAATGCCACCCATACTGGCAATAATAGGCATCAAAATTGCCAACGCTACAATCTGCTCAATCGCACCTGCGAATTGAGAAACCACCCAAGAAGCAAGAATCGCAGTGAGTAAATTAACCCCCAACCATAACCCTCTTCGCCGAGCTGTCAGCATCACCGACTCGGCCAAGTCATCATCATCAGAAAGTGCCGCAAGACGGTACATGTCTTCCGTCGCCTCTTCTTGCACCACATCTAAAATATCATCGGCCGTGATGCGACCAATCAATATACCATTTTCATCGACCACGGGTAAGGCTAGCACTTCGTATTTATCAAACATGCGAGCAACATCTTCTTGATCTTGCTTGGGGGTTGCACGAGGGAAACGGCGGTCAGCAATGTTGGCAACGCAAGTGCTGGGCTTGTGCATCAACAGTGTTTGCAGCGTAAACACACCAATAAATACATCTTGCTGGTCAACAACATAGACATAATTAAGGTTTTCAATGCTATGTCCCCAGCGGCGCAACACGGTTAAAACCCGTTGAATATCCCAATCATGACGCACCTTAAACAACTCCGCCTGCATCAAGCCACCTGCTGTTTCTTCACCGTAAGCCAGTAAAAACTCAACCCCTCGCCGCTCATCAGGCTCAAGTCCTGCGATAATAATGGGTCTGATGTTTTTATCGACTGACTGCAACAAATCAGCGGCATCGTCAGAGCTTACATGCTCCAACATAGCCCCCACTGCCTCAGGTGGAAACGTGGCGAGCATGTCTTCTTGTAGGCTTTCGGGTAGCTCTAGTAAGGTGTCGCCTAATTTAGCCGTAGGAATAAGCAACAGTAATGATGCGCGTTTGTTTTCTTTGCAGTTTAATAGTAACGTAGCCAGCTCATCGGGATGCATCAGATTGATGTATTTACGGGCTTTTTTAGGGTGGTCTTGCGATAAAAGCAAAATCTCGTCAGGGTGTAAGGTATGGCTGCCATGTGAGCTTTTCATGTAAAACAATCGCCTCTTTATGGAACGGATGTTGCGCAGTACAGCAGCTTTTAAAATTTAAGCCAGTCTGTTTTTCTTGCATATTTTTTTCACCTCGCTATGTTTCGCCGTCCTGAAATGAAATTTAGGATAAGTATTTAACGAGGTGGGAAAGTTCATGTCTCTGGCTGTTGAAAAGAAAAACGAAATTATTGCTGAGTATGAAACCCATAAGGGTGATACTGGCTCACCAGAAGTTCAGGTGGCCTTATTAACAGGTCGCATCAATGGTTTGACGGATCATTTTAAAGATAATCATAAAGATCATCATTCCCGTCGTGGTTTGTTGAAAATGGTTGGTCGTCGCCGTTATCTATTGAAGTATCTAAAAGATAAAGATTTTGGTCGTTACCGCAACTTGATTGACCGTCTCGGTCTTCGTCGCTAAAATTAGCTTTATAAAAAAGCGGCCTTTGGGTCGCTTTTTTTGTTTTATAGTTTTGATTACCGTTGGAAATTGTTCGTCGTTGATAATAAATACACGAAAAGCGCAAGCAAGATGCGTGGGGTTTATATTTTTTAAAAAGCCCCGAATGTCAGAAGGATTATATGTTTAATATTCAAACAAGTCATGCGACTTTGGCTGGTCGCGAATTCAGCCTAGAAACAGGGCGCATAGCCCGTCAAGCGGGTGGTTCAGTACTGGCGCGTTACGGTGATGTGGTTGTACATGTCGCTGCAACGGCTGCCAAAACACCATTGCAAGGGGTTGATTTTCTTCCCTTGACCGTACACTATCAAGAAAGAACCTATGCTGCAGGTCGTTTTTTGGGTGGTTTTTTAAAACGTGAAGGTCGCCCTTCAGAAAAAGAAACGTTAACCAGCCGTTTAATTGATCGCCCTATTCGCCCATTATTCCCCAAAGGCTATTTTTACGACACTCAAGTCGTTGCCACGGTTATTTCTGCCGATGAAGACAATAATCCTGATATTGTTGCCATCAATGGTGTATCAGCAGCATTAGCAATTTCCAATATTCCTTTCACAGAAGTCATCGCTGCCTCGCGCGTAGGCATGATTGATGGTGAATTTGTGCTTAACCCGACTTACGCGCAGATGGAAGACTCCACCTTAGACCTCACCGTTGCAGGAACCCGCGATGCGGTACTGATGGTAGAGTCTGAAGCACAAGAACTTTCTGAATCACAAATGCTTGATGCAGTCATGTTTGGGCAGCAAGGTTATGCGCCCGTACTCGATGCTATTGAAGCGTTGGTTGCACAAGCAGGCAAAGAAAAAATGGCAATTGAATTGGCAGGCAATGCTGATGTACAACAAGCCATCAACGAAGCTTTTGAAGGCGATGTTCGCAATGCTTATGGCGTGATTGATAAACAAGCTCGCTCTAGCCAGTTAGAAGCCATTCGTGACGCTGCATCCGCACGTTTTTGCAGCGAAGATAACGATGATGCATTCTCCCCCAATGATGTCAGTGCCGCTGTAAAATCACTGGAAAAACAAGTCGTTCGTCGCGCTATTATTGATGGCAAGCCACGTATTGATGGTCGTTCTACCGCTGATGTTCGTGCCATTGATGCACAAATTGGCGTATTGCCTCGCACCCATGGTTCGGCATTGTTTACCCGTGGCGAAACCCAAGCCTTGGTAACAGTGACGCTGGGCGCAGACCAAGACATGCAAACACAAGAAAGCTTAGAAGGCGTAAGCAAACAACGCTTTATGCTGCATTATAACTTCCCACCTTATTCTGTCGGTGAAGTTCGCCGCATGGGTTCACCTGGTCGCCGTGAGATTGGTCATGGTCGCTTGGCACGTCGTGGCGTAGAGCCAATGATTCCCACTGCCGATGAATTCTCTTATGCTATTCGCGTGGTTTCTGAAATCACTGAATCCAATGGTTCATCATCCATGGCATCGGTTTGTGGTGCTTCGATGGCACTCATGGATGCGGGTGTTCCTGTGAAAAAAGCCGTGGCGGGTATTGCCATGGGCTTGATTTTAGAACGCGATGGTTATGCCGTATTGTCAGACATCTTGGGCGATGAAGATCACTTGGGCGACATGGACTTTAAAGTGGCAGGCACCAGCGATGGTATCACCACCTTCCAATTGGATATTAAAATCGGCGGCTTAACCCGAGACATCATGCAGGAAGCCTTGGCTCAAGCGCGTAATGGTCGATTGCATATCTTAGATGAAATGAAAAAAGGCATCGAAGCACCACGCGCCAGTGTTGCCGAGCATGCACCACGCATGCTTAGCATCAAGATCAACAAAAACAAAATCCGTGATTTAATTGGCCCTGGCGGCAAAGTAATCAGGGGTATTGTTGAAGAAACAGGTGCCAAGATTGATATTGATGATGATGGCATTGTCAAAATATTTGCTTTAACCAGTGAAGCAGGCGAAGCAGCACGTAAGTGCGTAGAAGATATCACCGCAGAAGTTGAAGAGGGCGCAATTTACGAAGGTAAAGTAGTCAAACTCATGGATTTCGGTGCCTTCGTTCGTGTAATGGGCAATACTGATGGTCTGGTACATATCTCACAAATTGCTGCCCATCGGGTTGAAAAAGTATCAGATGAGTTAAAAGAAGGTCAAGTAGTGCGCGTTAAAGTGCTAGAAGTCGATCGCAGTGGACGCATTCGTTTGTCCATCAAGGCTTTGTTGGATTAATGAGTAACTGATATTACGCACGTAGGGGCAACCCCCTGTGGTTGCCCTATTAGAGCCTCGTTCCCATGCTCCTGCGTGGGAACGGATATTCAATATACTTACC
>CAYWFG010000035.1:0-15068 GCA_964458185.1 uncultured Zetaproteobacteria bacterium
CTCGAACCCGCGACCTCCGGCGTGACAGGCCGGCATTCTAACCAACTGAACTACCACTCCAATGGTGGGCGAAACAGGGATCGAACCTGTGACCTACGGTTTGTAAGACCGTTGCTCTCCCAGCTGAGCTATTCGCCCAAACAACCTTTTGGATTGTTGGCTCGCTTTAACTTAGCAAAGGTTTTTACCATTGCTAAGCAGCGAAAGTGGCGCGAACTTTATCGCGCCTAAACAATAAAGCAAGTGCTATTTAACAGCATCTTTCAAAGACTTTCCTGCTTTAAATTTTGGCGACTTCGATGCAGCAACTTCAATAGGTTCACCTGTGCGAGGGTTGCGTGCTGTGCGTGCTGCTCTTTCGGCAACAGAGAAAACACCAAAGCCAACCAAGCTCACAGCATCACCGTTAGCCAATGATCCTGTAATACCACCTAATACTGCATCTACGGCCAAGGCGGCAGCGGCTTTACTCATATCAGCCTCTGTTGCTACATGATTAATTAATTCTGCTTTATTCATTGTTCCCCCAAGAAATTTTTCACACAAAAACATTGAATGCTTGGTCGCGTGAATTCTACCAAACAATCATAAAAAACGTGGCGTAGATTAAGCAGAACAATTGAAAAATCAATGTTTTTACTGCAACAAACAAGGAAAGTGCAACCATTAGGAACATGCCAACAATGGATGCTTGGCATTGCTGAAAACTACAGCTTGATACATATGATGGTAGCTATTACTTATCTGCCATTTTACTTTTCCATAAATAATAAAAAAATAATGCCACACATAAACCAAAAAACCCTCCCATGAAGGCTAAACCACCAGCAATAGCCATTATCATCACCCATTGCTCAGGTGGTGTATGCATCGCGTGATGGATAATCTTTGGCATAGAAACTACTAAGAGAAGAAGACCAACAATAATCGTTGCGGCATAAACTTTTATTTGGCAAAGCCATGTTCCGCCTGCTTTATTAATCGCAAGAGAAGCACCGCAGGCAGGGCATATTTGCTCATCCTCTTTCATTCCTCGCTCACACTGTGGGCACAATTGAATTGTCATCTAACCCCCTTTCCTGTTTACAAAAAAAGGCTACGAATTCATAAAAATTCGTAGCCTTTTTGAAACTCACCGTTTAAATCAAGGACAAAATGAAGCGATATCAGGCATGTTGCTGCGAACAGCCGCCCAGCCCATACCAAGGTTAGTTTTTTTACTGGTAATTAAGATCATGATGGCATTAGGTTTACCCTGAACCATGGCTAAAAAGTGATAGGTATTATCTGAGGTCATTTGAATCTCATAAAATTTTCCGCCATCGTCATCACCACGTTGGGCTGACAACATTTTGTATACTGCAGAAATATTGCGACCACGCATCATGTCTACGGCAGCAGCACCGACAGCATCCAAATAAGATTGAGTAAAATAAGGAACATTATGGCAAGCCCCCAAAATCAACCCAGTATTCAAATCAACCACACCACACCCTAACGCACCATCAACATCATTTACCACGGTCTTTAATGTATCATTCAAGCTCATAGCTTACCTCCCTGCATTTTTAATTGCGACACATCTATCATTCTAATTTACTGAAACTCAACAGTTAAATAGAACAGTAGAAAAAAACTTTATGCCTCATCTCCGTTCTTATTTTTAAGAACCCGTGCCAACAGTACATCAGGGTCAAACTGAAATGAAGCTTTTTTTTCATTGCGGGAGATTTCTCCATCATCGTGCTTAATAATAGCTTCTATCTCAGCTGCTGTATTACGGCTGCGTAATAACACTGTTCCCATATTAGCATCTGGTTGACCAATCGAGGTGAGAATCAATGATCCTGCATACATGGTTGCAATAGAAATGGTTTCTGTTTCGCTTAATACCGTTTTGCTGACATGGTTATCATCGTGTGTTGCTTGTGCTGTGAGCGCATCCCCCAAAGAGATAATAGAAGAACTCATGGCTGCTACAGCATCGCATTCAATCTCATCATCTGTAGTGCAAGATGCCATCAACAAACCATCAGGGCTAGCCAAAATTGCAGCAACAATGCAATCATACTCCTTCACCAAAACTTTTAATGCTTGTTTCGCTTTCTTTTTTGCATCATTACTGATTGCAAAAGATGTTTCTGCATGCGGCATAATACTATTCCACCTTTATTATATATTTATCTCATCTTATCTTTGAATAAGTGAATCAATACTTGCTAAAGCACGCTTTAATTCAGCAACTTGATCACCACCACCCATCGCCATATCAGGTTTGCCGCCACCCTTGCCACCGCATAACTCTGATACGGCACGCACTAACGTTCCTGCATGAAAGCGGGGGATGAGGTCTTTGGTGACAGCAACAATAATTTGAACCTTGCTACCACGTTTCACGCCAAAAACAATGATCCCTGATTTTAACTTCTGTCGTGCTTTGTCCATAAAATCGCGCAGGTCTTTCACTTCTGTGCCAAGCTCTGATACCAATACATTGATGCCATCAATCACCCGAACAGAAGCCAATAATTGATCCAAAATACGAGTCGATTGACGGGCTTGAAGTGACTGTAGCTGGCATGCCTGATTTTTTAGTTGGGCTTGTAATTGTTCAATGGATGCATGCAATGTGGCAGGCTGCGTTTTTAATACTATTGAAAGCTGTTGTAATTGCTCACTATCTTGCGCGCAAGCATGGTATGCCAACGCACCTGTGATCGCCTCAATGCGTCGCACGCCAGCAGCAATGCCTGTTTCTGCGACCAACCGAATCATGCCAATGTCACCTGTCCGACGGGCATGTGTTCCACCACACAGCTCTGTCGATATGCCTGCGGATACGACGCGAACTTCATCCCCATATTTTTCACCAAAAAGTGCCATTGCGCCACTTGCAACGGCATCATCTTGACTCATGGTGCGTGTTTCTACTACATTATTGAGGCGTGCCAATGCATTAGCACGCGCCTCGATGCGCGCTTTTTCATCATCTGTAATAGCTTGAAAGTGACTAAAATCAAAACGCAAACGTTGATCGTTAACCAACGAACCCGATTGTTTCACATGATCGCCAAGAACTTCTCGCAGTACAGCATGCAAGATATGGGTTGCAGTATGATTGTTGCGAATTTTTTCGCGGCGGTCTTCATTAACCACGGCATTTGCCAATGCATCGACATCAATACTCCCTTCCTCAACCACGCCTTGGTGGGCAAACAAATCAGGTAAAATCTTTTTACAATCGTGAACGCAAAAACGCCCCGTTGCCGTGGTAATCATGCCATGATCTGCAACTTGACCACCCGATTCTGCATAAAACGGCGTTTGATTTAAAAACAACCAGCCTGTTGTGCCTTCAACCATGGCATTAACAATATCATCACCACAAATAATCCCTGTAATAAGCCCATCAGCTTGCAATGTCTGGTAGCCAAGGAACTCTGTTGCCCCATGTGTTTCACGCAATTCAAACACCACTTTGGGTATGCTTTGATCCCCTGACCCCGTCCACGCTGCACGGGCGCGTTCCCGTTGTTCGTTCATACAGCGAGAGAAACCTTCCATATCTAAATGAATATTTCGCCCTTTGAGAATATCAGCAGTTAAATCAGTAGGAAAACCATAGGTATCATACAAAGCAAATAAAGTTTCACCTGCAATGGTGCCACCATCACCTGCATCCTTAGCGGCATGTTCAACCAAGCCAAGCCCTTTATCTAAAGTGCGAATAAAACGTTCTTCTTCAATGCGGATCACTTGGGTAATGTTTTGTTGCTGGGCAAGAAGCTCACTAAAATGCGCACCCATTTCATCGACCAAGGCAGGAACTAAACGATAAATAAAAGCATGGCGACAACCAAGTAAGCGTCCATGGCGACAAGCACGGCGAAGAATACGCCGAAGTACAAAACCACGCCCCTCATTCGAGGGCAATACACCATCAGCAAGTAAAAAAGATACTGCCCGCAAATGATCCGCTAGCACACGCAATGATGCATCTGATACGGTAGATGCGCCCAGTGCCACCCCTGTTTCTGCGGTGACGGCATGAATCAATGATTGAAACAAGTCAATATCATAATTGTTATGCACGCCCTGCATGACAGCAGCAATACGCTCTAACCCCATGCCCGTATCGACGCTAGGGGCAGGCAATGGTGTTAACACACTATCAGCATCACGATCGTATTGCATGAACACAAGGTTCCATATCTCAACAAAACGATCGCCATCTTCTTCAGGTGTTCCCGGTGGGCCACCAGCGATTTGCTCGCCGTGGTCATAAAAAATTTCAGAGCAAGGGCCACAAGGGCCTGTGTCACCCATCGACCAGAAATTGTCTTTGGCACCAATACGGGCTAATTGACTTTTAGCTAGACCAATAACATTGAGCCAAATAGCTGCCGCCTCATCATCATCTTCAAAAACAGTGACAAATAAACGGTCGGGCGACAAAGCCAATTCTTCAGTTAAAAAAGCCCATGAAAAAACAATGGCTTCCTGTTTAAAATAATCACCAAAAGAAAAATTCCCTAGCATTTCAAAAAATGTATGGTGGCGTGCAGTATGACCGACATTTTCTAAATCATTGTGTTTACCACCTGCGCGGACACATTTTTGGCTAGATACAGCACGGCAATAAGCGCGTTTTTCTTGCCCTAAAAAAGTATGTTTAAATTGCACCATGCCCGCATTCGTGAACAACAAGCTAGGGTCGCCATGTGGCACCAACAGGCTTGAATCAACCACCGTGTGCGCTTGCTGTTCAAAATAGGCAATAAATTTTTGCCGAATTTCTGCTACCTTCATGTCTTCCTCTATGTGTCTTCATCTGGCGCAACACCCAGCACTTGCCGTACTTGTAAGGCTACACGCGCCAATAATTCATCATGTTCTTTTAAATACTGAATCGCATTGTCGCGCCCTTGCCCAATACGGTCGTTATCAACCGCATACCATGCGCCACTTTTTCGTACAAAACCATGCTCTACACCCATATCTAATACTTCACCGATGTAAGAAATCCCTTGACCATACATGATCGAAAAGGTGGCAATGCGAAAGGGTGGTGCCATTTTATTTTTCACCACTTTCACCTTGGTGTCGTTACCAAGCACCGCATCACCTTTTTTAATCGAGCCTGTGCGCCGTACATCCAAACGGATCGAGGCATAAAACTTTAAAGCATTGCCACCTGTCGTGGTTTCTGGGCTGCCAAATATCACGCCCAGCTTCATGCGGATTTGATTGATGAACATCACGGTGGTGCGCGTGCGTGAAATCGAAGAAGTAAGCTTTCGCAATGCTTGCGACATTAATCTTGCTTGCAAGCCCATGTGCGCGTCGCCCATCTCACCTTCGAGTTCAGACCGTGGTGTTAGTGCTGCCACGGAGTCAATAACAATAATATCTAGCGCGCCTGAGCGTGTCAGTGTATCGACAATCTCTAATGCTTGCTCGCCACAATCAGGCTGCGACACCAGCAAATTATCGACATCCACACCTAGGTTTTTGGCATAGGTGATATCTAAGGCATGTTCAGCATCGACAAATGCAGCTGATCCACCCGAACGCTGTGCCTCAGCGACAGCATGCAATGCCAGTGTTGTTTTCCCCGATGACTCAGGACCGAAAATTTCCACCACACGGCCGCGTGGGTAGCCCCCAATACCAAGGGCGGCATCCAATGCCAAAGAGCCAGAAGAAATAACATCAACTTTCACCAAGGCTTGGTCACCCATGCGCATGATAGTGCCTTTACCATATTGGCGTTCGATTTGCGCCAGTGCTGTTTCTAAGGCCTTCGCCTTGGCATTGTTTTTATCAGTCACCATGAATTCCTTTATTCCACACCTTCAACGCGAACATTGATATCGCCTTTGCCATTATAACCCAATCGATCTGCCGCTGCGGCAGAGACATCTATAATATAGCCTTTACGAAAAGGCCCGCGATCATTAATACGCACAATAATATTACTGTTGGTTTCAAGGTTCGTTATTTTTACTTTAGAGTTAAAGGGCAAAGTTTTGTGCGCAGCGGTGAGTGCATTCATATCAAACTTTTCACCACTGGCTGTCGGCCCACCATGAAAACGTTTGCCATACCATGATGCTTTCCCCGTTTCATTGTAACCTTTAGAACTTGCCAGTGGTGTATACCATTGACCAAGAACTTTATAAGCCTTGCCTACTTTTTTATGGGTAGATTTTTTATGATTACTTTTTTTCTTACTAGCCTTTTTATACTTGGATTTTTTACTTACTATACTTTTACTGGGTTTCGAAGTTTTTCTTTTCTCTTTGCTTAAAGTTCTTTTTTTTGCAGCTTGTCTTCGTTTTGCACTGCGCCGTGCATCGGCTTTTGCTTGCTTGTATGCTCCCATCGCATTATTGCCAATCGCTGGCATTTTTCCTCTTGGGGTTTTGGGCATAACCGAAGATGGCCCGCCGCCACCTTGGAAACGTGAACTTACAACAGGCGGCAAAGGCGTCGCTGCTGCGCCGCCTACAGCGCTTGCATAGGATTGGGGGTTTCCTCTTGAGCCTTGAAAAGGTGATCGTGCTGCCTTTGAATAACTGTATGATCCTCTGCTAGGGTCACATTCACAAAAGCATTGCCCTGCTTGTCCCATCGAAGGTGGCGGGGTTCTTCCAGCACAACCATTCAAACTTGCTAGCAGTAGGACAACAACCATTAAAAATAAAGGACGCATACAAACTTTACTCTCTTTTAGTATCATAAGGGTATTCGCGCTAAGGTAAAACCTCAACCCGTACCCGTGTCGAGCCTTGCGTAAAAAACCCTATGTATTTTGCCGCAGCTTCAGAAACATCAATAATTCGTTCACCCGTAAAGGGTCCACGGTCATTGATGCGCAATACAATCCAATAACCATTGGCAAGATTAGTCACTTTTACACAGCTGTTCATGGGCAAGCCGGGGTGGGCTGCGGTCATCTTATGTTTATTAAAGCGTTCACCACTGGCTGTTAATCGTCCATTGAGATTATCGCCATACCAAGCTGCCTCACCTTCTTCGACAAAACCTTTGGCTTGTTGCAATGGCGTGAACCATTGCCCAAACTTTTGATAAGGTTGTTGCAAACGCGCTAAACGCGCAGCATCAATAGGGTAAGGCGCGCCACACAAGCGCGTTGATTGCTTGGTCACAGGTGGTGATATTCGCGGTGTGCAAGAAGACAATAGCATGATAAAACAACATGCCAACGCATAGACCACCATAGGCTTTAGTGTATGCCGTTGTTGTTCATTCATTGACCACCCGCCTGTTGTTCTCCTGCCAAAACACTATGACTCTATTGTACTTAGGCAAGCAGGATCTGTGTCAATGATCATGCGCAAGTCATTCAACGCCGTTTTTAGCTCAGCTACTTCATGCTCTAATTGTACGATACGCTGTTCTTGTGTGCCAGCAATGCCACTACCTTCAGTATGTTTTTGTGTAGGTTCAGGGGGTAAAACGGGTGTGCCACATAAGCAATGCGCGTAACGATCTTCGCGTTGACCGCTGCCACGCCCAAGGCATGTTACGAATGGATGCTCACCATTTATCAATGTCACCATGACTGATTCCAGTGCCCCCGTATTGTTAAAATCAATCATGCGGCTGGTTGCAATGCGAATTTCATTGTGCGTCAAAGCACCTCGCAGCATCAAAACACAAAGAATGGCGCGGGTCTCTAGTGACAATCGTAGTTTTCGTGACAGGTGTTGTTCAAAACGATCCACCCGTCCATCCATTCGTGCCGTGATCAACCCTGCTGCACGCAAGCTGTTCACGTTGCTACCGACATCACCCAAAGGTAACGCCATCACAGGCGTACGGCTGCTTTTTTGGTTGCAACCTGCGACCAAAGCCTTGAGCGTTAATGGGTAATAATCAGGGGTGGTCATTTGTTTGGCTTCCCTTTTAAGACGGGATAGCAATAAAATCAAGGGGTTACAGCATGTTAAAAAATCACTGCTTATCCACCATATTGCAACAAAAATTATAAATTAACTTTGCTTTTTTAGTTGGAGGTTCTCCCATCTTAAAAGGAAAGCAGTTTTATTTCTTTATTGAACCGTTAGGCTGCGCCTCATAAAAAAACTCTTTGGGGAAGGTGCGCGTGAGTATAAAATCAGATCGTTGGATTCGGAAAATGGCACAGCAATCTGCCATGATTGAACCCTTTGTTGATGGGCAAATGAAACAGGCTGATAATGGCAGCGGTGTGATTTCTTATGGTTTATCATCGTATGGCTATGATGTGCGTTGTGCGGATGAATTTAAAATATTCACCAATATCAATTCGGCGATTGTTGACCCAAAGAACTTTTGCCCCAGTTCTTTTGTCGATGTGCAAAGTGATGTATGCATTATTCCCCCGAATTCTTTTGCACTGGCGCGAACGGTGGAGTATTTGCGTATTCCGCGCAATGTGTTGACCATTTGCTTGGGTAAATCGACTTATGCGCGTTGCGGCATTATTGTCAACGTCACGCCGCTAGAACCAGAATGGGAAGGTCATGTGACCTTGGAGTTCTCTAATACTACCCCCTTGCCTGCAAAAATTTATGCGGGTGAAGGGGTGGCACAATTCTTATTTTTTGAATCGGATGAAGTGTGTGAAACATCATACCGCGATAAAAAAGGAAAATATCAAGGGCAGACCGGCGTAACGGTGCCAAGGTTATAAGTATGCGATTATCAGATATTCTTACAACAACATCCAGCCGTATTTCGTGTGAGTTTTTCCCGCCGAAGACGGATCAAGGTGAAGAAAACCTTTGGCAATGCTTGCAACAACTCAAAAGCATTGCACCTGCCTATATCTCTGTCACCTATGGCGCAGGTGGGACGACCCAAGCCCGTACCCAACGCATTGTTGAGCGCATTAAAACAGAAACAAATATAGATCCTGTTGCACACTTAACTTGTGTTGGTAGCACACAAGATGACATCAACACCTTGTTGGATCAATACCATGCCGCAGGCATTGAAAATATTTTAGCCTTGCGCGGTGATGCGCCCGATGGCGCAGGTACGTTTAAGGCGACCGCTGGTGGTTTTTCTTATGCCACTGACTTAACGCGATTTATTCATCAACGGGGGGATTTTTCTATTGCGGTGGCAACCTACCCCGAAGGACACCCCGAATCTTCAGGTGGTGTTGCCGATGACATTCGCTATTTAAAAGAAAAGCAGGATGCTGGCGCAATCTGTGCTATCACCCAATACTTTTTTGATAATGCATTGTTTTATCGCTTTCGTGATGCTGCCCGCGCTGCGGGTGTAACGATTCCATTGATTCCAGGTATGATGCCCGTTTCTAATTACCATCAAATTGTACGTTTTTCATCCATGTGCGGCGCAGGTATTCCTGATTGGTTGCATGAGAAGATGGCTCCTCATGCCGAGGATTTGGTACAAATTAAACAAATTGGGCTGGATGTCGCCGTACAACAATGCAATGATTTGTTGGCAAACGGTGTACCCAGCCTTCATTTTTATACGCTAAACAAGGCGGAAATGACCTTAGCGATTTATCAGCATATCAGCAGTAATTTTTGATTGTTCGCGGTGTTATTTTTTAGGACGGAATACGGCGCATACATCGGCATCAGCCTCTAAATAAGCACCACCAATAAGGTCAAGGCAATACGGTACGGCAGGGAAGACAGCATTCAAGCAATCAGCAATCGCCGATGGTTTACCTGGCAGATTGATGATTAATGACTGACCGCGAACTCCTGCTGTTTGCCGTGATAAAATTGCCGTTGGTACAAAAGCCAAAGAAACTTGGCGCATCAGCTCACCAAAGCCGATCATTATTTTATCGCAAACGGCTTCGGTGGCTTCGGGGGTGACATCACGCGGTGAAGGTCCTGTACCGCCCGTGGTCACAATCAGAGAGCAGCCTTCTTCGTCGGCTAATTGCTTTAATGTTGCCGCAATACCATCTTGATCATCGGGGATCACACGCACAATTGCTTGCCACGGGCAGGTTAATACCTTACTCAACCATGCGTTCATCGCAGGTCCACCAAGATCTTGGTATTCACCGCGACTGGCACGGTCGGAGACCGTGACGAGGCCAATTTTTATAGTTTTCGTTGTTGTGTTCATGGATGTTCCAAACCAGCATCAGATTGAAAATCCATGCCTTGTAATAATTGTATACGCACGCTGTCGCCCATTTTTAATGATGAAACATCCGTTGGCACGATCAAAAAACCTTCCGCTATTGCCATCGACATAAGAACGCCGCTTCCTTGCGTGCCTGTTGACGATGCCATATAGCCTTGCGCATCACGCGATAGCGTGACACGAACAAAATGTGTACGTCCTTCACGGTCTTGCAGGTCATGTGCCAAACGTGCTTGAAGGGTACGCCGAAATATTTTCTTATGTCCCATCCATGCCTTGCATGCAGGGGCAACAAATTGTTCAAAACAAACCATGCTGGACACAGGGTTGCCAGGTAAACCAAATACCATGGTGCCATGTGCCGATGTACCGAAAGCAAAAGGATGACCAGGGCGCATGGCAACCCGCCAAAAATGCATGGTAATGCCCAATGCTTCCAAGGTAGGGCGCACAAAATCGTGATGCCCCACCGAAACACCGCCTGATGCCAGCAAGACATCGTAAGCTAAACCTTCATTCAACTTTGCGCGCAACTCAATGGGGTTATCGTGGGCAATGCCCAGCAATGTTGGCTCTATCCCCAGTGAACGGCACTGCGCATACAAAGCATGGGAATTCGCATCAGGGATTTTATTGTTATCCAGAGGATCATCTAACCCTTCTAGCTCATCCCCTGTCGATAAAATAGCGACCCTTGGTGGCGCATAAACTGCGACTTTTTTTTGTTTGACCATTGCCAAAATTGCCAATGCACCAGGGGTAATCAATGCGCCTTTGGGCAAGATTACCGTACCATGACGCAGGTTTTCACCCAAGGGACGAATGTTCGCGCCTTGTTTCGGTGGCGTAAGAATCAATACATCATCACCATCAAGTTGCGTATCTTCAACACGAACAACGGTATCAATGCCTGTGGGGGTTGCAGCCCCCGTCATAATACGTGCAGCACGTTGTTGCAATACGTTAATGGTTGGCATTACCCCTGCACGAATATCATCCACCACACGCAAACGGGCAGGGGTATTCACCGAGGCAGTAGCAATATCAGCAAAACGAACGGCATAACCATCCATTGCGGATACATCGTAAGGCGGATGATTGCGGTTTGCCAACACATCGTTTGCCAACACGCGCCCAAGGCTTTCATGCAAAGGAATGGCAATAACTTTTTTCTTGTTGAGATGGTCTAAAATCGTGGCTTGTGCGTCTTGCACCGATAGGTACTGCATCATACAATGCTTGTTTGCAGCGTGTTTATGCCACGTTGCAGGCGTTTCAGGCATTCTTGTTTGCCGAGTAATGCCAGTGTGGTATCAATCGGGGGTGAAACAGGAACGCCCGCAAGAAAAATACGAATAGGCTGGGCAAGTTTACCCATGCTGATGCCTTGTTCTTGGCAAATATCAGCAATAAGCTGATGCAGTGCTTCACCATCCCATGTGGGCATGGCATCGGCTTTGCTGATGAATGATGCCAATAACGCCCATGTTTCGGGCTTGATGTTTTTCTTCACCGCTTTGGCATCATATTCAACAGGGGCAATATAAAAAAAGCGTGCGCCATTGATTAAATCATGCACATTTTTGCTGCGCTCTCTTAGCGCGTTAATTACCCCTGATAATGAAGGTGTGGTGTTTTCTTTCGGCAAATCCAGCGCTTGGCTAACGATGGCAGCCAATACTTCGGTGGGGGCTTGCTTGAGGTGTTGGGCGTTAAGCCAATCAAGTTTTTTTTGATCAAAGCGCGATGGCGATGCACCAACGTGTGCCAAGTCAAAGTATTTCACCAGTTCTGCCATGGAGAAAAACTCATCATCACCATGAGACCAACCCAAGCGAGCAAGGTAATTAACCACGGCAGCCGATAAATAGCCTGCCTCACGGTAGGCAGTAATAGCGACCGCGCCATGCCGCTTTGACATTTTAGCCCCATCAGCACCATGAATCAGTGGGATATGGGCAAAACTTGGTACGGTCAACCCCAATGCTTGATACAGTTGTATTTGGCGAGGGGTATTGTTCAAATGATCAGAGCCACGAATAATATGGGTAATGCCCATGGCTGCATCATCCACTACCACGGCTAAGTTATAGGTTGGTGTACCGTCAGAGCGCATGATAATCAAATCATCCAGTTCTTCGTTAGGGAAGGAAACCAAGCCCAATACCTCATCATTAACGATGGTTTCACCATCGTTCGGCGAGCGGAAGCGAATCACATACGGTGCATTATTCGCATTTTGTTGTGCTGTGCGGCAACGACCATCATACATGGGTTTTGCGCCTGCAAGCCGTTGCTGATCACGCATATTATTGAGGGTTTCTTTGGTGCAATAACAACGGTATGCCTTGCCCTCAGCCAATAATTTTTCAACGGCAGCAATATGCTCATCTTGGCGTTTTGATTGGTAGACCACGTCACCATCCCAATCCAAACCCAGCCACTGAAGCCCATCAAGAATCACTTGGGTTGCTTCATCCGTGGAGCGTTCGCGGTCGGTGTCTTCAATGCGCAAAGAAAATTCACCACCATGACGGCGGGCATAAAGCCACGAAAAAAGTGCTGTCCTAGCCCCACCAATATGTAGCATGCCCGTGGGAGAGGGGGCAAAACGTGTGCGAATGATTGTCATGTTTTATTCGTTCCTTAATTAACCCCGATAGCCTCTCGCCAAGCCAACACAAGACGAAACATTTCGTTGTTTAACTCAATGCTTAATTCTTGCTTTAACTCTGACAATGAAGCATAAGGATCAGCGTCGTCTAATTCTTCCATGATAGTATCAAAATCATCAATCAATGCTGGAACATTAATATGGTAAGCGGCGCGAACCAGTGATATGTAATGGGTTAGCACAGTTTTTTCACTGATGCCTAATGCGATGCCGATAGCACCAACATCTTTTCCTTTGCGGTACAATGCCCAAGTATGACTTTGCACATCGGTCGGAGAAGGACCTTTTGCCATAAGTTTTAAGGCTTGACCTTTATTGGCACCTTTGGCTGCGGCTTTGTCGCGAACATATTGCTCTAATGTGGGTCTAAAGGCATCAGCATACGCCTCAAATTTATGTTGCCCCATGCCACTTAAACGAAGTAGCGTTTGATCGTTAACTTCAGTCATCTGGCTCATTTCAGTTAATGTTACATCACTGAATAAAGTATGCGGTGCAGCATCTTCTTGTTCTGCAAGGCGTTCTCGCACCACAAGTAACTTTTTAAACAATGGTTCATTGCGCCCTTGAGTGAAGCGTTTTAATTTACGCTTAATCCCTGGTTGGTACTTGGCTAAAATGACAGGTGTTTTTTCACGCAGAAGGGTGCGTCCCTTTTTGGTGATGGTTAATGCCCCTCTGCGAGAAACATCTTGGGTGAAATAACCTTGATGCACCAATTGCCGTAAAATAGACATCCATTCGTCTACATTAATGGTTTTATCACAACCGTGTGTTTTCAGGCGTTCATGTTTATTGGCAAGAATACGTGCGTTTTTTGAGCCACGAAGAATATCGACGATGTACCCAATGGCAAAATCACCCTTCGCTTCGCGTACGCATTGCAGCCCACTTTGAGCCAAAGCTGAAGCTTCATAAGTTTCAGGAGGATCCAAACAAACATCGCAGTTGCCACAGTCTTCTTCGCGTTCTTCACTGAAATAGCCCAACAATACGCGGCGGCGACAGGTTAAGGCTTCAGAAAGTGCGACCATGCTGTTAAGCTTATGGACTTCAACACGGCGTTGATCAATGTTTTCTACATTCTCAATCAAACGACGCACTAAATTAACATCACCCGATCCATAGAGTAACAATGCCTCTGATTCCATGCCATCACGACCAGCACGCCCTGTTTCTTGGTAATAGGATTCAATGCTTTTCGGTAAATCATGATGAATAACAAAGCGAACATTGGGTTTATCAACGCCCATACCAAACGCAATGGTGGCAACAATAACGTTGATACGGTCGCGCAAGAAATCATCTTGTACTTTTTCACGGGTGCGCCCAGGCATGCCTGCATGGTAAGCTGCGGCACGAATACCATGACGCTGCAAATTCACTGCCATGTCTTCCACGCGCTTGCGTGACAGGCAATAAATAATGCCAGAGGCTCCCTTCCAATCTTCTAAAAACTGAAGGACTTGCGTTAATGGTTGGCGTTTTTCTGAGACTAAATAGCGAATATTAGGGCGATCAAAACTAGAAATGAAGCGTTTTGCTTTTGTTAATGCCAAGCGGTCAGCAATATCTTCACGGGTATGCTCATCAGCAGTTGCTGTTAAGGCAATCATGGGAATCTCAGGCATGATTTTTCTAAGTTCGCCTAAACGAACATATTCAGGGCGGAAGTCATGCCCCCATTGCGATACGCAATGCGCTTCATCAATCGCAAACATTGAGATTTTTATTTTTTCTAAACGGGCAAGAAATGTTTTAGTCAGCAATCGCTCTGGTGCAACATACAATAAGTCTAACTCACCTGCTTCAAATTGCGCTAAAATCATTTTTGATTCGGCAGACTTTAAAGAAGAGTTATAATAGGCAGCTTTTACGCCACAACGGGTCAAAGCATCAACCTGATCTTTCATCAAAGAAATAAGCGGCGATACCACGATTCCTGTTCCTTCCCGCATGATGGAGGGAATTTGATAACACAATGATTTTCCGCCGCCTGTCGGCATTAAAACAAATGCATCTTTGCCATCAAGCAAGGCGCAAATGATTTCTTCTTGCATCGGGCGGAATTCGTCGTAGCCGAAGATGTCTTTAAGGACTTTTCGAGCTTGTTCTTTTACTTTTTTGGTAGCCATAAGATTATGACAACATATTTTAGCGGTAATAGCAAGTTTTTATTCACTTGACGTTACGCAGTTATACTAAAACCAGCCTCTCGTTCCCATGCTCCTGCGTGGGAATG
>CAYWFG010000036.1:0-13221 GCA_964458185.1 uncultured Zetaproteobacteria bacterium
TCTAACATGCTGTAACCCCTTGGTTTTATTGTTGTCCCGTCTTAAAAGGGAAGCCAGCATAAGCCATAAAAAAAGGACTCACGGCATTGCCGTAAGTCCTTGCTATAAGTGGCGCTCCCTGAGCGATTCGAACGCCCGGCCTTCTGATTCGTAGTCAGATGCTCTATCCAGCTGAGCTAAGGGAGCCTATGGATTCACAAAGCAGAAACACTGCCTGCGAGGACGGCGAAGGATAGCGTTGAAAATCATACTGTCTATATCTTTATTGTAGCTTGATGAAAGCCATGCACGGCTGTGTTGTTTTTGTGTTAAAGGGCTATTATATTTCTTGCTTTCAAATAGAGGCAGGTGAACCATGAATGATGATGTAATTGAAACAATGTTGATTGAAAACAGGTTTTTTTCGCCACCAGAAAATACGGCTGCTTTTGCCTCATCTATGGAGGATTGGAAAGCATTGCACGCCCCTTTTGATAATGATTTTGAAGGCGAGTGGGCGCGTTTGGCGCGGCAGCATCTGCAATGGGTAACGCCTTTTCAACGTACCTTTAACGATGATTCGCCTCCCTTTTTTCGCTGGTTTGATGATGGTACTATCAATGTCTCTGAAAACTGCTTAGACCGTCATATTGCTGCAGGTCGCGGTGAACATACTGCTATTATTTGGGAAAGTGAACATGGTACGGTACGGCGCATCAGTTATCATGCGTTATTGGCTGATGTTTGCCGTGCTGCCAATGCTTTGTTGGCACTGGGGCTTGTGGCAGGTGATCGCGTGGTGATTTATATGCCGATGATCCCTGAGGCTGCCATTGCCATGCTTGCCTGCACGCGCATTGGGCTTACCCATTCGGTGGTTTTTTCTGCATTTTCGGCGCATGCATTGCATGATCGCGTTGAAGATGCGAGTGCAAGGTTGATTATCACTGCCGATGGTGGTCGCCGTCGCGGTAGCGTTCATGCGGTTAAACCAATGGTGGATGAAGCCTTGCAAACAGGCTGTGTAAGCATTGAACATGTTTTGGTCGTTGCCCATTGTCAGCCTGATTATCCCGTTGATGAATCGAATGGTAGAGACCTTGATTGGGCTAAGCTTATGGCTGAACAACTAGATTACTGCCCGCCTGCTGCTATGCCAGCGGAACACCCCTTGTTTATTTTGTATACTTCAGGCTCAACAGGAACCCCCAAGGGTATTGTGCATAGCACGGCAGGGTATTTGTTGTGGGCGCACTTGACGATGTTGTACAGTTTTGATTTTAAGGCTGATGGCGATGTTTTTTGGTGTACTGCGGATATTGGTTGGATCACGGGGCATACTTATTCTATTTATGCGCCATTGAGTCATGGTGGGACAACGCTCATGTATGAGGGCGTACCCACCTACCCCGATGCAGGGCGTGTTTGGAAGATCTGCGCAGATCATCAAGTAAGCGTTTTTTATACTGCCCCCACTGCGATTCGCGCCCTTATTAAAGCAGGCGATCAATGGCCTGAAGCGCATGATTTATCGCATTTGCGGGTACTCGGGACGGTGGGGGAGCCGATCAACCCCGAAGCATGGATGTGGTATTATACCGTGATTGGTGGTTCACGTTGCCCCATTGTTGATACATGGTGGCAAACAGAAACAGGGGGTCACATGATTGCCTCTCTACCTTTTGCCACGCCCGCCAAGCCAGGCTCAGCAACGCTGCCTTTACCTGGTATATATATTGACGTACTAAATACCGATGGCGAAGCGGTGACTTCTGGCGGTGGCTTGCTCGCTATTACACGCCCTTGGCCATCTATGCTCCGTGGTATTTGGGGCGATGATCAGCGTTATGTGGATACTTACTGGCGCAAGTTTGGTGGGCGTTATTATTTTGCAGGTGATGGTGCGCGTAAAGATGATGATGGTTATTTTTGGATCATGGGGCGGGTCGATGATGTGTTGAATGTTTCAGGCCATAGATTGGGAACCATGGAAATTGAATCAGCCTTGGTCTCACATCCTGCGGTCGCAGAAGCGGCAGTAGTTGGTCGCCCACACGAGATCAAAGGTGAAGCCATTGCTGCTTTTGTGGTGTTAAAGACAGCGCAAAGTGACGATTTAGAAGCAGTATTGCGTCAACACGTCTGCGAAGAGATTTGCCCTATTGCCAAACCCGATGATATTTGTTTCACCGATGCGTTGCCAAAAACGCGATCAGGAAAAATCATGCGTCGTTTATTGCGTGACATTGCCGCAGGGAGAGCCATCACCCAAGATATCTCAACGCTAGAAGATCCCAGTGTGATTCAAAAGTTGATGGATAGTGAAGCAGAGAAAAAAGACTAAGTGTAGGATGATCTTTCCATCATCTCCTCCCCGCTTAACGGTAAACAGCTTCGACTCTAAAAGAGACCTCATCACTCCCGCCTTGTGCATTACTACAAAATAGGGTGTAACTTCCTGCTGCCAGTGTTAAAATCCACGGCGGCAGTGTAGTAAATTGCTGACCGTTAAGAAAGCATACACTTTGATCAAGCCCCGTGGATGATTCTATGTTTAACGGCACAATCACATCATCACGACCAAAAGATGGTAATAGCATAAACACAGCCCCATCTTGAGGGTAGCGTATGTAAAGACTACCCTTTTGTATGCTTTGCATGGTGCAAGCGGGGCTAAAGGGTGGCATCATCAATATTCCCCCTTGCTGCTCGCCGTACCAATGCCGTACCAAGGGTGGCAGGTTTAATACTTTGGTCATCACACTTTGACCTGCGGTGTCACAGCCTTTCATTACCCGAAGATGGCTAACGCGATCAATCAATACCTGTTGATGAAAACGGCAACTACCCTGCAAAGGGTGATCTTTGACCCCCAACACGGTGCGCGTCTTGGCGCAACTGGTACTTGGTGGGTCGCCAGAAAAGGCACAGACTTGAATGGGTTCTAAAGATGGTAGCGTTGTTTGCGTGCGGGTGGGTTGTATTTTTTGTTGCGCAAGCGCTTCTAGCACTTCAAACATCACAGGCGCTGCCGCTGTTGACCCTGTTAAAAAGGGGCTGGGGGCTTGATCGACGTTGCCAAACCAGACCAGCACGGTGTAACGATTGTTGTAACCGATACTCCATGCATCACGCCAACCTTGACTGGTTCCTGTCTTCCATCGGATGCTACTGGGGATGCGTGAAAAATCTTTGCGTATGGGGAAATCTGGACGATCACGTTTGGATAAAGCCTGATCCAATAGGCTCACCGCACCTGCCGATAACCAAGGGGTTTCTTGGTTATGCTGGGCATGGGCATGATTAAATAGTTGCAAGGGGGCTGTCGTGCCACCATGGGCTAAATTGACATACAGTTGAATCATTTGCAGTGGCGTAAGTTCTATACCGCCAATAATCATCGAAAGCCCCAAGCGTTGCTTGTGAGGAATCAGCCAACCTCCGCCAAGCTCTAAGTTCTGAATGAAATAATCCAACCCCACCTGTTGCAACAAACGAACAAAAGGGATATTTAATGACTGTGATAATGCGTTTTCAGCAGTGACTAAGCCTGAAAACTGCCCTGTAAAATTACGCGGAGAATAATCTGAAAAATGTGTGGGAACATCCATCAGCAGCGTTTGAGGCAATATTTTCCCTTGTTCTATTGCCATGGCATAGAGAAACGGTTTTAAGGTGGAACCGGGGGAGCGTGGAATGGTGAAGGTAGCAAAACTTTGCCCATACTGCTGTTGTAAATAATTAAAATTACCAACTGCCGCACGGATTGCACGGGTATCGTTCTCGACCACCAACAACGACACATTATGCACCCCCCGCGCTTGATAGCTGGGTTGAATACGCGCCACGATACGATCTACCAGACGTTGAGTAGCTATGGCGATACTGGTGCGAATATTCTGATCGTTGGATTGTGTTTTAATATAATCCATCATGTGCGGAGAAATTTTGGGCATGGCATGGCGTACACGCGGGATAGGTGCAGCATTCGCGCTGCGTTGTTGTTGCTCGGTGATCACGCCAGCGTTATACAAGCCTATTAATAATTGTGCGCGTGCATCTCGCCAATCTTGCGCATGGTAACGGTGCCAGCGGGATGGCGATTGGGGCAACAGCAGCAGTATTGCCATTTCACCAAGGCTTATATCTGCCACATCATGATTAAAATAGACATACGATGCCGCGCTAATGCCTTCAATATTACCACCGTAAGGTGCATACGAAAGATAAAGGCGAAGAATATCGTTTTTAGTTAAAAAACACTCCAGTTGAATGGCGCGAAAAGCTTCGATTATTTTGGCTACCAGTGTTCGTGGACGGGGGCTCAGCAAGCGCGCCAATTGCATGGTAATCGTTGAGCCACCACTCACCACATGCCCTGATGCCATATTTTGCCCCATGGCTCTGATAATGGCAATGGGGTCAACCCCAATATGTTGGTAAAATCGTTTGTCTTCACGCGCCAGCAAAGCAGGAATCACAAACGATGGCAACGATGTCAACACCACAGGAAAACGCCACATATCACCTTCAGCCAAATAAGGGCGCAACAGCACACCATGATGTGAATACATGGATACAGAATAATCTGGCTGAAGACGCGCAGGCAATGGCACCAGCCATAGTGCTAATAAAAACAATCCAAAAAGAAAACCGCTAGCCCAAAAAAACCAACGAAGTTTAATAGTATAGCGTATCAAGTTGAGGTTTGTGTTAGACTTGCCTTTTGCCACAACAAGCGATCAAAACTCACTGCCACTACAGCAAAACCATGTAGCAACATGCTTTCACCGTATTTTTTTTGTAAGCGTGGCAGGTATTGATCCAATTGTTGCTGTGCCTCTGTAAAGGCTTTTTTCACACAGGGAAGAGCCAATAATTCTGCATCGCTTGCAGCACCAACAGCATCGGCTGTTTGCATTGGCGTATCGCGCAGTTTGATAAATTTAAACTCCAGCAACACATCCAATAACTGCCCGTAATGACGCATATCAGGACGAACAATCATCGTCATATCGGCGTAACTGCGTTCAATCTCGGTTTCAGAATCCATGATGTACAAGCGATCATTGAATAAGGCAGTCAAAAATGCTGTTTTGATGACCAGTTCATTACTCCATCGGTAATCACGATTGCTAAATAATGTGAAAATTCCTGCTTGTAAACATTGGCATAAGGGCGCAATATTGCCTTGTAGGTACAAAGACTTTGTTGCCATGCGTATATCATCGCGTTGTCGTACATCGGGTATAATGGCTGTGGCAATTTCTTCGATATACAATTTACGCATCACTAAATTAGGAATGCGCAATGCAACCTCACCCAGCATATCGGGCATTGTCGTATGTGTTATCGTTAATGCCCCCAAATAATAAAGCAATGAAGCAACAAAGTTCTGGTCAGTTTGGGTATTATTTATATTGCGCACCGTAAAACGCTCGCAAAGCTGCGGCACAAGCAAGGCTTGTTTATCATCCAAGGCTTTACCAATCACTTCACGACCATCAGCAAGTGCAGCAATATAGTGAATTTTATTGCTATCCATTGCCAGATTTTCATCAAGGATATTTTTAGGGAACTTACCATACATAAGAAAGTGGCGCAAAAAATAGAGTGCCATGGTTGGATTATAAACATGATAGTCGGCATCTTCAGCAAAGCGGTAACCATTATAAAAAGTACGCATCATGGTCAAAGCATGGTTGATGTCATTGTCAGAGACTGTGTGTTCTTGGGCAATGCCTGCCAGCGCATCAGCGATTTCATTTTCTGTGAAACCGCATAAACCATTAAAGTCTGGCAGTAGATAAATATTGCTTGCCACATTATAAGCCGAGGTAATATCACTCATCGCAATTGGTGAAACACCCGTAACAAAAACACGCTCCAAGCCCATCCCCGCTGCGGAGGCTTTAACGGCTTTAAATACAGCACGAACCGCACCCTCACCATGAACCAGCGAGGTATATTCCCCGCCGCCCATCATCAATTCATTGGCAAAATTATCGTATTCATCAATGAGTAAATAGAGTTTTAGCGAAGCATTGTTGATGGCACTGACTAACGATTGAAAGGATGCAATGGCATTATTTTCTTTGATTGTGACATCTTGCTGCAAGCTGTTAGCATATTTGTACGATGTGTCTCTGATGCATCCATTGATATGCAGGTGTAATCGTTGCCGAATATCATCAACACTGCCATGCGCCTCCACCGTAGAAAAATCCCATTTCATCATCACATAGGTGTTATGCAATTTGGTTGGTTTTTTACCAATGGCTAAATGCCCAAAGAGTTGTTCAAACTTCTCTTCCTTAGCAATATCATAATAGTTTTCTAGCGTTGATAACCACAATGATTTACCAAAACGGCGGGGGCGCAGGAAAATTAATTGCAGTCCAGCGCATTCTACCTTGGGAATAAGGTGCGTTCGATCAACATAAAATAAGTTGTTTTCAATAATGTATTCAAAATCACAAATACCGTAGGGGAATTGCATGGTTGATACCTCTATACCTGTTTCACACCTTGATCAGCCATACTTTATCTATCACGCGATTTTATGCACGTTCCTAAGTGTTGGCAGAGGGTGTAAAAATAACTCTTGCTTTAATTCTTAATGATGCTTAAGTTTTAGATTCTTAGTTTTTCTCTAGACGTTTCTAATTTTCTTATCTTTGCAAATAGTCCTGTTCTCGTTATCGAAGTATTCAATTCCTTAAAAGGAGGGTATTGGACATATGATTAATGAATTACCATCAAACCTCGCTTGTAGTCTTTCGGTGTAGTGAAAGTTTGCGCTCATATAAAAGGCTTCAACGCTTACAACCGAACCTAATTAATCACAATAAAAAACATTATGAGGGATGAGGGGCAAAGTCCGAATGTAATGCTTCCATGGTTCATTGTGTTGCTTTTGTTATTTATGGGTGCTTTTTTTTATTATTTTTTTCGGGCAGGAAATATTTTTTTCTCGACACTTGGGTTATCTCAACCCATTTTTCAACTGCCTTGGTTTTTTAATGCGCTTCCATCCTTTGTTCACATCTATGTGATGTCAATTTTAACGTGGTTGAGCTTTAACAGAACGAAAAAACGACGTTCTATTATGATTTGGCTGTGGCTTAATTTAATTTTTGAAGTAAGTCAGACCATACATGAAGCGGCACTACCATTGATGCCAAGTATACTGAAAGCATATTTTATCAATGGTACTTTTAGCTGGGTTGATATTGTGGCTATTTTTTTGGGTGCTTTTGCATCGTATTTTACGTTGAACTATTTTGAGAGGCGAGAACAACATGCATAAAAATATATACCAATGGGCAAAAACAGGCGCTGTTATTTTTTGTGGCGTGTTGCTTATTTTGGGTTCTGGTGGTGGTGGTAATGGTGGCACATCTCCAGCGCCTGCGCCTCAAGTAACACCCTCTCTGCCTACCGTAGCCACGGGTGTGGTTGGTAGCACGGGTGGAACGGTAAGTTATGCTGCTACTTCTTTGTACGTAGGCAATAGCATTAGCATTCCAGCAGGGGCATTGGGCGTGAATACAACAATTACGTTGACCGTTTCGCAGGGCATTCATGCCAATCAAGTGGGTGTTGCCTTCGCTATCACGCCTCATGGAACCACTTTCAACACCCCTGTTACAGTCACGCTAACATTTAACCCTGCTGCCCTCCCTGCTGGAACGCTCTCTTCTCAAATCAAGCTAATAAAACAGACCGTTGCAGGCATCCAAAGTACAGCCAGCAACATTATTGTTGATTTAATTAATGGCACAATTAGCGGAACTTTCACCAGCCTATCAAATTTTGCAGTGATTGTATTACCCAATAATGCCCCCGTTGCCAATGCAGGCATCAATCAAAATGTAGCCACTGGCAGCACTGTTCAACTTAACGGCAGCGGATCGACCGATGCCAATGGTAATCCACTCACTTATCTTTGGGCTATCAATACCATGCCCGCTGGCAGCGCAGCCGTATTGTCCGACCCTTATGCCATCGCGCCTACCTTTGTTGCCGATCAGTATGGAAGTTATGGTGTTCAATTGATCGTCAACGATGGCATGGTGGATAGTACTCCTGCCACCATCACCATTACCGTACCCCAGCCAGCAGCACCTACTAATACTGCTCCTGTTGCCAATGCAGGAGCCAGTCGTACGGTTATTTATGGCAGCACTGTTCAATTAAGCGGCAGCGCATCGACCGATGCCGATGGCAATCCGCTCAGCTACCGTTGGACGCTGACTTCACGCCCCGCAGGTAGTATTGCCACCCTCTCTGATCCCTATGCCGTCGCGCCCATTTTTGCCGCAGACAGAGTAGGCGGCTTCACCGTGCAGTTGATCGTCAACGACGGCATGGTGGATAGTACTCCTGCCACCATCACCATTACCGTACCCCAGCCAGCAGCACCGACCATCACATCGGTGAATCGAACCACTGCATCCATCGGCAATCTGGTTACCATCACGGGTAGCAACTTTCTCTCGCCTGCGGGTGAGCTACCGCAGACCACATTGAGCAAAAGAGGGGGTGGTACGATCAATGCCCCCATTGCCAGCGCAACTGCTGGAACCGTGCAGTTTACTGTTCCCACTGATGCTGCGAGCGGCAACATCACAGTCACGCAGCTTGGTCAGCGTGCTGTGTCTGCCACTGTATTGACCATCACTGCCTCCAACAGCTTTACGCTTACGGCTGGCCCCGCCGTTCTCCATCTGTTGCCTGCCAACAGCAATAAACCGCTATTTGATTACTCTTCAGTCATCAACGCTTCGTTGCAGAGCAACAACGGTTTTACCCAATTAGCTGGGTTGACGGTGCGCGGTTTGCCTGCTGGAGTGACGGCTAGCTTTGACCCTCAACAGATCACCGCAGGTCAATCGGCACGGATTGTACTCAACGCCCCCTTCAATCAGACTACCTCATTCTCTACGTTGATTATTGATGCCTATGCCACCATTGAAGGCATCAACGTCGCCCAGTCCGCTACCGTTGATCTCTATGTGGATGCAGTCACCACCTCCTTTATCGGCAAAACGGTGGTGGATGATACCTTGGAAACCCCCATTGCTGGCGTAACGGTCTCGATGCTGGGGCAAGATGGTTATGGCAATGCCAACACCTGTAGTGGTACGGCGGTTTCTGATGCTGGCGGCAACTTTGCGTTGACCAATTTACCTGCGGCTTGTGCGGGGACACAATTGGTGCATTACAATGGAGACACAGCTACTGCACCCGCCTCTCAATTTGCAAGTGTGGATTTGCGTTATGTGCTGATTGCCAATGAAGTGGCTGCCTCCCCTGTGCTGGTACATTTGCCCGTAATGAGTGGAGGGGAAGTTATATCTATCAAGCAAAATTCGCCAACCGATCAGGTTTTCAGCTTCAACAGTGAACCTTACTTGGAGTTGAGGGTCTATGCTGGCACGATTTTAACGCTACCGAATGGATCAAAGCCCGATCCATTTCCCATAACGATGTTGCGGGTGGCAGTAGATCGCCTGCCCGGTCAAGGCCCTGTAGGTATGCCCCTTGCGATTGTCCCCAGTGTTGTTGCTTTCCAGCCTGCAAATACCCACTCAAGTTTACCTATCGCAGTGAGCTATGCAAATGAGTTAAACACCCCTGCCTTAACCACAAATATCAGCCTAATAGGTCTTGACCCAACCTTGGGGCATATGCGTCAATATGGTACGGGAACTGTTTCTGCCGATGGCACACAAATCATTCCAGATATTATTCCTGCTGGCGACCCTTATGCCAATGGTGTTCGACGTTATGGTTTGTTGAACTTGGATTGGAATGGTGGTGGTGTGCCAGCGGTAACTAGAGATGGAGGAAACCCAGAGAACCTTTCTCCTGGTGACAATGGAGATGATCCCAATGACAAGAAAAAAGAAAAGAAAAAATTGAAGGATGGAGACCCTAAGCCTCCAAAAACATGTCAGCCTATAGATTACTCTTCTGGCATCGAAAACATATCTTCTGTCGATATGCGCCTAAGCAGTAACCGTGGCTCAATTTTGTTCACTCGGACTTATCGTTCTATGTCTAGTAATCTCGGCCCTTTTGGCTTAGGCACACGTCATAATTATGATTATCGTTTAAATAGTTCAAATATCGTAAGTACACAGGTTATTAATTTGATTCGCCCCAATGGCAGTGTGATTCCTTTTATCCCCGATGGAAATGGCAATTGGATCAATCAAACGACACCCAAAATGATGGGAGATCGTTTAACCCGTGTTGGCACTGGTCGAATGGCGTTGCATCGGCGGGATGGTCGGGTGTTTATGTTCCGAACCAACCTGATTAATGGTAGCTCTTTGCTGGAATCAATCACCGATCAAAACGGCATCGTTAAAATTTCGCGCAACATTGCTAGACCACTGCAAATCACCGAAATTATTGATCCAGTCGGCAGAAAACTCACCCTCGCCTACGATGGAGCCAATCGGATCACCAGCATCACTGATCCTATGAATCGAACGGTGCGCTATACCTACAATCAGTTTGGTACGCTTGCCTCGGTGACAGACCCTGCTGGAAACACCACGAATTACACCTATGTCTCAAAGCAAGTAAGCAATGTTTCACTTCGTGGCGGTGCTGTTTCCGTCACTGTGGTAACGCATATTCAACTAACCAAGGTGACCAATGCCAAAGGGGTTGTTGTTGTTATCAACACCTATGATGCCAATGGTCGCGTTACGATGCAAAAATATGCCAATGGTGGCGTGCGCAAGATGGCGTATTCGTTGCTCAGCCCCAGCAACGGAAGAAGTCCTGTTATAAAAACAACCGTAACCGACCCGATGGGTAGAGTCACGACCTACCGCTTTAATTCACAAGGCTATCTTTCTGATGTAACCAATCCATTGCGGCAGACAATAAGCTATGAACGCGAAACTGGTAAAAATCGCCTGTTACGGGTTAAGAATTATGTCGGCAATATATTCATGCGTCAGAGCTATGATGCCTATGGTAATATCTCTACCCGTAGTGATCTATTGGGAAATAGGGTGAGCTATGGCTACAACGCAAACTTGAACAAGCCCATCACTGTTAGCGACCCATTGGGTAATAAAACCCAGTTTACTTATGATGTTTATGGTCATATCACATCGGCTACTGATGCCAATGGAAACCGCAGTCAAATTGCATACGATCAATTCGGTCAAGCAGTGGCGGCAACCGATGCCTACAGCCAACAGAGCAAAATGGAATATGATGGTGGCGGCAATTTGATTGCCTTAATTGATGCGGCGAGCAACCGCAGTTCATTGCGCTACGATGCCATTTCTCGCATGGTTGAGAGTCGCAATGCCCTTGGGCAGGTGAGCAGTAAAACCTATGATCTGCTTAATCGCATCACCACAGTAACGAATGCCAAAGGCAATACCACCAGCTTCACCTACGATGCATTGGGTAATCTACTCACCGTTGCCGATGCCAAAGGCAACACCACAAGCTTTGCCTACGACAACATGAATCGTCTAATGTCACGAACAGATCCATCGGGGCTTTCTGATGCGCAAAGTTATGATCTTGTCGGTAATTTAATCAGCTTCACCGACCGTCGCAGACAAACAACCACCTTTGCGTATGATGATCTCAACCGACTTACCCAAACCACCTACGCCGATGGTAGCACGGTGCAGTACCGTTACGATGCCTTAAGCCGATTGGTTGAGGTGATTGATTCGATCAGTGGCTCTACGGTGTATGGTTACAGCGCGATCAATCAACTCATTCAAAGCATCAGCCCTACTGGCACAATCAACTACCAATATGATGCCGCTGGTCGCTTGACAAGGCGGCAGGTGGTGGGTCAATCGCCTGTGGATTATGCTTATGATGCGGTGGGTAATCTGCTTTCTGCCACCATGCCAGAGGCGGCGGCTGGCTTTGGCTACAATGCGCTCAATCAGCTTGTTCGGCAGACGCGCAGCAATGGAGTCACCACCCGTTACAGCTATGATATTGTGGGCAATCTAACCAATATCACCCATAAAGATCCGTATGGCACGGTGATTGATGCCATTGATTACACGCTGGATGCCATCGGCAACCGTGTGAACCGAGGCAACACCCAGCCGCAACCGCTGCAAACGCAAGCGGTGGTGAATAGCATTGACCCAATCAATAATCGCTTGATGCAGCATGGGCAGAGCAGCTTTACTTACGATGCCAATGGTAATCGTTTGACTGAAGCGGGTGCAAATGGGACGACCCATTACTTGTGGGATGCGCGTAATCGCCTGCATCAAATCACCAGCGCTGATGGTACGGCTATTGTGTTTAGTTGGGATTTTTCTGGCAATATGATTGGTAAGCAGGCGTTGGATGCTGCTGGGGTGGAGATTAGCAGAGAAACTTATCTGGTGGATATGTTTCGCAATGTGGTGCAACAGACCAGTAGCCGAACGGGGTCGCTTTCTATTCTTACCTTGCCAGGGATAGACACCCATTTGGCAGCAATTCAATCGACAGGACGGGTAACTTATGGCTTGCAAGATGGCTTGAACAGTACCGTAGCAACCAGTGATGCTGCTGGGGTAACGACGGCGCGATTTGCTTATGAGCCGTTTGGGGCGACTACGGCGGGTGGGGATTTTCCGTTTCAGTTTACGGGCAGAACACCTGTAACGGGGTCGTTGTATTATTATCGAGCAAGGTTTTATGATACAGGAACGGGGCAGTTTATTAGTGAGGATCCGATTGGGTTTGGTGGAGGGGATGTTAATCTTTATCGGTATGTGGGGAATGGGGGGACTGGCCAGATTGATCCTACTGGATTAGCTAATCGAGTGAAGTTTCTTACATGGGCAGGAAGTGCGTTCCAATCAGGGTGGAATATTGGTGCTGGAGTCACCCAATATACTGAGGCATTTGCGTATTATGCAATTGGTTCTAAGCAAAAATCTACGATTCATTCATTGCGAGGAGCTCTCAAGTTTAAAGGTGCATGGGGAGCTTATAAAAGATCAAGGAAGTTGCTAGACGAAGCCTTGAATGAATGCTCTGATAAGGAGTCATTTAAAAATCTTTATGGATTGCTGCCTTTTGGAGAAAACTTTGACGACATCAGTGAACCAACTCCAGTGCAGTGGATGATTGACAACTATAATAAAGTCAAAGCTTCCGAATGGGTCGAGGCAGTGGGTCAATTATTTGGCTCTTTTGAGAAACAAGTGGGTAGCTGTTAGGGTGTTGACATTCATTTCA
>CAYWFG010000037.1:0-12413 GCA_964458185.1 uncultured Zetaproteobacteria bacterium
CAAAGAGGGGTGCATCCCCAAACTGCATGGTAATGCCAGATGTTGAAATCAAGTTATGTACTCCTAGCGCATTGATGCGCGTATTGTGGACAAGTTGTTAAATTTTTAGTCTACTTACTGCATTCGATAATTCGGTGCTTCTTCGGTAATCGTTACATCATGAACATGCGATTCATGCAATCCTGCACCTGTGATTCTTACAAATCGTGCGCGTTCGTGCAGTGAGGCGATAGAATCAGCACCGACATAGCCCATAGCAGCACGCAAACCGCCCATTAATTGGTGCATGATGTCACTTAATGCGCCTTTGTAGGGTACGCGCCCTTCGATGCCTTCGGGAACCAATTTGAGAACTTCTTCGACATCGCCTTGGAAGTAACGGTCTTTGCTGCCTTGTTTCATTGCACCTACCGAACCCATGCCACGGTAGGATTTATAGGAACGCCCTTGGTATAAAATTTTATCGCCAGGGGCTTCATCTGTGCCTGCAAACATCGAGCCAAACATGCACGTGGATGCACCTGCTGCCATGGCTTTGGCAAAGTCGCCTGAAAATTTAATGCCGCCATCGGCAATAATCGGTACGCCAGCAGCGCGTGCAGCATCAGCGCATTGCATGATGGCTGTTAATTGCGGCACACCAACGCCCGCAACAATGCGTGTGGTACAAATAGAGCCAGGGCCAATACCTACTTTTACCGCATCAGCACCTGCGGCAATGAGGTCGCGGGTGGCTTCTGCTGTGGCTATATTGCCGCCAATCACTTCAATGCGATCGCCGTATTGTGATTTAATCTGTCGTACTTGCTCAATCACAGCCTGAGAATGACCATGCGCGGTATCAACCACCACTGCATCCACGCCTTCAGCCATCAATACTTCAAAGCGTTCCATTTCTACATCGCCAACCCCAATAGCTGCTGCCACCAATAAACGGCCACGATGATCTCGAACTGCCTGTGGGTTGGCAGAGGCTTTTTCAATATCTCGCACGGTGATCATGCCATGCAATGTGCCATCGTTGTTTAATACGGGAAGTTTTTCAATGCGGTGTTCACGAAATAATTGTTTGCATGCATCCAGCGATGTACCCAACTGAACACATACCAAACGATCACGCGGTGTCATCATGGCATCAACGCGGCATTCGGGATTGGATTCAAAACGAACATCCCGATGGGTGATAATGCCGCATACTTTATTGTTGGCATCAATAACGGGAAAGCCTGAAAAGTTATTTTCAGCAGCCAGTCGCAATACATCAGTGAGCCGCATATCGGGGCGCACCACTAAGGGATCAATCACCACCCCTGCTTCATAGCGTTTAACCTTGCGTACTTCTGCCGCTTGGGCTTGCGGGGTGAGGTTTTTATGAACGACACCAATGCCGCCTTCTTGTGCCAAGATGATGGCAGTACCCGATTCGGTGACGGTATCCATCGCGGCAGATAGCACAGGAATGTTTAATTGAATATTGCGGCTTAGCGGTGTTGTTGTTTCAACAGAACGGGGCATGACATGGCTTGCCTGTGGAATTAATAACACATCATCAAAGGTCAGACCTTCATACAAAATTCGCGCATCCATACCGAAACCTCACATAAAAAACATAATCGCGCATACTACGCATATCAAACCACGCTTAAAGTCTCATGATGCATTGGCTTTGATATTGTTAATATTGCTTAGATAAAACGACCATTACTTTTACATGCTTGATGGCGTTCTGATGTTGATGAATTTTGGTTGCGGTATTGGGCATTTAAGGTGAATTTTTTACAATTGCGATGGGTGCGAATATCAGTGACATAAAAAACAGTGCCTGTATTGGGGTTGCGCCATTGCCCATTACCTTTGTTTTGATGGGTTAAGATACCATTTAATTGTTGCTTATCACTAGGTTCCATTGACTTAATGATTTGGCTACCAATAAAATTACCAATCACGCCGCCTGCAAAAGCACCGCCTGCAATGCACGCTGCGCGGGTTCGTTTATCTTTCCCTTTACAGGCTTGGTAGCCGCCATAAGCACCGCCTGCGGCAAAAACCGTGGTGGATATACCTTGAATAGTCTCTGCGGTGGTGCATGCATTGAACAACGTGGCAGCAGTAAGCATTAGCAAGAATTTTATTTTCATGTTGTATTGTATTGTCCGTTAAGGTGAAAGGTAATGGCTAGCACACTAAGAAAACAACGCTTGTTTTCAAGGTGGAAATAGGCGTTCACTATTGGCTCTATTGCCAGTAATCAATTAGGCTGCAAGCATACGACCCTTGCCATGCGTTTTTTAATAGGGGGAATCAATGTCGAATTTTGATGATCGTGATGGTGTCATTTGGTTGGATGGTGTCATGGTGCCGTGGCGAGAAGCCAAGGTTCATGTGCTTACCCATACATTGCATTATGGCATGGGTGTATTTGAAGGCGTGCGCGCTTATGAGGGTGATCAAGGTACAGCTATCTTTCGTCTGCAAGCCCATACAGATCGCTTGTTTCGTTCCGCCCATATTATGAATATGACAATGCCTTTTTCTAAAGAAGAATTAAACGAAGCGCAGTGTGCTGCCGTGCGTGACAATGGATTGAAATCAGCCTATTTACGACCGATGGCATTTTATGGCTCAGAAGCCATGGGCTTGCGTGCCGAAGGACTTAAAACCCATGTGATGATTGCAGCATGGTCATGGGGTGCTTATTTGGGTGATGATGGTATCAACAATGGTATTCGCATTCGCACCTCATCGTATACCCGTCACCATGTTAATATTGCCATGTGCAAGGCAAAGGCAAACGGGCAATATATTAACTCCATGCTGGGCTTGGCTGAAGCACAGCGTGATGGTTATGACGAAGCATTGTTTTTAGATGTTGATGGTTTTGTTGCTGAAGGCAGTGGTGAAAATGTATTTATGGTGCGTGATGGTGTGCTGTATACGCCAGAGTTAACATCTGCCTTAGATGGTATTACCCGTGCAACAGTGATGCTGCTCGCTGAAGAACAAGGGCTAAAAGTTTACGAAAAACGTATCACCCGCGATGAAGTGTATGTTGCCGATGAAATGTTTTTTACAGGAACAGCGGCAGAAGTGACCCCTATTCGTGAAGTTGATGGACGCACCATTGGCTGTGGTAGCCGTGGTCCTATTACCAAAGCATTGCAAGACGCTTACTTTGATGTGGTGCATGGTCGCTCGGCAGATCATCACGATTGGTTAACTGCTACCCGTGACTGAACTTGATACATGCCGTGATGCATTGGTAAAAGGTTTGCATTCTCTGCGAGGCTCTAGGGTGATTGCAGCAATGAGTGGCGGCGTTGATTCGTCGTTGGTGGCAGCATTGCTTCATGATGCTGGGGTTGAAGTGATTGGTGTGTTTTTGCATGTTTGGGACTATTCACGCGAAGATAATTGTCGCCAAGGCTCTTGCTGCGCCAGTGAAGACGCTTACGATGCCAGACGGGTTGCCGATCAGCTAGGTATTCCCTTTTACGTTATGGATATGCGCAAAACCTTTCGTGAACATGTGATTGATCCTTTCATTGAAGATTACAGCCATGGGCGAACACCGAACCCTTGCGAGCGTTGCAATCGTTTTGTGAAGTTTGGTGCGCTCTTAACAATCGCCGATCAGTTAGAAGCTGATTATATTGCCACAGGGCATTACGTTCGCCGCCGTGATGATGAAACGGGCGCGCATTTTTATCAGGGCAGTGACTACAACAAAGATCAAACCTATTTTTTAGCAACGACCAACAAACAACAATTATCGCGTATAATTTTTCCTGTTGGTAACTTACAAAAAGATCAAACTCGTACCATGTCATTGTTGTATGGGCTTAAAACAGCCATGAAACATGAGAGCCAAGATATTTGCTTTATTCCAGCGGGTGATCGGGTAAGTTTTCTTAAACAACAAGATGCGATGGCAGGTTTTATCGCAGGGGATATTGTTGATCTGGCGGGTGATCGTTTAGGGCAGCATGAAGGTGTTGCTCATTACACCTTGGGGCAACGCAAAGGGCTGGCACTAGGAAATGGGCCTTGGCATGTGGTTTCCCTTGATGCCAAAACAGCACGGGTGGTGGTGGCACATCCAGAAGATGCTTTGATTACCCATGTTGAGGTAAAAGAAGTTCATTGGCTGCATCCACCTGATGCCAATCAGCTAGTCTGCGCTCGCGTGCGTTACCGCATGAAACCAGCCCCCTGCACACTTGTTGCCCATGATGATTGTTGGCAATTGACCTTTGAAACGCCGCAAAAGCCGACCGCAGCGGGGCAGGTGGTGGCCTTGTATGGTGGTGATGAATTATTAGGTGGTGGTATTGTGGCAACTACCCGTTAATCCATTCATCTTGAAAACAAAGGCGTTTTTTTATCATATTGCACTTTAAAGACAGGATGAAAGTCATGAGAAAACAACAAGATACATTTTTTAGTTGAAGTAATAGATGAAGCTTACTATGATAGCGCATTTAGTGGGAGGTATGCACAATGAAGCAATATATTCACCGATACACACGGTTCAATGCAAGTCTTGTAAAGTCAATCATGCTAGCTGTATCAGCAGGGCTGTTTCTTTCGGGCTGCCATACATTGAATGATAGAGACTATGTCGCAGTAAAAAAACTGCCCAAGCAAATCATCATCCTTGAACAAAACGATATGATTTTAGAGGATAATGTCGATAATTTACGCAAAGCTGTTGACCTCATGCGTAAAGAAATGAAAGCCCCCATCAAAAACAATGATGCGAAAATAGAACAATTAACCCCGCGCAAAGCAAAAGTTACCTTGCAAAACAAAATATTGTTTAAAAATGGGAGTGCAAACTTTAGCCACGCAGGGAAGAAAGTGCTATCTCAGTTTGCCAAAGCGATGCAAAAAAACAAAAGTTTGCGCGTTCGTATTGTTGGGCATACCGACGATAAAATACCTACCCAGCGTTTGCAAGTGCGTTATTTAGACAATTGGGAAGTTGGCGCAGCGCGTGCGGCTTCGGTGGCGCGTTATTTAACATGGGAACAACATATTGACGCTAAAAAAGTTACCGTTATTAGTAAAGCTGATACGCAACCTGTGGCAAGCAACAGAACGGCTAAAGGGCGAAAGTTAAACCGTCGCGTTGAACTGTATCTTGAACTTTAATGGATTGAGCAGCATTATTTTAATGTTTTCGTGTTGCCTGATGAATATATTAAAATAATGCTGATTCGTATGGATGTTTATTTAATTTTTTAGGAGGTTATGTGAAATCAAGGCTTGAACAAGCATTGCAAGCGGCAGTGAATACGCTGCTTGTCAACATAGACCCTAGCCAAACGCCTGATGTTCATCTAACCCGCTCAAAAGCTGAGGGGCATGGGGATTATGCTTGTAATGTTGCCATGCAATTGGCGCGGGTATTAAAGCAAAAGCCTGCAACTATTGCTACTGCCATACTGTCGCAGGTGCAATGGCCAGCAGCCGTTTGTAACGCTACGATTGCAGGTCCTGGTTTTATTAATATTCATTTAGAGGCAGCCACTGAAGCATTGGTTTTGCGCACTATTGTGAAGCAAGGCGTGCGTTATGGTGATCAAACCATCGCAGCACGACAAAAAATATGTGTTGAATTTGTTTCTGCCAACCCAACAGGCCCTATGCATGTCGGGCATGGTCGAGGCGCAGTGCTGGGTGATTCGTTGGTGCGCCTTTTGAAAACGCAAGGTCATGATGTTCAACGTGAGTATTATATCAACGATGCAGGAGCGCAAATCATCGTGTTGGCGCGTTCTGTTTGGGCGAGAATACAAGAATTGCAAGGCTTGACTATTGTTTTTCCTGATGATGGTTATCCGGGAGATTACATTGTTGATATTGCCCGTGACATATTGACTAAATATACATTTCAGCGTTTAGCCAAAATGTCTGAAAATAAACGAATGGATGTACTTGCAGATTTAGCTGTTGATAAAAATATGGCAATGATTCGTGCAGACTTGGCGCGGATGAATATTCATTTTGATCTCTTTTTCTCTGAAAAACAATTGCATCAATCAGGTGCTGTCAATACCTTAATTGAACGACTGCAACAGAAATCGCTTATTTATGATGGTACGTTACCACCGCCAAAGGGTAAAACCGTTGATGATTACACACCACAAATTCAGCCGTTATTCAAAACGACAAAATTTGGCGACGATGTTGACCGTCCCGTAATTAAACAAGATGGAACAGCAACTTATTTTGCCGCTGATATTGCTTACCATTACGATAAACATCAACGTGGTTTTGATCGCATGATTGATATTTGGGGTGCAGATCATGGTGGTTATGTCACCCGTGTAAAGGCGGCTGTTGAGGCTTTAACAGGTGTGCAACAACAACCTGATGTGTTACTGGTTCAAATGGTCAATCTAACACGCGATGGTCAACCTGTTCGCATGTCAAAACGTGCAGGAACTTTTGTCACGCTTGAAGAAGTGGTGCATGAGGTCGGCGTTGATGCCGTGCGCTTTAACTTTATGACCCGTCGTGCTGAAACACAATGTGATTTTGACTTAGAACAAGCTAAATTACAAAGTGATGAAAATCCTGTGTATTATGTGCAATATGCCCATGCGCGTATTTTTGCTGTACTGCGCAAAGCAGAAGAGGTTGGGGTGCAACGTATTGCCCCTATAGATTGTGATCTATCATTGTTAACGGCAAAAGCAGAACAGGCATTGATTGCTCAACTGGTGAGTTACCCTGAGTTGCTACAACAAGCATCTGAACGGTTAGAACCTTACCGTTTAACCAATTATGCCATGCAGTTGGCGGCTGGTTTTCATACGTTTTATCATCAGTGTCGCATTATTCAGGATGATACGGCATTGGTACATGGTCGTTTGTTATTGGCTGAAGCTGTTGCACAGGTATTGCATAACACATTGAATATTTTGGGTGTTACCGCACCTGAAAGGATGTAACGCTATTGTTTTACACTAGGATAAATATATGCATGATTTTGCCCAAGCTGAAAATGCACAAGCAAAACGAACAAAAAAAAGGCGTAGGCGAGGAGGTGGTATGATGAAGATTTTAAAACCATTAATTTTTATTGTGTGTTTAGTGGTGGTATTTGCTGTTGGTTATTCGCTAGCCCCCAGTAAAGCTGAAACTGTAGATAATAGCGATGAATTAACACGTTTACAAACGCAGTTAAACAAAAAGAACCAAGCCTTGGAATCGTTGCAAGCATCCCTTGATGCATTAAAAAGCGAACAAGTTGCCATGAAGCAATCTATGGATAATGCGAACACGCAACACCAAGCTGCAATGACATCGGCAGTGCAAGACCACTATGCTGGTAATACCGATGTGGGCGAACTTAATTTTTACAATGATCTTCCGAAGCAAAAAGTTGAGCCTGAACCTTTGCAAGCAGACCCTAAAAAGTTAGCTGCTGCAAGTGCTAGCGTAACAGCAGTTGCACTTAATCAAGAAAAATATACAGCACAGCAAAAGAGCAACGGTAAAAAGAATGAGCATGCATCCAAAGCCATCGCAGGAACCAGCAGTAAACCTTTAAGCGCGAGCCAAGTTCGTACCCCTTCGGTAAAAAAAGCCGAACATAGAGCAGAAGCAAAAAAGAAACCTTTGCCAGCTCGTTATATACCACCAGGCTTTGAACGCGGCAAAATACCTGCCCCTAAAACATCAAAATCGGTTAAAAAGACATCCCACAGCAATGCCACATTTATGGTGCAAATGGGTTCATTTACAAGCAATGATGCAACCTCAAAACTGCGCAAACAATTGCGCAAACAAGGTTACACGGTTCATGTCAAAAAAGCTGAAGTTAAAGGGAAGTCTGTGTTTCGTGTGATGGTTGGTCCTTACCATTCAGGTACAAAGGCCAAGGCTGCACAGGCATCATTGAAGAAAGCCATGAAGATTACGGGTCTGATTATTAAGAGTATATAATCTATCTGAGCATAATTTAGCATGCTCTTTGTCCTTTATTAGGAATGCGCATTTGGGTAGAATTTGGAACGCAAAACTTTTATTCAGCATCAAGGCGGAAAAAGCGTAGCATGGCTTTGCTATGGAACGTGCAGCAAATAATATACCAAAATCACGCAGGATTTTCATTCGTCTTTAAGGCGCAGCAATAGGCGCATGGTTGCTCTATGTAACTATTGCTGGAACGCTGAAGACGGATAAAAAGACAAGTGAATTTGGTATATTATTTATTGCGAGTGTCTTTTGTGAAAAAACAACAACAGCAAGTCCTGAATGGGTAGGATAGCTCCATGTGATTTCAATATGCAACTGTTTGCGCAATGACAAAAAGTAGCATATAACTTTAGATGAGTATAAACTGAAGTATAGCCTAAACCCTAAACCCAACCATTGAAACATCATCACGTCTTGTCGCATCGCCTTGGTACGTCAAAAGCTTTTGATAAATATACCTTTTTTGTTCCTTAATAGGTAAAGACCCTGCCTCAATAAGCCAGCGTGCCAGACGTTTTTTCCCTACACCCCAGCGAATTTTCACACCCAGTTGATCAATAATTCCATCGGAAGTCATGTAAAAAGTCATACCTTGATCAACTGTTATATCATGGGTGTTAAATGTCCTATCCCAAGGAATTCCCCGATATCCCATGCTGGAACGTGTGCCTTTGATGACTTCTATTTGACCGTTTTTTAATATAAACAAATCAAAGCGCGCGCCTGCAAAGCGTAAAATGGTTCTATCATGATTTAGATAACATACCCCCATTTCAATGCCATCGTCTGATTGCCCACCCTTGCTTTTTTGATTAAGTATTTGTTGTAGTACCCTGTGCGTATGTTGTAGCAGTGCGCTAATATTCGCAGGGGGTACTTCATTCATGGCGCGCTCTAATGCACCCGTGGAAAGCAACGTCATAAACGCACCGGGAACACCATGCCCCGTGCAGTCGCCAAGAATGATTAAATGACCATCACCCCACGGTTTGCACCAATAAATATCCCCCCCGACAATATCCCTTGGTTCCCACAAAACAAAACTATCAGGAATAATCTGATTGATATAATTTTCTTGCAGTAGGACAGATCGTTGAATTCGTGAGGCATATTGAATGCTGCTGTGGGCAATATTCAACTTATCGAGTGCAGACTTTAGTTCATGTGTGCGAAGCTCTACTCGTTGTTCTAAGTTTTCATAGAGCAATGAGTTTTCGATTGAAATAGCAGCCTGTGCAGAGAGCAGGTTTAACACCTCCAATCTAGCAGGGGTGAATACTCCGACTGAAAGGTTGTTTTCTAAGTAGATAATTGCAATCACTTGCCCATGATGAATGATCGGCGAGCATAAAACAGACTTGGATTGATTGTGGACAATATAAGAATCAAGCGCGAAGCGGGAATCTGTAGATGCCTGATTCAATACGATACTTTCACTGGTACGGAAGACATAGCGGACAATAGACGCAGGCAACTTTAAGTTATCCATCGTTTTATCGGCAAGAACCTTCACCTTGGCATCACCCAACGAAGCTTCGACCTCCATCAATAATTGATCTTGATCAACGCGGATAAAATAGCCTTTTTGTGCGCCTGCATTTTCAATGATAATATTCATCAATGATTGAAGTAGGGATGATAGTTTAATTTCGCTTGAGATAATTTGGGTAGATTTTATCACTGTTTCAAGATCCAGTTTCGACCCCGATTGAGCGTTTGATCGCGTCTTTGAAAACGGTCTATCCATCGTCGTTTTTTTATGGATGGTTCTTGAAACATTTGAAAACGTAGTTGCACCACCATGTTGATGATCTTCCTCTCTGGCACTTCTTGTTGTCAATGAAAATTCAGTTCTTAGTTTTTCTGCAATACCCAAGGCTCCCCACATTGTATAGCCATAATATGCTGCTTTTAAATGCCCTTGTACTGCCATATCAATATGTGAGGCAGCATAAAATCGACCTGCAAGCTCATGGGCCAACGCTTTTACCTGAATAGAACCGCTCTCACCTGCGGCTTTGATGGCATCGTTATAGTATCTCGCCGCAATATGCACCCCTCCTTGGCTTGCTCTTGTTAACTCAGCCTTGATTAACAAGGCTTTATGCTTGAAGTTTTCAGGGTTAAGTTGCGTCCATTTTTGAAACTTACGTTCAATTCCTCGGGCTTTTTTTAAGAGTCTCTTCTGTTTGTTTAAACGATAAACGGCGCATAGGATAAGTGCATAATAAAAATGATGTTCTACAGTATGCAGCATCGCCAATGAATGCTTAAGGTATTTTTCAGACTCTTTGGCAACATCAAGTGCTTGCTCATGCAAGCCCCACAAATAAAGGGATTGCATTTTATTGACAAAATAAAAGTGGGTGAAGTGTTGGGATGTAAATTGTTTAATGCGTTCAACAAACGCCTGCTCGTCAAAATCATCATCGGAAAAAGAATCAGGGCTTTTTGTTACACCTTCGAGATTGAGTATGGTTCGCAATACTGCGGTGATTGTTCCTGCTGATTCATGGTTTTTGATGCGCTGCACAAAGGTTAAATAATCATTGCCCAGTTTTTTCACCTCAACCAATGGAACGCCGCGTATAAATTGACTCTCAACCATGGTGCAAGCGGCACATGAAACATGAAAGAAATCACCTATTTGCATGCCGTGATCATAGGCTTCTTGATAGTAGCGTTCCGTCTTCGCCGCAGGTTTTAACCAAAAGTGCGTAAAATAAGCAGCGACAAAATTCACCTCGCTGCGTTGTTTTACATTGTCAAAACGTGCATTCATGGCCAGTGCCAACTGCCCAAAATCATAGCCTGTTTGATGTTTTCCCAGTACACCGCCCATAAAAATTCCGCCAAAAACAACATACGCGACAGCATTATCTTCCGTCGTTCCATAGATAAGGCTAAGGTTGACTGCCTTCACAGCATTGGCAATGCATAACTCAGGACGAATTTGATAGGCTGCTTTCAGCAATGCGCCAATCAGCCGCATGGCTATACGCATGGATTCGTTTTCACATAATGGTAGATGAATTAAGTCGGCAACCTTTTTGCCCCGCATATGCCACTTTGCTTTGGCAAGATCCAAAATAAACAGTGGAGGAACAAAGCTCTCAGGTAGAGAAACCCCCAACACCTTTAACGCCTCTCGACCAATCTGATAGGCTTTGTTAAACTCGGTGATATTGGTGTAGTAGTGGACTAAATGCTCATAGACTACAATTTTTTCTTGTTGGTTTTTAGCCTTTGATAAGGCTTGTAAAAAAAGTTTTTCAGCCTCTGTATTGTTTGCATTCAAGTATTCACACTCTGCTTGCTCAAGCAGCAGGTTAAAGGCAAGCGCGTAATTTTCTTGTGGACTATGATCCAGATAGTTTTGCGCTGCTTTGACATAGGTTAATGCAGGTTGATAGGCTGCTAAGTTTTTGGCTTTGATTGACGCTTTAAAATTTAGTGTTGCTAATTGCTGTTGTAATGGGCGATCATGAATTAGTGAAGATGCTCGGTTAAAATGATTGACAATATCAAACAGCTTTTTATCCATCAGCTTTTCTGATGTAGACTTCAGTAAAAGCTGCCCTACATCAAGATGCGCATGAAGCAACTCATCTGGCGTTAATAAGCTGTAAGCTGCTTGTTGTATTCTATCGTGAGAAAAATGGTAGCACGCATCAAAATCATTGCTGTTTTCAACAAATTTGTATGCCTCGCCAATAGGAACAATCAACGCTGCTTGCAGTGCGGCATGAAACATCGTGGTAAGCTTCGCGCAAGATGTTTTGCTAAGTACCGCAAGCTCACTTAAATAAAAACGATAACCAATACAGGCTGCAAGTTTAAGCAACGTTTGAACAGAGGGTGGCAGCTTTTGAATGGCACCAATCATTAATACAACAATATTATCGCTGATTTCCACTTGCTCTATCTTGGCAATATCCCAATCCCATACGCGTTTACTTGGGGTAAAGAAAAGTAAGTTTTCATCATACAGTTTTTTTAATACTTGATAGATAAAAAACGGATTTCCTCCCGTTTTTTTAAAGAGGAGTGAGGCAAGCTGTTGGCAACTATCTTTTGTGCTGTGGAGTGTGTCAGCAGCTATTTCACACACGGTGTCGAGTGAGAGTGTCTCCAGAGCAATACCCTTAAGCACAACACCTGAAGCCTTCATGTTGGCGAGTGTTCGAGGCAAGGAGTGCGAAGCGTCCACCTCATTTTCACGGTAGGCAGCGATAATAAATAGATGTTTGCAGTTTGCATTGTTGCTTAACAACTCAAGCATATTGAGTGATGCAACATCGACCCATTGCAGATCATCCAAAAACAACACCAGCGAATGGCCTGAGCGTGTAAATACCTGCACAAAGTTAATAACTGATGTTACGCACTAAGCGCTTTGAACTCCTGTAATTCACTAAAAGCTACTT
>CAYWFG010000038.1:0-10909 GCA_964458185.1 uncultured Zetaproteobacteria bacterium
GTGATGTTAAACCGTGCGCCAACATTGCATCGTTTGGGTATTCAAGCCTTTGAACCGATTTTGATTGAAGGCAAGGCTATTCAGTTGCATCCCTTGGTGTGTACTGCGTTTAATGCCGATTTTGATGGTGACCAAATGGCAGTGCATGTGCCACTGTCGGTAGAAGCGCAAACCGAAGCCCGCGCATTGATGATGGCTTCCAACAATGTGTTATCACCCGCGACGGGTAAACCCGTGATTGTACCGACACAAGATATGGTCTTGGGTTTGTATTATTTGACCCGTGACAAACCTTTTGAAAAAGGCGAAGGCATGATTTTTGCCTCGGCACAAGAAGTGCTGCGTGCTTATGATGCAGGCGCAGTACGTATTCATTCTCGTATAGTGTGTCGTATTCGTGGTAAACGTGAAGACACTACTGTGGGTCGTGCTATTTTATCAACGGTGTTGCCTGATGCTTTGTCCTTTGATTTAATCAACCGTGTGTTAGTAAAAAAACAAGTAGCAAGATTAATCGAAGAATGCTTTCGTCTTGCGGGCAATAAAGAAACCGTATTGCTTGCTGACCGTATTAAAGTATTGGGTTATACCTATGCGACCCGTTCGGGCGCGTCGTTTTGTTTGGATGATGTGATTATTCCTGATGAAAAATACCGTTTAGTCAGTGAAACAGAACAAACCGTTAAAGATGTGCATCAGCAATACCGTGAAGGTTTGATTACTACCGATGAGCGTTACAATAAAGTAGTCGATTTATGGACGCATGCTTCTGAAAAAGTTGCGACTGCGATGATGGACAATTTATCCAGCGAAGAGCTAACCAGTGCCGATGGCACAAAAACAGAGACTACGCCAACCTTTAATTCAGTATTTATGATGGCTGATTCTGGTGCACGTGGTTCAGCGCAGCAAATTCGTCAGTTGGCAGGGATGCGCGGCTTGATGGCAAAACCTGATGGTTCGATCATTGAAACCCCGATTACTGCTAACTTCCGCGAAGGGCTAACCGTTCTGCAATACTTTATTTCCACCCATGGTGCGCGTAAAGGCTTGGCAGATACGGCATTAAAAACAGCAAACTCTGGTTATTTAACTCGCCGTTTGGTCGATGTGGCACAAGATGCCGTGGTTAATATTCAAGACTGTGGTACAACCCAAGGCATTAGCATGCAATCACTGATTGATAGTGGTGAGGTGATTGAGCCATTGGGCGAGCGTATATTGGGTCGTGTATTATTAGAGTCAGCCATTGATCCTGTAACAGGCGAAGAAATAGCCCCCGTCGGTATGATGGTGAACGAGGCATTAGCTGATAAAATTGAGGCCTCTGAAATCGAAAGTGTTCGTATTCGTTCAGTGCTTACTTGTGAAGCCGAAGAAGGCGTATGTGCAACATGTTATGGTCGTGATTTGGCGCATGGCGCATCGGTTTCGTTGGGTGAAGCGGTCGGCGTTATTGCGGCACAATCTATTGGTGAGCCAGGCACACAGCTGACCATGCGTACTTTCCATGTTGGTGGTACGGCTTCTCGTTCAGCAGAGCAAGCCTCTGTTGAAGCGCGTGTTAAAGGCACCATAAAACTTGAGCATGAAGTGGTGGTACAAGATACGCAAGGCGCGAATATTGTTATTAACCGTCACACTGAATTATTGATTATGGATGCCCAAGGTAAGGAAGCTGAACGGTATCGTATTCCTTATGGCGCACGTTTGTGCGTTGCTACGGGTGATGTGGTCAAAGCAGCTACATTATTGGCAGATTGGGATCCCTACACCATGCCATTGATTGCTGAAGTTAGCGGTCAATTGCGTTTTGAAGATCTTGAAGATGGTCGTACTGTTCGTGATCACGTTGATGAAGTGACAGGATTATCCAACCGTGTAGTGATGCAGTTTACTGAAAGCCGTACTGTTGTTTTGCGTCCACAGATTCATATTGTGGATGCGGCTGACCCTGAAGGCGATCCTATTACCATTCCCCGTACAGGCATGGCAGCGCGTTATTTCTTAACACCGGGCGCAATTTTGAATGTTGCTCTCGGTGCTGAAATTAAAGCGGGTGATGTGTTGGCGCGTTTGCCGCGTGAAACATCAAAAACTAAGGATATTACGGGTGGTTTACCGCGTGTTGTTGAATTATTTGAAGCGAGAAAACCAAAAAACCTAGCCTTTATTGCAGGGGCTGATGGTTCGATTACTTTCGGTAAAGATATTCGTGGTAAACAACGGATTTATATTAATCCTGATGATGGTAGTGATGATATTGAGTATCAGATTCCTAAGGGCAGTCATTTGATTGTTCAAGAAGGGGATCGTGTGCGCCGTGGTGAGCGTTTGATGGAAGGATCCCCTGCACCGCAAGATATTTTGAAAGTATTGGGCGTGGAAGCGTTGGCGAAATACTTAACCAATGAGGTGCAAGAAGTCTACCGTTTGCAAGGTGTAAAAATTAACGATAAGCATATTGAAACGATTGTTCGTCAAATGATGCGTAAAGTATTGGTTGTTGACCCAGGCGCAAGTAACTATGTGGCAGGCGAACAAGTCGAGCGGAAACGTTTGCTTGCAGTGAATCGTAAGTTACATGCCGATGGTAAACCACCAGCGCGCTATGAGCCTGTTTTACTTGGTATTACTAAGGCTGCGCTCAATACAGAGTCCTTTATTTCGGCAGCTTCTTTCCAAGAAACCACCCGTGTTATTACCGAGGCAGCCTTGGCTGGTAAGGTTGATTGGCTGACAGGACTTAAAGAAAATGTCATCCTTGGCCGCTTGTTGCCTGCGGGTACTGGTTTTGCGTTTCGTAGCCAAGCGAAAAAGCGTTTAGAAGCAGCACAAGCAGAAAAACAGGATGAGTGAAGTTAGACGGGGAGATTGATTAATGAAATATATATTAGCACTGAGTATCATGTTAGGCTTGGCCGCATGCCAAGATGCAGAAATTAATGCACCAGCACAGCACCCACAAGCAGGGCATGAAGCAGCAGCACCTGCTGTAGCCGAAGCACCTGTTGTTACTGAAGCTGCACCAGCAGAAGTTGTAGCCCCTGAAGCAACAACAGCAACAACAGAAGCAGCGGCAACAGCAGCTCCTACCGCTGTAGATGCAGCAACGGCAACCGTTGAAGCAGCGAAAGAAACCGTTGCTGCAACGGCTGATGCTGTTAAAGAGACCGTTGCAAATGCGCCTGCAACTGTAAGTGATATGATGAATAAAGAAGCGGCAGCACACTGAGTTGAGTTGATGCTTGTTTGAATAGATGGTTTGGTATGTTGTTTTAAAAGGCATACCAAACCATTGATGAGCGAGGGTGGCGGAATTGGTAGACGCGCTGGATTTAGGTTCCAGTACCTTTGGTGTGGGGGTTCGACTCCCCCCTCTCGTACCATTTTAAAAGCTCTTGGTATAGCGTTTAACTGTATCAAGTTCTAAAAAAGCCTTGTGCACCGCTTCCATCCTAAATACCCTGTGTTGTTTAGGGGGTGGCGGTGTTTCTGTTTGTTGGCACGTTGTTAAATTTACCTATGGATATAAATTGGAGACGAATCGGATGATCAAAACCGAAGTGACACAACTTTCTGATAATGAACATCGTATTGATGTGGTATTACCGAAGGATGAATACACGCGATTGTACAAAGAAAACCTGAATACATTGCTGGCTAAAAACATTCAATTACCCGGTTTTCGCCGTGGTAAAGTTCCTCGCGCTTTGATTGAAAAGAAATTTTCAGCGAATCTTCATCAAGATACCGTTTCAGCATTGTTTGAGGCTCATTATACCCCTGCGTTGGAGCAATCAGGCTTGACTCCTGCAGTGCAACCACAAATTACATTGCCTGAAACACAGCCTGATGATAGTTTTTGTTTTCAACTATCAGTTACCACATGGCCTGATGTGAAGCTTGCCCCGTTGGCTGATTTGGCGGTTGAACATTGGGATGTTACCGTTGATGATGCCGATGTTGATGGTGTTGTTGAACGCTTGATGGCATCACAATTTCGTTATGAACTGGCAGAAAAGTCGGTAGAAGAAGGCGATAAAGTTTGCATGGACTACACTGGGTATATTGGTGATGAACCCTTTGATGGTGGTGCTGCAGAAAATGCTGAGTTAGTGATCGGTTCAGGTGGTTATATACCTGGTTTTGAAACACAACTGATGGGAGCTGAAGCGGGTCAACATATTCAGGTGAATGTGCAATTCCCTGAAAACTACCAAGCTGAAGCATTGGCAGGAAAGTCGGCACGTTTTGAAGTAGATGTTAAAACAGTGATGAAAGGAACGCCTTGTAGCTCAGTGGATGATCTTGCAACGCTTTTAGGTTTTACTGATGAAGCAGGGTTGCGAGCTGATTCGCAAGAACGCTTGACCGTTGAAGCAAATAAAGCAACGCTAGAGAAAACACGCAATTCGATGGAAGAAGCCTTGGTAGAAGCCAATCCTATAGCTGTACCTGATCGTATTTTGCAAGAGCATGTATTGCAAACCATCAAACGTTATGAAAAACGACGGATAGAAGAGGGCGGCGCGCCCTTGAGCGATGACGAGCAAAAGAAGTTTCTAAAATATGCTTCCGTGGTTGAGACAAAAAACCTGCAAATCTCTATGATTTTTCAAGCCATTCGCAAAGAAGCAGATTTAACCGTGACTGACGCTGATACCTCGGCAGAACTAAATACAATGGCAATGCAGTACCCTGAAGAACAACGTGCTGCTTACGTTAATTGGATGGAAACAAACAAAGAAAATCGTGAAGGTATTGAATCGACATTGCTAGAGCGAAAGTGTGTTGCCCAAGTCTTGACCCATAGTAATGTCACCAAAATTGTAAAAACCATTACGGAATTACAACAAGAATTGGATGCTGAAGAAGCCACTGAAGAAGTAGTATAACGTATATCATGTATGTGAAGAGGTTTTGCTGATGAACTTGGTACCCATGGTTATCGAACAAACGCCGCGTGGCGAACGTTCTTATGATATTTATTCTCGTTTGCTTAAAGAGCGGATTATTTTTTTAAGTGGTGAAGTGAATGATCACATGGCTGACTTGATTACCGCGCAATTATTGTTTTTAGAGGCTGAAGGCGCAGATAAAGATATTTATATGTATATCAATAGCCCTGGTGGGGTGGTCACATCAGGCATGGCTATTTATGACACCATGCAATACATTGCCTGTGATGTCTCAACACTTTGCATTGGTCAGGCTGCAAGCATGGGGGCTCACTTATTGGCATCAGGCGCAGCAGGAAAACGATTTTCGTTGCCCAATGCTAGGGTGATGATCCATCAGCCTTTGGGTGGTTTTCAAGGGCAGGCAACCGATATTGCAATTCATGCGCGGCAAATTGTGCAGCTAAAAGATCATTTGAATGCCATGCTTGCCAAGCATACAGGTCAACCACTGGAAAAAGTGGAAGATGATGTTGAACGTGATTATTTTTTAACGGCAGCGGAAGCTTGTGATTATGGTATTATTGATAAAGTGTTGCATTCACGCGCAGAAATAAAAGATAGCTGATCAGGAGGTATCCAATGACTAAAAAACACGATACGGTATTGTATTGTTCTTTTTGTGGTAAAAACCAGCATGAAGTAAAAAAACTTATTGCGGGTCCTTCGGTCTTTATTTGTGATGAATGTGTTGAGTTGTGCAATGAGATTATTGTTGAAGAACTTGATGACAGCAATACATCATCTTCGAGCAACGGTGGCAGCACGGGGCTTCCTAAACCAATGGAAATTAAAATGTCATTGGATGACTTTGTCATTGGTCAAGAATATGCTAAGCGCGTATTATCGGTTGCTGTTTACAATCATTACAAACGCATTGAACACAACAGTAAAGGCGATGTGATGATTGCCAAAAGCAATGTTTTACTGCTCGGACCTACGGGAACAGGTAAAACATTGTTGGCACAAACACTGGCTGATATTTTTGACGTACCCTTTGTCATGACCGATGCAACCACCTTGACGGAAGCGGGTTATGTCGGCGAAGATGTTGAAAGCATTGTGTTAAAGCTTTTGCAAGCCGCTGACTCTGATGTTGAAAAAGCCCAGCGTGGTATTATTTATATTGATGAAATTGATAAGCTTTCACGCAAAACTGATTCACCTTCGATTACCCGTGATGTGTCAGGTGAAGGCGTGCAACAAGCTTTACTAAAGTTGATTGAAGGTACGGTTGCTAATGTGCCACCACAAGGTGGGCGTAAAAACCCTCAACAAGAATTTATTGCGGTCGATACGACTAATATTTTATTTATTCTTGGTGGTGCATTTGCAGGACTAGAAAAAGTTATCGAGCAACGTGGCTCACGACGCTCTATTGGCTTTGAAGCCAATGTTGAGGCAGTTGCTGAAAATAAAGCCAGTGTCTTGTTCAAACAGGTTGAGCCTGAAGACTTGGTGCGTTATGGCTTGATTCCTGAATTGATTGGTCGTGTGCCTGCGATTGCCACTTTAGATGAACTGGATGAAACGGCATTACTTGCCATTCTAACAGAGCCAAAAAATGCCCTTGTTAAACAATATCAAGCGTTATTGGGTTACGATGGTGTTGAGTTAAGCTTTGATGACGATGCTTTAAAAGCAGTGGTTAAAAAGGCAGTGGCTCGTAAAACAGGAGCGAGAGGACTGCGCGCTATTTTAGAAACAACGATGTTGGATGTGATGTTTGATATTCCCAGCATGGGCAATGTTGAGCAATGCGTGATTACCTCTGATGTGGTTGATGGTAAAAAACAACCCACGTTGTTGTTGCGTAGCAATGATGCAGTCGCTTAAATGATTATTTTTTTACAAAACTTCAAAACAATGAAGTTGGGTACATTTTCACGGAGGATTTATGCCTTGGAGTCAGAATAACGGCAACCAAAACAACCCATGGGGGAATGGTAGCAAACGCCCATCATCAAGTGGTGGTGGCGGTGGACAAAAACCACCCGATGTAGATGAAATTATTAAACGTTTGCAAGAACGCTTTGGTGGCATATTTGGTGGCAGCGGTGATGGAAGTGGCAATGGCGAAATAAGCAAAGGTGCAACCATGGGGCTGCTTGCTATTGGTTTTGTCTTGTGGGTGCTTTCGGGTATTTACGTGATTGCTGCCGATGAGCAAGGTGTGGTGTTGCGTTTTGGTCAACATACGGCAACCACAGGGCCAGGTATGAACTGGCATTTTCCTTACCCTATCGAAAAAGTAGAAAAGATCACCGTTACGCGGGTACAACGTTTGGAAGTTGGTTTTCGTGATATGGGTGAAGGTCGGGTACGTAAAATTGGTCAAGAAGCGTTGATGTTGACCAAAGATGAAAATATTGTTGAGATTTCTTTTGTTGTTCAATATAAAATCAAATCTGCTGAAGATTATTTGTTTAATATTGACAGTGAACATGCCATCAAGACCGTTCGTGATGCTGCTGAAGCAGCCATTCGTGAAATTATTGGTCGCACCTTGATTGATGATGTGATGACCAACAAAAAGGCAGAAGCAGAAATTGAAACCCAAGAGTTGATTCAATCCACCTTGGATGATTATCAAGCGGGCATCAGTATTTTGACGGTGAAACTTCAAGATGTTCAGCCACCAGAGCGGGTCAGCAGAGAGTTTAAAGATGTAGCATCAGCACGCGAAGATAAAGAACGAGCCAAGAACGAAGCACAAGCGTATGCGAATGATATTATTCCTAAAGCACGCGGTGAAGCGAAAAAACGCATTTTGGATGCTGAAGCTTATGAAAAAGAAACCATTGACCACGCCAAGGGTGAGGCAGATCGTTTTAATAGCTTGTTGATGGCTTATAAAGAATCGCCTGAAGTAACACGCAAGCGTTTGTACATTGAAACCATGGAAGCAGTCTTGGCAAAAGCGGATAAAGTGATTATTGATGGTTCTGTCGCAAAAAATGTATTGCCTTATCTTCCTTTGGATCGGGCAGGCAAGGTTGAGGTGAAATAATGGGTATTAAATCAACAGTTTTTATTGCGGTATTGGTATTTTTAACCAGTACCACGGCTTTTGTTGTCGATCAGCGTGAACAAGCATTGATTTTGCAATTTGGTAATCCTAAAGATGTAGTGACGGAAGCGGGGCTGCATTTTAAATTTCCATGGCGCACGGTAACGATGTTTGACAAGCGTTTGCTAGAAAGCGATGCCATGCCCAACGAAGTGATCACCGAAGATAAAAAAACTATTTTGGTGGATAATTACACCCGTTGGAAAATCATTGATCCCTTGATGGTGTATCAAGTTGCCCGTACCCAAGATGGTGTGGCTGCTCGCATGCAAGATATTGTGCGCGGTAAAGTCCGTGAGGTTTTAGGTCAGCATACCTTGCACGAAATTGTCTCTGGCGGAACGGAAGAAAACTTGCGCAAAGAGCTGATGCTATCTATTCGTGATCGGGCAGATGAAGCGGTGAAAGACTTGGGCATTAGGGTCGTCGATGTACGCATCAAACGTGCTGAATTACCGCAAGAAAACTCCAATGCTGTCTTTTCACGGATGAAAGCAGAGCGTCAACGGATTGCCCGTGAATACCGCTCTGAAGGTGAAGAAGCAGCGCGTGAAATTCGTGCGCAAGCAGAAAAAGAAACCAAAGTGTTGATCGCTGATGCTTACCGTAATGCTGAAGTTATTCGTGGTCGTGCCGATGCTAAAGTCGCCCGTATTTTTGCTAAAGTGCATGAAAAAGACCCCGAGTTTTATGCCTTTATGCGTTCTTTGAAGGCATACCGTGCATCAATAGGCGAAGGAACACGGTTGGTTATTTCACCAAATTCAGAGTTTTTCCGTTACTTTGAGCAAGCAGGTCGCTAAATCATGAAAATTTTAGTCGTTGAAGACGAAGAGCGCGTTGCCCACTTTATTCAAAAAGGGCTGCGCGAAGAAGGTCATGCCGTTGACACTGCGGCTGATGGTGAAGACGGTGGCTTTCTTGCTGAAGTCAACGATTATGATTTGGTGATTCTAGATATTATGCTGCCGAAAAAAAATGGCATCATGGTTTGCCGTGAAATGCGTGATCGTGGCATTAACACCCCCGTGCTGATGTTAACAGCACGGGACAGTGTAGAAGATCGCGTGCGAGGACTGGATGCAGGTGCCGACGATTATTTGGTCAAGCCCTTTGCCTTTGAAGAATTATTGGCACGGGTGCGTGCTTTGCTGCGTCGCCAATCAGACTCTAAAACGCCCATACTGTCGATTGCTGATTTAGAACTCAATCCCATCAGCCGCAGCGTCAGCCGTGATGGTGTTCCTATTCGTTTAACGACCAAAGAATATGCCTTGTTAGAATACATGTTGCGCAACCCTGATAAAGTATTATCACGAACATTGATTGGTGAACATGTTTGGGATATGAACTTTGACCCTGAAAGCAATGTGATTGATGTGTATGTCAGTCACCTTCGCACCAAGGTAGATAAAAAACATGCTGTCTCGCTGATTCACACCATGCGTGGTCAAGGTTATATGCTTAGTGTGAATGCACCTCCCGTTTAAGACGGGAAGCCCGTTTTTCCATTGATGTCCATGCTTTGAAACCGTGCTATGTTGATGCCGCTTTTTTCATAAATAAGATGCAAATCATTGTCCAAGCGAGAAGCAAACTCAAATACATCGCTGGGGGTAATCGGTCGCATGGGGGAGCGTGGCATAACATTGCCGACAAAGCCGACCGCTCGGCGTAGCTCTACAATTTTTTTAAGGCTCTCCAATGTTTTTTGGTAAACATGGTGGGGTTGTAAACCATGAACAGGCGGAGGAACCCGTGCTTTCACACGGATACCACGCGCTTTTTTGTACAGCTTTATGGTTTTTAGTATGTGGGTGGCAAGCGAAAATACATCGTTGGGCGTTTTTTCCAACGATATTGGGTTGTATTGTTGCAGAGGGCGATCGAAGGGGAATATTGGCATGGCAGCAGCAGCCCATTGCAAGTTTTGAATCACATCATTGGGGGTCTTTTTCGTTGACGGGCGAACGACTGCCTGCAAGCGTTCAACACCAAGGCGAAACTTGATACGCTCAAGTTCTGCAATCGTTGTTTGCAAAGCGTCATAAACTTCGGTGGGGGTAATCACGCGCTTTTCTACCATGGGAACATCCACAGCATCTATCCACAATGATTCTTCAGCACGGTGAATTTTTTGCAACAGTTGATAGGCAGAAGCCAGTGCATGATTGGGGTGCTTGCCCTTGGGTTTGGCAGGTTTTTTGGGCATGCTCGGCATGTTTTGGGTGAGCCGTAAAAAACGCACCAAATCAAGAATATGTTGCGATTGGGCAAATACATCGTTAGGCGAAAAGCCCCGCACCCCCAACAAGGGGTCAAAAGCCTTCGAGATTTGCCACAGTTGACGGTAATTCTCAATACGCGAAAAAACAGTTGTCGGTGATACGGATGTAGTGGAGCGGGTGATACTCTTCGTTGCAGGTTGCACCAGAAGCAACATATTCACTTCAGCAATCAACCGTTGCACAAGATCAAAAACCTCATTGGGCGTAACATCTCTTGATAAATAACTGATGCTATCAATGATCAAACAAATGTTGCCGAGGGTTCGCGTCCCAAGCATCCAGTGCAGGCGCAGACTCCCCCAAAGAAAAACGACAATGTGCAGCATAAGCGATCATTGCTGCATTATCGGTGCAATAATGGGCAGGTGGAATATGCGCTTGAATACCTGAAAGCTGTGCTTCTTTTGCCAATTGTTCACGCAATTGTGCATTGGCTGCAACGCCACCTGCTAACATGACATGGGCAACGCCTTGCTCGCTACAAGCGCGCATGGTTTTTTTGATTAACACGTCACAAATAGCCGATTGAATTTCGGCTGCCAAATCACAACATTGCTGGCGGTCATCAAGGTTTATTTTTTTACTGGCAT
>CAYWFG010000039.1:0-10518 GCA_964458185.1 uncultured Zetaproteobacteria bacterium
CTTCTCATTCGCGGGTGTGGTTCAATGGTAGAACTCCAGCCTTCCAAGCTGGAAGCGCGGGTTCGATTCCCGCCACCCGCTCCAGTCGTGGTGACTGGTTTGGCCCAGGTAGCTCAGTGGTAGAGCACATCCTTGGTAAGGATGAGGTCGCGGGTTCAATTCCCGCTCTGGGCTCCATATCGTCGTTGCGTGTCACCGATGTTTGCATCAATGATGCGCTTATTTCAACAGCTTGAAAACGGAGAGGTTTATGTCAAAAGAAAAATTTGAACGCACCAAGCCGCACGTCAACATCGGTACCATAGGCCACGTTGACCACGGCAAAACAACATTAACGGCTGCCATCACCAAGGTGTTGGCAGAAGAAGGTCTTGCAGAATTTAAAGATTATGGCGATATTGACGGCGCACCCGAAGAACGCGAGCGCGGTATTACCATTGCTACAGCCCACGTAGAATACGAAACAAATGCCCGCCATTATGCCCATGTTGATTGCCCTGGTCATGCCGATTATGTAAAAAACATGATTACAGGCGCGGCGCAGATGGATGGCGGAATCTTGGTGGTATCAGCCGCTGACGGTCCGATGCCACAAACCCGTGAGCATGTGTTGTTAGCACGTCAGGTAAACGTCCCTCACTTGGTTGTCTTCTTAAACAAAGCAGACATGGTGGATGATGATGAATTGTTGGAATTGGTAGAAATGGAAGTACGCGAGCTGCTTGATTCTTATGATTTCCCTGGTGACGATACCCCTGTGATTATCGGTTCTGCGCTTAAAGCATTGGAAGGTGATACCTCTGATATTGGTGCGCCAGCGATTCACAAATTGATGGAAGCGGTGGATACCTTTATTCCTACGCCAGACCGTCCGATTGACCGTCCGTTTTTGATGCCTATTGAAGACGTATTCTCTATCTCTGGTCGTGGCACTGTGGTAACAGGGCGTATTGAGCAAGGCATTGTGACTGTCGGCGAAGAGATTGAAATTGTTGGCATCCGTGACACCACTAAAACGATTTGCACAGGTGTGGAAATGTTCCGTAAGTTGCTTGATCGTGGTGAAGCGGGCGATAACATCGGTGCATTGTTGCGTGGCACGAAACGTGAAGATGTTGAGCGCGGTCAAGTATTGGCAAAACCAGGTTCAATTAACCCGCACACCAAATTTAAAGCTGAAGCTTATATCTTAACCAAAGAAGAAGGCGGTCGTCATACCCCATTTTTTAATGGTTATCGTCCGCAGTTTTATTTTCGTACGACTGATGTGACAGGTTCTGTGACCTTGCCTGAAGGCACAGAAATGGTCATGCCTGGTGATAATATATCAATGGATGTCATCTTGATTACCCCTATTGCAATGGACAAAGAATTGCGCTTTGCTATTCGTGAAGGTGGCCGCACGGTTGGTGCTGGCGTTGTCACTGAGATTAGCGAATAATCTCGTAAAATAAAAAATGATGCAGCAGCAGTAGGTTATGCCTACTGCTGCTTTGTTGTCATAGGAGTTTAAGGAATGCGCGAGCTTTTAGCCTTATCATGTGAATCATGCAAACGTAGAAACTACACGACTGATAAAAATAAGCGTACTAGCACAGAGAAATTGGCTTTGCGTAAGTATTGTAACTCATGCCGCAAGCATACCTTGCATAAAGAAGGCAAGATTAAATAGTTTTGGTGTTTTAACATCATTAATTGAAGTTGTGCGATGATCGCATGACTTTTTACAGGTCAGTAGTTCAATTGGTAGAGCACCGGTCTCCAAAACCGGCTGTTGTGGGTTCGAGTCCCTCCTGACCTGCCACTTTTTTATTATTTCTGTTGAAGAAATAAATTATCTCACAGGGAAACACCATGAGCCAAGTTGCGTCAATATCACGTTTTTTGAATGAGGTTCGAGCCGAAACGCGAAAGGTCGTGTGGCCAGATCAAAAAGAAACCATCAGTGCTACCATCATGGTAGTGATTATGGTGTTAGTTATTTCTTTGTTTCTTTGGGGTGTTGACTCCATTTTAAGCTGGCTTGTGAAGATGGTGATATAGCATGGCTATGCGCTGGTATGTCGTTCAAGCCTACTCAGGTTTTGAAGATCGTGTTCAAAAAGCCATTGTAGATAATGCAGCCCGTGCTGGATTAACGGACTGCTTTGGTGAAATCATGGTTCCGAAAGAAGAAGTCGTTGAACTAAAAAACGGTCAAAAAGTTATTAGTCAACGGAAGTTTTTTCCTGGTTACGTGTTGATTGAAATGGTGATGAACGATGATACTTGGCATATTGTCAAGAGTACGGATAAGGTGAGTGGGTTTTTAGGCTCCGATAAAAAACCTCGTCCGATTACGCAGGCAGAAGTAGATCGTTTGTGTCATCAGATTAAAGAAGGTATTGAACGTCCTAAACCAAAAGTTATGTTTGAAATTGGTGAGTCGGTTCGCGTTATTGACGGACCCTTTGCTTCTTTTAATGGCTTGGTGGAAGAGGTCAATGAAGAAAGTGGTTTGCTGAAAGTGAGTGTTTCTATCTTTGGCAGACCCACGCCCGTAGAACTCGAGTACGTCCAAGTCGAGAAGGGTTAAAAAAGGACATAACATGGCAAAGAAAGTTGCAAAGCTGATCAAGCTTCAAGTTGCTGCGGGTAAAGCAAACCCAGCCCCTCCCGTCGGCCCTGCATTGGGTCAGGCGGGTGTTAATATTATGGCATTCTGTAAAGCGTTTAATGCGCGGACACAAGATGTGGAAGTTGGTATGCCTCTTCCTGTTGTGATTACAGTATTCCAAGATAAATCGTTTGAATTCGCAGTCAAGACACCGCCCGCTTCCTTTTTGCTAAAAAAAGCAGCAGGTATTGATAAAGGCAGTGCAGAACCCAACAAAAACAAGGTTGGTACGGTAACATCTGCTAAAATTCGTGAGATTGCAGAAGCCAAGATGGTAGATTTAAATTGCTACGATGTTGAAGCTGGTATGCGTATTATCGAAGGAACAGCCCGCTCTATGGGTCTGGTTGTTGAGGGCTAGGAGCGACACATGGCTAAAATTTCAAAACGTATGAAAGCTGCTCGTGCAGTTGTTTCAAACTCGGCTGTCACCTTAGGTGATGCATTAAGCGCACTTGCTGCAACGCCTGTTGCTCGCTTTGATGAATCCATTGATTTGGCAATCAAGTTGGGTGTTGATCCACGTCACGCCGATCAAATGGTTCGTGGTAGTGTTTCGTTGCCCAATGGCACAGGCAAGACAGTTCGTGTTGCGGTGTTTGCCCGTGGCGCAAAAGCAGAAGAAGCGCAAGCTGCTGGTGCTGATATGGTAGGTGCTGAAGACTTGGTTGAAAAAGTTCAAGGTGGCTTCCTTGATTTTGACCGTGTTGTTGCCACGCCTGATATGATGGCACAAGTCGGTCGTCTTGGTCGCGTGCTAGGTCCCCGTGGTTTGATGCCAAACCCTAAATTGGGTACAGTTACCATGGATGTAACCAAAGCTGTATCTGCGATTAAAGCAGGTCAAATTGAAGCGCGTGTCGATAAAGCGGGTGTAGTTCATGCGCCTGTTGGTCGTCGCTCTTTTGATAGTGCCGCTTTATTGGCGAATATTGAGCATTTAATTGCTGAACTCAACCGCATGAAACCCGCCTCTTCAAAAGGGCGTTATATTGAATCCATGACACTTTCTTCTACGATGGGTGTCGGCATTCGGATTGATGTTACAACGCTCTAATATAGATTAATAGTTATGGCTTTCTTTTGAAAGTTATATTGAAAATGAATCGTATTCATTTTCAGCATGATCCGTCCAAGACTGTAGGAACCTTTGGGTTTAATTGAACTTTTCATCCCACAATAGATGGCGTACGCTTACTTGCGCGGGTCAGAATGGTGTTTTTCTTATGTTATATAACGTAAGGTATGGATGCCATTCATCATAAGGTAACTTTTTAAGTTATCTATTTAGCAAGGAGGTTGGTAGTGAAGCGAGAAGACAAATATCAAATCGTTGATGATCTTCATGTTGCCATGACCGATTCTTCTGCTGGTGTGATCACGCATTACCGTGGTCTCAGTGTATCTGACATGGGTGATTTGCGTCGCCAATTGAAACAGGTTGATGTTTCACTTCAAGTTGTCAAAAATACACTGGCGCGCCGTGCAGCAGAAGGTACGGGCTTTGAAGCAGCAGAAGCATTGTTTACTGGGCCTGTTGCGATTGCTTATGGTTCTGATCCAGTGGGCATGGCAAAAGCCATTGCCGATTTTGCCAAAAAACACGATGCCTTTGAAATCAGAGGCGGTGTGCTTGACGGTAAGAGCATTAATGTCGATGACATCAAGGCGTTGGCAAGCTTGCCATCGCGTGACGTGTTGCTGGCAAAAATGTTGGGCAGTATGCAATCGCCAATCACAGGCTTTGTTCGCACCTTAAACGAGGTTCCAGCATCGTTTGTACGGGTGTTAGGTGCTATACGCGATCAAAAAGAAGCTGCGTAAGGGATCAACCTTACCATTGAACTATCGGCTCAATGTTTATTATTGCATTGACCCCATTATTTAAATAGGAGTAAGTCACATCATGGCTATTTCAACAGACGAGTTAATTGACGCGATTTCAAACATGACTGTTTTGGAACTATCTGAATTGGTAGGCGTTTTAGAAGAAAAATTTGGTGTATCTGCATCTGCACCCGTAGCAGTAGCAGCCGCTGCAGGTGGTGGTGAAGCTGCCGCTGCTGAAGAGCAAACCGAATTTTCTGTGATTTTAGAAGGCATGGGCGATAAGAAGATTCAGGTAATTAAAGCCGTTCGTGAAGTGACTGGCTTGGGTCTGAAAGAAGCGAAGGCTTTGGTTGAATCTGCCCCTACAGCGGTCAAAGAAGGTTTGCCAAAAGACGAAGCTGAAGCACTAAAAGCGAAGCTAGAAGAAACTGGCGCAATCGTAGCACTGAAGTAAACAACGCATTGCGCGTAGTTTTCCTTTCATAGGAATAAAAGGCTGGCTTGCATCCATCGGGTGGAGGTCAGCCTTTTTATTGCTTGTTTGCCATTTTTGATGCGCCAAGCAAGATCTTGGTATTGATGATTTATTCGGAGTAATACATGGGCACGCAACCTCGTAGGGATAAACCTACAACCGTGAAACGCATAAGAAAAAACTTTGGTCGCATTGAAGCCCCGCTTGAAATGCCTAATTTGCTTCACCTTCAACTTGAATCCTACCGTGAGTTTGTGGGTGTTGGTGGTGGTTCTACCAACATTAATGAGTCTCGATTGGCAACAGTCTTTCGCAGCGTCTTTCCTGTGCGTGATTATGGCGGTACAGCTGAGTTGTGTTTTGAAGGACTGGAATACAGCCCTTCACGTTATGACTTAGACGAAGCGCGTAGCCGTGATTTAACCTATGCCTTACCCATAAAAGTAAAACTTCGTCTGAAGATCTTTGATCAAGAAGAAGAAAAACCCGCTCGCCGCAAGGTAAAAGAAGAGCGTCAACAGCATGTCTACATGGGCGAAATCCCATTGATGACAGAGCACGGATCATTTATTATCAATGGTACAGAACGCGCTATTGTGTCGCAGGTTCATCGCTCCCCTGGTGTTTTCTTTGATCATGATAATGGCAAAACCCATTCTTCGGGTAAGTTTTTATTCAAAGCGCGATTAATTCCTTACCGTGGTTCATGGTTGGATTTGGAATTTGATTCCAAAGATAAAGTCTATTTCCGTATTGATTTGCGTCGCAAAATGCCTGTGGGTATTTTGTTGAAAGCATTGGGCTTGACCACCCAAGATATTTTGGATCGTTTTTATAAACGCCGCATCTACCGTATTCATAACGATGCTTTCCAGTTACAATTGGATGCTGATCTGATGTTGGGTTCTCGTGCCATGTTGCCGATTGAGCTTGATGGACGGACGTTGGTCGCGGAAGGTAAAAAAATCAACCGTGTAGCACTGCGTAAGCTTAAAGAAGCAGGTGTTGAATGGTTAGATATTCCTGATGAAAAAATGTTGGCTGAAGTGATTGCCCAGCCAATCATGATTGATGAAGAATTGTTATTTGATCATAACCATGAATTAACCAGCGAATCATTATCGGCACTGCGTGGTGCCGATATTGAGACCTTTGAGTGCTTGTTTATTGATATGTTTAGTCGTGGTTCTTGGTTGGCTGATACCTTGCGCTTGGATGTTGTACAATCCAAAGAAGAAGCACAGGTTGAGATTTACCGCATGATGCGCCCTGGTGAACCCCCCACGGTAGAAACAGCACGCGCATTGTTTGAATCTATGTTTTTTGATGCAGGTCGTTACGACCTTTCTCGCGTTGGGCGGATGAAGTTGAATAGTCGTCTAGGCATCAGCGATGATGATGTTCCCTTGGATCAAGGAACCCTGCGTCTAGAAGACATCTTGCTCACTATGGACACCTTTTTGAAATTGCGTGATGGCATTGGTGACGTGGATGATATTGACCATTTAGGTAATCGTCGCCTTCGTTCTGTGGGTGAGTTATTAGAAAACAATATTCGCATTGGTCTAGTACGTATGGAGCGTGCGATTCGTGAACGTTTGGCATCTGGTGATGTGAACGAAATGATGCCGACTGATCTTGTCAATGCAAAACCCTTGATTGCTTCGGTGAAAGAGTTTTTTGGTTCTTCGCAATTGTCGCAATTTATGGATCAAACCAATCCTTTGTCTGAAGTGACCCATAAACGTCGTTTGTCTGCCTTAGGTCCTGGTGGTTTATCGCGTGAACGTGCGGGCTTTGAAGTGCGCGATGTGCATCCCACCCATTATGGTCGTTTATGCCCCATTGAAACACCTGAAGGCCCCAACATTGGTCTGATTAACTCCTTGGCTTGTTTTGCTCAAGTGAATGAATTTGGTTTTATTGAAACACCGTATCGCTTGGTCAAAGAAGGACGAGTGACAGGTGAAGTTGCTTACCTTTCTGCGATAGATGAAAGTGGGCATATCATTGCGCAAGCCAATGCTGCCCTTGATGATAATGGTGCATTTATCGCTGAGTTTATTCAGTGTCGCTGTGATGGTGATTTTATCATGACCCCACCTGAAGACATTACCTACATGGATGTTTCTCCTTCTCAGGTAGTTTCTGTTTCAGCAGGTTTGATTCCGTTTTTGGAACATGATGATGCTAACCGTGCCTTGATGGGTTCTAATATGCAACGTCAAGCCGTGCCGTTGGTTCGTTCTGAAAAGCCCTTGGTGGGTACAGGCATGGAAGCCTTTGTCGCCCGAGACTGTGGTGTCTCTGCGGTAGCGCGTCGTGGTGGTTTGGTCGAAAATTTGGATGCGGCTCGTATTGTAGTTCGCGTCAACGAAGATGAACAGCTTGAGGGTGAACCAGGCGTAGATATTTACCGATTGTTTAAATACCGCCGTTCGAATCAAAACAGTTGTTTTAATCAACGTCCCACGATCAAGGTTGGCGATATTGTTAGCAAGGGTGATATTATTGCTGATGGTCCATCCACCGATTTGGGCGAGTTGGCGCTAGGGCGTAATATTACCGTAGCACTGATGCCATGGCGTGGTTATAACTTTGAAGATGCTATTGTCATCTCTGAAAAATTGGTCAAAGAGGATGTCTATACCTCTATTCATATTGAAGAGTTTGAGTGCGTGGCGCGAGAAACGAAGTTGGGTTCAGAAGAAATCACCCGTGATATTCCTAACTCTGGGGAAGATCCTTTGCGTCATTTGGATGAATCAGGTATTGCCTACATTGGTGCCGAAGTAAAACCAGGTGATGTGGTGGTGGGTAAAATCACTCCGAAAGGCGAAACACAACTTTCACCTGAAGAAAAACTACTGCGTGCCATCTTTGGTGAAAAAGCCAGTGATGTGCGTGATAGTTCATTGCGGATTAAGCCTGCACAAGAGGGTGTGGTGGTGAACGTTCAAGTGTTCACCCGTCGTGGCGATGAAAAAGACGAACGTGCGAAGTCGATTGAAGAATACGAAATTGAAAAACTCTATGCCGACAAAGAAGAAGAACGACGTATTTTAGAAGCCAATGTTCAAAGTCGTTTGTTGCAACTGTTAGAGGGCGCAACAGCGGTTAGTGTTAAAGGGCTGAAAAAAGACGCGGTGATTACGCTTGACGATTTAACATCGTTGCCGCTGCGTGAACTGATTCGCGCTTCTGTTGCCGATGATGCCGTGAATACACGCATTGCTGATATTTTAGCCAGCATGGATGCCGAGCGAGCGCGTCTTGAGTCACGCTTTGAAGAAAAAGTGGGCAAGGTACGAGAAGGTTCTGAACTTAAACCGGGCGTGATTAAAATTGTCAAGGTCTATGTTGCGGTGAAACGCAAATTACAGCCAGGTGATAAAATGGCAGGTCGTCATGGTAATAAGGGTGTTATTTCCATTATTGTGCCAGAAGAAGATATGCCATTTAATGAACACGGTGTGCCTGTTGATATTTGTCTGAACCCGCTTGGCGTACCTTCGCGGATGAATATTGGACAAATTTTTGAAATGCACATGGGGCATGCGGCAAAAGAATTGGGTCATCGTTTGGATGAAATGTTAAAGGCGAGTGAATCACCCGCCGTGTTGCGCGACTTTTTGCTTGATATTTACCAAGAAGACAAAAAAGCAACGGCTGAAATCAAGGATGCATCAGATAATCATATTATTGAGTTAACCAAGCTGTTGCGTGGTGGTGTGCCGATTGCGACACCTGTATTTGATGGTGCGAAAGAAAAAGATATTCATCGCATGTTAAAACTTGCTGGTGTTTCAGAAACAGGGCAATGCACCTTGTATGATGGACGCACAGGCGAAGCTTTTGATCGCCCCGTTACCGTAGGTCAGATGTATATTTTAAAACTACATCATTTAGTGGATGAAAAAATCCATGCGCGTTCGACAGGACCTTATTCATTGGTTGCACAGCAGCCCTTAGGTGGTAAGGCACAATTTGGTGGTCAGCGTTTTGGTGAGATGGAAGTGTGGGCGTTAGAGGCGTATGGCGCAGCGTATACCTTGCAAGAGATGTTGACGGTGAAGTCTGATGATGTGCAAGGACGTACCCGCATGTATGAATCCATTGTACGTGGTGAGATGTCGTTTGAGGCAGGCTTGCCTGAATCGTTTAATGTGATGACAAAAGAGTTGAATGCCTTGGGGATTGATCTTGAAATGATCAAAAAACCAAAGGGTCAGGAGTAAAAGCATGCAAAAACTGCTTAAAATGTTCCAAAAGCCCAGTGCCATTGAAGATTTTGATGGCTTACGGGTGGGGCTTGCTAGCCCAGAGAAAATTCGCTCTTGGTCATTTGGTGAAGTAAAAAAACCAGAAACCATCAATTACCGCACTTTCAAACCTGAACGTGATGGTTTGTTTTGCGCCAAGATTTTTGGCCCTATCAAAGATTATGAATGCTTATGTGGTAAATATAAACGGCTGAAGCATCGTGGTGTGGTCTGTGAAAAATGTGGCGTAGAAGTGATTCAATTTAAAGTGCGCCGTGAACGCATGGCACATATTGATTTGGCTGCTCCTGTGGCACATATTTGGTATTTAAAAAGCTTGCCCTCACGCATTGGTCTGTTATTAGATAAAACGCTGAAAGAACTTGAGCGCGTATTGTATTTTGAGTCTTATGTGGTGCTTGACCCTGGTTTGACCAGTTTGGATCAATACCAGATTCTTACTGAAGATGAATACATGGAAGCTTTTGAAGCCTATGGCGAAGAGTTCGTTGCCAAGATGGGTGCAGAAGCCATTCGTGAAATGCTTAAAAATATTGATTTGGCTGAAGAACGCCAATCACTGCGGGCACAAATTGTGGCAACCAAAGCAGTGACCCGTTTAACCAAATTAACCAAGCGTTTGCAAACGGTTGATGCCATGTTGGAATCAGGCAATCGTCCTGAATGGATGGTGTTAGAAGCCATTCCTGTCTTACCGCCAGAAATTCGTCCTTTAGTGGCTTTAGATGGCGGACGCTTTGCCACCTCTGATTTGAATGATTTGTACCGCCGCGTGATCAATCGTAATAATCGTTTGCGTCGTTTGCTAGAATTAAATGCGCCTGAAATTATCACCCGTAACGAAAAACGCATGTTGCAAGAATCTGTTGATGCGTTGTTTGATAATGACCGCCGTTCTAAACCCATTACAGGTAATAACCGCAGACAATTAAAGTCATTATCTGATGTTATCAAGGGTAAACAAGGTCGTTTCCGTCAAAACTTGCTCGGTAAGCGTGTCGATTATTCAGGGCGTTCAGTGATTGTGGTCGGTCCAGAACTGAAACTGCATCAATGTGGTTTGCCTAAAAAAATGGCACTGGAATTGTTCCGTCCCTTTATTTACCATAAGCTGGAAGTCCGTGGTTTAGCTTCGACGATTAAGGCTGCGAAGCGATTGGTTGAACAAGAGATTCCTGAAGTATGGGATATTTTGGCAGAAGTGATTCATCAGCATCCTGTGATGTTAAACCGTGCGCCAACATTGCATCGTTTGGGTATTCAAGCCTTTGAAC
>CAYWFG010000040.1:0-363 GCA_964458185.1 uncultured Zetaproteobacteria bacterium
CTTGGTTGGTGTCTTCCAGCATTTTTTGGTGGTAAGGTTTAAGGTCAGCACGGATCTTGTCTTCTAAGCGTAGCTGCCTGCCTGCTTGCCCTACCAACGCTCTGCTGCTAATTTCGCCCAAGCTGATTTCATGGGCTAAGATCAGCTTCCTGATATCAAGAAGGTTGACGGTTTGATCACCACTTGCTGAAGCCAGATAGTATCCATTACTGCTTAGGGCAACGCCCTCAACCCACTCACTATGACCATGAAAGGTATGAAAGCATTGTTTTGTTTGCACATCGTAGAGTTTGACCGTTGTATCGACACTGCCTGAAGCCAGATAACGACTATCGCCGCTGAAGGCAACGGCATACACACTCT
>CAYWFG010000040.1:463-8957 GCA_964458185.1 uncultured Zetaproteobacteria bacterium
CACTATGATCCTCAAAGCTATGCAGCAGTGTTTTTGTTTGCATATCGTAGAGTTTGACCGTTTTATCACCACTCCCAGAAGCCAAATAACGACTATCGCCGCTGAAGGCAACGGCATAGACACTCTCACTATGATCCTCAAAGCTATGCAGCAGTGTTTTTGTTTGCATATCGTAGAGTTTAACGGTGTTATCGGCACTGCCCGATGCCAGATAGCGACCATCGCCGCTGAAGGCAACGGCGTACACAGTCTCACTATGATCCTCAAAGCTATGCAGCAGTGTATTTGTTTGCACATCGTAGAGTTTGACCGTTGTATCGTTACTGCCCGAGGCCAGATAACGACCATCCGCACTCAATGCCACGCCCAAAACCAAACCACCATGGTCTTGAAAGTTGTGCAGCAGTGTTTTGGTTTGCACATCGTAGAGTTTGACGGTGTTATCATCACTCCCAGAAGCCAGATAACGACCATCACCGCTAAAAGCGACACAACAAACACTATCACCATGATCATGAAAGTTGTGCAGCAGTGTTTTTGTTTGCATATCGTAGAGTTTGACGGTGTTATCATCACTGCCCGATGCCAGATAACGACCATCACCGCTAAAAGCGACACAACCAACATTACCACCATGATCATGAAAGCATGCGTCATCATTGTTATCTTCCACCAAGGCAAGCGCAGCGTTTTTATCCAAATAGATACTGTCAACCAATATTGTTTTCATGATTGTCCTTTATTGCTGCACAACGGCAGTGTTGGTGTTTTGTAGCGGCTCATCATAGCCCCAAGTCAATTTTCTTGGTTGTTCCCAAATAGGTTTCATTGTTAATACCATCAGCCATAGCCACAACATATTCTATCTGTGTTGGGGCAATAAAGCGGATATAAACCATGGCACTTTCATCAACCACATCAATAGAAAGTATTTTTTTGCGTATGCTTTGATCGTTGATCGGCGTGTGATTGTTGCTAACAATCGGGGCAGAGCTATAAAAAAGTTCAAAGGTATCAAGCCCTGCATCAATAAATTCTACCCATTGATGGTAAGGTGTATCACGCTTCATCAGGGTTTTAAACTTCTTTTTCCTGTTTTCGCCAAGGTAAAACGAAAAATCTACTTCGTCTTGCTCGGTATTTTCGTCAATGACTAAAATTTTACCCCCTTTACGTGAACGAATCAGCCCAAAGGCAACGCCTGTTTTCCCTGTGGGTTTCTCCATATCATCATCGCTGGCAAGCGGTGGGAAAATTTTATAAATATCGGCATTAGCATTGGTATTGCTGGCTTGGGTGATTTTTTTCGTTTCTTCGGCAATCCGCTCATCAAACAGCGGTTGAACAATGGTTGATTTAGAGGCATTGCCTGCTAAAAAGATGTTGATCTTGCTATCTTTTTGCAGTCGCTCGCCATATTTACTCATGGTGAGGCGCAATCGCTCAAAGAAATTATCTACCCCGCGTTTGATGCGGTGTTGCAAGATGCTTAGTAATTCATCTTTACCAATGTCAAGTTCCACGTTCGTTAATTCCTTGGCATTGGCATCAATAAGGTTCACGCCAAGGCTTCCCTGCTCAAAATCAGCAAGTTTCTCGCTATGATTTTCCCATAACGGTCGCAGCGTTTCAACAAGGTTGGTCATATTCATATGGGCTTCACGCGAGTTACTCAATAGCATTTCGCCACCTAAAAACGCTTTGCATTCAGGTGGCAACACAAATTGAAGGTTTTTTTCTAAAAGTATCGTCTTATTTTTTTTAAATACTTCAAATGCCAACAAATCTAAAAGATTCTCGCCGCCCAAATATTTATCACCGCCTGCGCCAAAATGTTCAATCACATAATCGTAACGACGCTCTTTTGCGCCTTGCGCTTCACGAAATACACCAAAATCAAAGTCAGTCGTGCCACCACCAAAGTCAAATACGCTGTAAAATACCACTTCATCATCGCATGGGTCAAACTCGTATGCTTCAAGGGCAACAATGGCATAAGCCGCAGGCTCGCTTGCGCCCTGAATCACTTGCAGCTTGTCAAGATACTCTTGTTGCTCATGCAAGGCTTGCGGCAGTGATTTTTTGATCCCTTGATGAAAGCTATCAAGAATTTTGTTGCGAATCGCAAGCTCATAGGTCACAGGGAAGGACAATACATAATTCAAAAAGATGCCATTGTGCATATTGTTGATGTAAAGCCCCAAATAATAGGCATAAATTTCAATGGGGTTGATGTCATCATCGGTCAGTTCCAAAAAAGGTGGTAGATCTAACACAAAGCCTTGTTGATCGACCACTTTCAGTTTCTTGTTTTTGTTGCCTGCCCATTGTTTCAGCTCAAACAAGAAGGCATTAAAAAATTTAGCTGATGAATTGAGCAAGGCATTGTTTGCGCTGTGAGAAATGGTAATATCACGCCACTGGGTGAACGGTCTGCCCGCTCGTTGTTGGTAGGCGCAAATAAAGCGTTGCAAATCATTAAAGGCAATAATGGTCGGGTTTTCATAATGATGGGCTTCGATGCTGCTGCCTAATTCTCCTGTTCCTATGCGCATGGGTGATATTTTCACACTCTTTTTTTGGCAAGCCACCACCGTGCTTTTGGTGCCAAAATCAATCCCCACCACGCCATTGATGATATCACAGGCAGGATTTCTTGCGACCAATTTTGGTGCCAAATGAACTTTGATTTTCCCCTCGCTGTCTTGCTGACTATCCCACAGTGACCAATGCCCTTGGTTGGTGTCTTCCAGCATTTTTTGGTGGTAAGGTTTAAGGTCAGCACGGATGTGATCTTCGCCCAGCAAGGTATCTTCCACCAGCGTGGTAGGCACTTTTATTTTTTTAGCGGTATCATTCAATTTTATTGTTTGATTTACAATCACTAAACTGTGCGCAGCGTTCATCAACTGACGATAATCATCATCATCTTTTAGCGCGATAGGGGTAAGCCCTAATTGCAACCAGCTAAAGAAAATAGCCTTAGCCGTTTTGGCTTTTATTTTTAATAGGAGTAGAGCAGTCTCAATTTGGGTTACATCTTTTAAATAACCGTCATCTGTATCAAAAGTTTGAACTCGATTTTGAACTTGATAGAGAATATAAGCGCTTATTGCTGGTCTTTTGCGAGCTAAAGGAAACGGTGCTGAATCAAGGCGTGTCAGCTTTAAAAGCTCATCTTTTGTTGGAAAACGTAGCAACGCATTTTTATGATGTTCTATCATCGCTGCACTTGCAGTATTTAAATTTTCACCATTGGAGAATTATTGAAATGATACTCCACCATCTAATCCCAGCCAACAGCCATTGACTTGCGCGTCATAGATAAAATGTTTATCCATTTCTATCCAACGCTGTTTTTTTAAAAGCGGTTGGATTGATTGGGTAAAACAAATATCAAAAAAAGCATTGATATCATTTTCATAAAGACTGCGGTCCACATAGATTTTATCGACTAATTTGGTATCCATCTGTTCCCTCTATAACCGCACAACGGCTTGTTTAATAATTTTTTTTGTTTTTGTGTTGACCCAGCCATGTAGCACTACGGCAGCGATGGTGCCGCTTACCTCGCTTGCTGATGTTCGGATGTGTTTATTGGGGTCAAAAACCTCGCCGATGCTGATTGGCTGCGTTTGCATCTGTGGGTATGCTTTGGCATAGATCTTAAACAACCGGTTAAACATCGCAATCAACTGCGGCGTATCTTGGTTGCACTCTTCGATGATTTGGTTTTTGATGTATGCCCACAAGTTATCAATATTGCGATCTTGCACCCCCGACGCGATAAAGCCTGGCAGCGAATCATCTTTAAAAATACCACTGATCGAGGTTCGTGTTTCAGGGCTAAGCGAAGTAAAAAGCGCGTACACCGCTTGCAGCTCGGCAAAGTTGCGTTGGTAGTCTTGCAGCTCGGCTTGGATGGCATGGTTTTGTTGTTCCAGTTGCCGCTGTTTGATGCTTGCTTGCTCAATGCTTTGGCTAAGTTGCGCTTTGGCTTGTTGGCTGGTGTCTAGCGCGTGTTGTGCCGTTTGTGCTTTTTGCTCTTCTTGAGCAAGGCAGCGTTTCAATTTTTCGTATAATGCTTTGAGTGTCATATTTTCCTCTTGCAGTGCGTCGATTTTTTCTTGCTGCGCGCTCACCTGTTGTTCAAGACTATCCAGATCTTCTTGGCTCGGATGATCTTTTGTTTCGCTGCCTTGCAAAACAATGGCTCGCAAGCGTGCTTGTACCGCGTCATCGTCAAGAAGCTGCAACAGCGTTTCTTTTGTCAACTCAACTGCCTGTTTGTGCATTGATCACCCTTTTTTCAATCGCTTCCTTGCTTGCTTCTGGCTCTAATTTGGCATACATATCAACAAGTTTATCGCCAACTTCAAGCTCTCTTTCAACATCCAGCTTGCCATCGACATAATCGTTCAATGTTTTACCGTTCGCTCCTTTAAAGGTATCAATAATGGCATCAATTTCTTGTTCTTTATGGGCTAATTTATCTGCCCCCATTTTGGCTAAAGCAATCCACGTTTCAATGGGGATCTCAAAGCCTTTTTTCTCTTCCACGCCTTTGATGGTAATGGCAGCCCCAACGGCAGTTCGGGCAAGTTTTTCCTCTTTTGTTGCGTTTTCAAACTTTGCTTGATCCAGTTTGACTTCGCTGCGCAAATAATCGATATATGCTGACGTGGTAGCAAACGCTTCCATCGGTTTATCAGATTGCATCGCTTTTGCGCCCAGCTCTTCTACATCATCTTTAGGGTTTAACACTCCCAAGGCAATACCAATCACCTGTGCAATCTGGGCAATCGGCCCCAACCATGGTGACGCAACTTTTAACAACGACCCTGCAACACTGCTAACGGCACTGCCTAAAGCACTGGCAACATTGCTAACGACACTCACCGCACTACTGACAAAACTTCCTACCGAACTCCAAAACCCCATATCACCCTCCATTCCTTTGATAATTTTCAAATTGTCGATCAATGGCTTTCTTTCGCTGCGCCAACGTTGCAAAAAGTGGGACTTGCTTAGCCAGCTTGAGGGTTTGCCGACGCAAACCTTGGGCATAATCTTGATGCGCCGCTTTAAATGCTTTGGTATTATTTTTTATATTTTGTTTGATTGCCTCAATATCAAGTTTTTCATCATGGTTTTGCTGCGGCATTGTGTCTCCTACGAAGCTTCCTATACTACTCCAAAAGTCCATCATCCTTTCCTTATTCTCAAATAAGCAATTTCAACTCGGCTTAGATCTTTATCACCCATCTTCATTTTTTCATACACCGACAAAAGATGTGTCTCAATGGCTTGCCGTTTGTCATTGTTGTTAGAATAAAAGCGAGCATACAAAAACTTGATCATAAAATCCAATGGTTGATCAAGCTGAGCCTTGCTTACAAACGCGATCAATGCATCCGACAGCTTTTGCAGTGGGTGACGCTTAAATACTTCTTGCCATACCTCTGCCAACAGCGCATACCTGCCGCTCAATGCAGCTTCGATTTGTTCATGACTTGGTGTTTCTTCAAAAACTTGCAAGCCGGGAATCACGCCCCGCCGATAATGTTGCGCATAATAGGTCAACACAATCGCTCGCACCGCTTGTTCATCAATAATGGCAGATGTTGTGGTGCTAATATCTTCCAACTCTTTGATTTGCACTTGCAAAGGTTTAGCAAAATCTTGATTAGAAACAATCGCCCGTCCCACATCAAGGTTGGATAAAAATCCCTTTTGCTCATCGTTAAGCGACATGGTGTTGCCAATGGCTTCTTTATCATCGCTGGCAAAAAGCCGATGCACTATTTTAGTATTGGTGTTTTTAAGCACTTCAGGGGTTAGCTTGTTAGGGATTTGATCCACAATAATCAGGCTCTCACCATATTTTCTCACCTCTGCCAGCATATCTGAAAAAGTCTCAACGCCAAGTTTTTTACTGGGGTTATCGCCTGCCACGTATTTTGAAAGCAAGCGATGCGCCTCTTCGATCAGCGTAATATGCTTAAAGTCTTTGCCTTGTTGTTGGTAGGCTTGATGCTTTATTTTTATCGCTTCATTAAGGTTGATGAGAATAAACCCCATCACCAACGATTTTTCAGCCCCATTTTTGATTTCTTCTAACTCAAAAATCACATTTCTTTCAACAATGTTTTTAAAATCAATACTGCGTGGCGTGTTTAGCATAAAGCCTTTAGCACCCACCATCAACCCTTGCAAACGGGCGTTGATCGAGCCGATGTAGTCGTTTTTAAGCCGCTCATCAAAACCTTGTTTTTCGGTTACATGCGCTACTTCTACAATTAAATCACTCAGTGTAGGAAAAGTATACACACCGTCTGCAAATGGGTCGTTAAAACGACTGTTTGTTGATGTGGCAATATCCCACCCATATTTTTCATAACAGGCATACAACGCACTTTCAATAAGTTGCGGGATTGCCGCTTCCATATCAAAAGCTGCCTCAATATTGGCTTTGATCATATCGACCCTTGACGAGATGTTTTCCCCTTTAAAAAACTCAAATGGATTCATCCGTAGCGGTGCGATGGTTTCGTTACCCAGCGTGAAAATCAAAATATCATCGTATTTTTCGGTCAACACTCGGTATTCAGTTTTTGCAGGTTCAATCACCAAAAATGGCATATTCGCAGAGTTTAAAATGCGCTGGCAAGTGGTGGTTTTTCCGCTGCCTGTTACGCCTGTAATAAAGGTATGTTTGTTAAGGTGTGCCTTGTTGATTGCCACGGGTATATGCAGTGTTTTACCGCTTTGCACCAAATGCCCAAGTGGCAACCGCTCGCCCTCGGTCAAGCCTTGTTTTTTGATGTTAAGCCCAAATTCTACTTCCTCTTTAAGGCTAAGCCCAACCACTTCTTTTTGAGGGAGCGAGGTGATGACGCTAAGTTCATTGACCGACATCCAGTTGGCTCTTTTTTTATTGCTTTGAGAATAGAGTAATTTCACTTGGGCAGTATTGTTGCTAGCATGATCCAGTTCTAAAGGAATTTGAAGATTTTTAATGGCATTTAATGCTTTGTAATCGGTGATATACCTTATGCCCATCGGTGCTTTATTTTCATTCCTGCCTGAAAAAATAGCACAAAGGGTATTGCCCAGCTTAATAAGCGTTCCTTTGCTGCTTGCAAACAAATACATCGAGACATTAAAAATACCCTTGTTTTGCCCATATTTAATCCGCTTAAACAAGGTTTCGTCAATATACTGCACCCATTCATGGATGATTTTGTTGGTAAACTCTCTGTTTTTGTTGGTACCCGTATTGTAGGCAGTAGATTTATTGTTGGTAGTGGATAAACCGATGGTTTTTGACTTGTTTTTTCCCTTATTTGTCCCTGTGGTTTTGGTGTAGCTTCTTCCTTTGTTGCTGCCACTGTTTCCAGAAGAGGAATGGTTGTCGCCTCCACCTGATGGTGTATACCCTTTAGATTCACTTACTCCTTCAGAAATACCGCTTGATTCCCCACTGGCATGGCTTTCATTGTCGCCCTCGCTGCAACCTTCAGTGTCGGATTCATTTTTTGTGAAGCTATCGCCCTCGGTTTTCGTGTTACCGCTACTTTCTTGGATAGATATTTTAGCTAAGGGCGTAAGTTTATCGTGAATATGACATAAGCTTTCTTCAACTTGGTTCAACTCATCTTGCGATAAAGGGTCAGCTAACACCATCAAGCCAAACTCATCGCCCATCATCACATCAACCACACGATCAACGCCTTGAAAACTCTCGTTGTCTTCATTCACACTGGGTACACCAACCACTTTCGCAAAGCGTTTCATGGTTGAGATATGGGCTAAGATATTCTTTTTATCTGTTGCTAGCGTAACTTTACTGCCTCTAAAATTGCCCTCGATGCTGGGCTTAAGTATATGTTCACCAATATCATCAACATCAAGCGTTAATTCTTTGGCATAATTTTTATCTCTTACGATGCCAAAGTAAAAAGAGACCCCATTTTTATCGCCAAGGAGCATATAGACAAAATTCACCCCTTCTAAACGAATCGCACTGATAACATTTTCAAGGGCTTCTTTGCGGGGGGATTTATCTTCAAAGGTTAGTTCTTCTATGTGAAATAAAATAAAATCTTTGGGAATGATCGCTTCAACCGCTTTAACCTTTGATGGATTGTTAATAATTTTTTCAAGCTTTGTTTTATCGGATAAAATATCTACCAATATATCTGTGTTATCTTCTTTTTTCATCGTGTCGCTCCAACTATTTCTATAGTGTATTAAAAATCAGAAATCCCATCAGCCCAAATATCGGCTTTCCTTTTAAGACGGGACAAGCTGCAACTAAAAAAGTTATTTTCTAACATGCTGTAACCCCTTGATTTTATTGCTGTCCCGTCTTAAAAGGGAAGCCAAACTTCGCGCAGAATGACAAGGTGAAAATCGTGCAGAATGACAGTAAAGGGGCGACTTCGTGTAGCATGACGGGGAATGGTAGGCTGCGTACAGAATGACAGTGTGA
>CAYWFG010000041.1:0-8606 GCA_964458185.1 uncultured Zetaproteobacteria bacterium
TACACAATTGCGAGCAGTTAGTCATTTGTTTTGTCCCGTCTTAAAAGGGAAGCCATTTTTTTTACTCCATTACTTCCAAGATGTTGGCGCATAAGTTTGTAAACGAATGCCTGCTTCACCGCCTGCTTTGTGGGCTTTTTGTGGCCACAAAGGAAGAATACGGTTAGGGTTGATTTGATGTTCATGCAAATAATCTTCAATCAACTTTTGGGTATGGCGCGTGGTCTGAATAAAGGACTCATCCAGCGAATGCCTGCCCAGTTGAGGGACAAGCTCCAAGACCAGAGCGGAGTCTTTTTTTAGTGCTTGAATGGCATTTCTGACGCGGGCGCGTTCATTGGGCCATAATCCATCCTCTTGATGCAATCGGATATAGGCAAGGATCTTTCTTGTTTTTCGAGAAGGGTAAGATGCTACTTTTTTAGCGTTAACTTTTTCTCTCAAAGCTTGCAAAACAATGCTGCTAATACGTCCCCAGTTCATCGGCGTGGTTTGCCAAGAGCCTTGCAAAGGAACATCAATATTGATTGCTTCATTGGTGTTTATTGTTTCTAGTAACTCTCTGGGTGTTACCCCCACAAGCTGAACAAAGGTCTCGCTTTCTTGCAATCCCTGCGCCAAGCTTCCATGTGCCAACGAGGCATGAAATTGCCCTGTATAATTGTATATATCTGTCGTTGCACTTGTGAGGTCAACCATCACATTCAAGCGCCCACGAATAAAATCAGGCAAATCCGATTGCAATAACCAAGCGTTAGTAGCAAAAGGGAGGGCGTGGCGTACCCGTAACGCCAGCTCAAACTTGCTTGGGTTTTGCCACGGTTGCCAGCGAAGCTTGGCTGTTAAATCGCCATCAAGAAACGCACCTTCTAATACTGCAGTTATCGGTACACCCGCCATTAAGGGCTGAATCGTGAAAGGGTTTAAGTGCATCCACACCGCTTTTTTCCAGCCAATGCTGAATGTTCCTTGCCCCAGTTGCAGGCGTTCAATATGCCAACCATCCAGCCAAAAGGGTTGCCAAGGGGTCGGCTTTGAAGCAGGTATAGAAAAGGGGGTTAACGGCGCGGTTAATGCCCAGTTATCAACCATAATAGTTTTTGCTTGAATGGCTTGCCCTGTTTTGTATTGCAGATCATTGATCTGGATTTTGTTGGTCATCCCCTGCCACCCGTCACGCGCCCAATTAACATGGCTCATCAATACATCGCCTTGTATATGCCATGATAATCGATCATCACCATTAAAAAGTCGTGTCACACTGCCAGTCAAAGAAACATCGATATCAGCCGTTATTGCTGCGCGATCAGCCAGCCTTGAGGGTAAAACATGACGAAAAAATGTAGGCGACAACGATTCACCCTTGGCTGTAAAAGTAAACCATTGTTCCGCCTTATATTGCGCTTTAGGGCTTGATAGTTGAATCGTCCATTGATCTTTATTTGCTTTTTTGCTGTGGGCTTGAATTTTCCATTGATTGGTTGTAATCGTGGCTGTGCCATACATATCTGTCAATTGAATACTGTCGCTATTGAATGCCATCGCAGAGAAATGAAGCTGTGCTTTTTTAATTTCCCATGTTTTTTTTAAGGAGGGTGATACATGCGTGGGAAAGTCCCATTGACCGTGCTTAATGAACGCTTCTTTTATGGTAATTTGTCGGCGTGCCCATTGCCAAGTTGCATCGTTTAAATGCAAGGATTCCACTTGAAAGCACGTTTCTCCAGCAGTATCAACGCTGCTTGGCTCGGTAATATCAAGATGCTTGCTACTAATTTGCCATTCTTTTTGTTGGCGGGTGACGTGCGCAGTTCCTGTTAAGGCACCGCTTTGCCATACGCAGTCTTGTAATAGAGGCAGCCCTGTGGGAATGCCTTGCAAGGGCCAGTTTTTAGCATGCACTGTAACAGTCAGAGGCGCGTCTTTTTCTCGATTTCCTTGCCATGCTAATCGTCCATGTTCTTCTTTAACCCGCCAATCCATGCTGCCACTTAATTGATGGTCTTGCCAAATAATATGCCCTTTTAATCGCGCATTGGTTTTTACTCTATGGGCTGAAGGCTGAAAGAAAGAGCGCAATAGATCGGCATTGACATGCTGCCATTGAAACTCAACCTTGCTAGGTGTGGATCGCCACTGAAACATGCCCATGTCACTTTGACTCGAAGCAAACCAAGTCCGCTCGGTGGATTTTACTTCAGACTCAATATGGATGCCTTTAATGGTCAGTGCATCACCACCTAATGATGCCACACGTAACATCATTTGATGCAGTTTTAATGTGCGTACCGATGAAAATAAGCGTTGCCATTGCTGGGGTAGAAAAAACAGAGGGTTAAATAAAACATCGCGCTTAAAGTGTTGTTGCTCATTGGGTGAGTAGACAACTTTAGCGCGGCGCATGGATACTTCGGTTAAGCGTATATCCGTTAATTGATCAGAGAAATGCCCACGCAACAACACATAAGGTGCATGCAAGTGCAATGCTCCTTGATGAATATCCAGATCACGCAGCGTCAATGCCCCTCGCAACATGTTTAATTGGGCTTTAGCAAGCTTCCAGCCGTGCTTTTTTGCCATATTTTGCATGAATGTATTCATTTCTTCATTGCTACGCTGCTGCATTGAAAGATGCATGGTCAATGCCAGCAGCATGACAATCAATAAGCAGGCAGTGTACCACTTAGCCATCACAGGTTGACTGCAATACAGGGGACATATTTGCGTTCAAAGCGGCTTAGGGCGCGACGCGAATCACACCATTGTGCCGCAAAATACGAACTTTGTCGCCAATATTAAAGTGAATGTTGGGGCTTCGTTGTTGTACCAGAGAAATAATTTGCCCGTTTTCACGACGCAGTGTAATCTCATCGCCTTGGCTGCGGGTATAGGCTTCTTCCGCACCAGCGCCCGCTATCGCACCTGCGGCTGCACCAGCAACAGTGGCAGCAGTTTTCCCCAGTCCTCCACCAACGGCTTGCCCGCCAAGCCCGCCCATGACACCACCGATAACAGCACCGATGGGGGTTTTTGTGCCTTCAATAACCACGGGGCGAATGCCTTCTACTGTGGCATATTCGACTTGTTGAATAGCCCGTGCGTCTTCACGGGAGTAGCTATCACCTGTGAGTGAAGACATGCAACTGGGTAATAAAATAACGGTGACAATAAACAGTATACTGCGAATCATGGAAGCCTCCAAAGGTTATAAATAGATGATGGAAGTTGAAAATATATGCCCCTTTGCATGAATAGCAAACAGCATAAAAAATAAAAGAGTCGCTTGCAATGCTGCCCCGCTACACAATAATGCCGCTCTATGAGTGAAAAACGTCCACAAGCCCCGTTTAAAACGGGTGAAAAAATCATGTTTATCGTCGCTGGCGCATTTGTTGTGCTTGCTGCGATTGCTTTTGTTGCCATGCTGTTTATTCAATCGGGGGAAGATACCCCCATGTTTGACATGAAAACACATTTTGAATTAAGCGAGGCAGGGCAGCGCGGCTCTGAATCATTTCGCCTCAATGGCTGCACCACCTGCCATCGTGCGATGCGCAATGGTACTAATATGGGACGTACCGCTGAACTTGATGGTGAGGGTTCGCGTCGTAGTTTAGAATGGTTAGAAACATTTCTTGCCAAACCAGAAGAAACCTATGGCGCGATAACAGTCGATCATGGTGCAACCCCTAAACGGGCTGATTATGTCGCAGAAATCGCACCTGATACCCGTCATGATATTGCCGTCTTTCTTTCAGAGTTAATCTCTGAACAAGGCTCCTCCACAGCGGAGTTGCCGCCTGATGGTCGTTCTGACTTTATTGATAGCATGGTGAAAACATGGGCTCCAAAAGAATGGACGCTGAAATACCATGACATACGCGAAGAATCTAAAGCAGAACGTGAACAAGCGGACAAGGCAAAACCCGCAACGAAGGAGCAATAAACATGGCACAACCATGGGATGACGAAGAATATGTTAAATATACTTTATGGTTTATTTTTGCCTGTGTGATTTACAGCATGATTGGTTTTTCTTGGGGGGCATTGATGGGCGGGATTCAAGAGTTCCGTCATTTTGTTGATCATCGCATGCATGGCAACTTGATTGTTCGTGCACACACCCATATCAATTTATTGGGCTGGGTAGAAATGGCGATTTTTGCTGGCGTGTATTATATTGTACCCCGTTTGATGCATCGCGGTATTTACAGCATGACCTTGGTGAAAGTTCATTTTTGGATGCATAATTTCGGCTTGATTGGCATGGTTGTTTTCTTTACTATGGCAGGTGTTATGGGCGGCAATGCTAGTCTTACCATGACACCTGAAGAGGTTGAAGCGATTGTGAAACCATGGCTGGCCACGATGGGTATTTTTGGCACCTTGGTGCTGCTGGCGAACTTTATTTGGGCGTACAATATATTCATGACCTGCCGTAAACCAACTCGCTCATGATGTTCACTCGATGGGTTATGGTCGCTAACCTTGCGCTGTTGATGTTACTTACTGGCTGTGATGTAGGTGGTAGTGGTTCGTTTGTAGAAGGCGTGGAAGTGCCTGCGGTACGCACCAAAACATTGGCAGATGTCGGTGGTGATTTATCTAAAATTACCAGCTACCGATACCCTGACCCTCGCATGTATCAATTATCATTGGATGATGCATTGCAAAAGGGTAAGCCTATTGTGTTGGAATTTGCCACCCCAGGGCATTGCACCCAGTGCGATAAACAACTGCAACTACTCAAAGAAATGATGAATGTCTACGGTGAGGATGTGATATTCTTACACATGGATCAATACTACAACCCTGAAGCTTACGATGCCTTTCAGGTGCGCGGTGAGCCTTGGACGTTTGTTATTGATGCGCAAAAAAAAGTAAAAATGGTTTACCCTGGACGCATTTTGTACCAAGAGCTTGACCCTTTACTCAAAGATATGACCGCAGGACAAAAAACAGATGGCTAAAAAATGGGAAGAAGTGCAATGCACATTGCATGCAGATAAAGGCGGCATACTCTGGGATTTAACTCTGTACGTGCCAACCGTGGTGTTTTTATTGCTGTGGGGATTAAAGCTGTGGTTTGGTGGCAATGAAACCCAAGGCTGGATGGCTTATGGTTTATTGTTTCTTGGCTTTTTCTTTTTGATTGCTGGCGGTAATCGTATTGGTAAGCGGCTGCTGCTACTCCCCGGTGCGCCTACCGCCTTGGATATTACCCCTGAACGTATTAAAGTGACCCTTAAAGGTGGTGATAAAGTCACTTTAATCAAAGATTTACGGTTCTTTTCTGATCTGGCAGGAAAATCATTTGGTTTAACAGGCATGGACAGTAAAGGGGCAAAACAACAATTTGTATTGTATGGCAAGCAATTTGATGAAGGCGAATATGAAAAGGTTAAAAAGGCATTAGAACGTTATGCCTAAGACTGTGCTAAAACTATTGTTTTCATTATGTTTGTTGACGGCATACACCATCCCTGCAAATGCCAAGGCAATGGTGCTAGATGCTATTGCAGCAACGGTAAATGCCGAGGCAATCAGTTGCTATCAAGTTGCAGAGGGTATAAAAACGATGCGCTTGCAATTAACACAAGCGGGTGCAACCCTGCCTGATGAACAACAATTGTATAGCCGTGTGCTAGATACTGAAATCATGCTATTGCTGCAAAAGCATGAATCCAAAAAGCTAGGCATTGGTGTTGACCCTGAAGAGGTAAACCAAGCGGTAGAAAACATGGCGAGCCGCAATAATTTGTTGGTATCTCAGTTAAAGTCTGCGCTAAAAAAGCAAGGTATGGATTATGATAGCTACAAGCAAAACTTAGAAGACCGTATTTTAATCAACAAACTGGTAAACACGGCGATTCGTGGGCAAATTAATATCAGTGAAGAATCGCTTCATGAATACTATCGAAAATACCTGAAAAACCCCAAGCCTGTGCGAGAGCTGCACATCAAACAAATCCTGTTAAGCCTGCCCGTATCACCCACGCCCGAAGAAGTGGGGAAGGTCTACGAGCGAGCCTTGGACGTATATGACCGTTTGCGTGAGGGTGAAAGCTTTGATCAATTGGCATCGCTGTATTCATCAAACGATGGTAATATGGAAAATGATCTAGGGTGGTTTATGGAAGGCTCTATTTCGTCGGTGTTTAATGCCGTATTTGCTTTACCTGTGAATCAGGTGACAGAACCGACGCGCTCCCCTGCGGGTTTTCATATTTTGCTTGCTGCTGAAGACCGTTGGAAAAAACCTGAACTTGGCGAAGCCTATGACGAAGTGCATGCCCGCCATATTTTGTTCAAAATACCCAATGCTGCGAGCGTTGAAGAAAAAGCCAATATTGCCCACCAAGCAAAAACTGTAGCGCGTGAATTAAAAGGCGTGTCCGATGAAGACTTTGCCGAACGTGCGCGTGAGTTATCGCAAGGGCCCAGTGCCAGTAAAGGCGGTGATTTGGGTTGGTTTAAACGGGGGCAAATGGTACCTGAATTTGAAAACGCCGTGTTTTCGATGAAGGCAGATGAAACAAGCGCGCCAGTGAAAACACAATTTGGTCTGCATATTATTCGTCTGGTGGAAAAACGATCCATCAATCCTGCAAGCTTTGAAGCTAACCGAGAACGTATTCAAAAAGTATTGATCAATGCAGAAATGCAAACGCAAGTGCCACGCTGGATGGCAAACTTGAAGGCTGAAGCGGTGATTAAGAAAAAAACATGTCCTCAAGGTATTGATAATCATTGACACGAATGCATGCGGTGATGTGACTGCAACACCATTATTGATCACCTTGGGAGAACCCGCAGGCATTGGTCCTGATGTTGTACTGCTCGGCTACCGTGCCGAGCCTTCATTGTTTGAAGGTTGCATGGTGCTTGCGCCTGCGGCATGGCTGCAACAACGAGCCACGCAATTAAATATCGCTGTTCCCATTATCGAGCATCCCCATTGGGATGAGTGTGCGAATGCTTGTATGGTCAGTACGGGTATTCATTGCTGGAATCCTGTGCCACAATTAAATCCTTCCCCTGTGCAATGCGGCACGCCTGCTGCGGCTACGGCTAAGACAGTGATCGCGTGTATTCGTCATGCTGCCATGCGTGCATTGGCAGGTGATGCCGCTGGCGTGGTCACTGCCCCGATTGAAAAGGCTGTGTTGCGTGATGCAGGGTTTTCTTTCCCCGGTCATACAGAATTTCTTGCCGCATTGGCAGCAGAGTCTTGCGATAACCATGATGCCAATGACTTTGCCATGATGCTCGCCTCTTCTGCATTGCGGGTGGTATTGCTGACCACCCACATGGCGATTCGTGATGTGCCTGATGCGTTAAGTATCGATGAAACAGTAAGAATCATTCGTATTACCGACGATGCCTTGCAACTAAGGTTTGGCATTGCATCGCCACGTATTGGCATCTGTGGTTTAAACCCTCATGCTGGCGAGCAAGGGCATTTTGGTGATGAAGAAGCGCGTATTCTCACCCCCGCTATTAGCGAGGCTCGAAAGCTGGGCATCCATGTATCGGATGTGATGCCTGCTGATACGCTTTTTTCTGCACAGATGCGCACGCAATTTGATGCCACGGTATGCTGTTACCACGATCAGGCATTAATCCCTATTAAAGCTCTTAGCTTTGGTGATGCGGTGAATGTTACCTTAGGGCTTCCTTTTATTCGCACCAGTGTTGACCACGGAACTGCATTGGATCGAGCTGGCACAGGTGATGTTCACTTTGGTAGTCTATTGCAAGCAATCACTGTTGCACGAGCTATGCGTTATACCGTCACCTGAAAACATGGTAGCCTTTTGCAGGCAGGAGAAACAATCAATGACTGAACAACAAAAAGACTATGGTGCTGATAATATCAAGGTATTGCGCGGGCTTGATGCCGTGCGTAAGCGACCTGGTATGTATATCGGTGACACCGATGATGGTACAGGCTTGCACCACATGGTTTTTGAAGTTGTTGATAATGCTATTGATGAAGCACTCGCCAACTACTGCGATAAAATTGAGGTTATTTTACATTCAGATGACTCGGTAACAGTGCGCGACAATGGTCGTGGTATTCCCGTCGGTATCCATGAAGAAGAACAACGATCAGCGGCTGAAGTCATCATGACGGTGCTGCATGCAGGTGGCAAGTTTGATGATAATTCTTACAAAGTATCGGGTGGCTTGCATGGCGTGGGTGTCTCTGTGGTCAATGCCCTGTCAGAGTATTTAGAATTAACCATTCGCCGCGAAGGTAAAATACATTTTCAGCGTTATGAATTCGGTGAACCCGTTGCGCCACTTGCAGCTATTGGTGATTCAGTAACAACAGGAACAGAAGTACGCTTTTTGGCTTCACTAAAAACCTTTTCTCACCGCAATATGACTTTTGATATTTTATCATCCCGTTTGCGTGAATTGTCTTTTCTTAATAGTGGCGTGCATATTGATCTGTATGATGAACGCACCGATCAGCGTCAAGTGTATGCCTATGAGGGTGGCATCAGTGCTTTTGTGACCCATTTAAACCGATCACGCACGGCATTGCACCCTGAATGTTTATCAGCCAATGGTGAAAAAGATGATGTAACCGTTGAACT
>CAYWFG010000042.1:0-8331 GCA_964458185.1 uncultured Zetaproteobacteria bacterium
ATGTTAGAAAATCACTTTTTTAGTTGCAGCTTGTCCCGTCTTAAAAGGAAAGCCTGATGAGGCATTACCTGATCTATTTACATCAAAAAAACCTCGTTCGCGTTTTCTTATGATTGGAGGTCTTTGGCTTCCAGCGGAGCTTCGAGAAGAAGCCAAAGAGAAAATTAAAAAGCTGCGGAAGGAACATCAAGCGCATGATGAAATACGCGTTTATTTTAAACATTCAAGTTTTTTTCATGCTTTTTTTGAAAGCACTCATCGGAATGGAATCAAAGATAGGTTTTCACCGATACGAGCAGAAAGAATAAATTGGATAAAGGCCACCCTGTCTCATCCATTAGCATCCCTACTTCAAGGGTGGGATAATAAGCGGAAGTGCCACCTGCCTGACAGGCGCGTTGAAGTCGTATATGAGGACTTTGTTGTAGTTCTTTAATTGTCTTTGAAAAAGAATGGTACTTTAACAGCAAGTTTTATTACCTGCTTTCAAGCTGACAATAGCATCAAGAAAATAAAAACATCGCCCTGTTGGGATAGACTAAAGTGTATGAAACTATTGGGTAAGAAAAGAAATGGACGCTGATTTGCTATGCTGGCTCAGCAGTCCGAGGCCTCGATTGATTCAACAGCCGATAGGCAGTGAACTCAATGCTAATTCAAGACCACCATGGATGACTTGTCAACAAGGATTTACGAATTGTGAGGCAGAATAATGACTACATTACCCAAAACCCAAGAACAATACAGCTCCCATATCCCTGCATTGCATACGCTGGCAGCACTGGGCTATCAATACCTATCGCCCGATGAATGTATCGCCAAGCGTGGCGGCACAAACTCGGTATTGCTGAAGGATGTCTTGATTGAAGTGCTAAAAGCGCGAACCTTTGAATACAAGGGAAACACCTACCCGATTTCTACCAATGCAATTGATCAGATTGTGCGCGAATGTGAATTGCCTCAAATGAACGAAGGTTTGATGGTCGCCAATGAAAAACTGTATGATAAAATGACGCTGGGCATTACCGTAACAGAGTTTATTAGCGGTAACCGCTACCAACCGACTGTTAAAATGATTGATTGGGAAAACCCTGCAAACAATCAATGTCACTTTACTGAAGAGTTTGTGGTTTCAAACACGTTAAACACAAGCACACGCCGCCCTGATGTGGTGTGTTTTATCAATGGTATTCCTATGGTGGTGATTGAGGCCAAACGACCCGATTCTAACAATCCCAATAAAGATATGTTAGACGAAGGTATTTCTCAGAATATTCGCAATCAGAAAGCTGATGAAATACCACAACTTTTTGCTTATTCACAACTGTTGCTTTCAATTAATGGTATTGATGGACGTTATGGCACAACCAAAACAGCCAAGAAATTCTGGGCAAAATGGACAGATGAAGATTTAACGGATGCTGATTATGACAGCATCAAAAACAAAACGCTAAGCAATGAACAAAAAGCATTGCTACTTGAGGGGCGCAAGCCTTGGGTTTGCAGTCACTTTGAATCATTGTGGGCGCAACCCATGGCTGTGACAGCGCAAGATAAGTTGATTATCAGCTTGCTTAAACCAGAGCGATTATTGGAATTTATCCGCTATTTTATCTTATTTGATAAACGAACAGGGAAAATTGCTGCACGGTACCAACAGGTGTTTGGTATTAAACGACTGATTGATCGGGTAAACACCAAAAAGAATAAGGGTGCGCGCCAAGGTGGTGTCGTGTGGCATACCACGGGAAGTGGTAAATCCTTTACCATGGTTTTTTTATGCAAAGCGATGTTGCTACACCCTTCGCTAAAGACGGCGAGGTTTATCATCGTAACTGACCGTATCGACCTTGAAAAGCAATTGAGCAATACGTTTCTTATGTCTGGAGCTTTTGGTGGTCATATTGCCACAAAACGTGTTGGCGAGCATGCTAAGGTAAGCTCTGGCAAAGATTTGGCGAAACGTATTGGGCAAGGCACGGAACGGATTATTTTTTCTATCATCAATAAATTTACCACTGCCGCAAAGCAAGCAATATGTAGCAATGAAAGCGCTGATTTAATTGTGTTCATTGATGAAGGGCATCGCAGCCAAGGTGGTGAAAGCCATGAGCGGATGCGCAAGGCTTTGCCCAATGCTGCTTATATCGCTTTTACGGGAACACCACTGTTAAAGGATGATAAAACAGAGAATAAATTTGGTTCCATTATTCATGCTTACACCATGAAACGAGCGGTTGCAGATGGTGCTGTCACACCACTTTTATACGAAGAGCGCATGCCTGAATTGAATGTCAATCAAAAAGCGATTGATCACTGGTTTGATAAAATTACCAATCAGTTATCTGAAAAACAACGCATTGATTTAAAGAAGAAGTTCACAAGTAGAGGCGTTGTTTATGGCTCGCAAAACCGCATTGAACTTATCGCTTGGGATATTGCAATGCATTACGCGACACACATCAAACCAACGGGGCTCAAAGCGCAGTTGGCTACCGAGAATAAGAAATCAGCGATTCGCTACAAAAAAGCACTGGATGAAACAGGTTTAGTGACCAGTGCTATCATCATGTCTGCGCCTGATACACGTGAAGGGCATAGCGATGTGGATGAGGCTTCATTGCCTGAAGTACAGCAATGGTGGAAAGACCATGTTGGTTCGCAAGCGGAGGAAGCATACACCCAATCTGTGATTTCAGCATTTGCAGGCGATGATGCGCCTGAGATTCTTATTGTGGTGAGCAAGCTTCTCACAGGCTTTGATGAGCCTAAAAATGGCGTGTTATATATTGATAAAAAATTAGAAGCGCATAATTTAATTCAAGCCATTGCTCGCGTGAATCGTTTGCATGATGCAAAGAAATATGGCTTATTGATTGATTATCGGGGGATTTTAAAAGCGCTTGATACAGCGATTAAAGACTATCAAGACTTAGAGGAAAAAACGCAAGCTGGCTTTGATATGGATGATATTGATGGCATGTACACCCAAATCAATACCGAATACAAACGCCTGCCAAACTTGCATGACAAACTGTGGTTACTCTTTAAGCGTGTGAAAAATCGAGCTGATTTGGAACAATACCGTCAATTGCTGATACCTAAACTTCAGCATGATTGCCAAGATCAAGCGTACGATAGTAATCAAAAGCATAGAGAAGACTTTTATGAAGCCTTAACTGAGTTTGGTATGTGTTTAAAAATCGCATTGTCTTCCTGTAGCTTTTTTGAGGACACATCATTTACAGAGGCAGATATTCAAGGCTACAAAGATGACCTGCGTTTCTTTATCAACCTTCGTAAAATTTGTAAGCAAGATGCACAAGAAACCGTTGATTATAGTGCCTATGAGCAACAAATCGGAAAACTTATTGATAAGCATGTCATTGGTGAAGGCATTAAAGAAGCTGACGGTGCTTACTTGGTGAATGAACTGGGACAATCCGAACCTGAAACATGGTCTGATGAAAAGACCCGAAACGAAACGGATCTCATTCGCACCAGAGCCAAGAAAAAAATTGAAGCGCAGATGGATGATGACCCATATGCCAAAAAGTATTTTTCCAAGCTATTAAAGCAGGCGATTGAAGAAGCAGAAAAACTATTCGATGATCCTTTAAAGCAATATATCTTATTCAAAAAGTTCCATGACGATGTTGAAGCGCGAAAAGTTGAAGGCATGCCAGAAGAACTTAAGAATAAGCCACATGCACAAGCCTATTACGGTGCGATTAGGCTTGTCATTGGTGAGCAATCTTATGCCATACTTTCGCCTGAAAAGAAAAAGGATTTTATTGACCTTGCAATGGAAGTTGATGATGTCGCCAACCGCTCTGTTGCTGAAAACTCGATTAACCCACAAAATATTGAGACTAACATTCAAAAGTCACTGCTTCCTAGGTTGTTTAAAGCACTTGGAGGATTGGATCTTGGTAAAGCTGTACTGGCACATATTATTCAAATTGTAAGGCATGGAAACATATGAGTGCCATGCCTTGCTTTGTTTATGGTGATAAAACATACCAATACTCTGTACAGCTCTTATCCAGCAGAAAGAAATCCATTTCAATTCATGTGCTGCCTAATGCAAGCGTTGAGGTCAAAGCACCACTGCATACAAACAAACAAACGATTGTTGAGACGATGAAGAAAAAGGCGCGTTGGGTTGTGAAGCATGTCGAACAAATACAAAGCAGCAGTGCTCAAGTGTTGCCTCGTGAATATGTCAGTGGTGAAACACATTGCTACCAAGGTCGGCGCTATATGCTTAAAATCATTCCTTCTGATATCAATCAAGTAAAGCTTAGTCGTGGCAGGTTTATGATTCAAACCATTGACACAAACAAAGAAAAGGTAAAAGAACTGTTAGAACACTGGTATAAAGCGCATGCCAAAAAAACTTTTGAAAAACGGTTGCTAATCATTGCTTCTCACCTCGCATGGCTTGATGACATTCCACCAACGACAGTCCGTCATATGCGTAAACAATGGGGAAGCTGTTCCTCGTCAGGTCGCATCAGCCTTAATTGCAACTTGGTGAAAGCACCCTTAGATTGTATTGACTATGTTATAATCCATGAACTTTGTCATTTGCGTGAACATAACCACAGCAAGAAATTTTATGCGTTACAAGACCGATATAACCCGAATTGGAAATCCATGAAAGCCAAGCTGGATCAGATGGCAGAATGTTTACTTGTTCGCTGAATGCTGCGACGGTTCGTGCATGTAGATTGCAAGATTTAGGTTAAACATTTTCTAAATGTAGGTGAAAAATAATGAATACTGTTTGGATGAATACAATAGTTTTTTTGGCATTACTGGTTGCCTCCCCTGCTTGGGCAACAGAAACAACAATAACAGGAATCCGTATTCAGCTTTCTGCTGCGGCTGAAGCTGATTTTGCCAACAATGAAATGGTGATTCATTTTCGCATTGAGTCAGAAGGAAAAAACCCTACTACCTTGCGTCGCAAGGTAAATGCGATCAGTCATGCTGTAGATGAAAACATCAAGGGAATGAAGGGTATACGCTCACAAAAAACGATGAACCGACAACTGCAAGCACGTTGGCAGTACAATAAATTAACCAAGCAACAGGTTCGTTATGGTTGGTTGCTTCGTCAAAACGAACAGATTATTTGTGACATCAAGGCGGGTGCAGCCATTGTGACGGCGATTGAACAAGCGGGTGCTTTACTTGGTAACATTCGTTTTCAAATAGATGCCTTAACACAACAGCATCACCGTCAAACACTGGAACAACAAGCGATTAAAGATTTTCGCGCCCGTGCGTCCTATTTAGCCCAAGGGTTTGATGCACACAGTTTTCAAATCATCAACATTCAAACGGAACAACAGCAACGACGTTTGCATCAACCAAGGGTTGAGCAACGCATGTTTAAAAGTGCCGTCGCAAACGATGCACCGCCTGTATTACACAGCGGCGAACAATCCATAAAAGTGAGCGTTCGTGGCACGATTCTGTTGCCGCCTAAAGATTTTGTGGTGACACCATGAATCACACAGGCATTGGCGTACTGTTGTTGGCAGCAGGTTATGGCAGGCGTTTTGGCAGCGATATTCCCAAGCAATACAGTAGGGTTGAGGGGCAAGCCTTGATTTGTCACACTCTTAACGCTTTGGCAATAGAACTGCGTATTGATGTTGTATTGCCTGTGATTGCTGCGGGTGATTCATGGTTTGCTGATTGCATACAAGACAAGGCATACCCATTCACATTATTACCTGCGGTGGTAGGTGGTGCAGAGCGGGCGCATTCGATGCAAGCAGGCTTGCGGGCGTTGCCTGATGCTATTTCGCTGGTTGCCATTCATGATGCCGCACGAGCCACCCCTTCTGCGGCATTGCTTGGGGCAGTCATTGATGCCGCAATAACCCACGGTGCAGCCGTTCCGGGGATTGCGGTACACGATACCATCAAACGCATTGATCAAGATGGCAAGGTGCTAGAAACCCCACCACGGAACACACTGATGGCAGTGCAAACACCTCAAGTGATACGCCGTGATTGGTTGAACCAAGCCTTGGCGCAAGAAGCCGACCGCTTGCACCTGCACACCGATGATGCCTCCGTTTTAGAGGCAGCAGGCTTCCCTGTGATGGTCAGTTGTGGCGATCCCAACAACCGAAAAATCACCACCCAAGCAGATCTGCAATGGCTCACAGCCTACTTGGCAGAACGATGATGAACATCCGTGTGGGGCAAGGTTTTGATGTTCATGCTTTTGTTGCTGATCGACCCTTGATTTTAGGTGGTATTACTATTCCCCACAGCATGGGCTTGGCGGGTCATTCCGATGCGGATGTATTGATTCATGCCATCATTGATGCCTTGCTAGGGGCAGCATGCATGGGCGATATTGGTGAGCATTTCCCCGACCATGATCCTGTGTATGCTGGTGCGGACAGTTGCGAGTTATTGCACCATGTTACCCAACTTGTTGGGGATGCTGGTTATCAACTGGTCAATATGGATGCTTGCGTGATTGCCCAGCAACCACGATTATCGGCTTACAAGCCTGCCATGCGCCAACGGCTTGCTGAAGTGATGCAGGTATCACGCGATCAAATCAACATCAAAGCCACCACCACTGAAAAATTAGGTTTCACGGGTCGCAGCGAAGGCATTGCTGCGCAAGCTGTTGTGTTGATTGAAAAAAGGAATGATTCATGACAAACGCATTATTGCCCTGTGAGATTATTGAACACGGCAAGACTCCCGAGCATTGCATGATTTGGTTGCATGGTTTGGGTGCGAATGGGCATGACCTTTTGCCCTTGCATCAAGATTTTCAATATGCATGGGGAAGTCATACACGTTTTGTTTTTCCTCACGCGCCAACGCGATCGGTGACGGTGAATGATGGCTGCCCAATGCCTGCGTGGTACGATGTTTTTCATCGTGAAATTAACCAACAAATGGATCATGAGGGCATAGGCAATTCTCATCAATCTATTCAGGCAATCATTGACCATCAAATAACACAGGGCATCGCAGCGAATAAGATCATCCTTGCTGGTTTTTCTCAAGGGGGTGCGATGGCTGCCTATACAGGTTTACGGCAAGCACAGCCCTTGGCAGGGATTATTGCCTTATCGTGCTACCAGCTTTTCCCCGAAGAAGTCGCTAAACATTCACCCCAACATCTATTTATCGGTCACGGTGCGTTTGATCCTGTTGTTCCCTTATTTTTAGGCGAGCGATTGCGCGACTCTCTCATGCAACAAGGGCATCAAGTGCAGTGGCATCAATACCCCATGGAACACACTATCAGCCCTCAAGAAATCAGCGATATTCGTCGTTGGTGTGAGAATTTAAGAGTCTAAGTGATGTTACGTAGTTAGCAGTCTGGACTATCTACATTTTACGTAACCTCGAATATCTCACTCGCTTAAATTACTACTGTATTTTTTTTACGGATGGTTAGTGTTGCGCAACAAAGATAGGATAGAGACGAATGGAAGGGGCATCCGCTTATGTTGACGAAGTTTGAGGTGACTAATTTCAAGAGCTTTAATCAGAAGTTTTCGTTAGATTTTACAAAAACTAATGGCTATGCATTCAACAAAGAATGTGTTGTGAATGGCATTGTGAACACGGCTCTCATTTATGGTCCTAATGGAATTGGGAAATCTAATCTGGGTTTTGCAATGGTTGATTTGGTTTTACATTTGACGGATAAAAATTCTGCCAGTCGAATGTACAGCCATTATTTAAATGCTGAAAATAATGCTTCTGTGGCAACATTCCGTTATGAATTCTTGTTTGGTGAAGACACTGTTATGTATGAGTATGAGAAAGAAAGTTTAGAAACGCTTGTCTCAGAAAAAGTTACGATCAATAATCAAGTGTACGCATCTATCAATCGACGGGAGAGTAGCAAAGCATTTATTGAGGCAGAGGGTGCGGAAAGTTTAAATAGAGACTTGGGTGAATCTCAGGTATCCATTATTTCATACCTGAAAAATAACTCAGTCTTAGCAGACAATAGAAATAACAGATGCTTTTTTACGTTTGTAGATTTTGTTAATCGAATGTTGTTTTTTAGATCGTTGGATGAAAATTGTTATATTGGCTTAGAACAAGGAACAAGTTCCATTGCTGCTGATATATTGGAGCAAGGTCATCTTGATGATTTCCAAGAACTCTTAAATGAGGCGGGTATTCGATGTAAGCTAAAGGCGATTGATGAGGGTAAAAAGCAAGGGCTAGGTTTCGATTTTGGTGACAGGGTGATTCCTTTTTATGAAATTGGGCTCTTGTAAAACTCAAGTGGGTTAGCAGAATTTATTGACCTTAGAAAAGTCG
>CAYWFG010000043.1:0-8239 GCA_964458185.1 uncultured Zetaproteobacteria bacterium
CGCAGAATGACAGGGTAAACTTCGGGCTTTCCTTTTAAGACGGGACAAGCTGCAATTAAAAAAGTGATTTTCTAACATGCTGTAAGCCCTTGATTTTATTGCTGTCCCGTCTTAAAAGGGAAACTCAAATATCTATTACAGCACCTTCTTCCACAACAAACGCTCAAAGCCCACAGCCACCACAGCAAAACTGCATAGTTTCATACGCTTGCCATATTTCTTTTGCAATGCAGGAATATAATATTGTAATTGTTCATCTGCCGCTAAAAATGCTTTGCTCACCATAGGCAAAGCGTAAAGCGCGTCATCGCTGGCATCGGCGACTTCTTTGCCTGTCAGCCCCGTTGCCGTTATTTTAATAAACTTAAATTCCATCAATACATCAAAAATACCATAATGGCGCATATCAGGGCGCACAATCATGCTTAAATCGGCATAACCACGGTTTAGTTCAGGTTCGGAATCCATGATGAACAACACATCGTTAAACAAACTGGCAAGAAAAGCTGTTTTGATCGTTAGCTCATCGCTCCAACGGTAATCGCGGTTGCTGAATGTTTTGAATATAGATTGTTGCAGCAGCGTGCAAAGGGGGAGGATATTTGCGTCTAAATAGAGTTGCCTTGCTGCACTGAGCCGATATTCTTCAATATTAGGGAAACATTCGGCACGAACTTCCTCAACAAACAATCTGCGCATCACCAAGTTAGGAATACGTAAGCCCACTTCTGTGGGGTACGGGGATTTTGTGTGCGTTAATGCCCCCAAATAATACAACAACGAGAGCAGCCCCACTTGATCGTGTTGTTGCTCAAGCATACGGCGTACGCTAAAGCGTTCGGATATTTGAGGGATCGTTAATACTTGATTATCATCCAACGCCTTGCCAATCACGTCCGCACCACTGCCCATGCGGGCAATATAATGAATTTTATTGCGATCCATCGCCAAATTTTCATCGAGAATATTTTCAGGGAATTCACCATACATATAAAAGTGCCGTAAAAAATACAATGCCATTGTTGGATTATAAACATGATCATTGGCTTTTCGGGAAAAGCGATAACCATTGTAAAAGGTGCGCATCATCGTCAAAGCATCAGTCACTTGATCTTCAGCGAGGGCATGCTCTTGAGCAATACATGTCAGTATTTCAACTATCTCACCTTCCACAAAACCACAGAGGGTGTTAAAATCGGGTAACAAATAGATGTTGGATGCCACATTGTATGCCGAAGTAATATCACTCATCGCAATCGGCGACACACCCGTAATAAATACCCGCTCCAAGCCCATGCCCGCCGATGCCCCTTTAACGGCTTTAAATATAGCACGGACTGCCCCTTCACCATGCAACAGTGTTGTATAATGATGATCACCGCTGCCCATCATTAGCTCATTGGCAAAGTTATCGTATTCATCAATGAGTAAATAAAGTTTTAATCCAGCGTTGTTGATCGCATTAACCAATGACTCGAACGAAGCAATGGCATTCTCTGGTGTGATACGCACAGGGTGTTGAATGTAATGTTCATAGTATTGTAGCAGATGCTCAATGCGTCCGTTAATATGCTGATGCAGACCACGGCTGATATCTGCCGCATTGCCCTCGGCACTCACCAACGAGAAATCCCAACGCATCACCACATAACGATTATGCAAGGGCGTGGGGTGTTTACCAATCGCTAAATGCCCAAACAACGAATCAAAATGATCTTTTTTAGCTATGTCGTAATAATTCTCCAGCATCGAAAGGCATAAACTTTTGCCAAAACGACGCGGACGTAAAAATATCAGTTGTTGCCCTGCTCGTTCAATGGCAGGAATTAAATGCGTGCGATCTACATATAAAAGTTTATTGTCTATAATGTATTGAAAATCAGAAACACCATAAGGAAATTGCATCTTACACCCCGTCACTATCATTTTATCGCCGCTCAAGCAGATCACGCAACAACGCTTGCAACATAGCATCATGCTGCGGAAAAAAATGCCCTGCCCCCGCAATACTGTGCCAATCTATATTGGGGCAATGCGTTGCCCATGCTTGCAATGCGTTAAAAGGTACAATCTCATCGTCTTCGGCGGCAATGACCATGCATGGGGCGTGATTGCTGCGTGTTGCCATGAATGAAAAATTATGCATGTGTACCGCTGGGGCAACGGCAATCATGTGCGCAACGCTGGGGTGATTGCTGGCAGCTTGCAGCCCTGCATAACAACCAAACGAAAAACCAGCTAACCATAGCGGTGCATCGGGGGCTTTGTGTTGGAGAAATGCCAATGCTGAGCTGGCATCGTCAGTTTCTCCTTTGCCGTTATCCCACACACCTTCGCTACGCTCAACCCCGCGAAAATTAAAACGCAAGGTGCTGCATCCTGCATCGCCAAAGGCTCGCGCCATCCAATAGACTACCTTGTTGCGCATGGTGCCACCGTACAAGGGATGAGGGTGACATAATACCACCGCAGGGCAGTCTTTTTTACCCTGCTGATAAATAGCCTGTAATTGCCCCGCAGGACCATCAATAAATAAAGATTGTTGTTGCATAGCGCAAAACTACAACGCCATACCACCTTGTCACCCTTGAAAAAAGGTGTGCCTGCCCCCATATTAGGCATCAACCCGATGGAGGTTTTTTTTATGAAGTCATTTAAAGGCATAGCCTTGTTGATTATTACCAACTTGCTTATTTTTCTTACGCTTGCGATTACAGGCAATATTTTAATATACTTTGTGCTGCCCATGATCGGCATTGATGTGCGCGGCAGCGTTGCCACCAGTCAATTTGCTTGGGCGATGGTGTTTGGTTTTGGTGGTGCTTTTATTTCGTTGTTTTTATCCAAGTTTATGGTCAAACGCAGCATGAAAATGCAACAAGTGACCGACCCACAAACAGCAAAAGAAGCTATTGTGTTTAATACCGTAAAAGAGCTGTCTGAACGCGAAGGCATTAAGATGCCTGAAGTTTGGGTGTATTGGGATGATTCGCCGAATGCCTTTGCCACAGGGCCAACCCGCAACAGCGCAATGGTGGCAGTGTCATCAGGTTTAGCGATGAACTTAACCGATGATGAACTCAAAGCGGTGTTGGCTCACGAAGTGGGGCATATTGCTAACGGCGACATGCTTGCGACGACTTTATTACAAGGTCTGCTGAATACCTTTGTTTACTTCTTTGCCTCCATGATTGCGCGTCTAATTGCATCACTCGCTTCAAACGATGAAGAAGGCGGCATGAACATGATTGTTTATTTCGTTATTGATATTGCTTTGCAAATTTTATTTTCCATCTTGGCATCCATTGTTGTTTGTTGGTTTTCGCGCAAACGCGAGTTCCGTGCTGATGCCTATGCCGCTGATGCACTGGGTGCTGATTCGATGATTCGTGCGTTGCGTAAAATTGAATTGTTGTCTCAACAAGCCATCCCGCAAGAAGAAGTTGATGAAAAAGATGCCCTTGCAACAATGAAGATTTATGGCGCACATGGCACAATGGCTGGCTTGTTTGCTACCCATCCTGCCATTGACGATCGTGTGGCAGCATTAAAACAACGTTCGCGTTGATTGTTCTAAAAAATTACATAACCCTAAGGAGAACGCATGAGCGATACCCCGACCAAAGAAACACACCGTTTTGAAACGGAGGTCACCCAATTATTGGATCTGATGATCCATTCCTTGTATTCCAACAAGGAAATTTTCCTTCGTGAATTGATCTCCAATGCTTCAGATGCTGCCGATAAGCTTCGTTTTGAAGCGACCACGGATGATGCCTTGTTTGAGGGCGAGTCTGACCTTCATGTTTATATTGAAGTCAATGAAGAAGCGCGCACGATTACTGTTCGTGATAATGGCATTGGTATGAATCATGATGAAGTGATTGCCAATATTGGCACGATTGCCAGCTCTGGAACCCGCGAGTTTTTTGATAAACTCACAGGCGATAGCAAAAACGATGCGCACCTTATTGGGCAGTTTGGTGTTGGTTTTTATTCATCTTTTTTGATTGCAGATCATGTCACGCTAGAAACGCGCCGTGCGGGGCTTACCCATGAACACGGAGTACGTTGGGAATCAACAGGCGATGGTAATTATACTATCGAAACTGTAGATCGTGCCATGCGTGGTACTGAAATTACACTGCATTTGCGTGAAGATGCCGATGAGTTTTTACAATCCTACCGTTTGCGCACCATCATCAACAAGTATGCCGATCATATTCCTTTTCCTATTCGCATGACCACCACCAAGTCAGTCGAAAGCGAGAATGAAGACGAAGAAGCAACCACCGTTGAAGCCATTGAAACGGTCAATCAGGCATCCGCGCTATGGACTCGCTCTAAGTCAGAACTCAGTGATGATGATTATATTAACTTTTACAAACATGTTGGGCATGATTTTGAACCCCCCATGGAATGGCTGCATCAACGGCTAGAAGGGAAGTATGAATACACACTGTTGTTGTATTTGCCTAAGCGTGCGCCGTTTGATTTGTGGCAGGCTGATGGTAAGCATGGCGTAAAACTCTATGTTCGCCGTGTATTCATCATGGAAGCCAGCGAAGATTTGTTGCCTAAATACTTGCGCTTTATGCGCGGCGTGATGGACACCAACGATTTGCCCTTGAATGTTTCGCGTGAAATCCTCCAACACAGCCCAGCGATGGAAGCGATGAAAAAAGGCGCGACCAAGCGTGTTTTGGCTATGTTTGAGTCTCTGGCGAAAAAAGAGGGTGATGGCTACAATGAGTTTTGGCAACAATTTGGTAACTGCCTGAAAGAAGGCATCATTGATGATTTTGGCAACAAAGAACACCTTGCAGGTTTGTTGCGTTTTGCTTCAGCAGGTCATGAATCTAGCACCGATAAACAAACGATTTCATTGGCAGACTACGTTGCTCGCATGGCAGAAGGGCAAGAAAAAATCTATTATATCACGACTGAATCTTTGGCAGCAGCCAAAAACAGTCCGCATTTAGAGATTTTCCGCAAAAAAGGCATTGAAGTATTGTTGATGCATGATCGCATTGATGAATGGTTGGTTTCGCACCTGCATGAATTTGATGGTAAGTCATTGCAATCTATTGCCAAAGGCGAGCTTGATCTCTCTGGCATTGGCGATAAAGAAGAAGATGACGAAGCCCGTGCCGAGCAAGATAAAGCTGCCGAACCGATCGCTGAAAAAATTCAAGCCGTGTTGCAAGATAAAGTGAAAAGTGTGCGTGTAACCCACCGTTTAACCGAATCACCTGCATGTTTGATTTCAGACAATATGGACATGAGCATCAATATGGAGCGCATTTTAAAAGAGGCAGGGCAATCAGCACCTGATGTGAAGCCTATTTTAGAAATCAACCCTGAACATACGCTTATTGCACGTATTGGCACATTAGACGATGATGATGCCGTGGCAGAGTGGGCTGCGGTTTTGTTTGATCAAGCGGTACTGGCTGAAGGCGCATTGCCTGAAGATCCCGCAGGTTTTGTTCGCCGCATGAACGCGATGCTTGCCAAGGCATAGTCTTCTTCCACATTCCCACGCGCTGGCGTGGGAATGTGGGGTATAAAGTTATTTAAAAACCACCCTATCTTAATCAACACTTAAGCAAACGTTACCGTGAAATTTACAGAATGCATAAAATCGGTTATTAATCGCCCCCATGAACATACACCAATCTGATGAACCGAATGACGAAGCACTGGATGTGACCTCCGATAGTGAAGTAGAATCTGCTATTGTAGAAGACTCTTTTCCCAATGTTTTGCCGTTATTCCCTGTTTCTAATCGCCCCTTGTTGCCAGGTGTAATCGCCCCATTGCTGTATGACGGAGAAGAATACACGAGTTTGATTCGTGATATGGTGAAAAATAAAGAGCATTATATTGCCTTAACCTTGGTTTGTGATGATGAAGCAGAGCCAACCCCCGATAATTTTTGCAGGGTTGGGGTGTTGGCGCGTTTAATCAAGGCAGCGGGTGACGATCACGATCATTTGCAACTCTTGGTGGAATGTGTGCAACGCATTCATATACTTGATTATACGGGTGAGAAAGCACCTTTTTATGTCAATGTTGAATACACGCCAGAGCCTGATAGCCAAGACAATACCGAATTACGCGCTTACAGCGTGGCGATGATTAATACCATCAAAGAGCTGTTAAAACACAATCCTTTGTATGAAGAAGAATTAAAACGCTTTTTAAACCGTTACCGCTCAGACAAGCCGGGGATGCTGGCGGACTTTGCAGCTAACCTTACCTCTGCCGATGGGCAAGAGATGCAAGAAATTTTAGAAACATATTCGTTGTTTGACCGCGTGAAAAAAGTATTATCGTTGTTGGATAAAGAAGTCAATGTCAGCCGTTTGCAAAACCGTATCCGTAAAAACATTGATGAGCGGGTGGCAGAGCAGCAACGAAAATACTTTTTGCGTGAACAGTTAGAAGAAATACGCCGCGAATTGGGTTTGAACGAAGACCCGACCGAAAAAGAAATTGCGCGTTTGCGTAAAAAAGCTGAATCTTGTGTGTTTACCGACGAAGCTACCACACGTTTTGAAGAAGAGATCAACAAATTGGCGATGATTGACCCCAATGCTTCAGAGTATGGTGTTACCCGTTCATATTTGGATTGTTTGTGCAGTTTGCCATGGGGCAAGCATGCTAGAGATTCTTTTGCCATGAAGCGGGCAGCGCGTGAATTGAACCGTCATCATGCAGGTTTGGAAGATATTAAAGATCGTATTTTAGAGTTTATTGCCGTGGGTGGTCGGCGCAATGCGGTGGGGGGTTCTATTATTTTGTTTGTAGGCCCCCCCGGTGTAGGTAAGACTTCGATTGGTCGCGCCATTGCCAGCGCGTTGAATCGTCCGTTTTTTCGTTTTTCTGTGGGTGGCATGCGTGATGAGGCAGAAATTAAAGGGCATCGACGCACCTATATTGGCGCGATGCCCGGTAAAATTTTGCAGGCATTAAAACAAGTTGAAGTCGATAACCCTGTATTGATGATTGATGAAGTGGATAAAATAGGCGCGGATGTGCATGGTGATCCTGCCTCTGCTTTGTTGGAGGTCTTAGACCCTGAGCAAAGTTGTGATTTTTTGGATCATTATTTGGATGTCCGTTTTGATTTGTCGCGGGTATTGTTTTTATTAACGGCGAATGATCTTTGGAATATCCCACCTGCGCTGCGTAACCGTGCTGAGGTGATTCATCTTCCTGGTTATTTAAACGAAGAGAAAAAACGTATTGCATCCCGTCATTTGTGGCCAAAATTATTGGAGAAAAATGCCTTTTCACGGGATGAAGTAAAACTAACGCCAGCCACATTACATTACATCATTGACAGTTATGCGCGTGAACCCGGCGTGCGCAGGCTGGAACAACAACTAGAAAAAATCCTTCGCCGTACCGCAAGAAAAGTTGCTGAAGCTACTATTACCCTGCCAATTCGCATTCAAAAAAAGGATATTCAAGATTATTTAGGTTTGCCTAGGCGTGAAAAAAACATACAACGCCTTGTTGGTACGGCAATCGGCATGGCTTGGACATCCATGGGTGGCACGTTGCTGAACGTAGAGGCAATAACGGTGCATGAAGAGCGGCGAGAGTTAAAAATCACAGGGCGTTTGGGTAAGGTGATGCAAGAATCTTCGGATATTTCTTTATCTTTTTTGTTGGCGAATGCAAAAAAATTTGGTGTAGCCGATGATTTTTTTACCAAACGCGCCATTCACATGCATATCCCCGATGGTTCAACCCCCAAAGATGGTCCCTCAGCAGGCATCACCATGACCACTGCATTGCTTTCTTTGGCATTAAACCGTGCGCCGCGTCTGGTGGCGATGACAGGAGAATTGAGATTGACTGGGCAAGTTTCGGCGATTGGCGGCTTAAGAGAGAAATTACTTGCCGCCAAGCGCATGCATATCTATGAAGTCATTGTGCCTGTCGATAACCGTGAAGATATAGAAGAATTTCCTACTCATGTATGCAAAGGGCTGACGGTTCATTATGTTGAGCATTATAAGCAGGTGAAGAAAATATTGTTTGATGGTTGAAGTATAAAGGTAAGGATGCCCCATGAATCACGCCGCACACAACAAACTTATTTCTTTTATCTGGTCGATTGCGGATGATTGTCTGCGCGATGTGTATGTGCGTGGTAAATACCGCGATGTGATTTTGCCGATGGTGGTGTTGCGTCGTTTGGATGCTTTGCTTGAGCCATCCAAAG
>CAYWFG010000044.1:0-6939 GCA_964458185.1 uncultured Zetaproteobacteria bacterium
AACATGCTGTAACCCCTTGATTTTATTGTTGTCCCGTCTTAAAAGGGAAGCCGATGTGACTTTTGTCATTGCAAGTAATATAAAGGCTATTAGCTTGCGCCGAAATAAGTCATGCTATGCAAATAGGTAAGGGGATTTACTGGGTAATGGTAACGGTGGCTAAGTATTATTGTGTGGCATTGCTGTTGCTGGCTGTGGTTTGTAGCGCCTCCCCTGCTGCCTATGGCTATGAATCAGAAGATGTATTGAAAGTATCGATCATTGCCAAGCTGGCAAAGTTTGTGCATGGGAATGGTGATGCAGATCCAACCTTTACCATTGCCATTCTTAACAATCCCTTTGGTGAACTCCCCGACAAATTATTGACAGACAAACGTATTCACCATCATCCCGTGGTGGTGCAACACATTGATTCATTGCAAAAATTAGGCAATGCTCAGGTGCTTTTTATTCCTAAAATGCCACCTGAAAAAATGCATGCGTTATTGACGCTTATGCAAAATAAAAATATTTTAACCATCAGCGACAGCCGTGGCTTTGCCCAGCTAGGTGGCATGATTTAGATGTATACCGCATCACGAAGGTTGAAATTAAAAATTAATTTGGATGTGGCGCGGGGGGCAGGATTGCGCATTCGCTCCTCGCTATTAAAAATAGCAGAAATTGTTGGAGATAAAAAATAATGCGCCCAACGCCTCTTTTTTCTTTATTCTGCGCTTTATTGTTGATGGTTGTTACCCTTCCCCCACTGGCATACAGCGCAGAAGATACGCTTGACGATGAAAGCCTAGAAGACTTATTGGCAACAGACATTGAAATGAAAACCGATATTGGTTCTCGCAGTGGTGAAAAAAATATACTGAATGCCAATGCCCCTGTGGATGTGATTACTGCCAAACAAATCGCGCAATCTGGTTTGTCTTCTTTGACCCATGTGTTGCGTTATTATATTGCAGGGTTTAATGCGCCTGAAACATCGGTGGCTGATGGTAGCGATCATGTGCGTGCGTTTACCTTGCGCGGCATGGCTGCCGATCAAGTATTGGTGTTGATCAATGGCAAGCGAGTGCATAGCTCGGCATTATTGCATGTTAATGGGGTGATTGGTCGCGGCTCTAGTAATGTCGATTTAGACACCATTGCCCTTGGTGCTATTGAACGCATTGAAATATTGCGCGATGGTGCAGCAGCCCAGTACGGCTCTGATGCCATTGCAGGCGTGATTAATATTGTTCTCAAAGGGATGGGGCAAAAAAACGCATTGACCCTCAACAGTGGCATGCGCAGCAAAGGCGATGGCACATTGATGCAAGCAGAAGGAACCGTGGTTATACCTTTGCGCTATGATGGTTTTATCAACACCACATTATCTGCCGACCGCCAGCAACAAACATGGCGGGGTGGTTTAGACCAACGCTTAACCACCCCCCGCGTTGATACCCATGTCGGTATTCCTGCGGCAACAAACTACAAAGCCGTGGTGCATGCTGAAATACCGTTGCGCAATGGTATCATGCCTTATGTCACCGCATTATCCAATCGCCGAGATAGTCGTGCCAGTGCTTTTTTTCGCCCGCCCAGTGCCAGTAATAGCATGCTGTATACGGCTGGTTTTTTGCCAGAGATTGCTGCCAAAATAACAGATTATACTGTTACAGCAGGCATCAAAGGTGAATGGGGTGACGGTCTGTTATGGGATCTTAGTCAAACTTATGGCAATAATCGTTTTGATTTTTCAGTGAATAATAGCATGAATTATACCTTAGCAGCGGCATCGCCCACCTCGTTTAACAACGGTGGCTTACAATTTATTCAACAAACCACCAATCTGGATATAGAACAAGATTTTTCGGCATGGAATTTTGCCGCAGGTGGTGAATTCCGTAGCGAAAACTATCAAATAAGCGCAGGTGAGGTGGCATCGTATACTGGCTCTGCCACGCAGGGTTTTGCAGGCTTCAGACCAGAGAATGCTGTCCATAATGGTCGCAGTGCCTATGCGTTGTACGCCGATGGCAGCTATCACCCTTTTGATGTGTTATCTATTGAAGCGGCGATACGATCGGAGCGTTATTCTGATTTTGGTAGCACGACTAACATAAAATTAAGTGCCATGTATCAACCTATCCCCACGCTTATGATTCGCACGGGTGTCAGCACGGGTTTTCGTGCGCCTTCGTTGTCGCAATTGTTTTATTCGCAAACATCGTCTTTTGTTGATACAGTAACAGGGGCATTGACTACCCAAGGAACATTTCGACCCAATGACCCTGTTGCTATTGCTTTAGGGGCAAAGCCACTCAAGGCTGAAAATTCAAGGCATTTTACCATTGGCACGGTTTTTCAACCATCCAAGCATTTTTCGCTGATGGTTGATTATTTTTACACCTTGGTCGATGATCGCATCATGCTTTCTGCCGATTTGGCAGGCAATACCGCAGCGCAAGCTGCCATTCTTGCTGCTAACAGCGTGAGCAAAGCACGTTTTTTTGTTAATGGTATTGCCACCACCACCCAAGGGATCGACATTCGTATCAACAGTGATTATCTACTGCCGCAGCAACGAACGCTTTCATGGGGGTTTTGGTTCAATTATAATCGCAACCGTGTGTCACAATTTAAAAGACTTCATCGACTGCATCCTGCATCATTCGATCAAATTGATCGCCTAGAAAACGGGCAACCAAAATCCAGTGTTAAGTTTCTTTCGGGCTATCAACAAAAAAACTGGGATCTTGCATTAAATCTCAATTACTTCGGCAGCTACAGGCAGGTAATTGGCAATACCCCTTATGCCTTTGACCCTAACTGGACGACGGATCTCAATATCAGCTATCAGTTATCTCCTGATTTTAGCATTGCTGTTGGTGGCAATAATATTTTTGATATTACACCTAATAAATGGAAAGGCTTATCAGGCAATTTTTACGGCAATAATGGCATCAAGCCTTATTCACGCTATTCACCCTTTGGTTACAGCGGAGCCTATTATTATGCACGGTTAACAGCGAACTTTTAATCAGATGGCAACACGACTTCATTCCATTCGTTTTAAACTTGCGCTGTTACTGGCATCGAGCGCTGTTATTGGTGTTGTATTATCATCCATTGGTATATGGTTTTATTTAAGCGTACAGTTTAAAGAAGAAAGTTTAAATACACTGACGCAAGTGACCAATGTGGTGGCACAAAACATGGTTGCCGCGCTTGAATTTGGTGATACAGAAACAATTCAAGCTACCCTTGATGGATTTCGCAGCAGCCCCTATATCCACAGTGCTTTTGTTTACAACCTCAACCAAAAAGAAATTGCAAACTATCAAAAATCGGATGATGAAGTGGATGAACATCGCGCCTTGGTGCGAGAACAAAGTATCCTTAACGATCTTACCCTGTCGTTTGATCATGTTTTTCCTAAAGATATCTTGGTCAGCAGCCCTGTTTATTCTGATGGTGACTACCTTGGTACGCTAATGGTTGTTTCCGATACAGAACATTTGCAAGATGAACTTTTTTCATTGATGTTAATGCTTGTCTTGGTTGCTGGTATTGCCATTATATTGGTTTTTTCGCTGGCGTTTCGCATGCAACGTATGTTTACCCATCCCATTCTTCAACTTACCGCAGCGATGGCAAAATTTGCCAGCAACCCTGATGATGTTACGCGTGTCTATCACGATTCAGACGATGAGTTCAAAGACCTTTGTGAAGGCTATAATCACATGCTTGATGTGGTCAAAGAACGCAAACGCGAACTGATCTCTCAACAAACAGCCTTAGATGAACATGCCATTGTCACCACCATTGATGCTGATGGTATGATTTTGCAAGTCAATAAACAATATTGCCAAGTCAGTGGCTTCAATGATGAAGAATTGGTCGGTAAAAAGCATCAACAGTTTTTTTGCAATGCCGAGCCAGCATCACTTTATGAAAAAATTTGTGCTACCGTTTCAGGTGGAGAAGTCTGGCGTGGCGAAGTGAGAAACACCGCAAAAGATGGGCATGATTATTGGGTTGCAGCAAGTATTGTCCCCTTTGTTGATGACAATAATAAACCCTTTAAATTTATTGCGGTATCAACAGACATCAGCAAACGCAAAGAGGCCGAAAAAACGATGCGCAAGGCGCGTGAATTAGCCGAAGAAAGCACCCGCGCCAAATCTGAGTTTTTATCCATGATGAGCCATGAAATTCGCACGCCGATGAATGCCATTATTGGCATGACTCATCTTGCGCTGCAAACCCATTTAACCGAGCAACAACGCGATTACCTTCATAAAACACAAACCTCCGCACGTTCATTGTTATTACTCATCAACGACATTTTGGATTTTTCAAAAATCGAAGCAGGCAAGATGGAGATGGAGTGTATTGCCTTTGATGTAGAAAAGGTATTGGATGATTTATTAACGGTGATTGATTTACCCGCACAAGAAAAGGGTTTAGAAATTTATTTTTCTATTGCGCCTGATGTGCCGCTTGGTTTGATGGGCGACCCACTGCGTTTGGGGCAGGTGCTATTAAACCTTGCCAACAATGCCATTAAATTTACCGAGCGCGGCGAAATCACAGTAAAAGTAACGCTGGACTCAATCAACAATAATCAACAAGCAAGCTTGCGCTTTGAACTGCGAGATACAGGTATTGGCATGAGCCAAAAACAACAAGCTTCGTTATTTCAATCATTCAATCAAGCCGATGCTTCCATCACCCGTAAATATGGCGGCACGGGATTAGGTTTAACCATCAGCAAGCGATTGATTGGCATGATGGGCGGTGATATTCATGTTGAAAGCACACCCAATGTTGGCAGTACGTTCACTTTCACCGCAAACTTTTCTCTAAGTGAAGTTAAAAAACAAGTGTTACCCAAGACCTTAGCTACACTTGCTGGCATGCGTGTATTGGTTGTTGATGACAGTAAAACATCATTGGTCATTATGCGTCAATACTTAGAATTGTATCAGTTTGATGTAGATACCGCGATGTCAGGTGTCGAAGCCATTAAAAAAGTAACAGCAAGCACCGTTCCTTATGATTTAATTTTTATGGACTGGAACATGCCGAGTGACGATGGCAAAGGTATGAATGGCATTGATGCTATTGGCAAAATTCGTCAAAGCACCAACAATAAAACCATGCCTGCTATTATCATGGTAACTGCCTATGCACGGGACGAAGTATTGCAACAAGCCAAAGATGTTGTCTTGGATGGTTTTATTACCAAACCTGTCAATCAATCCATGTTAATGGATGCAGTGATTAATACCTTAGCCGATGAATCAGATGGCACAAAGCATATGCGCTTAAGCCATGATAATACAGCCAATGAAAGTGTTTTTCAAAACGTGTCTATTTTGGTGGCTGAAGATAACCTCATCAATCAGCAAATAGCCCAAGAAATTTTAGAGCAAGCAGGTTGTGTTGTTACCATCGCCAACAATGGGCGTGAAGCAACAGTGCTGGTTGAAGAACAACCTTTTGATGCTGTATTGATGGATTTACAAATGCCCGAAATGGATGGCTATACTGCTACAAAAATTATTCGTAAACATTTCTCTGCCGACGATTTACCTATTATTGCCATGACTGCGCATGCCATGAAAGAAGAAAAAGATAAATGCCTTGCTGCGGGCATGAATGGACATACCAGCAAACCGATTGATCTTGATGCATTATTTGAAGAATTGAAAAAATGGATCAAAACAGACACGCCTGATACTGCAACGCAGTCGCAGCCCAGCAAAACAAACGAACAAGCGACGCCAATCATTGATATCAGAGCATGCCTACGCACATTAGGTGGCAATCAGGCATTGTTACAAACAATTTTAAAAACCTTTCATCAGCAATTTCATGATGCAGAGCAACGATTAGACACCATGCTTGCCAATAACGACATTGAAGCCGCTGAACGATTGATGCATGAGGTTAAAGGAACATCAGGCAACATTGCTGCCATGCCACTGTATGAAGCAGCAATGCATCTGGATGATACGCTTCGTGCTGTATTGCAAGGTAAAGATGTTGATCTATCGCCAATAACGACAGTATTTAAACAACAACTCATTGCTTTGCTTGACTATATTGATGATGAACGTTTCGTGGCACATCTTGATTCTTAAAAAGATAACGGCATCCTACGTCAAATAAATTAACACTGGAGGTTGACGATGCGTCGATTATTAATGCTGGGCTTATGTTTTGGGCTGATGCAAACAACCGTATGGGCAAAAGATGCGCCAAGCAGCATAGATAAAACCATTCGCAAGGCGAATACCGATATTCCGATTCAAACCATTCAGACCACGCCAATACCGGGCTTGTATGAACTGCGTGTTGGCAATCAATTGTTTTATGGTGAAAAAACAGGTCGCTACCTTATTGCAGGTGGGCATATCTTTGACACGCAAAGCAAAAAGGATTTAACCAAAGATCGTTTAGAAGTGATCAATAAAATTGATTGGAACGATCTACCTTTAGATAAAGCCATTGTTTCAGGCGATCCTAAAGGCAAAGCCCTTGCCATTTTCACTGACCCCGATTGCCCTTATTGCCGCCAATTAGAAAAATCGTTGGTGGATGCCAAAGGGCTTAAAATTTACACTTTCTTGTTTCCGCTTGATAGTTTGCACCCCAAGGCTCGTGATCATGCAGCATCCATTTGGTGTGCAAAAGATCAACATGCCGCCTTACAAGACCTCATGATACATGGCAAAAAACTTGCAAAAGGAACATGCGCCACCCCCATTGATGAGATTCAAAAAATAGCCGCAGGCTATGGCATTCGCGGCACACCAACGATTATTTCCCGTGATGGTCGCAAACGCTCTGGGGCGGCTTCGCCTGAGCAATTGTTGAAATGGTTGAATAACAAGTAACGGCTTCCCTTTTAAGACGGGACAGCAATAAAATCAAGGGGTTACAGCATGTTAG
>CAYWFG010000045.1:0-6913 GCA_964458185.1 uncultured Zetaproteobacteria bacterium
GCAAAAAATATGGGGAAGGAGTCTTTCACCGTGACTACAGGCTACCAAGCAAAAGAAATCGAAGCAGCATGGCAACAGCGTTGGCAGCGTGATCATGTGGATGCAGCCAGCGATGCTGCTGATGATGAACGCCCCCGTTATTTTTGTTTGGTGATGTTCCCCTACCCGTCTGGTCAGCTACACATGGGGCATGTGCGCAATTATTGTTTGGGCGATGCCGTCGCACGCTACAAACGCATGCAAGGCTATAATGTGTTGCATCCCATTGGCTGGGATGCGTTTGGTTTGCCAGCGGAAAATGCGGCGATCAAACACAATCGCCCCCCTGCCGCGTGGACGGACGATAATATCGCAGAAATGCGCACCCAACTTAAAGGCTTGGGTTTTTCTTACGATTGGTCGCGTGAAATTACTACCTGCAAACCTGATTACTACCGTTGGGAACAATGGATGTTTCTGCAATTGATGAAAAAAGGGCTGGCTTACCGTGCCAAAGCAGAGGTTAATTGGTGCGAGCCTTGCCATACTGTGCTGGCAAATGAACAGGTAGAAAACGGTTGTTGCTGGCGTTGTGAACAACCTGTGATTCGCCGCTTGTTATCACAATGGTTTATCCGCATTACCGATTATGCCGAAGATTTATTGAATGATCTGGATCAATTGGATGGTTGGCCTGATCGGGTGCGCGGTATGCAGCGAAACTGGATTGGTCGCTCCACGGGGGCAGAAGTACGCTTTTCTTTGGCAGATGCTGAAGGTTGTTTAGACATTTTTACCACCCGCGCTGATACATTGATGGGTGTGACCTACATGGCAGTGGCAGCAGGTCATCCCTTGGCGCGACAAGCCGCGAAGGGCAACCCTGCGTTAACCCAGTTTCTTGATGATTGCTCGCGGGTATCGACCAAAGAAGCTGATATGGCACAGATGAAGAAAAAGGGGATGCCACTAGGGGTCGATGTGATTCACCCCATCAGTGGTAAACGAATTCCTGTGTGGGTGGCAAACTTTGTCCTTATGGGCTATGGCACTGGCGCGGTGATGAGTGTTCCTGCCCATGATGAACGTGATTTTGATTTTGCCAAAAGCTATAGTCTACCCATTACCCAAGTCATCCGCCCTGATGATGGTGAATGGGACATAAGCAAACAAGCATACACCGATGCAGGCATCTTGCTCAACAGCGGCGAATTTGATGGCTTGCCATCAAGCACTGCCAAAGAAGTCATCACCAAATGGTTGCAACAGCATGATTGTGGTCAAGAACGGGTGCAATACCGTTTGCGTGATTGGTTGGTCTCGCGCCAACGCTATTGGGGTGCGCCGATTCCTGTGATTCATTGCCCTGATTGCGGCGTGGTTCCTGTACCTGAAAAAGATTTACCCGTGGTATTGCCTGAATCACTACAACCCACTGGCGGCGCGTCGCCACTGGCTGATTGTCGTGAGTTTTTGGATGTTGATTGCCCGTGTTGTGGCAGTGCAGCGCAGCGTGAAGCCGATACCTTTGATACGTTTATGGAATCATCGTGGTACATGAACCGCTATACCTGCAACACCGATGATACTGCCATGCTGAATGCTCATGCGGTTCGCCGTTGGGCGCCTGTGGATCAATACATCGGTGGCGTTGAGCATGCGGTATTGCATTTATTGTATGCCCGTTTTTACCATAAACTGATGCGTGATGCAGGCTTATTTAGCAGCGAGGATGCAGGCGACGAACCATTTCGTAATTTGATGACCCAAGGCATGGTACTCAAAGACAGCGTGAAAATGAGTAAATCCAAGGGCAACACGGTAGACCCGCAAATTATTATTGATCGTTTTGGTGCAGATACAGCACGTTTATTTACCTTGTTTGCAGCCCCGCCTGAAAAAGATCTGGAATGGAACGATGCTGGTGTAGAAGGTTCGTACCGATTTTTAGGGCGTATCTGGCGGTTGATGGCACGGTTTGATGAACCCCAACAAGGTAATGATGATGACCAAGACTGCCGCCATATGCGCCGCTGTATTCACCATAGCATTGCCCGCGTCAGCCATGCTTTTGAACACGGTTTTGCTTTTAATGTTGCCATTGCTGCCTTAATGGAATTGAGCAACCATTTGCAGTCGTTTGCCGCAACAGGCACGCAAGGTCGGGCAGTATTACACGAGGGTTTATCTGCCTTGGTGCGTATGCTTGCTCCCTTTGTGCCGCATATTGCCTGTGAATGTGGTGAGCGCATTGGCATGAAACAAATCGCTACGCTGTCACCATGGCCAGAAGTCGATAAAAGCGCGCTAGAAGAAGATGAGATCACCTTGGTGATTCAGTTCAATGGCAAAAAACGCGGCAGCATTCGCATTGCCAAAGAAGCCGAACAAGCACAAGTGATGGCTGCGGTAGAAGCTGATCCCAGTTTTGCCCATTGGCTCACCAACACCAAGGTGGTTAAGGTAATCCTCGTGCCGCAGCGTTTGCTCAATATTGTCGTACGTCCACAATGATCTGCTTGCGCCTGCTGCCGTTATTGTTCTTGTTTGGCTGTGGCTACCATTTGATTGGGCAAGGTGATGGTGCAGGGCTGATTAACAAGAACGAAGCCATTTATGTACAGGCAAACACACAACTGGGGCAAGTATTGCGCCAAAAGCTTATCCGTCAGCTTGAACAACGAGGCTATACCATCGTTGAAGATGCTGCTTTATCTGCCGTCGCGTTGCATCTGCAACACAGCAACGAAGTATTAGCCCCCTCTGCTTACGATACTTCAGGGCTGGCAGTGCAATACCGTCTTACCGTGCAAGCCGATGCGTCATTGTGGCGCAATGGTGAAGAAATTTGGCGCGCTGATGCCATTGTAGCCCAAGGCGATGTCTTTGCTAGCGGTGGCCCTACCGATATTGAAGCGCAACGAAACAGTGTCGCTGGGCAGTTGTATCAAGCATGGGTGCGTCAATGTTTGGCACAATTACAATCGGGGTTTTAAATGATCGAAGCTATTGAACACAGGCTGATGGTTCGTGATGATATTGCTGCATTAAGCAGTCGCATGAATGAATTAAGCGCGCTTTTTTACACCCACCTTTTTCGCTTGCATCCACCCTTGCAAGATGTGTTCAATGGTGGCGTGCCGATGCTGAATCGCAAATTTAGCAATATGCTGGCAACCCTAAAAAACGTTAAACACTTAGAAAAAATATCAGCCGCACTTACCAGTATGGCAGAACGCCACCTCGCTTACCATGCTGAGATCGCGCATTTTCCCCTATTCAAAAGTGCCTTGCTGCTTGCTTTGAATGATCTTTTGGGCGCATCATTTTCTGCAACAAAAAAAGCTGCTTGGGAGAAAGTGTTTGATGAAGTCAGTGCCATCATGATTGCAGTCTTTGAACAACAAGCTGCGACCACCCACGGCAGTAAACGTTTACCTGTGCAACATGACAACCATTTATTGGATGATATTGGCGGCGAAACTATTGTGCGGGCAATCCATCAACGCTTTTATGACGCGGTCTATGAAGACGATTTTTTAGGTGGATTTTTTCATCATCGTGCCAAATACTTATTGGTGAAAAAACAAACTGAATTCATGGTTGCAGCCTTTGGCGGTGCAAACCATTACCACGGTGAGCCACCTGCTTTTGTTCACATGCACATGTTCATTACCAAAGAAATGTCTGCCATTCGAGATATTCACCTGCGCAATGCTATACTTGCTGAAGGACTGGATAAACAGATTTGCCAGCGTTGGTTGGCGATTGACCATTCATTTCATGCATCCATCGAAAAAGATACCGTCGATGATTGCGTCATGCGCTGCTGGGGGCAACAGCCCATGACGGTAAAAAAACCTACCAACTATCAACCGCCCATCAAGGCAGCGGAACGTGCTGAATAATTGCCTCAATCACCGCATCGACATGAATCCCTTCGGCTTCGGCTTGGTAATTTAAAATCAAACGGTGACGCAAGACATCAAAAGCAATGGCGTGAATATCTTCTGGCGAAACGTAATCCCGATTGGCAAGCCATGCATGCGCTCGCGCACAACGGTCTAGCGCAATGGTTGCCCGTGGACTTGCGCCGTATTGCAAATGATGCGCAACATCCGCTGCATCATGTTGCCGTGTTGCCAGCACCAAACGCACAATATAATCCTCCAATGATTCAGTCATGGGGATATTCAACACTTCTGTTCTCGCTGCCAATATAGCATGAATCGGTAATGGCGCAGTCAATGATGCGGGTGCAGCCTCGGTGCTATTTTGTTGCATGGCTTCTTGCCGTGTTAATTGTAGAATTTGCAATTCTTCTTCAGCGTTAGGGTAGTCCACTTGCACATGCAATAAAAAACGATCCAATTGTGCTTCAGGTAAGGGGTATGTTCCTTCTTGCTCAATCGGGTTTTGTGTTGCCATGACCAAAAATAACGATGCTAAGGGGTAGCTCTTCCCCCCCACGGTAATTTGTCGCTCTGCCATTGCCTCTAGCAATGCAGCCTGCACCTTAGCTGGCGCACGATTAATTTCATCGGCTAGCACCATGTGATGAAACAACGGCCCTTGTTGAAAATGAAAGCTGCCATCTTGTGGGCGGTAAATATCTGTACCTGTTAGATCTGATGGCAATAGATCAGGGGTAAATTGAATCCGTTGAAAATCGCATTCAATGCCTTGGCTTAGGCTGTTAATAGCGCGTGTTTTAGCAAGCCCCGGCGCACCTTCCACCAACAAATGACCATCTGCCAACAGGGCAATCATTAAACGGTTCATTAGTTTTTTTTGCCCAATAATTTGTTCACTGACCCGTGACTCTAATTGTTGAAACAAGCTGCGTAATGTCGCACTCATCGTTGCTACTCTCCTTGTTTGGCTGATTGTCGATGGCTAAGTCTTTTTATTTATCAAGAAAAGTCCATGCTTGGCACTCATCAACAGGAGGTACTTTAATGCATACCATGATTTTCTTTTGCGCTATCGCTGTTTGTATGTTTTTTTATAACACCGCAGATGCGCAAACATTCAATAAAAAACCTGTGCCGCTTGCAGGTGGCATAATTGCCGTCGAGAATATCAGCGCGGTAGCAAAGATGAATGATTTTATCATCATTGCTTCTGATGAGGCCGTTGACGGTAAAAATCACCTCCAGCTTTTGCGCCAAAACCCAACAGGAACATACGTTGTTGATCACAAGATACTTCTTTTTTCAGGTGCAGAGATGGATACTGAGGCATTGGCAGTAGAAAAAAACACCGTCTATGCCATTGGTTCGCATTCATCCAAACGAAAAAAAACAAAGCCACAGAAGTCCTACAAAAAAAACGCACGAACCTTCAACGACAGCCATATCATTGATGAACCTAGCCGTGACCAACTGTACCGCATCGTGCTTGATAATCATGGTCAAGTGGTAGAATCTGCATCATTATCATTGCACACTTTACTGGACGATGACCCCGTATTTACAACATTCAGTCAAATACCCAGCAAAGAAAATGGCGTGGATATTGAAGGCTTGGCGATTAAAGAGGGTTGGTTGTATGTGGGGTTTCGAGGTCCTGTCTTTCGTGAAAATCATGTACCCGTGCTTCGCCTTCAATTTGATGGTGTGGCAGTGCATCATAGCATATTGTACGTTCGCTTGGGTGGGCGCGGCATTCGAGGTATGACAGAAGTTGCCGATGGTTTTCTTTTGTTAGCAGGGCCAGTGGGCGATGGCGATGGAACGTATGCACTCTATTTTTGGGATGGTCATACCATGCTAGCAGGAAAAAAACGGCATGGCATTCAACGTGGTTTTGTTCGTTTATTGGGTGAGATGATGCCGCCCCACCAGAAAAAAGCAGAAGGCATTGTATTGATGCAAGAAAACGCCCATGATTACCAAGTCATGATTGCCTATGATGGCGCAAAAGGCGCGAATGATGTTTTGGCATCGTTTGTTGTTAAAAAATAATCTGATAGCTTAGCCACGACTATTTTTAAGGATGTCCTATCATGTTATACGTTGCTGTGCGTGCTGCCCGAAAAGCGGGTGATTTAATCGCCAGAAGCTTTGAAAATGGCGCAAGTTTTAAAATCGAAGAAAAAAAAGACCGTGATTTTGTCACCGAAATTGACCGCAAGGCTGAAGCGCTTATTTTGCGTGAGATTCAACAACACTACCCCAGCCACGGCATCGTCGCTGAAGAGTCAGGTAGCAGCAAGCCTGATGCCCCGATTCAATGGCATATTGATCCTTTAGATGGCACCACCAATTTTATTCATGGTTTCCCTCACTTTGCTGTTTCTATTGCGGCATGGCAAGATAATCGCCCCTTGCTGGCTGTCGTCCATGACCCCATCAAAAATGAAGTGTTTGAAGCAGAGCGAGGCAAGGGTACATTCATGAACCGCCGCCGCTTGCGTGTTTCTGGAGTAGAATACGCCGAAAACTGTATCTTTGCATCAGGGCTGCCACCCCACAACCGCGATCAAGAAGTGGATCGTTTTCAACAGCGCATGGATCGCTGCATGCGCAATACTGAAGGTTATCGCAGAGCAGGTTCAGCGGCATTGGATCTGGCTTATGTGGCAGCAGGACGCTTGGATGCCTATTGGGAATCAGGCTTATGTTCATGGGATATTGCAGCAGGCATCTTGTTGGTGCAAGAAGCTGGCGGCATTGTCACCAATACCCAAGGCGGTGCAATCACACTGGAAGATGGCGATATATTATGTGCCAACGGACGACTGCATTGGCAATTCATACAGTTGCTTAACAGCTCATCAACATGATGTGACGGCTTTCCTTTTAAGACGGGACAAGCTGCAACTAAAAAAGTAATTTTCTAACATGCTGTAACCTCTTGGTTTTATTGGCTGCCCCCGTTTTATTGGCTGCCCCCTCTTAAAAGGGAAGCCAAACTTCGCGCAGAATGACAG
>CAYWFG010000046.1:0-6540 GCA_964458185.1 uncultured Zetaproteobacteria bacterium
ACCACGGTGCATTGTGAGGTTGTCACCCCTGTTGCCCAAGCCTACCATGACCTTCATTTGTTTGACACGAATGCCCCCGAAGGCATTGATTTTTATGGTTTTTCTAGCGGCAAGCAATACACTGTTAATCAAGAAAATACAGCTGATGCTATTTTAGCACAAGCAATGAACACGGCGGACTTCCCTCGCCTGATTGAACAAGCGTATGCGGATGGTGTTCGTTTGTTTTTTGAAATTGGTGCAGGTCAGTCATGCTCGCGGATGATTCATAACATTTTGGGGCAACGCCCCCACCTTGCTCGTTCCTCATGCTATGAGGGAAGCTCTGCTGGCACGTTGGTGTTACGCACCTTGGCACATGCCATTGCTGAAGGCGTTGATCTTGATCTTACCTCGTTATACCCGCCGCAACCCAATAAAAAAGCATCGCCCACTGTGGCAGCGAGCCAAGCAGGCATGCCCTTCCCTCCCCTACCCTTGCCGCAGCAACACAGAACGATTCCACCAGCGGCCAATACTTCTTCCACGCTGGATCAACCTACCATGCCTACACCCATAAATACCAATAGTTGGAGTGAGCCTGTTCGCGCTGTCTTGGCAGCCAAAGCTGATGCCCATGGTCAGTATTTACAGTTCTCTAGCGTGATGCAACATGCCATGCGGCGCACGCTTACCCTTGCGGCATCTTTGCCTGCAAACATGCCAGCAACTGCAACAAACCAAGCAGAAGAGCCATTGCCTATTGTTACCACAATACCGCGCAGCCTTAATCGCGCACAATGTATGGCTTTTGCCATTGGAAAAATTGGTGATGTGCTGGGCGAATCGTTTGCTATTGTTGATCAATACCCCACGCGGGTGCGCTTGCCTGATGAGCCATTGATGCTGGTTGACCGTATTTTAACCATCGAAGGTGAGCCACAAAGCATGAGCCATGGTCGGGTTATCACCGAGCATGATGTTACTGCCGACCGTTGGTATCTTGATGGGGGGCATATTCCAACCTGTGTCGCAGTCGAGGCGGGGCAAGCCGACTTGTTTTTATCGGGCTTTTTGGGTATTGATTTTGAGACCCAAGGCAAGGCTGTTTATCGCTTGCTTGATGCTGTGGTGACGTTTCACGGTAGTTTGCCTGTGGTGGGAGATGTGATCCATTACGATATTTATATTGATGCATTCTTTCGCCAAGGTGATACGTGGTTGTTTCGCTTTCACTTTGAAAGCACCGTTAATGGCATGCCGCTGATGTCGATGCAACAAGGTTGTGCAGGTTTTTTCACCCAAGCAGAACTTGCCGCAGGGCAAGGCATTGTGCATACCCGTTTCGACCTGATGCCACAACAAGGTAATCTACCTGAAGACTGGAATCCTCCCTTAGCGATGGATCAAGCGCAGTGGAGTGAGACACAGATCGCCGCCTTGTATGCAGGTGATTTGGCCACATGCTTTGGCTCACCGTTTGACGACTTGCCGTTCACGCCCTACACCCTTCCCCCCCAAGCGCATTTACGCTTGGTTGACCGTGTTGTATCGCTTGACCCCGTAGGTGGTCGTTACGGTATTGGGCAAATATGTGCCGAGATGGATATTCACCCTGATGATTGGTTTATCACCTGCCATTTTATCGACGATCAAGTGATGCCAGGTACGCTGATGTATGAATGCTGCATGCACACCTTACGTATTTTCTTATTGCGCATGGGCTGGGTGGGTGAAGAAGGTGAAACATGGTGTGAACCTTTGGTGGGCGTAGATAGCGGTCTTAAATGCCGTGGGCAAGTATTGGCAACGACCAAGTTGGTGACCTACCAAGTCGATATTAAAACCTTGGGTTATGAGCCAGAACCGTTTGCCATCGTCAATGCATTGATGTTTGCCGATGGTAAACCCATTGTAGAAATCACCAATATGTCAGCGCGTTTACGTGGTTTAACACAAGCCAGCGTAGAAGCATTGTGGCAGACAAACAACAAGCAAACAGCCATGCCGCGTGCGGTATTGTATGATACCGACAGAATCACTGCCTATGCCATTGGCAAACCCTCGGTAGCCTTTGGTGATCGTTATTCGATCTTTGATGAAAAGAGAAAAATTGCCCGTTTGCCCGGCCCGCCCTTTCAATTTTTAGATCGCATCATGGCAGTGCAGGGTGAGCCATGGATTATGCAAGCAGGGGCAAGCGTCGAGGCAGAATACGATATTCCTCTTGATGGATGGTATTTTGCTGCTAATCGTCAAAAGACCATTCCTTTTAGTGTATTACTGGAAATTGGTTTGCAGCCTTGCGGTTGGTTGGCAGCATATATCGGTTCAGCGTTAACTTCAGACATTGATTTATCGTTCCGCAATCTTGATGGCAGTGCCGTGCAACACCGTGCAGTTACGGCTTACACAGGCACATTAACCACCCGTGTTAGCATTACTAATGTTTCTAGCAGTGGTGGCATGGTGATTCAAAACTATGATTTTGAAGTGAGCGATGCCCATGGTGTTGTCTATGCTGGGAATACGGTATTTGGTTTTTTCTCCAAGGCTTCGCTGGCGCAGCAAGTGGGGGTTCGTGGTGCAACGCTCTATCAACCTTCTGATGACGAAATAAAGCGTGCCGAGCAGTTTGCCTACCCCACTGCCCCTCCCTACCCTGCCGCGACAATGCAAATGATTGATACCATTGACGTATTTATTGCCGATGGTGGCACACATGGTTTAGGCTTTATTCGTGGTAGCAAAATAGTTGACCCTGATGAATGGTTTTTTAAGGCTCATTTTTACCAAGACCCTGTTTGCCCTGGTTCCTTGGGGTTAGAGTCATTTTTACAGTTGCTTAAAGTTGTTGCCTTGCAACGCTGGGGTATAAATGCTGATGCCGACATGCAATGTATTGTGTTGGGAGAAAATCATCGGTGGAATTATCGAGGTCAAATTATTCCAAGCAATGCACGAATAAGCGTTGAGGCAACGATCACCGCAGTGGATGAATCGGCGCAGATACTGACTGCTGATGGCTATTTGTCGGTGGATGGTAAAACTATTTATCAAATGTTTGATTTTACACTTCAACTTAGGAATGAACATTAATGCGTAAGGAGCTTGTATGAATACTTTATCAATCATTCCTGATGTTATGATTCCACGCCATACATTACAATTGATGGAAGACTTTGCCGCACAGATGTTCACCTTGAAAAAGAATGCTTCCTATCAACAATGGATTGCCCAACATGTTCCACAATCAGCCATGTTAGGCAATGATGAGCCGCCAATACTGATGGGCTTTGATTTTCATCTTACTAATGATGGCCCAAAGTTGATTGAGATTAATAATAATGCAGGGGGATTGTTTACAGGAGATCATGGTTGGTTGCCTCAGCCCGCTATTAAAGGGGCTTTAACCGATCGCTTATTGGAGATGTTTCCCACCTATTGGAAGAACATTGCCATTGTAGATGCCGATATTAAAGAACAGTTTATGTTCCCTGAAATGTGTGCTTATGCAAGCTTGCTTCGTGAGGCTGGACGGCGTGCTTTTTTGTGTACCCCTGAAAATATTGTGCAACGTGATGATGGCTTGTATGTAGATGATTATCGACTGGATGGTATTTACAATCGTCACACGGATTTTTATCTACAAAGTTCTAGTATGACACACATTCGTAATGCATTAGAACATCAGCAAATTGCACTTAACCCATTCCCCCGTAGTTATGCGTTGCTAGGGAATAAAAATCGTATGGCCCATTGGTGGCGACCCAATGTATTAGAACAGTGGCTTTCGCCTCAATCATGCGCAATGGTTAGACATACAGTGCCGAAAGTCCAACAAATGCAAGATATAGACATTCAAACGGCATGGAAAGAGCGTAGGCGTTGGGTGTTTAAACCACCCAGCAGTCATGCAGGCAAAGGCGTGGTATTAGGTAAGGCAATGTCGCGCAAACGCTTTGCGACATTGGATCGTGCCAACACATTGATGCAAGAGTATGTGCCAGCAAACAATATTAGCAGTCAAGATGGTGAGTTATTTCGTTTTGATATACGATTGTATATGCATGGCATAAAAAAAATAGCTTGGGCAGGGCGAGTATGGCGTGGACAACTCACAAACTTTAGAGAACAAGGAAGCGGCTGGACAGTAATTCGCAGCGAGGGTGATTAGCATTGACACTTGCAATCATTGTACCTGTTTATAATGAAATAAAAAACATTCATCGCTATTTATCAAAACTTTCTGCCTATAATTTTAATGAACTTATCATCGTTGATGGTGGTTCGCAAGATGGTACGCAAGCCATATTACAACAATATAATATAGCATGGATTGACGGACGAAAAGGTCGCGCCTTGCAAATGAACGATGGCGCAGCGCAATGCAGCAGTGATATATTATTGTTTTTGCATATTGATACACAATTGCCTCCCCAAGCGAGTGATGCAATACATGCAGCAATGATGGATTCTAATGTTGTTGGTGGGCGTTTTGATGTTCGACTGGATGACTCCGCGCTTATATTTCGATTGATTGAAAGTTTAATAAACTGGCGATCCCGTTTAAGTCATATCAGTACAGGAGATCAAGCCATATTTGTACGCAAAACAGTTTTTGAACAATTAGGCGGTTTTCCTGATAGGCCTTTGATGGAAGATATTGCATTTTCTCACTGTTTGAAACGGCAAGGGCGTATTGTTTGCCTGCGAGAGCAGGTTATTACCTCTGCCCGACGCTGGCAAAAACATGGTGTGATTCGCACAATACTTTTGATGTGGCAGTTGCGCTTGTTGTATTGGTTGGGCGTTGAAACAACAGTCCTTGCAAAAATGTACCATGATGCGCGATGATTGCCAATGTATTATTATGGCGAAATCCCCTGTGCATGGGCGTGTGAAAACCCGTTTAACGCCCTATTACTCTCATGCTGAGGCATTGGTGTGGCATAAAAAAATGTGTCGTGCTGTTATTGCTCAAAGTACGCGGTTGTTTCAGCATGTTACGTTGGCGACTGATGATATTCACCACAGTTTTTGGCAGGAATTTGATCTGCCATTGATGGATCAAGGCACAGGGGATCTAGGTCAACGCCTAACCCATGTTGTAGAGTATCAAGCGTCTTTCAATTGGAAGCCTCTCATTTTTATAGGCACAGATTCACCTCACATGCCCGATAATCGTTTATTGGCTGCTGCTGATGCCTTGCATGATCATCATCTGGTGATTGCACCTGTAGAAGATGGTGGTTATAACCTCATTGGCATGGCAAATCCTATCAATGGACTGTTTCACGGTACATCTTGGGGGACATCGAATGTTTGCAAACAAACTGTTGCCCAAGCTAAAGGTGTTCAAATTTGTATATTGGCGATGCATTATGATATTGATACAGCAGAAGATTTACAACGTATGTTGGCTTCATCTTATGCCCTTAATTAAAGCATATCCAAAGGGCTATTCACCGCCTGCAGATTTTGTTGTAAAACATGGGTGTAAATTTCCGTTGTTTTTACATCTGCATGCCCCAATAACTTTTGCACGACACGAATATTGGTGCCAGCCTCCAATAAGTGGGTCGCAAAAGAATGACGAAATGTATGAGTCGTGACCTTTTTATTGATGTTCGCCGCTTCTTTTGCTCTTTTTACAGCTTTCTGCAAATTAGATTGATTCACATGATGACGACGTATTTCTTTAGTTCTAGGATCAGACGATAAAGACTTGGATGGGAAAACATACTGCCACTCCCACGAGGCTGGGGCTTTCGGGTATTTTTTGGCTAACGCACCAGGAAGCCAAACATTGGCATGACCGTTTTTTACATCTTGATCAAATAACATGCGAATTTTCTTTAAATGTTCGGTAAGATCATTAACAACTGAATGAGCCAATAAAGTGGCACGGTCTTTGTTTCCCTTTCCTGCACGTATCATCAAATAACCATTTGAAAAATCAATGTCTTGCACGCGTAAACGCAATAGCTCAATCAATCGCAAACCACCACCATACATTAATCTAGCCATCAATAATGTTTCGCCATGCATAAGGCTTAGTAGATGCTGCGTTTCTTCTTTGCTCATCACAACGGGTAAGCGCACTGGCTTTTTTGATCGAACTGCAGAAATATCATCGGGCAAATCAATAAGAAGAACCTTTTTGTAAAGAAATAACAATGCATTAAAAGCTTGATTTTGCGTAGAAACAGCTACATTCTGATTCACTGCCAAATACGTAAGATAAGCCTCAATCTCTTCTTTTCCCATCTCTTTAGGGTGGCGTTTATTATGATAAAAAATAAAGCCTTTAATCCATCGCCAATAGGCTTCTTCTGTGCGCAAGCCATAATGATAATAACGCATAACTTGACGAAATTGATCCATCAAACGATCCGCTTGAGGACGAAACACAACATCATCCTTGACTAAGGAAGGATACCTTGGCATGGTCGCTCCTTGTTCCACTGTTATTGGGTGAATATAGGATACAATGGAACTGATGTCCAGATACAAGGTTTAAATATGAGGAATGGGGTTACTTGTATTGGGATTGTTAGA
>CAYWFG010000047.1:0-5826 GCA_964458185.1 uncultured Zetaproteobacteria bacterium
ACTTTCAGTCCAATCCCAACCTATGCACTTTCAGTGCATAGTGGTTGAGTCTCTGCTGGTAAAGTATAATTGGATATATCATCCATATGCCAGTGTAAGGCAATACCACAGGATTTTAATTGTGGCTCAATACGGTAACGAAACGTGCCGAGTAAATCGCTGACATCGCCATCATCGTCTGCCAAGGTATCAATCGACGTTCGCAGCCAAAACAAGGCATCGTTTAGCGCTTGTTGGATGCCATCATCCAATTGCTTGATTCGTGCAATGGAATGCGCTGCCATCAAATGGTTGCCAAGACCATCATGCAAGTCTTGCATGATGCGTTGTCGTTCACTGTCTTTGGCCTCTTGCTGCAACAATGCTTGCACTTGTTGATGTTCATGGTTTAAATTGTTTGTCACTTCGTTGATCCGTGTCATTAATACGGCATTGAAACCTTCGATTTCTTCGCTGGCACGAATAAAACGAACCGTTAATATCCAAGCGATAGCCATCAACATCAACGGCGGTCCTAAATGCATTAGCACGGGTGAAGAAAATTGTTGCATCGTTAAGCGTGTATACCAATCATGAAAGCCCAGAGCCAGCGTGGCAAGCGCAGCAACAAACAACACCAGTTCCGCGCTTTCATCGCTATGCAGCCAACTGCGAAACAATACCATGCATGCATAACTCGCCATTGCCAAAGAACCAATATGCCACAACAAAGCAACAAAAATATTTTGTAATAGCAGTATGATTACAGAACTGATTAACATATAAATCAAAAGTATACGCTGCCATTTAGGATTAACTTTATCCAAAAAATGTAATGCAAACATCAACAAAGAAGCAGCAAACCAACCAATAGAGACATACACAAAAAAATGCCATGGGTTGCGAGCAAAAGGAATTTCTAATAAAAAGTGATTCAAGATAAACACCGATGAGCTAAAACAAATGATAGAAAACCAAAGGTATATGGTATCCGAACGCCTTAAATACCACAGAAACAAGGTCAGCAAACCAACCAGTATATTGAGAAAGAACGAAACCTTTGCCAAATCAATCTGAATAAAATCACGCAGTTGATACAGCGGCAGCAATACATCTTGCGCACCAATCAATAATTGGCTTAAGCCACCTGCCTCATCGGCATACGATTTTAAATGAATATGTAGGGTGTTTTCACCCTGTGATAACATGCCCGCAGGAATCGTATAATACAACGGTCGCGCCCAGTTGCGTGACACAGGTTCATAAAAATGCCCCGAATGACCTATTTCTTTGCCGTTGATAAACACTGCCACATTCATGTTGGCGCGTGGAATAAACAGCCCCCAGACATGCCCTTGTTGATCTTGCTTAGCAAAACGAATCTTGTACCAACCACTGCCACCAAACCCTTGCATTGAACGCAACCAATTATCGGGCAAGGTGCGTGATTGTGCTGTATCGGTAATGAAATTGGGTGGGTTCATGGCATCAGATTTTAGAAACTGAGCTTGTTGTAAATGCAAAATACTGGGTTCATCCAACCATGTATAAATGGATGCAATGGCTCCCCCCAATAAAAAACAGAATGCAAGAGGAAGCAATAATATTTTGAATGTATTAATCAAGGTATCTCATTAAGCCCAATTGCTGCGCCTCAAATACTGCCTCAGTACGAGAATGGACGTTGAGTTTTTTGTAAATGTTTTTAATATGGCTGGTGACCGTGTGTGGGCTAATATGTAGGTGGTTTGCTACTTCTATGCGGCTAAACCCTCGTTTCAATATATGCAGCACATCCAATTCACGCTGGCTTAATAGCATGGTTTTTTTGCCATCACAGGGGGTTTCTTTTGCTTGCATACGATGAATGATATGCTTGGCAATAGATGGACTGATCGGGGCATTACCCGCCAATGCTTGCTCAATATGGCAGCCAATGTTTTGAAGGTCTTCGTCTTTGTGGATATAACCACCCGCCCCTGCTGCAATGGCTTGGACAACATTGCGTTCATCACCAAAAGTGGACAATACCATGACAGTTGTTGCCAAGAACTGTTGCCTAACTTCTTTGATAAACGTGATGCCATTGCCATCAGGCAAACCTAAATCAACCAAAAACAAATCAGGTTCACCATACTGCTGTAACGATAATCGTGCCGATGTTAAATCACTGGCAGCAACCAATAAGGTCATCTTGGGGTGTTCATTGATTACTTTGCACAGTAATGCGCGTGTGTATTTTTCATCTTCGATAATAAAAACAGATGGCATGGTTATGGCGGCATTGTTTGAACTTTTCATTGGATGGATGGCAGTATAAGACTTCCTTGTAAAATGGATGATATATTCACACAGCACTTCTGTCTTTGCAAGGTGTGGGTTTGTTTTTATAGGTTAACAGCACCATAGGTTGCGTCATCTTAAAAGGGAAGCCTATCAACAACAAACTGGCTAAAATGTCATTCCATTATTACCATTGCGCAATGGAGCAGCCAATGAACCCTGATCACATACTGGAACAATTAGATGGTATGTTGCGCAAGAGCGAGCAGCAACGACGCGGTGCATCAGAAGGGGATCAAAACACATCGACTGCTGCCCTAGATGAACAACATACTTATGAAGAAGTGCCGCGTGTTTTGTTAACAGAGGCAATGCTTGCACCAACAGTGGCACCAGCAGCGGTGAGCATATCGTTAGAACAAATGATGCTGGATGATCAGCAGGTGGAAGACCTGATTGCCGAAGTGTATGCCGATGTGAATGCGCAGATTGAAACCATGATCCCTGAATGGATTGATGCAGCATTGCAACAGCGTGTGCTGAAAATGACCAGCACTCCCCACAAAGACCCTTCATTAAGTCATTAATAAAAACAATTACCACCTTTATATTTCAACTTTAAGAGAATACCCATGAATGAACTGGATACCACTTACGATCCACAAAGCGTTGAGCCTATCATCAATGAAAGTTGGTTGAATTCCAATGCTTTTCGCCCTGCCACAGTCGCAGACGATGCTTATTGCATTGTGATTCCACCACCGAATGTGACAGGCAATTTACACATGGGGCATGCTTTTACCTTTACCATTCAAGATATGCTCATTCGCCAGCAGCGTATGCAAGGTAAATCCGTGCTGTGGCAACCAGGTACGGATCATGCAGGTATTGCCACCCAAATGGTGGTTGAGCGTTTGCTAGATGCTGAGGGTGTTCACCGCCGTGACTTGGGAAGAGAGGCATTTTTAGAACGGGTATGGCAATGGAAAGAGCAATCAGGCGGAACGATTGTTGCCCAGCTTAAACGCATGGGTGCATCATGTGACTGGAGTCGTGAACGATTTACTTTAGATGAAGGCTTGTCGGATGCCGTGCGTGAAGTGTTTGTACGGCTGTATGATGAAGGCTTGATTTACCGTGGCAAACGATTGGTCAACTGGGATCCTGTGTTAGAAACCGCCGTATCTGACCTAGAAGTGGAACACGAAGAAGAAGACGGTCACTTTTGGCATATTTGCTACCCCATTGCCGAAAACCCTGATGAACACGTCATTATTGCCACCACACGCCCCGAAACCATGCTGGGTGATGCTGCTGTCGCCGTTCACCCTGATGATGCACGTTACCAACACCTTATTGGTAAGTCGTTAAGCCTGCCGCTGACAGGGCGCACTATCCCTGTGATTGCAGATACTTATGTTGACCCTGACTTTGGCACTGGCTGCGTCAAAATTACCCCTGCCCACGACTTTAACGATTACGATGTGGGCAAGCGGCATGATTTGCCATTGATGAATATTTTTACCAATCAAGCACACATTATTGATGACCCTGTTATCCCTAGCCAATACCACGGCATGGATCGTTATGAAGCGCGTGAACATATCATTGCAGACCTTGATGCAGCAGGCTTATTGCATAAGGTTGAAGCACATACTCACAAAATTGGTCGCGGTGATCGGTCGCATGCGGTCATTGAGCCTTATTTAACCGATCAATGGTATGTGGATATTAAACCCATGGCACAACCTGCCATTGAAGCTGTTGAAAATGGTGATATTCGTTTTGTGCCTGAGCATTGGGATAAAACTTATTTTGAATGGATGCGCAATATCCAAGATTGGTGTATTTCGCGGCAATTATGGTGGGGGCATCGTATTCCCGCATGGTATTGTGATAACTGTAGCCATATCACCGTTGCCAAAACCACGCCTGATCTGTGTGGTGGTTGTGGTAGCACCTCTATTCATCAAGATGATGATGTCTTAGATACATGGTTTTCATCAGGTCTATGGCCGTTTTCTACCCTTGGCTGGCCTGAAAAAACCCCTGAGATGGCAACTTTTTACCCAACCCAAGTGTTGGTCACGGGTTTTGATATTATTTTCTTCTGGGTCGCACGGATGATTATGATGGGGCTGAAGTTTACAGGGAAAGTGCCATTTAAAGATATTTATATTCACGCCTTGATTCGTGATTCTGAAGGGCAAAAAATGTCCAAATCTAAGGGCAATGTGATTGATCCATTGGATATGATTGAAGCTTATGGTGCTGATGCATTGCGATTTACGCTAGCACACATGGCAACACCAGGGCGCGATATTAAGCTTGATACCAAGCGCATCGAATCGAATCGAAACTTTATGAATAAAATATGGAATGCGGCACGTTTTGTGTTTATGAACCGTGGTGATGCTGTGGTGGATGTGCATTGTAACCCCACACTTGAAATCAATCGTTGGATTATCGTTGAGTTCAATGATTGCATGGCGCGTGTAGAGGTGGATCTTGCCGCCTATCGTTTTCATGAAGTGGCAACGGCGTTGTATAGTTTTATCTGGGGCAGCTATTGCGATTGGTATGTCGAGGCGGCAAAAGTATCACTTTATGGCGATGATGAAGCCAACAAGACCGAAACACAGGTAGTCATGCTTACGGTATTAGATGGTTGGTTGCGTTTGTTGCATCCTGTTTGCCCTTTTATTACCGAAACCTTATTTCGCCAACTTCATGGCGCAGATGCCATGTTAGTAACGGCTTCGTGGCCAACTGCTATTACCACAGAACAAGCTGCACCGCGCATGGCGTTGTTGATGACTATCGTTTCGGCGATTCGTTCGATTCGTGGCGAGATGAATGTCTCCCCTGGTAAAAAGATCACCACAAGCATTGCCGCATCGGATGAAGTATGTGCCTATTTGCAAACACAACAACAGGTATTAAAAAGCCTTGCCCGCATTGAAACCTTGGCATGGTTACCCGCCGATAGTCAGGTCGATGGCGCAGCCGTAGCACCGTTGCACGAATGCACAGTATGGCTACCGCTGGCAGGCTTAGTCAATGTGGCAGAAGAACGCGCAAGGATTAATAAAAACTTACTACGCTTACAAAAAACAGCCGATAAATTACATGCCAAGCTAGGCAATGCTAAGTTTTTGAAAAATGCGCCTGATGCTATTGTAAGCAAGGTGCGTGAAGAGTTGATGCAGTGTGAAAATAAAACAGCAGAGCTTGAAGCTGCGGCAGAGCGTTTGCCTGAATAGAAAACTCAAGCAAAAAGGTCATGACGAGATTGTAGATTATGACCTTTTTCGTCTTGATGCGGAATAACTGATGTTACGCACCCACGCATAAGTTAAAAAAGTGGCTTCCCTTTTAAGGCGGGACAACCTGCAACTAAAAAAGCAAAGCTAATCCATAGTTTTTGTTGCAATATGGTGGATTAGCAGTGATTTTCTAACATGCTGTAACCCCTTGATTTTATTGCTGTCCCGTCTTACAAGGGAAGCCTTACCTAGCCAAGTGTCATAACGGCGATCATCCGCTACATCTTCAAGCAATAAA
>CAYWFG010000048.1:0-5443 GCA_964458185.1 uncultured Zetaproteobacteria bacterium
AGGTGCTGCCAACAGCCCGTCCATAAATCATATCAAACTCAACTGACCCAGTGCCATAGATTTTTCTAAGGAGCTAATACCTACCGTTTTAATATATTTCTCAATTATAATTGGCACAAATTTATATGCATAAGCATTATTAAACACCATTATCATGGTAACTACTAACAATATTTGAATCGAATATTTCACAATAATATATTCCTTTATCGGCTAGCCGCGTTGCAGAAGTTAGACTATGCTATGATCTCACTTCTGCGACTTTCTATCCAATAAAATGAACGGACTAAAAAATAACTTGATGATAAGTTGGAGTATAGTTATAATTCTTTAAAAAAAAGGTGGGGAAAAGTATGCAAAAAAATAATCATATGAAAGAAAGTTCGAAGGTGGATGAAACTGGTGTAACTGTTCGACCTAAATTGAAATTGAGCGACTTAAATCAAGAAAATATCAAGGATATTGACTCTATGTTTGGCGTATGGTTTGAAGTAGACCACTGCGATTAAGAGTCAGGATGAACTTTAAGGAGTTATTTCTTATTTGTTACTTTGATATAGGGTCCTCTAGTAAAGAGTTTTTTTTTGCAAGAAATTAAGCGAAGAATTTCCTAAGCATAAAGTAAAAATAGAACCTATTCAATATATTAAGTGTCCTATTGATTCAGTTTATACATTAATAGTAATTATACCTTTACTTGGTGATAACGACTTAATTCCTGAATTAGAATCGCAACTGTGTAATTACCTAGCGTTAGGCGACTTTAAAGAATATAAAATTTTTATTATCTTTAAAGGAGATCGACACCAATCAGATGAATATATTTCAAAAAAAAGTCCTGCCTATTTAAAGACCAAAAGTATTTTTTATAAATACCCACAGATAGTTATTATTGATAATAAACTAGATGAGTTTACCAATGATAAAGTTGTTTGCAGTTTATCTGAATATTTTCGAAAAACATCTAGAAATACTATTTCTATTTTAAACCAGATGTATCAGTTGATTGGTAGTCCTTTTGAATTTGATGCTTGTAAGAATTTACTGAATTTTTATCAATCAACAACAGGTAATAGCCTTGTAAAAGAATTATGTAATAATGATTTTAAAAAAGTTTTTCAATTAATTAATATTCTTAAACCTGAAATTTTGAATCTAAGCTACGCATATATTTCAGAAAATAAATCACAATATATGAATATGATAGGGAGCGTAACAACGCTTGAAGCAAATTCAAACAATTTAACACTCCATAATATCATACAATTTTTCCCTAATCTTAAGAGACTAAATTTAGCTGCTAATAATTTATCTTCGGGTATAGAATGTATTAATAACTTGAAGCAATTAACAGATCTTCAATTATATAAAAATAGATTAAATTATTTTGAACTCGAAGGGGATTTATTGGCACAAATTAGAAGGATAAGTCTTTACAGAAATAAACTTAAAGATATTAACTTTACTGGTGATTGTTCGCAGATTGAATATCTGAATATAGGAGCAAACCCTATATCTACAATACCGAGTAAGCTATCTGAATCAAATAAGCTTACATTTCTTGGACTGGCTAGAACAAAAGTTAAAGACCTTCCAGATTGGATTTTTTATTTACCTTCTTTGGAGACTGTAGATTTAAGTTATATTGAAGATCAAATACCTACGAAACAAATAATGAAGCTTTGCAAAAGTAATATGAAAATAATTACAAGACCAGGATATAGTTATGAAAAGTTCTTTTGAATATATTTTTGGCGGAATAACAAAGAAAGTATTTATCAATAAATACTTTGATAAAAAAACACTGCATATAAAAGGTTTACAAAATAAGTTTTCCGATATTTTTTCCATTGATGATTTTAACGATATATTGAACAGTAATCAGTTGTTATATCCAAAAGTAAGAGTTACAAATCACCGCAATTCAATACACAAGTATAATTTGATAGAAGATAAGAGTCTATATGAAAACAATATCAATAACCTTCTTGATAAAAAGAAAGTACTATTGGCCTTAGCTAAAGGCGGCACTTTAATATTTGATTCAATTCAACAACATAGTTTAAAGCTTGAGTCTTTTATCGATCAACTGGCAGATGAAATGAACACAAAAATTAATGCCAACTTTTATTACACCGCAAAAAATACAACTGGCGTTAATATTCATTTTGACCGTCATGATGTCCTTGCTATACAGGTTAATGGTTGTAAACGATGGTATTTTAAAGAGGATAAACACCAATTAAGTAAATCAATAAGGAATCAAAAAGTACCACATGTTAATAAACATCGAAATGGATGGACTTCTGTCCTACTTGAGCAAGGCGATGCTTTTTATTGCCCTAGGGGTACTTGGCATTTTACGGAGACAGAAGGAGATAACTCATCTCATATAGCTATTGGAATTTACCCAGCAACATTGAAAAAATGGTTAGAGATAATTATGTCGGATTCAAAATCTTCCGAGCTTCTAGAAACGTATGTGAAATATCCATTTGAATCATCTGAACAAAGTATTAATAAAGATTCCGTCTACCATTTCATCGAAATTTTAGAAAAAGAATGTAACTGTGCATACGACCCATCTATTAAGCAGAGAGCCTATTTAGAACTAGAATGATAAAGCAAGCTTATTTGGTACTAACTGAACAGTGTAACTTAACTTGCTCACACTGCATCAGAGAGTCTTCTCCTTACCGCAATGAAATAAGCGAAGAAACAATGCTTATTAGCGCAATAGAACAAATTCATCAAAGCTTTCCTCATATCTTAATTTCTTTGACAGGTGGTGAACCAACAATATATCAAGGATTTGAACGACTATTGAATAAATGTCTAATTTTGGACGTAAATATCAGCATCAACAGTAATGGGACGACTAGTTTTTTTCATCCTAAGAAGTTAGAGAAGTGGCAAGGAAGGGAAAAATTATCAATACAAATTTCATTAGATGGAGTTGAATATCAACACGACTTAATCCGTGGAGGTGGAAGCTACAAGAAAGCATTAATAGCCATTAAAAGACTGAAGAATGCAGGAATAAGGTGTTGTGTTTCATCAACAGTCATAAGCATGAATTTTTTCGATAAAATAAATGAATTTTTAAATAATATCGACTATTTAGACCTTGAATATATTGCAATTAAAAGAGCTACTTATGCAGGAAGAGCTTCTTCTGGAATGGAAATAGATTCTAAATCTTGGAATGATAAGGTTTACGAAATTCGTAAAATTCATACTCAAACAGAAGTAAGAATTAACCCTATGTTCGATTTCTCTCACTTGGATAAGTTAGATTCCTCTGTTATTTCTGAGATAGAGACACCTGCGTCGGTAAACTGTGGAGCAGGAACAGAAAAATTTTATATCTATCCAAATGGTAATTTGTGCGGATGTACATGCTTTAAGGAACATCCAATGGGTAACCTATACAAGAGAACAATTGATGAAATCTTGAATGTACAGCAAGTTATTAAGGTCGAAAATCCAACGTGTATAAAATGTAGATATTGGCATTTATGTAAAGGAGGGTGTCTTGGTAGTGGTTATCAACATAGTGGAATATTAGGTACTCCTGACCCTAGGTGCGAAAAGATTTAATTCTTCAAACTGAACTTTGAAGTGGGTCCTTAGTCAAGGACAGGCTCCTAGCCACTCCTTCACCGCTTTCGATAGCTCCCTCGCTATCTCAGCATTATCTAGAAAGGTTGTCTTCCAGTTTTGGAGGTTATTGAGTCTAACGTTATGCGCGCTGGATATGGCTGACATCGACTGTTCTTTTATTACTCATATACGCTCCGTTTTTTACTCAATACTAGCCTAAAAGGAATAAGGATTTAAAAAAACTGTTTGACTTATTGGGGTGCTGTACTCTGGGGTATTATAGTTTAGAAGGTGTTAACTTTATAAATTGAAGAAGGTGAATCGGTGGAATACAATCCATATATACAAAAATGCAATGACCTAAGTAATATGAAGACTCGATTAATTGAAGAAACGAAATGGTTTGATAGCACGGATATTGGAATATTACTTTCTTCTTTAGAAGAGAAAGAAACGATGAAAATCGAACATAAGTCATTATTTTCTAAAAATGAAAAGGAGATCCAGCTTCTGAGTGAAAATATTCAGGGTACAAAACAATATATAAAATCTATTTTCAATCCTTTTAATTGGTTTGACGATGAACAAAAAACTTATCGAAAGAAATTAAATAGACTGAAAAAAGAATTAATTGTAAGTAATGATAATAAAGATAAAACACTAAAAAAACTATCAACAACGAATAGTAAAATAAGTACAATTAATTCAGAGGTTAAGAAATATGATGGATTTAATATAGAAAAAACATGCGATAAAATTAATAGATTAGATGCAGAAATAGTAGAACTAGAAAGGAAACTAAGAGTTTTTTATGGGTTACAAAGTAATGTTGATAACGCATTGCGCCCTATTTTATCGCAAATAAAAGATTATGAATCCAGTATATCGACAGCTAACACAGTGATAGTTAAGGCAAAGTCATTTGATAGAAAACTAGATGTTGCTGATAATTCATACGAAAGATCAATGATACATGAAGAGTGTGAGAAATATTTTGATGTTGGTAGCCCAAAAAAGATTATTAACCAAGAAGAACGGAAAATAAGGCAATATGAAAGAGATCTTATTAAATCTAAAAAAAGAGCAGTTGAAATAAGCAGAAAAGCGTCAAGAGAAATTAATAAAATAATTATTGATGGCAATAACTTATGTTATGAAGGTGGGGGGTTTGTTGGTTTAAACCCATTATTAACAGTTACCAGAGAATTATTTAGTCAGTATCATGTCGTGGTTGTTTTTGACGCATCAATACGGTCTAAAATTAAAGCTAATGATAATAAAATAAGGTCTTATTTCAATAGAAATATAGAAATACACGTTGTTGCAACAAAGCAACTTGCAGATGAAACAATTCTAGATATTGCATCACATGACGACGTTTGCTACATACTAAGCAATGACCGGTTTGGTGAGTACAAAGATAAGGAAGTTGTGCATAACAATCGCGTGATAAGACATGAAATAGTTAGTGGAAAAGTGATTATTCATGACCTAAATATTAACTCAATATATGACTCATGAGAAATGTGTTATGTGAGTTAGATCATCGAGTAATTATATACTTTTATCATAAAAAAATACATTAATGGTGGATACATATAGTCATTAAAACTCAGAGTGCTGAAATATTTTAAAGCAATGCACATAAACTTTAGGAAGTATAATCACTGTTGTTTTTTAATTGACTTTAAAACAACTTATATATAAGATAATAACCTATGTATGATGTAAAATATGAAAAAAAAGCTTGGAAGTTCTTAAGAAAAGTTGATGCAAAGCAGCGTCAAATAATCACGAATAAAATTTCTAGGTACGCCATAAGTCCAAGTGAGTCTCATAA
>CAYWFG010000049.1:0-5210 GCA_964458185.1 uncultured Zetaproteobacteria bacterium
TTTAAGACGGGACAAGCTGCAACTAAAAAAGTGATTTTCTAACATGCTGTAACCCTTTGATTTTATTGCTGTCCCGTCTTAAAAGGGAAGCCGAGATTAGCAAAGACCCCGACCTTGATTTGTTTTCTTTGCTTAAAGAAAAAGATGTCAATGCAGAAGAATTATCTGATATTTCAAGGGATAGTGTTTCTGAAATATACCTTTTCTTTGATTATGATGGTCATGCAAGTATGGCATCCGATGATAAAATCAAAAAAATGTTACAGCTTTTTAATGAGGAAACGAATGCAGGAAAGCTATATATTAGTTACCCCATGTGTGAAGCCTTTAGGCATTTGAGTCATAGCGTTCCTTTCCAAGAAATTACGGTTCTTTGTAAAGAAAACATTCATTACAAAAAGGTTGTGGCTAAAAAATCTGATAAGTGTTACCAAAATCTTAATAAATTAGGTAAAGATCACTGGAATATAATCATTGGTGAGCATTGTAAAAAGTTAGAGTACCTTATGACGGGTAGTTTTTCATTTCCACTAGCTTTGGTAAGCCAATATCAAGTCTTTGTAATGCAAGAAGAAAAGCATATTAAACCAAAAAATGAAGTGGCTGTTTTGAGTGGGTTTCCTGTCCTTATTGCTGATTATTATGGCTATAAAGAATTGCTCACCTTGATCGGTCAATATGAAGTGAACTGCCAACTGCGTAGCATCAAAACCTAATCAAGCCAGCCTGCGACTTCGTTTTAACACAATCGGGAACACATAACACGAAGCCAAATAACAAATAGCCATAGAACCTGCGACCAATGCACCCAGTTTTACTTGCGGGTACAACGGGCCTGTTAATAGCACCAAAAACCCACCAATAACCACAAGGGCATTAAACAATAAAGCACGCCCTGTATCATGGTTGCTGTGCAACACAATATCAGCATGCGCCATGCCTTGGGCGGCATAATCACGGTAACGGAATAAATAGTGGATAGCAAAATCCACACCAATGCCCAATGCCATCGCACCAGTGATTGCTGTGCCAATTTCTAACGGCAAACCAACAAGCCCCATGATGCCATAAATCACCACCACCGCCAGCGAGACAGGCAACAATGCCAAAGCAGCATCGAGCCAGCGACGAAACATGATTAAACAAAGCAAGAAAATAAACAGCAACGCAAGCGAAAGCGATTGTAATTGCCCTGTGATAATTAAATCAGAAAAACGGTAATTGGTAAATGCCGTGCCTGCATATTCCACCGTGGCATGGGGGAACCATTGGGCGATGTTGTTGTTCAGTTCATCAATCAACCGTCCAGCTTCGGCACTTTCATCGGTTTTCATTTGAATGCGAACATGTGCCTCGCGGTAATCTGAAGTAATGAAGGTATCAAAATCATCGGGCGCACCCGAAAAAGAATAGAGCAATAAATACTGCGCTGCCAACGGCGATGTTTCAGGTGGTACGCGGTAAGCATCTTTGCCTTCGTGCATGACTTTGTTCATCTCTGCCAAAAACTCCGCAATGGACGATGAATCACCGACCACAGGATTTTTTTCAACCAAGGTTTGTAACGATTGCAGACCACTCAAAAAAGATGGTGACAATACGCCGTCTTGCTTGCCCGTGTCTATCATCAAATCCAAGGTGTTCGTGCCTGCAAAGTGAGCATTGAGGACTTCATCGGCTTGGCGCAAGGGGTCAGAAGGACGAAACTCAGAAACCAGCGACGAATTGACCCGAAGTTGTGCCAAACCCATGCCAGAAACCAGCAATACCACAGCAAAAATCGCCAAAATATGTCGCGGCTTTTCAACCACCATGCGCGACATCCAATTGAGATAACCACTCAATGCCAAGTCATCCAATGCTTTTTCACGGCGCGGCAAGACCGCCTCAATCGCAGGGATAAACAACACTGTAATCACAAAGGCATACGCCACACCGATGGCAGCAAATACGCCAAAATAACGCATGGGTAACAAATCAGAACTTAACATGGCAAGAAAACCTGCGCCAGTGGTTAATGTGGTCATCAAAATCGGCGACCACATGCCTGCCATGCCGCGTACAATGGCTTCTTTTTTATCCAGCATGGCATCACGCGCTGCCTCTACCCGAATATGGGTAATCAAATGCACTGAATCCGCAATACCCACAGCAAGCACCAAAATAGGCAACATGGTAGTGACGGTATACATGGGGATGCCAAAGGCTGCCATCGTCCCTAACATCCATAATTCAGAGAGAATCACCACCGTTAATGGGATCAATACACCCCGTATATTGCGGAATAATAGAAACAGCAGCAAAGCCAACAAACCCAGCACCAAAGGCTGCATTTTTTGCATGCTTTGTGGCATATACACGCCAAACACACCTTCAATAATTGGGCGACCCGTAATGAGAATATGTTCAGCACCGCCACGGGCATCAATCTCGGCAACTTTTGCTTTGATCAATTGGTAGACTTCGTTGTAATGCCCCACATATTCAGGTGAAGGACGCACCACAATTAGCGTACCTTGACCATCGTCACTAACGATTGCCCCCATATAAATACCATTCTCACGCAAGCGTGTTTTCATCGCGGCAATCGCTTCAGGTGTTGTTGCAGGGTGTGCCATAAAGCGTTCGACTTCCATGCCATCGGGCGTGCCGCGAATATCTTTGATGGTCGAGAGGCTCATCAGGTCAGAGAGCGCGAGCGAGCGAAACTCTTTGCGCGTTTTCAGCCATTGGGTGAGTTCATCAATCAATGCCAGCGTATGGGCATTGTAAATACCATCCTCTTCGGTGTTTTCAATACCGATAACCACCATATCAGAAGCCGAAAACATTTTTTCCAACTTTTTGCGGTTAAGGTAAGCATCCATGCCGTCGGGCAGCATTTTTTCAAGGTTGGTTTCCATGGTTAAGTGGGGCAACTGCGAGGCAAAGCCTGCCGTCATCAACACCAAAAACACCAGCACCAACCAAGCATAACGAACAATAAAATCAAACAATGGCTTCATCGTTATCACTGCTTCCGATAGCCACGTTTTAAGGCACGTTGGGTAAACAAACGATCTTTTAGACCTGAGTTGTAGCGTTGTTCGGTGAACGAAATAACGGTGGTATGGTTGCTTTGAACATTGTGCATCTCAACGCTAACAGCCGACCAGATATGTTGGATTTCTTCCATTTTGTTCACTCGAAGATGCTTCAGTTCACGGTCTGCTAAATCCCAGTAGTCCACACGAATCGCAATGCTGGTATTTTTAGTGACATATTGTACCAAACGAGAGTAGCCCAACTCTTGCCCAATTTCTTTGGACGATGGTATGCCTTCTACCTTCCAGCAATCGTGGTCATGAACCACTTCAGAGCCTAACAGCTTCCATTGATAATCGGATAATTCAGGGCTTTGTTTCATATCTTCAAAGGTGAAGTCTGTTCCCATAAAATAATCCCCCCGATCAGATGATGAAATACGACGAACTTTTTTTAATGCAGGCAAATACAACCATTGGTCATCATCGCTATTGGGGTCATCATAATCAAAGGTGAGTAATGCCGTATCAATAATATTGGCAGGCTTGCGGAAAAAAGTAATCATCTTTTTGTCTTTGCCAAAATCTTTGCGAAAGCTAATCATTTCACGTTCACGGGTATTGCCATTGCGATCAATCAACTGTTGATGAATGCTTTGAATCACATCATCACCATCGTAACGGCTATCAGCAGCTTGCATAATACTTAGCCCCGTTGGCGTTTCAGCGTATGCAGAAAAATTTGCTAGCATGATGAGTAATAAGCTGATGATGGTTGATGTACGAGGGGTCATGGTTTTTTCCTTTTGAAGGCAAAGCATTTAGATTTTTCAGCAACACTAGGGTGGAGTGAATATGATGCAAGAATATTCATGGTGAATAAAAGGACAACCCAATCAGAGTACGTTACGGTAAACCTCTTGCAAAATTTCCCGTGCGCCAGCATCAAGCAACTGGTTGGCTAATTGTACACCCAATGCTTGTGCATCATGGCGTGATCCCACAAGGGTTTGCTCTAATAGTTCAACACCGTCAACATCACCTACTCTGCCGATAATCGTTAAGCTATCGCCATTCAGTGTTGCATAGGCTGCAATAGGGACTTGGCAACCACCTTCTAGTGTTGCCAAAAAGGCGCGCTCTGCCTTGGTTCTTACTACCGTATCAGGGTGATTTAATTGTGAGACTAAGGCATTGATTACTGTTGCATTATCGCATGTTTGAATGGCAAGCGTGCCTTGCCCTACTGCTGGCAGCATGATCTCTGAATCAATAGGCCCATCCATGCAGTCATACAAGCCTAAACGTATCACGCCAGCGGCAGCTAAAATAACGGCATCAACTTCATCGCCCAATTTATCTAAACGGGTTTGTACGCTGCCGCGAATAGAGACACATTCAAGTTGCGGGTAATGGCGTTTTAATTGGCAAATACGACGCAGGCTTGAAGAGCCAACTTTTGCACCAGCAGGTAAATTTTTTAAGCCAACACCGCCAACAGTAGCAACCACATCGCGTGGGTCTTCGCGCTCAGGAATGGCACAAATAGACATGCCTTCAGGCAAGTCTGTGGGTACGTCTTTCATGGAGTGTACGGCAACATCTGCCCGTCCATCGGCCAAAGCCATGTCGATTTCTTTGGTGAACAGCCCTTTACCACCAACCTTGGCTAAGGGTACATCAAGGATTTTATCACCCTTGCTGATAATTTTTATCAACTCTGTGGTAATATTGGGTTGCAGCTTGGTTAGTTCAGCGGCGACAAAGTTTGCTTGCCATAGGGCTAATGGCGAACGGCGTGTTGCAATGCGTATATGCATGAATGGATTCCTTCAACGAAAAAAAATATATTTCAAAAATCAACTAATTATTGGCATCAAGCCTAGCGTTATTGCAGGCGCAAGATAATAAAAAGTTACTCTGTACACGATAAAAAAAAATTAACACCGAGAAAAAATAGATTTTTTTTGATGTATTACAAAAGCATCATGAATTAATTTGATCAGTTGAGCTGGATTTCCGCCTTTAGATATCGAAATTATTTCATCCAACCAATCAAGACCATACACTCAGGAGTCTCTCATAATCGTGACTCGGGATATTTATTGCGCCGAAATATAGCTTGAATATGTCAATGCACACTACTTTTACTTCGACCTATTAGCATTGCAATTTCACGTATATTTT
>CAYWFG010000050.1:0-5080 GCA_964458185.1 uncultured Zetaproteobacteria bacterium
GAGCCTCGTTCCCATGCTCCTGCGTGGGAACGGATATTCAATATACTTACCCATAATATGCATTCCCACGCAGGAGCGTGGGAATGAGAGGCGAGTTTTAGCATAACTGCGTAAGATGATTTACTTAATACATCTTTTCTATTTAATACTTTAAACAATACAGGTTTCATAATACAATAATGTGGTTTAACAATATACACTTTTACCGTTTTGAATCGCCGTTCACGATGGATGAACAAGCACTGGGGCAGCAACTTGGCGAACATACTGCTCGCCCTTGCGGACAAATGGAGCAATCCTGTGAAGGGTGGGCAAAACCTTTAGGACGTGATGGTCATACCTTGGTGCATCAAACGGATGGGCAATTGATGATTTGCCTGCAACGCCAAGACCGCATGCTGCCTGCCAGTGTGGTACGTGAACAACTGGATGAACAAATCTGGACGCTGGAAGGCGAAAAAGGTCGCGCCCTCAATCGTCGTGAGAAAGCCGATCTTAAAGACGAATTAGTGCAAACCTTATTGCCGCAAGCGTTTGTCCGTACCAGCCATGCCTATGCCTGTATTTTGCCTCAAGATGGTTGGTTGATTATCAATGCCAGCAGTGTTAAACGTGCCGAAGATTTTCTTGCGGTACTGATTAAAACTATTCCCACCTTATCACTGGTTGCACCGCAACTAGAAGGTTCATTAAGCGATGTTATGTGCCATTGGATGCTTGATGAAACAACGATCCCCGAAGGCTTTGCGCTAGAAGATGCCTGCAAGCTGATTACTCAAGGTGAGCATGGTGGCAGCATTCAATGCCGCCAAGAAGACTTGGCAAAAGATGAGATTTTAGCCCATATTCGCGCAGGTAAATCAGTCACTCAATTGGCAATCAATTGGCAATCGCGGGTATCGTTTGTCTTAAGTGATGATTTATCGCTCAAAAAACTTCGTTTTGATAGTGCCGTGCTCGATGAAGCAGGCGATGCCGATGATGCTGCAACACGCTTTGATGCTGATTTCACCATCATGGCAGCCGAACTTCGGCAACTGCTTGCTGCACTGATGGCAGCACTGCCGACCCAAAAGGAATCATGACCATGGAATTATCTCCATTGATGGCATTATCACCGTTGGATGGTCGTTATGCTGCTAGCACTGCACCGTTGCGCCCTATCTTTAGTGAGTTTGGTCTCATTCGCGCCCGTGTTCGGGTGGAAGTTGAATGGCTGAAAATGCTGGCTGCAAACCCTGATATTGAAGGGATTAATGGGTTATCTGTCGATTCGATTAAATGTTTAGATCGCATCGTGGATGATTTTAGCAAAGCTGATGCTGCTCGTGTCAAAACCATTGAACGCACCACCAACCACGATGTCAAAGCCGTTGAGTATTTCCTTAAAGAACAATTACAGAGCCAAGTTGATCTGCAAGCACAATCAGAGTTTTTACATTTTGCCTGCACCAGTGAAGATATCAACAACCTTGCCTATGGCTTGATGCTCACCGAAGCACGCGATCAGGTGATGCTGCCCGCGCTTGATCAGAGTATTGCCCGCATCAAAGAGAACGCCATCAACATGGCAGACGATGCCATGCTGGCACGCACCCATGGGCAATCTGCCAGCCCGACCACCATGGGCAAAGAATGGATCAACGTCGTCCATCGCTTAGCACGCCAACGGGAACAAATTACTAACACGGTGATCATGGGTAAAATCAATGGTGCTGTTGGCAATTATAACGCCCACTTGATTGCCTACCCCACACTTGACTGGGCAATCATTGCGCGTGATTTTGTCACTTCTTTGGGGCTAGATTGGAACTCTCGCACGACACAAATTGAACCCCATGATTATATTGCAGAACTCAATCAAGCATGGATGCGAACGAATACTATCTTGATAGATTTTAGCCGCGATATTTGGGGTTATGTCTCGTTGGGTTATTTTAGCCAACGCGTGATTGCAGGCGAAGTGGGTTCTTCTACCATGCCGCACAAGGTCAACCCCATCGACTTTGAAAATGCCGAAGGCAACCTTGGGCTGGCAAATGCGATGCTTGCCCACCTAGCAGAGAAACTACCCGTTTCTCGCTGGCAACGTGATTTAACTGACTCCACCGTACTACGTAACTTGGGCGTGGGTTATGGTTACACCTTGCTAGCATTGACCTCACTGCAAAAAGGTATGGGGAAATTAACCCTTAACCGCCCACGTTTACAGCGCGATTTAGATGCAAGTTGGGAAGTCTTGGGCGAAGCCGTACAAACCGTGATGCGAAAATACAGCCTAGAAAACCCTTACGAACAAATGAAAGCAATGACGCGAGGCAGTGGCATTACTGCCGAAAAACTGCAAAAGTTCATCAGATCATTACCGATTTCAAGCGATGATCAACAACGTTTATTATCATTAACCCCTGCGGGATACACAGGAAATGCATCCCAGCAAGCCAAAGGAAACACCCATGACTGAACAAGCAAAAACCCCTGCTGATAGCCCTGTTTTTCAAGTGAAAAAAATGTACATCAAAGATGTTTCATTTGAAAACCCCAATGCTCCTCAAGTGTTTATGGAATCACAAGAAAACCTCAACATTGAAATGAGCCTTGCCTTGAGCAACAACAAATTAGATGATGATCACTGGGAAGTGGTCATGAAAAGCGCCATCATTGCCCAAGATAAAGCCACTGAAAAAGTCGTGTTTGAAGTAGAAGTCGAGTATGCAGGTTTATTTGTCATCCACAACATCCCCGAAGAATCCCTTGCTGGTTTGTTGGGTGTTGATTGTCCCAGCATATTGCAACCCTATGTGCGCCAAATTATTAGCCAATTAACGGTTGATGGTGGTTTTCTGCCATTTTTAATGGAACCTGTAAATTTTCGTGCTGCCTATGAACAAAACCTAGCCAATACTGCGGCAGAAGAAAAAAACAAACCAACTTTGCAGTAATCAGCGATTAAAAAGGAGGCAATGTGGTGAGCGACTCAACCAACAAGCCATTGCGGGTATTATCAGGCATGCGACCAACAGGTCGTTTGCATCTAGGGCATTACAAAGGGGTGCTAGAAAATTGGTTGCTGCTGCAAGAAGAACATCATTGTTTCTTTTTTGCTGCCGATTGGCATGCTTTAACGACCGATTATGCTAACCCTGCCATTGTAAAGCAAACGATTTGGGATATGTTGATTGATTGGCTGGCTGTTGGTGTTGACCCTGATAAAAGCGTGATTTTTATTCAATCTTCCGTACCTGAGCATGCTGAGTTGCACTTATTGCTTTCTTTTATGACTCCTTTATCATGGTTAGAGCGCGTGCCAACCTACAAGGATCAGATTGCCCAATTGCGCGAAAAAGACTTAGGAACCTATGGTTTTTTAGGCTACCCCCTGTTGCAATCGGCAGATATTTTAATGTATTTAGCTGATGCCGTTCCCGTGGGCGAAGACCAAGTGCCGCATGTTGAACTAACCCGTGAAGTAGCACGACGTTTTAATCATTTGTACCGTGAACCAAGTCAACCATTATTCCCCGAGCCCCAACCGTTATTGATGCCTGCTGCCAAACTCCCTGGGCTAGATGGCAGAAAAATGAGCAAATCTTATGGCAACACCATTGAACTTAGCGAAACATGGAAGGTGACTGAAAAAAAAATAAAAACCATGCCAACGGATCCTGCTCGCATGCGTAGAACTGATGCAGGCACGCCAGAGTTATGCCCTGTATGGGATTTCCATCAAGTGTATAGCACAGAAAAAGAACGTGAAGAATTGGATCAAGGCTGCCGCAGTGCTGGCATTGGTTGTCTCGATTGTAAAAAAGTATTGCTGAAACATATCGAAGAAGAGTTACAACCGATACGGGAACGTCGTATTGCCATTGCCGCAAGAGAAGATGATGTGCGTGATATTATTCGTGAAGGCAATAAACAAGCACAACTTCATGCAGGGCGAACCATGGAAAAAGTACGCAGGGCTTTGCAAATAGGCTACCGTATCTAACAAGGGACGTGTACATTCCTAAGGGCTTGAATAGGCTTCCATTTTAAGATGGGACAGCAATAAAATCAAGCGGTTACAGCATATTAGAAAATCACTGCTGATCCACCATATTGCAACAAAAATTATAGCTTAGCTTTGCTTTTTTAGTTGCAGGTTGTCCCGTCTTACAAGGGAAGCCTTAAAACTGTTATTGCCTCCTATGTTAAAAGAGGTAGCATGCAGCCCATGTTCATGGGGGCGACTTGGTTTCGACGGAGATGCTGAACCCTGTGGGGCATGCTGGGATGGTACTCTCATTAAAAAGACCACTAGCATTAACTGCTAACGACGACGTAGAACTCGCTTACGCTGCGTAAGTGACCCCACACTTCAGGTCGCCCATCGCCTGGATGACTGGGGCCATCAAGATGGGACCGTTTTTGATCGCTGGGGAATCGTGGCGCAAAAATTAAAAATTACGAGACGATCTGATGGCAACCTTGTTTGTTCAGTTTCCTTCAGATGCTATTTGAACAAACTAAGCATGTAGAACCATAGGCAGATGGTTTTCGGACGTGGGTTCGAACCCCACCGCCTCCACCAAACCAAAAGAAGCCGCCCATGTGCGGCTTCTTTTTTCATCAAAATGCACGGTTAGCTCAGCTGGATAGAGCGTTGGCCTCCGAAGCCAAAGGTCACAGGTTCGACTCCTGTACCGTGCGCCACATACCGATTTCATCCCGTCCCATAGAAGCCCACAAGCCTTATGCCTGCGGGCTTTTTTGTTGCCTTCTAGTCTCACCCCATCCAGCTTAAGCGCATGAAGGCGCAGATTTCAAGGGGTTACTAAGGGGGTTTCTTTAGCCAGTACCCCTTCCCCCTGAAAAACGTACCCCCTAAAAGTAACCTGAAAAGAGAGGTAGAATAATGAACCAATACTTGGATGACAGAAAAACGTCTTCCCGTCATCTACTGGCATCATCAAAAACAACGGACACAAAACAGCGTTAGTCGAGCCAAGTATCAATAGACATGGACGCGTGCCAGTGAAGCATTTAAGGATGATCCGCTCACCGCAAAGATCACTGAAGGTGAACTTCAATCATGGGT
>CAYWFG010000051.1:0-5031 GCA_964458185.1 uncultured Zetaproteobacteria bacterium
GCTTTAACGGTGATCCATAATTACGGCATCAAACATAGCGATGGTTCAACAGCAGAAGCTAAAAGTTGTAAAAGAGCCTATTAAAAGAAAATTCTACAAATCATTGTAAAATCTAAATTCAGCAGATTTAGATTGCAAACTTGCTAAAAAGTTGCCCTTGGTAACATTGCCAGATAGCCAAACGGCGAGGTCGCCCTGTGCCTGTCCATTGCCCATTATTGATAGTGAAAGGCGTGGTTGCAATTACCCAATGATGGATGTGAGCGTAATCTGGTAAACGTTGATTGGCGCGTGAAATAGCTGCTGTTATGGCTTCATGATTTACCTCACCTCGGGTAACGATTACCGCAGCATTATGCGCACGCGCCTCACCAAAAATGCATGCTTGGGCAATTTCTGGTTCCATCAACAACTCCCGCTCCACCCATTCAGGTGAAACATTGCGACCAAAAGCAGTAATAAAAATATGTTTTTTTCGCCCTTGCAAGTAAACGTAGCCTTGATCATCAATTGTACCAATATCTCCTGTTGCCAAGTATTCAGGCATCACAGTTTTTTCGCCTAAATAACCCAAGAACATGGAACCTGCTACCAAAATCTCCCCGTCATCAGCCAGTTTTATACGCACATGCGGCAGCGGTTTGCCGACACTTCCTGCTTGATTGGCTGTGGGTGTGTTCACGGCAACAACGCTTGCCGCTTCTGATAAACCATAGCCTTCATAGGCAGGAATCCCCATGATTGCGGCTTTTTCAAGCAGGCTCGGCGCTACAGGCGCACCGCCCACGGCAACATAACGCAAGGCATTGGGGCGCGTTGCGCCTTGTGCTACGGCAACAACAAGGGCTTGCAGCATTTGAGGAATAAAAATGCAACTGCTTGCTTTAGCGCGACACAACGCGGCAATAAACCGTGGAATATGTAACGATGATGAGCCTTGTAAGCCGCATGTTACCAGCGATGGTATAATCAGCGTTGCACCACTGAGCATCACGGTATACAAACCACCAATGTTTTCTAACAAGGTAGCGAAAGGAAGCATGGATATATGCCGCTCATCGGCGGTTGCGCCTGATGCGATACACAAAGAGGCAGCAACTTTTTCCATCGCATCTTGTGATAAGCATACGCCTTTGGGGTCGCCTGTTGACCCCGATGTGTAGGTTATTTTACGGCAACCTTGAGGTAAAGCCTGTATATTAGAACAATGCAGGCGAAATACCTGCGTATCACTGCCTACAGGCGGCATGATTGCTAGCTTTTGATGATCTATGCGAGCTTCATTCAACAACGGTATAATTTTGCTAGACATGTCTGTAATCAGCGTATCGATGCTGGCATCACGCAATAAATGGATAATTTGTGCAGAAGAAAAAAAGAGCGGAATAGGAACACATAATTGATTAGCAGCGAGTATGCCAAGGTCTGCAATCGCTACTGCTGGTGAGTTATCCATCATGATAGCAACACGCTTGCTTGATGTCGCGGTTAATTGTTTCGCTAGATCATCAATATAAGTATGCAAGGTCGCATAGTCGATATGAATATCGAATGTTTCAAGTGCGGGATGATGCGGGCGATTCACCGCATGGCTGGAAATCGCTTGTAAAACAAGACTGTGATCGTTCATCTTTTATACAAAGCGTATTGTTCTTTCTTTGATCTCTAATGTTCTTTTCACCAAATAGGTCAATACCTCTGGGTATAATTGATGTTCAGCTTCATGCATTCGTTCTAATAAGCGTTCACGGTTATCATTATCGTACACGCTAACGGGTTGTTGCCCAAGAATCGGCCCACCGTCTAATACTTCATTGACCAAATGAACGGTGCAACCCGTTATTTTTACGCCATAACGCAAAGCATCGCCCACGCCATCAGCCCCTGAAAAGGCAGGCAATAACGAAGGGTGAATATTAACAATGCGCTGCGGAAAACGGCTAACAAAAGCATCTGAAAGAATCCGCATATACCCTGCCAACACCACCCAATAGCAGCCTGCCGCTTCAATAGCATCAGCACAAGCCGTATCAAAACATTCGCGGTTTGGGTAATCCCTAGGGTTAAGGTGTAATACTTCAGGCACATCGGCTGCACGGGCAATCGCCAAAGCACCCGCATCTTTTTTATCAGAAAGAACTACACGAACATCAACAGGGCATGTGCCTTCTTGTACGGCATTCAAAATAGCATCAAGATTACTGCCTTTACCTGATGCCAGCACAGCAATGCGCGAGCGATCAGCACTCATGCTTGATGCAACAACGTGACCGCAGGGCAATCATTACGAACCGTGATATGACCAATCTGGAAAACACTCTCCCCTGCTTGTGTCAGCACTTCTTTGGCTTGCTCTGCTACCGATGCTGGCAAAACAACAGCAAAGCCAATACCCATATTAAAGGTGCGATAACACTCATCTTGTGCCACATCAGCCACATCCAACACATAGTCAAACACGGGGGGTACAGACCATGCGGTACAATCTATCGTTGCTGCCACACCCGCTGGTAAAATGCGTTCAATATTATCAAACATGCCACCACCTGTAATATGAGCATAACCATGAACCATGATATTGGCAGCCAACATGGCTTTCACTGCGGGGACATACAATCGAGTGGGGGCAAGCAAGGCATCCAGCACGGGCGTACCATCTGGCAGCACATCCGCCGTCCAGTCACCCTGTTTTTGTTGGCGTATATCCAGCAGGGTACGAATCAATGAAAAACCATTGGCATGCGCACCATTGGAAGCTAACCCTAAGATCACATCACCATCATCAATGGTACTGCCATCAATAATGTTTGCTCGATCAACCACACCCACCGAAAAACCACCAATATCGTAATGCTTAGGGGCATACATCCCTGGCATTTCTGCTGTTTCACCGCCGATTAAAGCACAATCACAAATACGACAGGCTTTGGCAATACCTTCGACTACGCCCACCAAGGTGGCTTCATCCAGTGATCCACTCGCTAAATAGTCTAAAAAAAACAACGGTTCGGCAGCTTGTGCCGCCATATCGTTCACACACATGGCAACGGCATCAATGCCTGCGACTTGCGGGCGATCATACGTTTGCAGCAGTAATAATTTTGTGCCTACACCATCCGTCGAAGACACCAGCACAGGTTCTTTCATGGCAGAAAAGTCAGCGCGAAACAATGCACCAAAACCACCCAAACCGCCGATCACTTCAGGGCGCGTGGTGGAGGCTACGGCTGTTTTAATGCGATCAACAAAGGCATTGCCAGCATCAATATCAACCCCAGCATCGGCATAACGTAAACGTGGCTTGTTTTCTACTTGTGACATATCAGACATCCAAATTGCGAACTTTTAAGGCGTTTTCTTGAATAAAGCGACGGCGCGGCTCAACCGCATCGCCCATCAACATCGAAAATGTTTCATCGGCACTGACCACATCTTCTAGTTTAACTTGTAACAAGGTGCGTTTTTCAGCATCCATCGTGGTTTCCCATAATTGAGCAGGATCCATTTCACCAAGACCTTTATAGCGTTGAATCATCCAGCCTTTGCGCCCTTCTTTTTCAATCATTTCCATCACTTCGCTGTAATGATCAACAGCAAAAGATTTATCTTGCCATTGTAGCGTCGCACCTGCTGCAACTTGAGCTTGCAGGCTTTGCGATAACTTGCATGCCTCGGAAAATTCACCTGTGCCAATCAAATCACGATCCATCCGTGACATCATCAAACGACCATGGTCGCGTCGCTCAAATTGTACATAAAAACTCGCATCATCCTCGTTATTAAAAACACGAATCATTAATTTTTCGTCTTCGCGTGTAACCGTATCAAAGTATTGTTGCACATCGCTCATGGCGGCATCTAGACGTTCTTTGTTACGCATAATCGCACCATTTAAGCGGGTGGATTCAATCACCATTTTTAGCATAAAGCCATCCATACGCTGACCCAACCGCTGCAAGAGGTTTTTCAAGCGGTGGCAACTGCGCACCATGGTCATTAAACGATCGCCTTGAATCGGTTTTGCCTCGGCATGACTGTATAAACTTTTTCCATCCACGCCTTGCTCAATGAGAAAGTCAAACAATGCTTGTTCTGATTCAAGATAACGACCGTTCTTGCCCTTAGATATGCGGTACAGTGGTGGCTGGGCAATATACAAATAGCCGCGCTCAATCAAGGCGGGCATTTGACGGTAATAAAAAGTCAGCAACAAGGTTAAAATATGTGAGCCATCCACATCAGCATCGGTCATGATGATGACTTTGTGGTAACGCAGTTTGCTGATATCAAAATCATCTTTACCGATGCCTGTGCCAAGCGCGGTAATCATCGTGCCTATTTCTTGGCTGGAGAGCATTTTGTCAAAACGTGCTTTTTCTACGTTCAGTATTTTACCTTTAAGCGGTAAAATGGCTTGCGTCCGTCGATCACGCCCTTGTTTTGCTGAACCTCCCGCAGAATCTCCTTCCACTAAAAAAATTTCACTTAATGCAGGGTCTTTTTCTTGACAGTCTGCCAATTTCCCAGGTAAGCTGGCAATGTCTAACGCACCTTTTCGGCGGGTGAGATCACGCGCTTTGCGTGCTGCCTCTCGTGCTGTTGCCGACTCAATTGCCTTGCTGACAACACGCCTAGCATCACGCGGGTTTTCTTCCATCCATGTGTTAAGAATATCAGAAACAACCGATTCGACTACAGTACGGACTTCACTGGAAACCAATTTTTCTTTGGTTTGTGATGAAAATTTAGGGTCGGGTACTTTCACCGACAAGACAGCGGTTAAACCTTCACGACAATCTTCACCCGATAAACTTATTTTATATTTTTTCAGTAAGTCATGGGCATTGGCATATTGATTGATGCAACGGGTCAAAGCAGCGCGCAAACCTGCTAAATGAGTACCACCATCACGCTGCGGAATATTGTTGGTAAAACAAAATACATGCTCTTGGTAGACATCCGTCCACTGCAATGCAAGTTCAACGGTTACATCATCTTTTTCACCATTGGCTGATAAACATTCAGGGTGCA
>CAYWFG010000052.1:0-4729 GCA_964458185.1 uncultured Zetaproteobacteria bacterium
GCCCGATGGTGTCGGACGCGCGTGCGCGCTGGGTCACGTAGAGCTCTTTCGTCGAGATTTGCGCGTGATTGAGCACACGCCGGCCGGCGTTAGCGTCGTTGTCGGCCGGCAGAGCGTCCTGGCCGTCGACCTTCGCATTGTCGAGCGCGGGGTCACGCAAGCGGTCCTGGGTCCAGGAATAGGGCGTATTTTTGATACTGTCCGAGCCGATGCGCTGGGTGAGGGGAAGCGGGATTGCTGAGATATCCCAGATCTGATTCATGACGTCCTCGCGGATCAGACCGCCGAAGTCGGCGGCCTTGAGATCCGAACTGGACCAATAGTCGTCGTTTGCCACGTTAGTTCTCCTTGCGCGCGCCGGCGGCGATGATGGCCGATATGGCGGGAACTTGGTCCTCGCGTCGGCCGGATGCGGCGGCGGTGCGCGTCAATCGGGTGAGGTTCTGCGCGCCGGTCGAGGGCGCACGTTGTCGTGCGGCGGGTGCCCGCTGGCGGCCGTCGGCGGCGGGGCGTTCTAGCTTGGCCCTGGCGGCGGTGATGCGGCGGTCTCGCTCCATATTGGCGTGGACGTAGGCGACTAGCCTATGGTCTAGGACGTTGTCGAGGTCGACGGCGGCGAAGCCGAACGGCGCCAGGTGCTCTAGCATCTGGCCGCGCGCGGTGGCTCGGACCTTGTCGTCTTTCCAGTCGGGGTAGCGTGCGAGTAGCGCCTGGCCCTCGCGTTCCTTGTATGCGGCGGTCTGGCCGCGGGCGTGTGTGTAGAGTTGCTCTAGCTTCTGGCCGGCGACGGCCTCGCCGAACTCGGTGACGAGCGCCTGGGAGAGGATGTCGACGGTGGTCGACATTTCCTGGCGTGCGACCATGACCTCGTTGCGCCAGGTCTCGCGCTCGGTCTGGAACGTCTCGCGCTGGTCGTCGAGGATGGCGGTGTCGTTGTAGCCCTGTTTGAGCTCGGAGAGCGATATCGAGCCGCGCCCCTCGCGCAAGGGTATGCGCAGATCCTCGTAGAGCTTGCGGGCGTCAACGCCGAGTTTCTCGGCGACCTGGCCGACGCTCAAGCCTTCGACGTCGAGCTCGGCGTCGTGGGTGTCCTTTTTCTCGGCCTTCTGGCCGAGCTCGGCGGCGAGCTCGGCGGCGGTCTGCTCGGGCGCCGGCGGTGGCGTCTCGTCGTCGTCGGGCGGCGGCGGCGCCGGCGCGCCGGGCTCGCGCGCTGGCGCGGTCTGGTCGAGCGGGTCGAGCTTGGTGGATTCGAGCGCTTCTGGCGCTTTCGCCTGGAGGAGCTTGGATATTTCGCCGATCTCGCCGCCGATCCGCGACTCGGGTGGCTCGGGTGACGCCGGCGCCTGGCCGTTGCCGTTGCTCATGGCTCGAGCTCCTTGAATGGGTCGATGGGGTTAAGTTTCGCCATGAGCTCCAGGTCGCCCTGGGCGAAGCCGTCCGAGAGGAGCTTACGGGCGTCGTCGAGCACCTGGGCACGGCGCCAGACTTCGAGCGCCTCGGTGCGGGTGCTGGCGCGGATGAAGGCCTCGAACTGGGCGTGAGCGAGATGGCGCCAAGCACTGTCCCAGTCACGCATTGACAGTGCATCACGCGGCATCGGCGTCGCCCTCGGGTTGTCCGTCGCCGCCGCCCAGGCGGGCGCGGTTGGCATTGCGTTCGCGGATGAGGGTCGAGGAGATAGTGGTGCGCGCGGCGACGTCGGCGTCGGCGCCCTGCTGGATGAGCTCGGCCTCCTTGAGCTCTGCTTTCAGTTGCTCGGCGAAGTATTTGAACCTGAGCTCCTCGTCGGTTTTGTACTTCTCGAATGAGACTTGCATGTGCCCGAGCTGGATCTGGATATCGCCGAGCGCGGCCTGGCTCTGCTCCTCCTCCTCGGCCTTTTGCTCGCCGGCGGCGACGGCGGCCTCGGAGGTCGGGTCGATCCAGTAGCTCTCGGGGTTGGGCAGCATATTGGAATGGCCCCAGTCGATGAGCGCCTGGTAGAGCCGCGCCGGGTCGGTCAGCTGGCCGCCGAGGCCTTCTTGCAGCGCTTGGATCTGGGCGGCGATGATTTGCTCTAGCGCGGCCTTCTTGTGGGCGCGTTCACCGACCGAGAGTCCGGCCTTGACGTTGACCTGGTCGCGTTCCATCCAGTCGCCGGGGGTTGACTGGACCCACTGGCCGTCGGCGGTGCGCATGGAGAGCTCGTCGCGCAGGCCATCGCGCATAGTGCCGTGGATGAGCAGGTAGAGCGAGCGCACGAGGGTCTCGGCGATGTTTCGGCACATCATGGCGGCGAGCATTTCCTTGCGCAAGTATTGCGACTCGACCGAGGTGCCAGAGGTGACGGCGATCTGGGCGTCGGAGTTGATCAGGTCGAGCGAGGCGCCGGCCTGCTCGGCGCGCACGCCGTCCATATAGCCGAGCAGGGTAAGGATGCTCGGGCCGATGTCGTCGGTCTCGATTACGCGGATATCGGCCTGCGGGTCTCGGCAGCCGATGCCGCCGCCGGGCTTCGAGGAGAACAGCGACGTCAGGTCGACGCCGCCCTCGCGGTAGGCGATCCGGCGGTTGTTCATAGTGCGCATGTTGTCGAGCCACTGGCGCAGCGCGTCGGTCTTGATGTCCTGGGTCTGCTTGAGCTTCTCGTAGAGCGATATGCCGTTGAACTCATGCGGGCGCACGATGGCGACGCCGGTGGCGTAGGGGACGCGCGAGACCTCGGTCGTTTCGAGGATGGTGCCGCCCGAGCCTGTGCCGTCGGTGCCGGCGTAGAGGATGCGGTGCTGTGCGGCGACGCCGGTGCCGGCGATGTCGGCGAGCAGGTAGATGTCCCAGGTCTCGACGAGCTCGGTGGCGGCCTCCTTGCCGCCGAGCTCGTTGGCGGAGTCGCCGTGGCGCACCTGCTGCTGGCCGTCGGTCCAGGAAGTGTAGGCGCCGAGCTCGTAGACCAGGGCGGCGTCGTAGCCCTGGTCGATGAGGGCGGAGCGCAGCTGGAGCTCGCGCTCGGCACAGAAACGGATCCCCTGGAGCGAGACCGCCGCCCAGTCCTGCTGAAAGCGCCAGTTCTCGGGCGCGACGGCGCGCACGCGCAGCGACTTGCGTGGCACGGTGCGTTGCAGGGTGACGTCCCAGAGCTCGGAACCGGGGGCGGTGCGCTCCTGGGAGACGAGCTCGACCTCCTCCTCGGGGGTCTGCGGGATGAGCGCGAGCACCAGCGCCTCGTCGTCGATGCCGTCGACCTGGTGGGTGATAACGTCGCGCTTCTCGTCGATCCAGACCTTAACGACGCAGTTCATTTGCAGCAGCGCGTCCTTGATGGCTTCCTGGATGAGCACGTAGCCGTCGTTTCCGTCCATCAGCGCGGCGGAGACGAACAGCGACTCCATGCCGGCCTGGTCCTCGTCCTCCTCGCTGATAGGCTCGAAGGTGGCGACGCCGTCGCCGGCGAAGGCGGGCATCATCTGGGCGGTGACCGACTCGACCATATCGGCGAGGTCGGTCGACTGGACCTGGGAGCGGCCGGCGACCTCGGTGCCGGTCGGTCGGTTGTAGTAGTACCGGATCGCCTGCTGGCGGATGGCGCCGAGCGAGTCGTCGTGGACGCCGGCGGCGCCCTGGAGCTCCTCCTCGATGATGGCGCCGAGCTCGATGTCGGTCATAGGGCGGCGGCGGCGTTCGGCCATCAGACGGCACTCCTGTCGAGGTCGGCGTTGAGCTCGTCGAGCAGCTGGCGCTGGCGGCCGAAGCCGGTGGCGCCGACGCCCGGTGAGGATGCGAAGTAGCGCACGGAATCGGCGTAGTCGCTCTCCCAGGTGTGGAGCGGGCGGGTCGAGAATACCTGGCGCTCCTCGCTGTACTCGGTGCGGTAGGTCTTGAGCGCCTCGACCAGGTCGGCGCAGCGGGATTGGTCGAACCAGGTGCGGGGAAGCAGGGCGCGCACGGCGTCGATACCGTCGGCCACGGGGCGCACCGGCAGGATGGTGCCGCGCACGCCCAAGTCCCAGAGCGTGTCGTAGCGCGAGGCGCCGGTGCCGAGCTCGCGCACCTTGACGTCGTGCGGCAGCCAGTTGTCGTCGATCACGTAGGGCTTGGCGCGCATGACCTTGACGACCTCGGCGAGCGACGTCGCCACGTGGGCGTCGCAGTCGATGCACCGGACCTGGCCGCCGGGCGCCACCTGCCAATAGGTGAGCACGGTGGCGTCGGCCATGCCCAAGTCCCAGGCGACCGAGGTCGGCAGCGCCGGGTCGTGCGGGACGTCGGAGACCTGGCCGCGCGCGACCAGCGCCCGCATTTCACGCCCATAGAACGCGCCCTTGATGGCGGCCTCGAAGTCGCACTCGTACTCTTGGCGATAGCTGTCCTCGTCCATTTCACGGCGAAGCGCCATGAGCTCGTCGGGGTGGATGATGTTGGTCTGGCTCACGGGGTAGCAGAACCGCTCCCAGCCTTCGAGCTCCGAAGCGTCACGGTACAGGCGCCAGAACTGGTTTTTACCCTGCGGCGTGCCGATGAAGGTGCCGGCGCCGCGCCGGTCGGAGAGCGCCGGGCGTAGCACCTGGGACCAGAGAAGCGGGTGCATCTGGGCAGGCTCGTCGATGACGGCGTGGTCGAGGTAGACGCCGCGCAGCGCGTGGACGTTGTCGCCGCCGTAGAGCGAGAACTTCGCCCCGTTCGGCAGGTTGACGGTGAGCTCGCTCTCGTTGTAGTCGACGCCGGGGATCGGGCGTGTGTACTGCTTGACGTA
>CAYWFG010000053.1:0-3785 GCA_964458185.1 uncultured Zetaproteobacteria bacterium
TGTCTATAATGTATTGAAAATCAGAAACACCATAAGGAAATTGCATCTTACACCCTCTTCCACAACAAACGCTCAAAGCCAACAGCCACCACAGCAAAACTGCATAGTTTCATACGCTTGCCATATTTTTTTTGCAATGCAGGAATATAATATTGTAATTGTTCATCTGCCGCTGAAAATTCTTGTACTACCATAGGCAAAGCATGAAGCGCGTCATCGCTGGCATCGGCAACTTCTTTGCCCGTCAATCCCGTTGCCGTTATTTTAATAAATTTAAATTCCATCAATACATCAAAAATACCATAATGACGCATATCAGGGCGCACAATCATGCTTAAATCGGCATAACCACGGTTTAGTTCAGGTTCGGAATCCATGATGAACAACACATCGTTGAACAAACTGGCAAGAAAAGCGGTTTTGATCGTTAGCTCATCGCTCCAACGGTAATCACGGTTACTGAATGTTTTGAATATCGACTGCTCCAGCAAGACACACATAGGCGCGATATTGGCATCCATATAGACAGCCTCTGTTGCTGTGGCGCATACATCACTTGCCCTGTCGGGCAATAATGCCGCTTGCAGCTCTTCTACATACAATTTCCGCATCACAAGGTTAGGAATACGCAAACCAATTTTACCAATACTCTTGCTTGTGGTTTGTGTTAATGCGCCAAGGTAATAAAGCAACGAAGCTAAGCCCGTTAAATCTTGTTTGACCTTACTCATCTGACGCACGCCAAAACGCTCTGATATTTGGGGGATAATAAAAGGCTGGCTATCATCCAACGCCTTGCCAATCACGTCCGCACCACTGCCCATGCGGGCAATATAATGAATTTTATTGCGATCCATCGCCAAATTTTCATCGAGAATATTTTCAGGGAATTCACCATACATATAAAAGTGCCGTAAAAAATACAATGCCATTGTTGGATTATAAACATGATCATTGGCTTTTCGGGAAAAGCGATAACCATTGTAAAAGGTGCGCATCATCGTCAAAGCATCAGTCACTTGATCTTCAGCGAGGGCATGCTCTTGAGCAATACATGTCAGTATTTCAACTATCTCACCTTCCACAAAACCACAGAGGGTGTTAAAATCGGGTAACAAATAGATGTTGGATGCCACATTGTATGCCGAAGTAATATCACTCATCGCAATCGGCGACACACCCGTAATAAATACCCGCTCCAAGCCCATGCCCGCCGATGCCCCTTTAACGGCTTTAAATATAGCACGGACTGCCCCTTCACCATGCAACAGTGTTGTATAATGATGATCACCGCTGCCCATCATTAGCTCATTGGCAAAGTTATCGTATTCATCAATGAGTAAATAAAGTTTTAATCCAGCGTTGTTGATCGCATTAACCAATGACTCGAACGAAGCAATGGCATTCTCTGGTGTGATACGCACAGGGTGTTGAATGTAATGTTCATAGTATTGTAGCAGATGCTCAATGCGTCCGTTAATATGCTGATGCAGACCACGGCTGATATCTGCCGCATTGCCCTCGGCACTCACCAACGAGAAATCCCAACGCATCACCACATAACGATTATGCAAGGGCGTGGGGTGTTTACCAATCGCTAAATGCCCAAACAACGAATCAAAACGATCTTTTTTGGCTATGTCGTAATAATTTTCCAGCATTGAAAGGCATAAGCTTTTGCCAAAACGACGCGGGCGTAAAAATATCAGCTGCCGCCCTGCACGTTCAATGGCAGGGATCAAATGTGTGCGATCGACATAAAAAAGGTCATCTTCAATGATTGATTGAAAATCAGAAATACCATAAGGAAATTGCATCTTACACCCCATTACCATCGTTTCAGCGTCGGCGAAGCGTACCATTGGCAAGGGAAATTGTCTTAAAATGTGATGTGACGTTACGCAGTTGGCAGCCAACGTGCGTAATATCAGGTGATCATCAGAATTGCTTCAACCTTCATATTCAGCCGTTTTTTTCGTATAATATTTAACGGCTGCGTTATCTTTCGATGGCTTAAAAAAGTTTTCTTGCTGCTTCTTTGCTACTATTTTTTGTGGTTTTTGCTGGAATGAAATAGGCGGTTTTGTCAAAATATTGATATTGGGTTGATTGACAACAAAGTGATCGTAAGCCTCTTGTGTGATACTGTTTTCGTGGTTGAGGTCTATGCATGAAGCAACAAGAAAATCAGTTTGATCGGTCAGTATGATAAAAGACAATGCTTCGCCATCGTAGCCGATTTTTTTGCAAAAAAACTGCCAAAACTTTTGCTCATCATAATCCCACGTTTGCTCACCGTTGTTTTTGATACACTCTTGTTGCGTGAAATCAAAAATTTGCACGCGACCATTTGCAAGTTTAATGCCATAGCAATGTTGCATCTGTTATACTCCTAAATCAATATTCATTATTTGACCCAAATAGGTTTCGTTTTCGATCTCATCGGGCAGCGCAACCACATAATCAATGTTTGTTGGGTTGACCAAACGAATATAAACCAAGGCATCTTCATTCACCACATCAACAGCAAGGATTTCTTTGCTGATGCTAGGATTATTGATTGGCGTTTTATTGTTGCTAACAATGGGCGCAGAGCTATAAAAAAGTTCAAACGTATCCAGCCCTGCATCAACAAATTCAAACCATTGACCATAAGGCATATCACGTTTAATCATTGTTTTAAATGTGTTTTTTCGATTCTCACCCAAATAAAACGAAAAATCCACATCGGCTTGCTCAACGTTTTCATCAATAACTAAAATATTCCCGCCCTTGCGAGAGCAAATCAGCCCAAAGGCAACGCCTGTTTTGCCTGTGGGTTTTTCCATATCATCATCGCTGGCAAGCGGTGGGAAAATTTTATAAATATCGGCATTAGCATCGGCATTGCTGGCTTGGGTGATTTTTTTTGTTTCTGCGGCAATTCGCTCATCAAACAGCGTTTGAACAATGTTTGATTTAGAGGCATTGCCTGCTAAAAAGATGTTGATCCTGCTATCTTTTTGTAGTCGCTTGCCATATTTACTCATGGTGAGGCGCAACCGCTCAAAGAAATTATCTACCCCGCGTTTGATGCGTTGCTGCAAGATGTTTAGCAATTCATCTTTACCAATGTCGAGTTCCACGTTTAAAGCCTCGGCATTGGCATCAATAAGGTTCACGCCAAGGCTACCCTGCTCAAAATCAGCAAATTTCTCGCTATGATTTTCCCATAACGGTCGCAGCGTTTCAACAAGGTTGGTCATATTCATATGCGCTTCGCGGGAATGGCATAAAAGCATTTCACTGCCTAAAAATTCTTCGCATTCTGGCGGCAATACAAACTGAATGTTTCTCTCTAACAGTTTTTCTTTGTTTTTCTTGAATACTTCAAACGCCAGCAAGTTCAAAAGGTTCTCGCCGCCCAGATATTTATCGCCACCTGCACCAAAGTGTTCTAGCGCGTAATCGTAACGCCGTTCTTTTCCCCCTTGTGCTTCACGAAATATGCCAAAGTCAAAATCAGTCGTGCCACCACCAAAGTCAAATACGCTGTAAAACACCACTTCATCATCGCATGGGTCAAACTCGTATGCTTCAAGGGCAACAATGGCATAAGCCGCAGGCTCGCTTGCGCCCTGAATCACTTGCAGCTTGTCAAGATACTCTTGTTGCTCATGCAAGGCTTGCGGCAGTGATTTTTTGATCCCTTGATGAAAGCTATCAAGAATTTTGTGGCGAATCGCAAGCTCATATAGTAGTTTAAGCAATAAAGCGGCATTTTGTATTTTTTAAAGTTTCCATAA
>CAYWFG010000054.1:0-3424 GCA_964458185.1 uncultured Zetaproteobacteria bacterium
GATATGGATGATGTTTTACGTTTAGTGCGTGAAAAAAAGGAAGCGTTAATCATTAACTTTTTGTTATTGCATGTCTGATAGATCATTTGTTTTTTTAACTGATGTTACGCAGTTATACTAAAACCAGCCTCTCGTTCCCACGCAGGAGCGTGGGAACGAGGCTCTAATCAGCAATATGCTTTAAAAAGGTCAAGTGCGTAACATCAGTTTTTAAGTTATGCAATTTTTAATGTTGCCACTGACGATTGTTTACCATTGGTGGATGATTGATGCGTTTATCAGCAGTTCATTGTCAAGGTATCAAGCAAGTAGTAGGTAAGACTTTGGGGAGTAGCGCAACCGTCATATTGTTTGGCTCACGCCTAGATAATAAAGCACGTGGTGGCGATGATGTGCGGTATGGTATGTTGTTAAGCAAGAATGCATTCGATGATGCGGATTTTTTTACCGTGTCGCCAACGAATCCTTGATATACGGAGACGCTTATGGATCGGGTGCTGATAAAAAAATTAACCTAGTATGGAATTGGTGTCAGCGATGAAAGCAGTGATATTGGCAGGCGGTTTTGGTACAAGAATCAGTGAAGAATCACATTTGCGACCGAAACCCATGATTGAGGTCGGTGGTAAACCTATTTTATGGCATATCATGAAAATGTACAGTACCCATGGTGTAAATGAATTTATCATTTGTCTTGGATATAAAGGTTATTTAATTAAAGAATACTTTGCTAATTATTTTTTGCATATGTCTGATGTCACCTTTGATATGCGAAGTAATAAAATGCAAGTGCATCAAAATACAGCAGAGCCATGGCAAGTGACCTTGATTGATACGGGAGAATCAAGCATGACAGGCGGTCGTTTGCGACGAGTGCGTGATTACCTTGATGCTGAAGAAAGTTTTTGTTTTACTTATGGTGATGGTGTTAGTGATGTGAATATCGCTGACAGTATTAAATTTCACCATGAGCAAAAATGTTTAGCGACAGTAACAGCAGTTCAACCACCAGGGCGTTTTGGAGCCTTGGATATGAAAGGTCATCGAATTAATAGTTTTGAAGAAAAACCACAAGGTGATGGTACTTGGATCAATGGTGGTTTTTTTGTATTGTCCCCTAAGGTATTTGATTATTTACCTGATGATCAAACAGTTTGGGAATTAGACCCGATGCAGTGTTTAGCTAAAGAGGGGCAATTGGCAGCCTATCGCCATGAAGGTTTTTGGCAGCCAATGGATACTCTGCGGGATAAGCAACAGTTAGAGAAGCTATGGCAAGAAAAAAAAGCACCGTGGAAAATATGGTGAACCCAATGTTTAAAAATTGTTACCATGGTAAGACTGTATTGCTTACGGGGCATACTGGATTTAAAGGCAGTTGGTTGGCTTTGTGGTTGCAGCGTTTAGGAGCGAATGTTGTTGGCGTATCGCTAGACCCTGAAACATTGCCTAATCATTGGCAGTTATTGAATTTATCTATGGATGATCGACGAGTAGATATTACCCATTCATCTAACGTCCTAACACTATGCCAAAAAATTCAACCTGATATTGTGTTCCATTTAGCAGCGCAAGCTTTGGTACGTAGATCCTATGCTGACCCCCTTGCTACATGGAATAGTAATGTTATGGGGACAGCCAATGTTTTAGAAGCATGTCGGCAGATTAATAGTGTGAAAGCCATTGTTGTTGTTACCACTGATAAATGTTACGAAAATAAAGAATGGCATTGGGGCTACCGTGAATCCGACTCTTTGGGAGGCCATGATCCATACGCTGCATCCAAAGCGGCTGTAGAATTATTGGCAAATAGTTACCGTCAATCTTTTTTCAATGAAGAAGGAAGTCCCTTATTGGCTACGGCACGGGCTGGTAATGTGATTGGTGGTGGTGATTGGAGTGTCGATCGTTTAATGCCTGATATTGCACGTGCGGTGATGGATGGTAAAATATTAGACGTTCGTTCACCCACTGCAACACGACCTTGGCAGCATGTGTTAGAATCGTTATCAGGTTACTTATTGTTGGGGCAGCGTTTGTTGGCAGGTGATCGTTCTGTTGCAACAGCATGGAACTTTGGCCCTACACAAGAAGGCAATGTTTCGGTGCAATGTGTACTCACCCTGATGCAGCAGGTGTGGCCAGCTATTCACTGGAAAAATCAACAACCAAACGAACAACAGTGCTTGCATGAAGCGAATTTATTGTATTTAGATAGCAGTAAAGCACAGCAATTGTTAGCATGGCAGCCTGTTTGGAATGTTACTGAAGCCCTACAGCATACAGCAGAATGGTACTGTTCATTTATTGCATCAGGAAGCATTGATACGAGACAGCAGTTGGAACAGTATCTCGTTGATGCTTGCCAGCAGGATGTATGTTGGGTATGAATATGAAAATCATATCAACCCCTATTGCAGGCGTAATGGTGGTGGAGAGCATCCCTTTTTGTGATGATCGCGGTGTATTTTCGCGTTTGTTTTGCGAACAAATGCTAGCTCCCATCTTAGGCAATCGTCATATCGTGCAAATAAATTATTCGCGAACCACCCACGAGGGGGCTATTCGCGGACTGCATTTGCAACGTTCTCCTCATGCTGAAATGAAGATGGTGCGTTGTTTGCGTGGTAAGGTTTGGGATGTGGCTGTAGACCTACGTAAAGACTCACCAACATTTTTGCAGTGGTATGCGACCGAGTTGTCGCTAAATTCTATGAAAATGCTAGTGATTCCTGAAGGTTGCGCACATGGCTTTCAGGTATTAGAAGCTGAATCTGAATTGCTTTATTTGCATACAGCAGCTTATTCTCCTGATGCAGAAACAGGGGTGCGTTTTGATGATCCTTTGTTGAATATCAATTGGCCGTTATCTGTTAGGGATATATCAAAACGAGACCAATTATTTTCATTGCTTGCAGATAAAGAAAGGAAGTGAATCATGCAAACAACTGTAGAAATAGAATGTCCACAAGAGATGCTATTAAGTTTGCATATTGATTCTAATGCTTTTGCGGAGTATGCAAAAAAACATATGGCAATAGCATTGTTTAATGATGGGAAAATATCTTCAGGTATGGCAGCTTTATGGCTTAATATACCACGAATTCAGTTTCTATTATTGCTGATGCATGAAAAAAAAATGTTGCTACTAGATGATAATATTAGCGATTATAATAAAGAAATATCATTACTTTGATTGTTTTTTCTAATACGACACCATTGATTGCATTATCCTGTATTCATCAGTTGGATTTGCTTCCTATGTTGTTTCAAAAGATACATGTTGCGCAATCTGTTGTTGATGAATGTGCTGAAGGCGGAAGAATTTTACTTCCTAGTCTTACAGCACTAGATTGGATTATTATTGTGCCTGATACAACCAGTATTCATCCACCATTATTGTTTGATTTAGATCGTGGTGAAA
>CAYWFG010000055.1:0-3259 GCA_964458185.1 uncultured Zetaproteobacteria bacterium
GCTGCCAAATCACAACATTGCTGGCGGTCATCAAGGTTTATTTTTTTACTGGCATGCAATACTGCCGTTTTAAGCCCTGAAAAACTAAAGTCACAATGATCCCGATGTATCATCGGGCGTGGCAACTTATACCTTCCCTGAATCCCTTCTTTGGCTAAGCGTGAAATTTCAGGGCCTCCGGGGTAAGCTAGCCCCAACAAACGGGCGGATTTATCAAAACACTCCCCCGCTGCATCATCCAAGGTTTGTCCCAGCAATTCATATTCACCCACTTGTTTGACCAGCACCAATAGCGTATGCCCGCCAGAGACCAGCAATGCCACAAAAGGCATAGGCGGCAGTGTAGTCGATAAACCTGCCGCTAAAATATGCCCTTCTAAATGATGAATAGGCATCAAAGGTAATTGATGAATCATTGCCATCGCACGGGCAAACGATGTTCCGACCAGTAAAGCCCCCATCAAGCCCGGCCCTGATGTCACTGCCAAAGCATCAATATCTGCCCATGACAAATCAGCTTCAGCCATGGCATCAGCAACCATCGGGGGTAATGCTTTATCATGCTCACGCGAAGCAATCTCTGGCACGACACCGCCAAAACGGGCGTGAATAGCAATTTGCGAAGACAGATGATTGCTTAAAACATGACCTTGCCCATGATGATCATCATGATAAATTGCCACGCCTGTTTCATCACACGATGTTTCAATGGCAAGTATACGCAAAGGTTGCTCCGTTGATCATGTGACATCTTCTTCGGGGTATGCGCTAATACTGTGTACCGAAAGATCAGCACCATCATATTCTTGCTCTTCAGAAAGCCGCAAGCCCATCATGGTATCAACCAATTTATAAATCACAAAACCACCCACCAGCGCAATAGTTGCACCAACGGCTGTGCCTATGCATTGCGATACAAAGCTAACGCCACCAGCACCACCAAACGATGCTTGCCCAAAAATACCTGCGGCAACACCACCCCAGACCCCTGCCCCACCATGCAACGGAATTACACCAAGCACATCGTCTAGCTTCATTTTCTTTTGTACAAATTGAAAGCCAATGACAAAACCACCACCCGCAATAATGCCAATCGCTAACGCACCAATAGGATGCACAATATCTGAACCTGCACAAATAGCGACCAAACCAGCCAATGCGCCATTATGAACAAACCCAGGGTCATTTTTACCAAAGATCAACGCGGCAAGCAAACCGCCTACCATTGCCATCAATGAGTTAATTGCCACTAAACCAGAGGCAGCCTCCGCCGTTGCTGCACTCATGACATTAAAACCAAACCAACCGACGCAAAGAATCCAAGAACCCAAGGCTAAATAAGGAATGTTAGAGGGAAGTATCGCTTTAATATGCCCCTTTTTATCATACCGTCCTTTGCGTGCGCCCAGCACATATACCGCACCCAATGCCAATAAACCACCCATGCCATGCACCACCACAGAACCTGCAAAATCATGAAATGATGCACCAAAAGAATCATTCAGCCATGCTTGAAAACCAAAATTTCCATTCCAAATCATGCCCTCAAAAAACGGGTAAAGCAGTGCCACAATCAATACCGTAGCCATTACATTTGGCCAAAAAGAGACACGCTCAGTAATGCCGCCCGAAATAATGGCAGGAATAGCCGCTGCAAACGTGAGCAAAAAGAAAAAATGCACCAGCTTGTAACCGTTGCTACCATCACCAAGCACCAATAATTGATCAACTGGCATAAAAAAGTGAATACCATAGGCAACATAAAAACCAATAAAAAAGTAGGCTATCGTTGAAAAACCAAAATCAGTAATCACCCGAACCAGTGCGTTCACCTGATTTTTTTTTCGTACCGTTCCAGCCTCAAGAAAGGCAAAGCCTGCATGCATAGCAAGCACCATGGCAGCACCCACCGTTAAAAAAAAGACATCAATCCCCTGACTCATAGCTCCCCTCTCTTAATTAAGTGCGTCGGTATCTTCTTCGCCAGTGCGAATACGAACCACTCGTTCAATATTTTGTACAAAGATTTTACCATCACCCACTTTATTGCTACGCGCAGCCTTCACGATCACCTCAACAACCGCATCGACCTGATCATTTTCTAATACAATGCTCAGTTCTGTTTTAGGCACAAAATCAACAGTATATTCTGCACCACGGTACAATTCCGTATGCCCTTTTTGCCGACCATGGCCGCGAACTTCACAAATGGTCATGCCATTGATACCAAGATCCAACAAGGCATCTTTGACATCATCTAACTTGAAAGGTTTGATGATTGCTGTTATTTTTTTCATTCGTTTATCTCCTCCTATTTATTGACTCATGAACACATTATGACACCCCATCATCAATCTGCAACATTTTGGATTTCACCACTGCATAACCACAAAGGCTCCTCCACCCCAGTCACAGGGAATGTTCCACCGTCAACAATCGCCTGCCATACATCGGCTTTACTTGCGCCAGCCACCATGATCATTCTATGGCGTGATTGATTAATCCGTTGCAGGCTAAGTGATACACGGTCTGCAGGTGGCTTTGGTGCATGGTGTACTGCTACCACTGCGCCATCTTGCTGCAAGGCAGGGTGATCAGGGAATAAACTTGCTGTGTGACCGTCTTCTCCGATGCCTAGCAAGACGCAATCAAACAAGGGTACAGCAGCCAATGTTTGCCCATATAACTGCGCACCTTTTTTTGCCCCTAGTTCAGCAGGCATGCGGTGAATATGTGTTGGCAAAATTCCAACATGATTCAACCATGCCTCATCAGCCATCCGATCATTGCGACGATGATCGCCGATAGGGACGCATCGCTCATCGCCAAAATAAATATGCCAGCAAGACCAATCAGCCGCATATTGGCACAGTTGCTGATAACACAAGCGAGGGCTAGTGCCACCTGCCAACACAAGGTGAAAGCTGCCTCGTGTAGCTATCGCCCCAGTGGCTATCTGGCATATGTTGTTAGCCGTGGCATTCGCCATTAAAGTGGTATTGCTATACATACGAATATTCATGGTTTTACTGCCAGTGTTTTTTTAATATGTTGGCTCAACAACTCAAAAGGCATCGGCTTGGATATGCGTACCAATGTGCGCCACGGTGTCGGCACGCGCCGCCGACAACCTGCCTGCTCAGTTCCATCCAAGTTACGAATCAAGCAGCCAGCCATTCCTACTTTTGGCTGAGATTTAATCTTATCTAGAAGAAGTTTAAGTGTATCGGGTTGAATAAGGCAATCAGGATTTAGAAAA
>CAYWFG010000056.1:0-3005 GCA_964458185.1 uncultured Zetaproteobacteria bacterium
TCATGATTCGTCAAGCACGTCTTCCATAAAATCCAGTTCTGCCTGCTGGTAGATGGTGCGCTTGTGGTTGGCCCACAACTGCTGAATCTTTTCGGTATTGCATTGTTTGCGGTCGACCAGTACCCGGGTATTGAGTTGTCCTCGAAGCTGTTCGCCAGGTAGTTTAGCGAAGACGAATTCGTTGCTGATGAGATCCATGAAGGGGCCGCACTTGCTGGTGGGCATGATGAAAATCAGTTGCAGACCCAGGGTTTCGGTCAGGTAACTGATGACTTCCCGTGAGCGAGTCTCATCCATCTTCGAAAAAGCCTCGTCCACCAGTACCATGCGCAGGTGGCTGTTACCTTCGGCAAAGCGAAACGCCGAGGTGATGGCGGCCGAGCGGATGATGTAGGCCGGGGTCTCCAGCTGACCACCACTACCGGTGCCGTATTCGCTCAGGGCAATGGGGTCCTTGCCTTCCACTTCCTTGTAGATTTCGTACTTGCGGTAGTTGCGGTAATCACCGATACGATCCAGCTCGCGCAGTGCCTTATGCTCGTCTTCATCCAGCAGCATCTGCATGAGATCTTCGCGCACCTTCTGTGATTTAGCCGACACTTCCATATCGAACAGGCTTACTTCATCGCCCATTCCAGGCTGTTTTATCACTTCTTCAAAAAAGCGTGCATAGTCACGATATTCGGGAATCCAGTCGCTGTCGAAACGGAAACTTTCCCGGTCGTCACCGAACTGGTGATGCTGTAGTTCTTTGTTGAGCAGATCGATCTGGCGCTTACCGTCATTGATGGCCTGATGGATGGTGTGGCAGAAGTGGGTGACGAAGGCGTTATTAAAACTGTCCTTCAATGCCCGAAGCTGGTCGTGTTTTTCCACCAGGATGTTGTTTTTCAGGCGGTTGTAGACCCGGTCAAGGTCACGCTGCAGTTCGCAGATAGCGCCGAACAGGGCGGCATCGTAGTCGCCATTGAAGCTGTGGTAGATAATGGCGTCACCGGGCTGGCAGTGCTGGTTGTGTTGCTGGATGGTCTCATCCATTTTGCGTTCCAGGCTACGCAGATCGTGCTCGATTTCCTGGCGGAAGTTGCGGGCGGTGACAGCGGCATCGGCACTCATGTCGTCGGCTTCTTTTTCAGCTGTGGCAAGGCGGGCATCGGCATCGAAATCAGGCCACTGGCTGACAATGGCGCGCAGGTTCTGTTCACAGGTTTCAACGACCTTTAACGCCTGGTCCTGTTCTTTATCTAGCAGCTTGCTGTGATCAGTGATCTTGCGAATCTTTTCATTCAGTTCACCCTTGCTTACCTTTAGCTTATCCAGTTGTTGTTTGAGTGTTTGATCCTGTTCGCGCAATTTTTGTAGCTGTTGTTCCAGTTCCCGGTGTTTGGAGAGGTCGAGCTGATCCAGCAGATTTTCCAGTTTCTGTAGTTCGCGGTGTATCGTCAGCATGTCGGTGATGGTGTCGGCATACTGTAGAGGCTGCAGGCATTTGACGTTGTCCAGCAGACGTACCACCGTCTGCATGTGGTTGTTGGCCTGTTGCCACTGTGCATGCAGCTCGCTCAGTTCGTCCTGTTTGGCCTTGAGCGCCCGCTCGCGGGCGGCGACACCGAACACCAGTTCGCCGTCGGACAGGTCGCAGCGGAACATGCTGTAACCGCCGGCACCCATGCCGTCGGCGGTCAGGCCACGGCGGGTGTGACGTAGTTCCTCGGCAGAGGTCACCTGTACTACGTTGCCATAACTGGCGGTGAGATAGTGCTTCGCCGTGGCATGGCTGAAGGTTAGCAGGTGGATGATTGAATCGGCAGGCTGGCTCAGGCGCTCGGCGTCGTGCTGTGCCTGGCTACCCTGGATAATACGTGCACGGTTGTCGCGTCCTGGCATGGCACGCACGATGCGTATCGCCTCGGCCTCGTAGTCGGCATCGACGATGATGGAAAATCGCGCCATGCCCAGGTAGCCTTCGATGGCCATCTGCCAGCGCGGGTCGCTGACTTCCACCTGGTCGCACAACACGCGTGGATCGGCCTGTGGGCACTGCTGGCTGATGGCCGCCAGTGCCCGCTTCACGTAGGCCGGGTAGTTGACTTTCTGTGCCTGCAGGCGTTCGATTTCCTGCTCTTTCTGCTGCACCTGACTCTTTAGCTGTTCATAGCGGCTGCGACGTTTGTGAGCCAGTTCCGCCAGTTGCTCCTGCAGGGACGGGCCGCCGATTCGGCTATCTGACTGCTGCCAGGCTTCCAGCCACTGGTTGTGCAGGCGCTGGCTGGCGCGAGCCTGATCCAGCTGCTGCTCCAGTGGCGAAAGGTCATTCATCATGTCTTTTTGTAGCAGGGCCGGGATGTCCAGCTCGACACGGCCACCTTGCTGTATCAGCTTGTGCGTTAGCTGGCGCAGCTGCATGTCGGCGATATCGGGTAGCTCCGTCAATAATTCGGCATCAAGCAGATCCTGTTCGATGGCACGACTGGCCTGCAGGTTCTGCTCCAGTATCTGGTCCTGTTCCAGTAGTTGCCGGGCGATGCTGGTGAGCTCGATCTGCTGTTGCTGGCGCTGTTTTTCCAGTTTATCCTTCTGCTGCAGGGCGCTGATCCCCATGCGTTGGGCTTCCAGTTGAACCAGCTGATCATGCTGTTGCTGCCGGCGCTGTTCGGCCAGCTCGGTTTCGGTCTCGTTTTCCTCCAGTTCGCGGCGGTAGTCGTTCTGCTGCTTCCTGGTTTTTACATACTCGCGTTGACGTTGCAGGTAGTCGTGCCGGGCAAGGGTGAAGTCCAGGGTGTTTAGTTCGATCCACTGATCAATGTAGCGTCCGGCGCGGCCACTGGCGGTTTTCAGGATGTCGATGGATGCCACCAGTCGCGCCGCGTCGTGCTCCATGGCGTGGATGGTCTTGAGCTGGCCGGAGATGGAACGGATGGCTTCGCCCAGATCTTTGCGTTCGAGAATCTCGTGGGCGACGAAGTCGTTGATGCTGCGCACCGGCTTGTAGGCCATGAAGCGGG
>CAYWFG010000057.1:0-2913 GCA_964458185.1 uncultured Zetaproteobacteria bacterium
TCGGGCAGAATGACAGGGTAAACTTCGGGCTTTCCTTTTAAGACGGGACAAGCTGCAACTAAAAAAGTAATTTTCTAACATGCTGTAACCCCTTGATTTTATTGCTGTCCCGTCTTAAAAGGGAAGCCGAAAACTGTCGATGGGTAAATAAAAAAAGGCGACCAAAAGGTCGCCTTTTTTTATTATTCAATTGAAACTACGGTGCTGAAGTATACGTAGAATTACTTATATTCCAACTACCATTGCCCCAACTATAAAGGCGAACATAAATCGGAACGCCGCCTGTTGGTAAGCCTGAAACTGCAGCAGATGTTGTGCCTGCTGCCAAGTTACCCGATTGATGAATATCAGCACGTCCCAGCGCCGTACCCACAATAAAGTAATAAAACGGCGCACCCGTATCGACCCATGTGAAGGTCTGATTGGGTGATGCTAATGTTGCGCCATTGGCTGGAGCAGCAACCGTTCCCGTGTTGGGCATGGCGACATAACTGGTGTCGCTGGTTTGCCATCCCCCATTGCCCCATGTGTAGAGGCGTGCGTGAATCGTCGAGCCATCGTTGGGTAAACCTGAAACTGTCACCGATGTGGTACCCGCAGCGAGTAGTCCTGATGAGTACAAATCACTACCGCCAACACTAAAGTTACCCACCTTCAAGAAGTATTTATCCGCACCTGTATCTGTCCAACTGAAGGTTTGGCTGGTGGCTGCCAGTGTTACGCCATTGGCTGGGGAGGTCACAGTCGCAATCGTTTTGGCTGCACCGACATAGGTTTGATCCTTTTTGAGCCAAACACCGCCAGTCCAAGCATACAAGCGTACATAGATAGGCACACCTTTTTCAGGCAATCCTGTCGCGGTGACCGATGTTGTGCCAGCAGCCAATCCAAGCGAATCAAAATAACCACTGCCGCCAAACCTAGCACCAACAAGCAAACGGTACGATGATGCACCTGTATCCACCCAGTTAAACGTTTGACTCGTTCCAGCGAGTGTCGCGCCATTGGCGATGTTGCTAATGACAGGTGTTGCCAGAGATTGCACCGTCACAGTAGCAGTCGCCGTGCCAATATTGCCTGCAGCATCGGTAGCAGTAAATGTTACCGTAGTGATGCCGATGGGGAATATTGTAAGTGCATTGTTGGTGGGTGTTAGGCTACCGTCGATATTGTCTATTGCCGATACTTGCGCCAAGAAGGTGGTGATCAAGCTGTTGCTGGCAGGGGTACCGTTAATATCAACCGCTGAAACATAAATATCAATGGGTGCGGTGACTACAGGTGGGGTCGTATCACCACTGCTTGCCACTACATTCATCAGGCTTGCCACATTGCTGATCGCATTGCCTAATGCATCGGTGACCACGACAGGGTTGCTTTTGTTTGTGACCGTGCCATCGCCGAGTTGACCGTAGACGTTATACCCCCACGCAAGCAGTGTACCATCGGTTTTTAGCGCGACTGTATGGCTGAACCCAGTAGTCATAGTCTGAATGCCCGTAGTAATTCTATTGGTTAATGAATCTGTTACCACGACAGGGTTGATTTTTTTTGTGGTGGTGCCATCGCCGAGTGAACCAGCGGTGTTCTCCCCCCACGCGAGCAGTGTACCATCGGTTTTTAGCGCGACTGTATGAAATCCTCCAGCAGTTATACTCTGAATACCCGTAATGGTATTGCCTAAGGCATCGGTGACCACGACAGGATTTATTTTTTTTGTGGTGGTGCCATCGCCGAGTTGGCCAGAGGTGTTACGCCCCCATGCGAGCAGTGTGCCATCGGTTTTTAGCGCGACTGTATGCCAGCGGCCAGCATCCACACTCTGAATACCCGTAATGGTATTACCTAATGCATCGGTGACCATGACAGGGTTGTGTTTGGTTGTGGTGGTGCCATCGCCGAGTCGACCGTAGAGATTATACCCCCACGCGAGCAGCGTCCTATCGGTTTTTAGCGCGACTGTATGCCGGTACCCAGCACTCACACTCTGAATACCCGTAATGGTATTGCCTAAGGCATCAGTGACCACGACAGGATTTATTTTTTTTGTGGTGGTGCCATCGCCGAGTTGACCGTAGATGTTATACCCCCACGCGAGCAGTGTGCCATCGGTTTTTAGCGCGACTGTAGAGTCGCCCCCAGCACTCACACTCTGAATACCCGTAATGGTATTGCCTAAGGCATCGGTGACCACGATAGGGTTGCTTCTGTTTACGAGTGTACCATCCCCGAGTTGACCTTTATTATTACGCCCCCACGCGAGCAGCGTGCCATCGGTTTTTAGCGCGACTGTATGGAATACACCAGCACTCACGCTCTGAATACCCGTAATGGTATTGCCTAAGGCATCGGTGACCACGACAGGGTTACTTCTGTTTGTGGTCGTGCCATCGCCGAGTTGACCGTAGATGTTATACCCCCACGCGAGCAGTGTGCCATCATTCTGCAGCGTAACCGTATGGTATGATAAACCCGCAAATGCCTGCATTGGCATCAATGCCAAAAAAGCCAGCAGCATGGCTGCGAGCATGGTTTTTAGATTGGGTGGCGCGAATGCCCACTGTGTTTCATTTTTCATAAAAAAATCCTTCTATGCTAAAATAGCAAGCATATTCTATACGCATAGAGCAGAAAGTAAACAAAAACGGGGGGGGGTAGGTAGGATAATACCCTACTAAAAACTAAACTTTTTAGACCTAAGCTCTTCTGTGCGTTGGATGAAGATAATCGCTTTTAAAGCGTTAAGAAATATGCATGGAATACCCCCTTTACAAAGGGCATTGAAAGGGCTGAAAACAGAATATTGTAACTATCACGGTAAGTCTTTTATGTTTTAGCTTATTCTGAAAATAATATCTAACTGATGTTACGCAGTTATACTAAAACCAGCCTCTCGTTCCCATGCTCCTGCGT
>CAYWFG010000058.1:0-2878 GCA_964458185.1 uncultured Zetaproteobacteria bacterium
GGTTTTTCTTCACGGATCAAAATACCTTCCTGCAACATCTTTTGCATGTTTTCCGCAGACTTGGCATAAACCAACGGATCATAAGGGTCGGTGCCTTCCGGCAGGTCAATCTCGGCTTTGGAAATATGCAGAAAACTCCAGGGGCGGCCGGCAGCACGCTCACGCGCCTCGGCAGAATTCAAAACATCATAAGGCGGCGCAACAACTTCTTCTGCACGTTCGGGTACCGGACGCAGGCCGGCGAAAGGTTTGATTAATGACATGATTTTCTCGTATGGTTTTGATATGTTTTGGTGGCGGAATTATACAGCATCTTTGAAACGTTGAGACATCCACAGGCTCACAAACAAAAACAATTATTTGCCGCGAAAAACGCAAACAACGCAAAAACTAATTTCATTAAATCTATCTGTGCCGACTTTGTCTCTATAAAATACCGATATCCAGCCGGTCAATAAACCAGTAAAACGCAATTATCGCGATCACTATCGAGGCAGGATTAATGACCAATGTTTTATACCAGGCGCGTTTCCCGAACCAGAAACCGATCAATAAATAAGCTGCAAGCAAAATGGTTAGTTGCCCCAGTTCTACGCCAACATTAAAACTGATTAATGCCGTCGCAAAAGCATTTTCAGGCATGCCAAAATCTGCCAGCATACTGGCAAAACCCAGACCGTGCAGTAAGCCGAAAGCGAACACCAGTACCAACCGGCTTTTTTGCAGACCTCTGGCAAAAACATTTTCTACACCGACATAAACAATCGACAGCGCAATCAACGGTTGCACAATCTGCGCCGGTAAATTGAACAGACCATTCATTGCCAAACCCAGGGTAATGGTATGGGCGATGGTAAACATGGTGACCTGCCACAACAAGGGTCGAAGTGAACTCGAAAACAAAAACAATCCCAGTATGAACAGAATATGATCGGTACCTTTCGGCAGGATATGTTTAAAGCCAAGTTCAATATAATTGGCAATGGTTTTATAGAGCGGTTTGCGTGCCACAATTTCAGTGATGGATAAAGGTTCGCTGAGTTTGTCATTGCGCAACCATTGCCATTGAGACCAGTGAAATTTTTGTTTTTCCAGATCGACCTGTTTTAAGCGAACCGCATAGTCACTAAATGACAGAGGGTAATAACATTGCACCGACTCGGCGGATAAATCCACCTTGCCGACAAGGTCAATGACACTGATGCGGGGAACTTTGGGATAACCGCGCGGTGGAATCTTGACCTGCTTGATAGATAATGAAATTCTGTGCTGTTTATTATCGACAATAACAATCTGGTCAAGAAAGGTGTTTTCAAATTTTTTGAATTCGGGCGCTAACTCAGCAGGCGTCATGCGTCTTAATTTGTCGTATTCGTCAGCATTCGGCGCATCCCGTGTATTTTTATAGCGTCCATTAATGCCTGTCAGCAAGGCCTCGATACTGGCTCGTATATTAACGTTTACCTCGCCCTGCTTATTCACGGTAATTTCAATCAATGCGGGTTTTACAAGGTCGGCATAACTGGCAGTGGATACGATCAACAGAATAAAAAACAGGATGCTCTTTTTAATAAAAAACATACAGGACGCCCTGGTATTAATGGGAGAAACTGAGCGCAAGCACCATCATTGCGCTAGCACTTAGCCAGGAAGCAATCACTCGCACGGCAATAATTTGCCAATGTTTGACACTTAGAGTTTCTGAGATCGCCATCACATATAGCAGCAAAAAATAAATGCCGACACCACTACCAAACAACGATATGATTTTTGCCTTACCGGCCAGGGATTCCTGCGCTGAATCCAGGCCGACAATAAAGCCAGCGGATATCCCCAGAAAAATATAAAAACCCTGAGGCGCGGAGATACCGCTAATGATTATTAGTCCGATAACAGTCGCACCAATCAGCAGCAGAACTGATACATCAGCCGTCATAGAAAAACCGCTGACGACCAGCCCGGCAATGGTTGCAAACAAAAATGCCAGGACAGACACTTTATTTTCTGCAGGCTGATGCTGCCCATACCACAAGCCCAGGGCAAGAATAATAAGCACCTGGGCTGGAACCAGTAGAGGATGGAGCATACCATTTAAAAAATCGCCAATGCCTTTGATCGGGCTATGAGCCAATGCGAGCTGTGGCAGTAACATCAAACAAAGAAAAAACGATATGCGCAAAGAAAATGTCATGCGGGTATTTGTGATTGAAACCTATTTATAGCCTGAATGAAGAATGCCGATTTTGAACTTAAACCCTAACGTTATGCAGAAATAACATGCGTCAGAAAACCCAGTCCAATCAAGCTAATAATCGCCCCACCCGTTCTTACCACCACCTCACCCAAAGGTAAACGCTTAAGCTCACCAATCGCAATACCTGTAAGGTGTAATAGCCCGGTTGCAATGACGAAACCGATACTATAAATCAATGGATTGACCGCATTTGGCAATTCCACACCATGTGCGTAGCCATGAAAGATGGCGAATATACCGACAACAACCGCCGCAACCCACATGGGTGGACGCACTGCGAGTAATACAGCAAGCCCTAACACCACACCTGATAATGCAACGCCTGTTTCAACGTAGGGAATTGGTACGCCTGCGACACCCAGTGCGCCACCAAACGCCATAACTAACGGAAAAGTAACTGGTAATATCCAGATAGCAGGCTGGCCTAAAAAAGCCCCCCATAAACCAACAGCCACCATCGCAACGACATGATCAAGCCCCGAAATCGGGTGCATAAAACCACTCATAAAGCCACCCTGCAAACTCGCAGCATCGGTGTGCGCAAAAGCCGGTGCAGCAGATACGAGTAAAAGCAAAATACTGCTTGTTATCACCTTTGTACTATAGGTTATTGTGTTCATGGCA